>OMXL01000046.1 GCA_900314985.1 uncultured Prevotellaceae bacterium | reverse complement strand
ACGAATAAGAATTATGAAACAGATTGAGACAATTAAGAGTGGTAAGAATTACAGCGCAGTAAGCGTAGGTAAGATGAGTGAGATTATCGAGCACGTGCTTCCGATGGGTCCCAATGTAACCATTCAAGGTAAGGTGTTCGCAGGTCAGGCCGTAGGCGCTACAGGCAGCGAACTGAGCTTCCAGACACTCGTTCCTGGTCAGGACAGCGGTTTCCTGCACACCCACAAGACTCACGAGGAACTTTACATTATCCTGAAGGGCGAAGGCCAGTATCAGGTGGATGGTGAGATCTTCCCTGTCAGCGAGGGCACCATCATCCGCGTGGCTCCCGATGGTAAGCGTGCGCTGAAGAACACAGGCAGCGAGAACCTGACTATGCTCTGCATCCAGTACAAGGCTAATGCCTTCACTGAGGCTGACAGCCCCATGACCGATGGAACTATCCTGCAAGAAGAACTGAAATGGTAAGCGATATGTTCGACAAAGCTATTCAGTTTCTGAAAGACCACAAAGAGATTGCCCTTGCAACCAGCGAGGGCAATCTGCCAAAGTTACGCATCTTTCAGATTATGAAGCAGGAAGGGCATGTGCTCTACTTTGCCACTTCTGCCCAAAAGGCAGTCTATCGGGAGTTACGCCAGAATCCCAATGTTGAAATACTGGCCTATGAAGGTAATATCTCTGTTCGGTGTTCAGGGATGGTGAACTTTAATGTGGATGATGATGAGCTATGACCAGATGGAATACTTTTGTCTGCCAATAGCAGAGATGGACTATTATGATTTGTCTCCAACACCACCGGTATTTCAGCATTTTGACCTCATTTCTGGAGATGTGGGCCAGGGCTTCGTTGGTGAAAGATTCCAGAAAAAATGATTAGCATAAGGCTATGGGTTTAAATAGCTGAATAAATGGCAAAATAATACGTTATTTTCTCAATTATTTCTAATTTGGACCTGAAGACTGACAGACTGACAAAACGCCGATGTATAAAGGGTTTGCAGTCTTTTTGGAGACTGTCAAGACTGACAGGAGACTGACAGCCCACCGACCTTAAATTCTAACAGAACAGATTGTCTAGATAATTCTGCTGATATGCGCAAAAATACAGCTAATATCGGGAGCAAATGTTGTCAGTCTTGTCAGTCTCTAAAAGACTGTCAACAGACTGCAAATGCCCTGTGCATCGGGCTTTTGTCAGTCTGACAGTCTTAAACACATTTTTTTGCTACCTTTCGTTACAAATAATCTATAAATATGCAAAGAGCTTAACAGCTCTCGCTGCCCCGTCACTTGTGGTTGTAGTATCTGATGAGCATGCCGACACCAGTGAAGGCTAGCACAAACTCAAGAGCTACAATGAAAATGTAGATCATTATTCCACGAAAAAGTTAGTTTCGCCGCACGCCCTTACATCGAGGGTCGTTTGGCATGTTACCGACAAAGGCTGGTCTTCAGACTTTCCTCCACTCCCAGACGCCTTCTCGCCCAAACGGACAATGGCTTTGTTGTCTGGAAGCCATAACGGAGTTCACTGCTGCGGGACAGTCGGAGATTCTCACTCACATTCCCAATTAAGCACAGCTAAGTGCACCTTTACGGGCGACTCTTTTCAGAACCACGATGCAAAAGTACTACTTTTTCATGAAACTACGTACTTTTTTCTAATCTTTTTTGCAATATGTCCACCCAACGTTGAAAAATTTCAAAAACAGAGGTGAAAAAGAAAGTCCCCGTAAGTTGTTTACTTACGAGGACCTATGCGAGTTTTAAACTCTTTGGGGTGCCCGGTGGGACTCGAACCCACGACATTCAGAACCACAATCTGACGCTCTAACCAACTGAACTACGGGCACCATGTCGGTTAAGCGGGTGCAAAGGTACAGGAAAAATTTGGATTGACCAAATTATTCCCGTACTTTTTTCTAAAAATCTTTAGTTTGCAGGCTGAGCAGGTGCTGCGGGAGCCTCAGCGGCAGGAGCCTCTGTAGCGGGTGCCTCAGCAGCGGGAGCAGCAGCGTCCTTGGTCTGGCTAGCGCCGAAACCAGGCAGGTTGTTAGGATTGGTTACGGGGTTCTCGATGTTCTCCATAACTGAAGCGTCAGTGCTGGCAGTAGGTGCAACCCATGCGCAGATGATGCTGATAGCTACCATAGCAGCGGCCAGTGCCCATGTAGCCTTCTCGATGAAGTCGGTGGTCTTACGAACACCAGCTACCTGGTTGTAACCTGCGAAACTTGATGACAGACCGCCACCCTTTGACTCTTGAATCAGCACGATACCGATCATCAGTATGGCTGCTACAACGATAAGAATTACGAATAATGTGTACATAATCTTTGATTTTTTAAATTATTTAATTTTTTAATTTTGTATTGCTGTTTATGATAAGTTTCTCTAAGAATCTGATCTGGTCGGCAAAGTAGGCATTCTTCTGCGGATACTTGCTGCTGAGTCGACTGATGATATCGAGTGCCTTCTGATAACGGCCTTGCTTGATATAGATGCGTGCCAGCGTCTCGGTGAAGTACTCCTCGTCGTTGTTGTCCTCGCCATCGTCTTGCTGTTGGTCGGCATTGTCTTCTTCGGGCAGGTCGCTCAGTGTGATGCGTCCCTGTTCTTGCTGCAGGAAGGTGTCGATGAGGTCTTGTCCCTTCATCTGTGGCGCGTCGTCCTGCTCGTTGTCGTTTTCTGTCTCCAGCAGATAGGCTACATAGTCGATAGCAGCATCAGCTGGTGTGGGTCGACGTTTTTTCTCCTTAGGCTCCTCGTCGTTGGGGATGGAATCGAGGAAGTTGTCGATGAGGTCGATGGTGCGATTGGCTGGACCGTTGACCGTCTGCTCTTGACCGTTAGCCTTCTGTTGCTTGCGCAGCTGGTAGTGGGCTGCCTCGACCATGTTGAATATGACCTTGCGGTCGGTGATATAGAGGGCGGCACGGCGCAGCTCCTCGTCGAACGTGGAATCATGGAGCAGATAGAGGTTCTGCAGCATGAGCAGTCGAGCCGTCTGGAAATACGGATTCAGTGCCAGCATAGAACGCAGCTCGTACAGCGTGTCGCGGTCGAGTCGTTCAGGATGGTTGATAAGCTCCGTCAGTTCCATATCTCTCAATTCTCAATTCTCAATTCTCAATTCACTATTCACTAGCGTAGCGCTTACCAGTTCGCCACCGTGGCATTGAAGATCTGGTCGCAGAGGTCTTTGCACATCTGTGTGACGAGCTCCTCCTGCACCTCGTTGAGTGTGCGGGTGGTCTCGTAGGACTGCGTAGCTGTAAAGGTGCGTTCGAAGTCTTCCGAGTGGTTCACAGTATTGGTAAAGCGTACATTGACGGTCATGGAGAGCTCAGTCTGTGCTGAATAGCCCTCTGCGCTGACCGACTTGTTGCGCTGCTGGTATTGCGTAATCTCGCCCTCAATCTTCAGATCGCCATTGCGCTTCACCTGTACGAGGCGGGTGTGAGCGGCAAACTGGTCTCTCAGCTGGTTGTTGAACATGGGAGCCATGGGACCCCATACATAGCTGGAGCGGAGGGGAAATTCAGTAATCTGTATGGTCTTGGTCTTGGAATAGTCGATGCTGGCACCGTTGAACTTATAGCTCACGGAGCAAGCCGTTAGTAGCGTCAGCGCTACGAGGCAGAGGGTGATATGCATCTTACTTGTCCAATCCATATTGTTTCAGTCTACGATAAAGGGTACGGTCGCTGATGCCTAACTCTGAGGCCGCCTTCTTGCGATTGCCGCCATTGCGCTCCAAAGCCTTCTCCAACATCTGACGACTGAGGTCGTTGAGGTTCAGACTCTCCATCTCGGGCTCAACGTACTCCTCAGCAACAGCATCTTCGAGAGATGGGCTGTTGATGGGGTGAATGGGTTGGATGGGCTGGATGGGAGCCAGCTGGGTGCTCTGGAACTGTGGCGCCTGAGCGGGCGTGGCACCCTTCACATCCTCCATCTGCTTCTTCAGCGTGCTCATCTCGCGGCGCATGTCGTTGACATTGCTGCGCAGTTCGAAGAGAATCTTATAGAGTATCTCGCGCTCGTTCTCGAACGAGTGTTCGCCCTCGCTGTGGATGGTGGCCAACTGCGTGGTCTCCTGGTCCTGCGGAATGAAGCGTGACAGTATTTCGGCTGTAATCTGTCGGTCGGTGCTGAGAATGCTGATCTGCTCAGTGATATTCTTCAACTGGCGCACATTGCCAGGCCACTTGTAGTGCATGAGCAGTCGCTTAGCCTCGTCGGTCAGCACTACTTTGTCCATACGATACTTCTCTGCCATCTGCATGGCAAAGAGGCGGAACAGCAGGACGATGTCCTCACCACGCTCACGCAGTGGGGGCATCTGTACGGGTACCTGATTCAGACGATAGTAGAGGTCTTCGCGGAAACGTCCCTCGCTGATAGCCTGTCGGATGTTGACATTGGTGGCTGCTACGATGCGCACATCGGTCTTACGAACCTCTGTAGCACCTACGGGGATGTATTCGCCATTTTCCAGGACGCGCAACAGACGTGCCTGGGTGGCCATGGGCAGTTCGCCCACCTCGTCGAGGAACAGCGTGCCCTTGTTGGCTACACCGAAGTAACCTGGCGAGTCGTTGATGGCACCGGTAAATGAACCCTTCACATGTCCGAAGAGCTCAGAGTCGATGGTACCCTCAGGGATAGAGCCGCAGTTGATGGCGAAATATTTCTCGCGACGACGTGGTGAGTTGTCGTGAATGACACGCGGAATAATCTCCTTACCGACACCGCTCTCGCCAACGATGAGTACACTGAGATCAGTCGGCGCCACCTGTAGTGCGACGTCGAGTGCGCGGTTCAATGCTTCGCAGTTTCCTACGATGTTGTAGCGCTGTTTGATGCTCTGTAACTCAGTTGTTTTCATTTTAGCGGACAAAGGTACAAAGAAAATCTGACATTATGGCATACTTTGGCAGAAATTTAACTTTCTGTGTCAGTTTCGGGTTTGTCAGACTTCTCTTTTTTGAACATATCTTTGGGACGTGGCTGTGCAAAACGTGCTCTGTTGCCGTCCTCACGCTTCTCGTGGAACAGCTTGGGCAGCGGGTTCTGCAGCGGCTCGTCATAGTTCTTGCGATTGCGGAATACGTCAATGGCTGTATAGATAGCCTGGCGCAACGAGTTCTCGTCGGCCTTTCCTTGGCCGGCAATGTCGTAGGCAGTACCATGATCGGGCGAAGTGCGCACGATGGGCAGACCAGCGGTGTAGTTGACACCATTGTCCAAGGCGATGGTCTTGAAAGGTGCCAGTCCCTGGTCGTGATACATGGCCAGCACACCATCGAAGTAGTTGAAGTTGCCAGAACCGAAGAAACCATCGGCAGGGTAGGGGCCAAAGGCCTGAATGCCGTTCTCCGCCAGCTGTTCGATAGCCGGCTGGATAATCTCTTTCTCCTCAGCACCCAGCAGTCCGTTGTCGCCAGCATGTGGGTTCAGCGACAGTACAGCGATGCGTGGACACGAGATTCGGAAGTCGCGGCGCAGCGACTGGTGGAAGATGGTGGCCTTCTCGATGATGGCCTCCTTGGTGATGGCCTTGGCAATGTCCTTGATGGGCAGATGAGTGGTGACGAGTGCTACACGCAGCACGTCGTTCATCAGTATCATCAGGGCCTTCTTGCCTTCGCCTAGACTGGTCTCGATATACTCCGTATGTCCATGAAACTGGAAACCGGGGTTCTGGATGGTCGCCTTGTTGATAGGTGCCGTCACCAGCACGTCGTATAGTCCTTTGCGGTAGTCGGTCATGGCACGGTCGAGTGCACAGAAGGCAGCCTGTCCGGCCTCTGTGGTAGGCTGTCCCAGTTCCACCTTGGTCTCGTCGTCATGACATGCTAACAGGTTGACGCGACCGTCGCGAGCATCCTCGGCTTTGTTGATGATGTTAAAGGGTGTCTCGATGTTGAGTATCTTTTTGTGGTACGCCGCAATCTTGGGCGAGCCATAGATGATCGGTGTGCAAAGTTCGAGGATGGCTGAGTCTTGGAAGACCTTCAGTATCACCTCGTAACCGACGCCGTTGGTATCTCCTTGCGTGATAGCCACGCGGATTTTCTTTTCTTGTTCCATATATTTTTAGGTTATGATGGGTCTAATGGGGTTAATGGGACTCCTGGGATTGCTGGGATTGCTTCGCCGTGCTAAGCAGACCGCAGGCGGCAAAGATGTCCTGGCCGCGCGAGGCTCGGATGGTCGTCGTGACACCGTGAGCGGTGAGATAGTCGCGCAGCGCCTCCATGCGCTTCTCGTCGGAGGCGGGCAGGTCCACATTGGGTATCTCGTGGAAGCGGATGAGGTTGACACGACACTCCAGTCCTTCCAGTAGGCGCAGAATCTCGCGGGCATACATCGGCGAGTCGTTGAGACCGCCAAAGCAGATGTATTCGAACGAGCAGCGGCGCTGGTGGGTGAAGTCGTACTGCTTCAGCAGCGCGACGGTCTCCTCCAGTGGCATGGCCTTCTCGGCAGGCATCAGCTGCAGACGCTGTTCGTGGAGTGGCGAGTGCATAGAGATGGCCACATGACAGGGACTCTCGTCGAGGAATCGCTTCAGCTTGTTGCGAACACCGACACTGCTGACGGTGATGCGCTTCGGACTCCACTGCCAACCCCAGTCGGCCGTCATGATATCGCATACACGCAGCACGGCATCCAGGTTGTCCATAGGCTCACCCTGTCCCATAAAGACGATATTCGTCAGCTGGTCCACCTCGGGCAGTGCGTAGATCTGGTTCAGGATGTCGGCAGCAGTCAGGTTGCCATGCCATCCCTGCTTGCCCGTCTGACAGAACAGACAGTTCATCTTACAGCCCACCTGACACGATACGCACAGCGTGGCACGGTCGTGGTCGGGAATGAAGACGGTCTCGACGAATTTAGAGGTGAGGGGTGAGGGGTGAGGGGTGAGCGGAGAGGAGTCAGCGGTGAGAACCGGAAACAGGTACTTGATGGTGCCGTCCTTAGAGCGCTGACAGTCGATGGGTGCCATGGCGCCCACCTCGTAGTGCTCAGCCAGCAACTGGCGGTTCTGCTTCGAGAGATTAGTCATCTCGTCGATACTCTTCACGTGCTTCACATACAACCACTGGGCCACCTGCTTTGCGGTGAAAGCAGGCATACCTAAACCCACGACAAGAGCCTTCAACTCTGCCGGAGCAAGTCCCAAAAGTCTTTTCTTTTGTGGATTCATGGGTACAAAGGTAGTGCAAATCGAGCGAAATACCAAAGAAAAATAAGCTTTTCCTCTTAATTCTTAATTTAATTATGTATCTTTGCACATGAATATAGACAAAACAAGCAGAATCCATGAAACAGAAAACAGATTGCTTTATAGCCTGTCAGTCGATGGACGACGTCAAGCCTGTCATCGAACAGCTACGTCGCAGCAGAGTGGTTAGGCACATCTTCCTATTGGTCAATAAAGAACTGGCTGCCCAGATGGAGGCACCGCAAGACAGTACGCTACTGGTGACGGACAACCTGTCGGGCAGCAGCTTTGTGGCGCTGTTGGCTGAACATGCCGTGGCAACATACGCCCTGTTGTGTCTGAAACCCTTTGCCCTGCAGTTGGGCGAGTCAGCACTGGAGCGAATGATGCTGGTGGCTGGCGATACCGAGGCAGCGATGGTCTATAGCGACCGCTATACCATGGAACAGGGCGTCCGTAAGGCACATCCCGTCATCGACTACCAAGAGGGTGCCCTGCGCGACGACTTCGACTTCGGCAGTGTGTGGCTGGTACGCACGTCGCTGTTGCATCAGTATGCTGCGAGCGATCAGGACCACGACTATCAGTATGCCGCCCTGTATGACCTGCGCCTGTTCTTGAGTCGTGAGGGTCGTCTGTTGCACCTGAACGAGTATCTCTATACGGAGGAGGAACGTGACCTGCGAGCCTCTGGCGAGAAGCAGTTTGACTATGTCAATCCGCGCAACCGCGAGGTACAGATAGAGATGGAACAGGCTTGCACCGCCCATCTGAAGGCCGTCAACGCCCTGGTAGACACCAGTCTGTACAACGAGGTGGATTTTGCTGAACAGGAGTTTGAGGTGGAGGCCTCGGTCGTCATCCCCGTCTTCAACAGAGAGAAAACCATCAAGGATGCCGTAGAGAGCGCACTCTCGCAGAAGGCTACCTTTAAATATAACGTCATCGTGGTCGACAACCACTCTACCGACGGCACCTCCGAGATTCTGACCAGCTTGCTGTCGTGCCACGACAACAAACTGCATGTCATCGTCCCTCAGCGCACCGACCTCGGCATTGGCGGTTGCTGGAACGAGGCCATCAACAGTCCTTTCTGCGGACGCTTTGCCGTGCAGTTGGATAGCGACGACCTATACTCATCGCCCAAGACGCTGCAGACGGTGGTCAACGCCTTCTACGAACAGAAGGCCGCCATGGTGATTGGCTCCTATCGCATGTGTGACTTCGAATTGAACACGCTGCCGCCAGGACTCATCGACCATGCAGAGTGGACTGACGAGAACGGTCCTAATAATGCCCTGCGCATCAATGGCTTAGGCGCACCGCGTGCCTTCTTTACCCCCTTGCTGCGCCAGGTGCAGTTCCCCAACACGTCGTATGGTGAGGACTACGCCTTGGGCTTGATGTTCTCGCGCCGCTATCGTATTGGTCGCATCTTCACAGAGCTGTACCTCTGCCGTCGCTGGGGTGGCAACTCTGATGCAGCCCTCTCGGTAGAGAAGGTCAATGCCAACAACCTCTACAAGGACCGTCTGCGCACCATGGAGCTACATGCCCGTCAGCAGATGAACCGTGGCGCTGATGACGTGCTGAGCGAATCAGCATTGATGCGCTTCTTCAATCGCCAGCTACAGGTTTGGGAGGAGGTACGCCAGCGCTATCGTGACCTGGAGCGTGTGGAGACCCGTGAGTTGGTGGCCGACACCTTTACCATGATGGCCCAGTGGAATCCTGCCCGCATTGCTTCGACGGGTGCCAAGATTGACGCCAAGTCGATTGCCGAGCGTCCCTGTTTCCTGTGTGCCAAGAACCGTCCGAAGGAGCAGATGCACCGCAGGGTTGATGGACTGTATGAGTTGCTGGTCAACCCCTTCCCGATTCTGCCCGTTCATCTTACTATTCCTACCTTGCGTCACCGTTCACAGCGCATCCTGCCAATGTATGGTGAACTGTTGCAGCTGGCTCAGCGCAATAGCGACCTCACCTTATTATATAATGGACCCCACTGTGGCGCCTCGGCTCCCGACCATGCCCATCTGCAGGCCGTCAGCACGGGCATCCTGCCCTTGCAACGCTCGTGGGCGCGTCTGAGTCGCAACCTGACAGAGGTCGTCAAGACCAGCGACGACGATGGCATCTGGCTGTTGGCCGACTATCCTGCCACTGCCTTTGTCATCAAGACTCACGACGTAGAAACGGGCGAGCAACTGTTTAAGCGCCTCTACAAGTGTCTGCCTCCCTCAGCGGATAATAGCGAACCGATGATGAACATCATTGCATGGACTACGGAGAACGGTCTGGTGAGTGTCGTGCTGCCACGTCGCAAGCACCGTCCCACCTGCTATACTGCCGAGGGTGATGCACAGTATATCATCAGTCCGGGAGCAGTGGACATGGGTGGACTGATTATCACACCCCGTGAGCAAGACTTCCGTCGACTGACACCCGAGCTGATTCTCGATATCTACCGTGAGTTGACCCTTGCTCCTGAACAGGTGGAGCAGGTCGTGGTGGCCGTCAAGAACTGGTCGTCAGGCAGTCAGAAGAAAGCCAAGGGCGAGGAGCCTTCCGTGAAGGTGGGTATCGTTAGTGCTCAGAAGATTCACTTCTCGCTGAATGGTGCCTATGTCGCCAAGGGTGAGGTCATCCAGGGTGACCAGACGGTAGAGTTCTCGGAGGGTGGCATCCTGTGGAATGGCAACCAGTATCGCTCGCTGACCTTCACGCCCCAGTCGGCGCAGTCGTCGTTCTCACTGTATGACGTGACCATTGGCGTCAACTTCCACTGGGAGCGCAAGGAGACACAGGTGTTCTTAGGTACGCTGCGCCTGGTGGTAGAGTCGGACAAGATTACCGCCATCAACGAACTGCCGGTAGAGAGCTATCTGGCCTCGGTCATCAGCAGCGAGATGAAGGCTACGGCAGGTCTGGAACTGCTGAAGGCCCATGCTGTGATCAGTCGCTCGTGGCTGTTGGCACAGATGAAGCGCCGTGAGGAGAACAAGGAACAGAAGAACGGCTTCTTCTCGTTTATCAAGAAGGACGACGAGCTGATACGCTGGTACGACCGCGAAGACCATACCATCTTCGATGTCTGTGCCGACGACCACTGTCAGCGCTATCAGGGTATTACCAAGCAGACCAGCAAGGCTGTCGAACAGGCGCTGAAGGCTACACGCGGTCAGATACTGTGCAATGGCGACGACATCTGCGATGCCCGCTTCTCGAAGTGCTGTGGCGGTGTCACCGAGGAGTTCCAATACTGCTGGGAAGACACGCCGAAGCCCTATCTGGTCAGTGTGGAAGACCCGTTCTGCAATACCCACGACAAGGCCGTGCTCTCGCAGGTGCTCAACGACTATGACCTGGAGACCAACGACTTCTACCGCTGGACGGTAGAATATAGTGTGGACGAGCTTTCTCAGCTCGTCAATGAGAAGCTCAAGGACGACTTCGGCACCATCACCGACCTCATCCCACTGGAGCGAGGCAAGAGCGGTCGTATCTGGAAACTGAAGATTGTAGGTACGAAGAAGACCTTCACCATCGGTAAGGAGTTGGAGATACGCCGTGCACTCAGCGAGAGTCACCTCTACAGCTCTGCCTTCGATGTGGAAAAGACGGATAAGGGCTTCCGCTTGCATGGTAAGGGTTGGGGCCATGGTGTCGGACTCTGTCAGATTGGTGCCGCCGTCATGGGACAGCAGGGCTATCGCTACGACGAGATCCTGTTGCACTACTATCGTAACGCTGAAATCAAGAAGATCTATTAATCATGGAACAAAGAAGAAATCCTTGGTGGTGGATTCCTACCTTATATATAGGAGAAGGACTGCCCAACGTGGTCGTCATGACCGTAGCAGTAGTGATGTATATGCAGCTGGGCATGAGCGATACCGATATCGCTCTGTATACCGGCTGGCTGGGACTTCCATGGGTCATCAAACCCCTGTGGAGTCCGTTTGTAGACCTCTATAAGACCAAGCGCTGGTGGGTGCTGACCATGCAGATGCTGCTGGGCTCGTCGCTGGCGGGTGTCGCCTTTACGCTGAATACGCCGTTCTGGTTCCAGGGCACCATGAGTTTCTTCTTCCTCATGGCGTTCAGCAGTGCTACGCACGACATTGCCGCCGACGGCTACTATATGCTCGAACTCGACGACCACCAGCAGGTGTGGTTTGTGGGCATCCGCAACACGTTCTACCGCCTGGCCGTCATCTTCGGCAATGGTGTACTCATCCCTGTAGCAGGCATGCTGCAGCTGGTGTTCCGCAATCAGAAAGCCTTTACGTGGAGTCTGGTATTCTACGGACTGGCAGCACTCTTCCTGGCCATCTGGCTCTATCATGCTTATATCATGCCTCGTTCGCAGGCTGACCAGCGCCACGAGACCAACGCCCACGAGGTGGCCACAGGCATTGTCACGGCGTTCCGCACCTTTTTCCAGAAGTTGCCACCCCGCGAGATGCTCTTCGCCATGCTCTTCCTGCTGTTCTATCGCTTCCCAGAGGCCCTGTTGGGAAAGATGAGCGTAACTTTCCTGATGCGACCACATTCCTCGGGTGGCCTGGGACTGTCGCCACAGGAGTTCGGACTGGCCAGTGGTACCATTGGCGTGATAGGACTGACGCTGGGAGGAATCTTAGGAGGACTGTTGGCAGGTCGCGACGGTTTCAAACGCTGGCTATGGCCGATGGTGTGTGCCATCACGCTGCCCGACATCGTCTATGTCTATATGAGCTATGCCATGCCCGACAATCTGATACTGATCAGCTCGTGCATCTTCATCGAGCAGTTCGGCTATGGTCTGGGCTTTACGGCACTGACTCTCTATATGCTCTACTTCTCGAAGGGCAACTTCCAGACATCTCACTATGCCTTCTGTACCGCCATCTCTTATCTGGGACTCATGCTGCCAGGTATGCTGTCTGGATGGATGAAGGATATGCTGGGTTATCGCACGTTCTTTATCATCGTCATGTTCCTCTGTCTGATCACGTTTGCCGTTACGGCATTCATCAAGGTCGACCCGGAATTCGGTAAGAAACATCAAGACTAACAGCATAAAAAGGAAAGCGGCAATGGTTTCACAACCGTGCCGCTTTTTATTAATGTTAGTATTAATAATGGAAAAGAAATCGTATCTTTATTGTTTTGATGTGGTAAAGATACGTATTTTTTTTGAAACGACAATACTTTTTGTCAAAAAAATGTGGTTTTTGGGGTAAAATACCTATTTCCCTACGCGATTATAGGTATTTTCCTACCCACAAATAGGTTTTTTGCCTTGTTTGGCATGTATAATTGCTCTATCTTTGCAGTACAGAAAACAACAATGTCGAACTCTTTAAAATATACGACTATGAAAAAGTTTTATACTCTCCTCGCAATGGCAATGATGACCATGTTGACAATGACCAGCTGTGACGCTGACTTGGAAGATCGCATGGAGGCTCGCACCCTCGAAGGCACTTGGACAGGGTATATAGATAACTACTATTACGATCGCTGGGGCCTGACAGGTAACACTTACCGCACCGCTTTCTATTTCGAGCGCGAGAATGCATACGGTGGCTGGGGCTATGAAGTTGACTACGACGCTCGTCGCCCGTCAGACTACTGGTACTGTGACTTCAGATGGGAAATCGTAAGAGGTAACATCCGCATACAGTACTACGATCGCGACTACACTGACGTTGTTATCTACGACTACATGCTCGACGACTACCACTTCAGTGGCGAGATGGACGATGGATTCTGCGACAGCCGGACATACTTCTCACTCAACTACGATAGCATGTTCAACTGGAACTACTGGACGCGCAGCACGACTCGTGCAGCCGGTGACACAGAATACCACGCTACAAGCACAGGCTGCTTCGCTAAATAGCAGGAGCCTATATATAAAGGAAAAAGAGGGCGTTGGCCCTCTTTTTTCTTTATATCCCCAACCCTCCTTCATAGGAGGCATCGACAGCTTTCGACTGTAGGATGCGTGAGTTGGGTGGTACGCTATGCGTCAGCCAGATGTTACCACCGATGGTAGAGTGGTGGCCAATGGTGATGCGACCCAGTATCGAAGCGTTAGAATATACCGTCACGTAGTCTTCGATAATCGGGTGACGAGGTACATTCAGCATGTTGCCGTCAGCATCATACTTGAAGCTCTTGGCACCCAGTGTGACACCCTGATACAGCGTGACGTGGTTGCCAATGATACACGTCTCACCAATCACGACACCCGTGCCGTGGTCGATGGCGAAGTACTCGCCGATGGTGGCACCAGGATGGATATCGATACCCGTCTTGGAGTGGGCCTGCTCGGTAATGATACGTGGAATGACGGGTACCTTCAACTCGTGCAGACGGTGGGCAATGCGATAGTGCGTCATGGCGTTGACCACGGGGTAGCAGAAGATGACCTCACCGTAGTTGGGCGCGGCAGGGTCGTTGTCGAACATAGCCTGGATGTCGGTATAGAGCACACGCTTCATCTCGGGCAACGTGTCGATAAACGCCAGTGCCAGTCGCTCAGCCTCGGCATAGACCTCTTGCTTGGTACGCATATTCTTACAATCTTCACAAAATTGCAGTCCGTGGGCTATCTGCTTGATGAGCAACCTGTGCAGCTCCTGCATGTGCACACCGATATTATACGAGCGCAGCGTCTCGTCAGGCTGTCGCTGGTTGAAGTAGTCTGGGAAGATGATGTTCTTCACCAGTGCCACAATCTGTTTCACCATCTCCACCGAGGGTAGTGGCGCCTCCGTGGCAGGCATCATGCTCACCTCCTGCTCCGTGAGTTTGGAGAGTAGGCTCACATTCTTCAGTAGGATATCATTTCCTTTCTTGTCCATATTATCACTTTTCACTATTCGTTATTCACTATTCACTATTCACTAGCGAAGCGCCTATGACAGTGTATGGGAGTCAAAATACTGCTGTACATCTTCCTTGTAGCTGTCGGAGATGGGCAGATACTGGTCGCCAAAGACGATGCGGAAGCGCTCAATGGCCTCTGCCTTCGACATGTGGACAATGTACGAGCGGTGGGTACGTAGGAATTCGGGACGGGGCAGGTAGTCCTCCATCTTCTTCATATTCATCAGACTCATAATCTTCTGTCCGTCGGCCAGATAGATGCGGATATAGTCCTTCAGACCTTCAATGTAGAGGATGTCGTCCAGGGCTACACGCACCAGCTTGTAGTCGCTCTTCACATACATAAAGCGGTCAGAAGCGTAGGTCTGCTTCTTCTGGGTGATGCAGAACCAGTCGAGTGCCTTGTTAGAGGCCTTCAGGAAGTCCTCATAGCTCACAGGCTTCATCAGATAGTCCAGCGCAGACACCTTGTAACCCTCGACAGCATACTGCTGGAAGGCAGTGGTGAAGATGATCTTCGTCTCCTTGGGCAGAATCTTGGCAAACTCAATACCAGAGAGTTCGGGCATCTGTATGTCAAGGAATAGCAGGTGCACGGGATTGTTGCGTAGTTCTTTCATGGCTTCAACAGCACTGCCATAGGTGCCGATGAGGTTCAGGAATGGTGTCTTCTCAGCGTAGCTCTTCAGCAGACCTGCTGCTAAGGGCTCGTCGTCGATAATGGCGCAATTGATAATCATAATTGGATGGTAATTGTTGAAAAATAAATTTTGTCGTTTTCTTTAGTGCCGTGTTTCCAGGTGTAGTTATCTGGATAGGCCAGCTCCAGTCGTTTCTCTACCTGTTGCAGTCCGATGCCGTGACCGCTATGGTCGCTGGCCGTCTTGGGGTAGTTCGAGTTCTGGATGTCGCAGACGATCTGGCGATTGTCGGCAGTGATATTGATATGTATAAAAGAGGGTTCTGTGGGACTGATGCCGTGTTTGAAGGCATTCTCCACCAGCGAGATGAACAGCATGGGGGCTACCTCCACATTGCTTGACTGGATATTGTTGTTGAAGGTGACTTCTACCGACTGGGGCAGTCTGATTCGCATCAGCTTGACGTAGTTCTCCAGGAATTCAATCTCTTCAGTAATGGATACGGTGGGCTGCTGGTAGTCGTACAGTATGTGGCGCAGCATCTTCGATAGTTCCTGAATGGTCTCCTGAGCCTTGGCGGTGTCAAAGGCTGTCAGCGCATAGATGTTGTTCAGTGTGTTCAGCAGAAAGTGTGGGTTAATCTGGTTACGCAGATTGCGCAGCTCAGCTTGTGCACGGGCGGCCTCCAACTCTTTCAGACTCTGCTCGGCAGTGACCCATCGACGGGCCAGTGCCAGTGCGGTAGCACCTGCAGCGAAGACGGCCAGATTCAGACTGTCTCTCATGATATAAGCTATGGAACCTATTAAGTCCTCACTTCGCCAGCTCACTTGGGGCGCGAAGATGTCGTTGGTCCAGCCCATCCAGTAGTGCAGGAATGTTCCCAGACCGAACAGCATCACCACATTGATAATCAGGTCGTAGCGGTGCTTGCCGGCCACGAAGTACTTCGGTGCCAGATACAGGTAATTGGCATAGAACACCACCATCAGCAGCAGCGGCTGCATGCAGGTCATCATATAGTGGACCCAGTTGATGTTCATACCTCTCCAATAGGTCAGTGGCGACAGGAACATATAGGCCCAGAGGGTCAAGTGGCAGGCACCAGCCAGATTCTTGTCAATGGAAATCTTAAAGTTGTACTTACTCATGGCGAATAGCTTCTATGGGGTCCATGTTGGCGGCTTTCTGTGCGGGGATATAGCCGAACAGTACACCGATGAATACACATACTAAGAAGGATACGTAGATGGACCATGCCGGTACACTCGACGGCATACCGAACGATGATACAAAGGTGCTGGCGGCTACGCCCACAATGACGCCCAATAGTCCGCCCGTCACACTGATCAGCACCGATTCTATCAGGAACTGCAGCGAGATGACGGGGCCTGTGGCACCTACGGCCATACGCAGACCAATCTCCTTGGTACGCTCGGTGACGCTCACCAGCATGATGTTCATGATGCCGATACCGGCTACCAACAGCGAGAAGGCGGCAGCCACCACGAGGATGATGGTCACGGTGTCCATCGTCGACGACATGGTCTGCATCATCTCGGCCTGCGAACGGATGGTGAAGTCATCGGCAGCATCACTGCCGAGTTTGTGGTTGTCGCGCAGCATCTGTGTCAGCTCCTCAATGGCTGCATCGCTCAGCTCCTCGGTGATGGCCGAGCAGACAATGCTTGAGAAGTAGGTCTGTGCATTGATACGCTTCATGACCGTCGTGTAGGGCGCAATGATCACGTTATCTTGGTCCATGCCCCACGAGTTGTAGCCCTTCGACTTCAGCACACCGATGACGCGCAGCGGTATAGACTTGAAGCGGATGGTCTTGCCAACGGGGTCGTGACTGCCAAACAGCTCCTTGGCAACGGTGGTACCAATGACGCACACCTTGGCGGCCTTCTTGATGTCCTCGTCGGTGAAGCAGTCTCCTTCTTCCACGCTCCACAGCTTGATGTCGAGATACTCTGTCGACTCGCCATACATCGACGTGTTGGTATTGTTGTTACCGTAGATGACCTGTCCTGACGCTGTCACCTCTGGCGACACCTTCGTCACGAACTTCTTCTCGCGGATGATGCGCTCGTAGTCGGCCATCTTCAACGTCTGCATGGCTGACGGGTCTTGGCGCACGCCACCGCGCATATCTGCACCGGGACGAATGGTCAGCAGGTTGGTACCCATGGTCGACAACTCGGCACGGATGCTCTCCTTCGAGCCCTGTCCTATCGACATCATGATGATGACGGCAGCCACACCGATAATGATACCCAACATAGAGAGGAACGACCTCATCTTGTTGTTGGCTACGGCCCTAATGCTTATTTTAAAGAGGTTTGTTAAATTCATATTGGACTCTCCCCCGACCCCTCCCTGTGAGGGAGGGGAGTAGATACTAAGGGACTCTTTTTTATTTGTTATACATTTGTTATTTCTTTGACACTCTTCTGTATTATATCTGACTACTCCCCTCCCTCACAGGATTGCGTGCCACACTCCTACCTTTAGGTGGGAGAAGGGGTTGGGGGAGAGTCTTCCCTAATCGTCTATTGGTTTTGGCAGCGCAGCCAGCGCCTCTGCTGCCGACTTGATATTCTGATTGACGGTATCCTCGCGGATTTTGCCGTCGCGCAGATTGATGTTGCGACTGGCATATTCCGCAATCTCAGGGTTGTGGGTCACGAAGATAATGGTGTGACCCTGACGGTGCAGCTCCTGGAAGAGCACCAGCATCTCAAAAGAGGTACGCGTATCGAGATTACCCGTAGCCTCGTCGGCCAGCAGTACGGCAGGGTCGTTGACCAGCGCACGGGCAATGGCTACACGCTGCATCTGTCCACCCGACATCTGGTTCGACTTGTGGTACAGACGGTCGCCCAAGCCTACTGCCTCCAGAGCCTTGATAGCACGCTGGTGGCGCTCCTCAGCCGATACTTCCGAGTTGTACATCAGTGGCAGCTCCACATTCTCTACCGCTGTGGTCTTTGCCAGCAGGTTGTAGTTCTGGAACACGAAGCCAATCTTTCTGTTCCTCAGGTGGGCACGCTGTGTCTTCGACATCGAGCGCACCGAGATACCGTCCAGGAAGTACTCGCCACTGGTGGGTGTGTCCAGACAGCCCAACTGGTTCAGCAGCGTCGACTTTCCTGAGCCTGACGTACCCTGAATGGTGACAAACTCGCCCTCGTAGATCTTGAACGAGACACCCCTCAGCGCCTTCACCGTCTCGCTACCAACCTGAAAGTACCTCTTCACGTTCTGTAGCTCAATAACTACTCGAGACTCTCCCCCTGGCCCCTCCCTGTTAGGGAGGGGAGTAGATGGAGTGTTAGTGGTTTTTATTGCGCTTTCATTCATAATTCTTTGCAATTAAAATAATGCTCTATTTACTCCCCCAGCCCCTCACAGGGAGGGGCTGGGGGAGAGTCTGTTACCTCCTTTGCTGTTGTCCTTGCTGTTGTTGTCTGTTATTGTTTCTTGGTCTTGGCATGAACGGGTTCTGTGCCTGCTGGCCAGCCTGTTCTGTCTCGCCACCGCTGATGTTGAAGTCTACCAGCACCTCGGTACCCTCGCTGATGCCACTGACAATCTCGGTCAGCATGCCATTGGTGATGCCGGTCTCCACCTTGTGTGCCTTGAAGGTGTTACCCTCCATGGTCCACACCTTCTGGGGAGCATCCACGTCCTCTATCTGCTCACCCTTCTTCAGCAGAGCCTCGTTGGGCATAAAGCGCAGGGCCTTAGAGGGTACTGCCAGCACGTCGTTCTTTTCCAGGGTGTAGATGGTCACGTTGGCGGTCAGTCCGGGCTTCAGCTTCAGGTCCTTGTTGGGCGCACCGATTACTACCTCGTAGGTTACCACATTACTGGTGGTGGTAGCCTCCTGGCGCACCTGTGTCACGGTACCCTCGAACTTATCGTCGGGGAAGGCGTCGACGGTGAATGTCACGCGCTGACCTTCCTTCACGCCGCCGATGTCAGCCTCGTCGATGTTGGCAATCACGCGCATGTCTGTCAAGTCCTGTGCAATGTTGAACAGCTCAGGGGTGTTGAATGAGGCGGCAACGGTTTGACCTTCCTCTACCGACTTCGACAGTACCACACCGTCGATTGGCGAGGTGATGGTAGCGTAGCCCAGGTTGGTCTGTGCCTTCTGCACGCTCTCACGGGCAGAGTTCACAGTCTGGCGAGCCTTCTCGTAGCTCAGCTTTGCACTCTCGTAGTCGTTGGCGCTCACCAGTCCCTTGTTAAACAGCGTCTGGTAGCGCTGGAAGTTGGCTGTCTCGTAGCTCAGCGTGCTCTGTGCCGATGTCAGCTCGGCCTTGGCACGGTTCAGCTCACTGGTCAGGTTGGTGCGGTCCAGCTCAGCAATGACCTGTCCCTTCTTCACCACGCTGTTGTAGTCTACATACAGCTTCGACACGATACCTGACACCTGTGTACCTACCGTCACCGATGTCACGGGTTCGATGGTTCCCGTGGCGGTAATGGTGGTGTGAATATTCTGACGTTCCACCTTGGCACTCTCAAACGTCACCTCCTCTTCTTTCTTGCCGCCTGACAGTGCCCAGACGACGATGGCTATCACCGCTACGGCACCTACAGCCATCCATATCTTCTTATTCTTCATATGATTAATGTTCAATGTTCAATGTTCAATGTTCAATGTTCAAAGTTCAATGCTCTCTCCCTGATAGAACTTCAGCAGCTGGATATTCAGTATCGTGGTGTACTTCGACTGCAACTTGTTCTGCTGCGCCTGCAGCAGGTTCGTCTTGCCGTTCATCAGTTCCACGATGTTCTTCAGTCCTAACTGGAACTGCTCCGACAGCAGGTCGTACGACTGCTGCTCACTCTCCACGCTGACCTGTGCGGCACGGAACTTCTGCTGGTTGCTCTGGGCATCCAACCAGAAACCCTCGATGGTGGTGTACAGCTCCTTGCGCACATCCTGCTGACTCAGCAGGGCCTGCTCGCGCTGTATTCTCGCCTTGTTGACAGACGTCTTATTCTTTCTGCCGTCAATCAGGGGGATGCTGACACCCACACCTACGGTGGCGTCGAAGTTGGTCTTCATCTGATTGCCCCAGCCGTTGTCACTGCGCGACGAGGTACTGGTACCTACGCCACCCGTCAGGTTCACCGTGGGCAGATAGCCTGCCTTGGCTGACTTGATGGCGATGTCGCTCTTGGTGATAGCCAGCTCCTGACTCTTCACCTCCGGACGTGTCAGCAGTGCCTGCTCATAGACGCTCTGCATGGCGGGGATGGCTACTAATGCCTGCTCGTCGTTAGCCGTTGGCATGGCGATGTCGAACGAGGGGTCGGTAATCTCCAACAGCTGCTTCAGCTGCAACTTGTAGTTGGCCAGATTGCTCTGGGCAGCCACCAGGTTATACTCGTCGGTAGCACGCTGGGCGGTCAGCTGTGCCAGATCGGCCTTCGACATCTTGCCCACCTCTAACATCGTCTTGCCGCGCTCCTCGTTCTTCTTCGAGGCTTCCAGGCTCTGACGGTTCACCTCGATGGCCTCGTTCATATACAGTATCTGTACATACAACTGGGCAATGCGCTCCTGAATGCTGTTGGCCGTCTCCTGAGCCGACAGTTCTGCCTGCTGCTCAGCCAGCTCGTTACTCTTCACGGTGTTTCTGTTCTGTCCACCGTTCCACACCGTCCACTGGGCGTTGATGCCGTAGGTACCACTATACGAGCCCTTCTTCACGTTCACCCCTTCCATCCAGGGCGAATAGCCCAGCGACTGGTTGGTCGTTGCTGTCAGCGAGGGCAGCAAGGCAGCCTCCGACTGCTTCCTGTCTTCCGTGGCTGACTCTTTCTTCAGCACGGCCTGCTTCAGCGTGATGTTGTTCTTCATGGCATAGTCTATGCAGTCTTTCAGCGTCCACTGCTTCTGTGCGTGGGCACTGATGCTGGCCATGGCCATCAGAATCACAATTCCTTTTTTCATTACCTTTTATTTATAGTTATCTCTTTTTTGCCGTTGCAAAGGTAGAAATTATCGACGAAACTGCAAAACATTTTCCCCGTTTTTTGCGGTTTGGTAGAAATAATTTACTAAACCCTCTATATTTATTCCTGTTTTATAGATTTTATTAACGATTTTCGCTATAGATGACATCAGTACCCTCAATTCCCGTGTTTCTATTAAACAAAAACCGTAAAAACCCCTTGATGAGATAGGCACTCTTGTCAGAGTGCTAAACGCTATGAGTAATCATTCTGCTTGTATGCAAGCATCCAGCAGCCTAATCACTCATATCGTTATCCCTTAAGGGATTCTATCTCATCAAGGCAAAAACACAGCTCGCTCTGTGGCCATTAATTACCCATTAATTTCTCGTTAATTACTTGTTTCTCGTTAGCCATTAATGATTAATTATATGAATCAATTACACGATAATTATACGTTTATATTTATGTTGGCTGCGCTAAAAAAAATAAGAGGCCTCCACAGTGGGAGACCTCTCGCTACATTGGTTTTTCAAAGGTTTATTTAAAGATTAGTTGTGCAAACTGATACAGGCTGCGACGCCATGTGTGCCACTCGTGGGCAGTGCCTGGCGACTCGTAACCTACGGCATTCATGCCGAGCTGCTCCTTAATCTTCTGGGCAGCCTCTACGCAACCCATGTTCTCCTTGCCACCACCACTCATGAAGAGCAGCTTGACATTCTTGGCAAAACCCTCAGAAGCCTTCACCTGGTCTACATTCCATGCACCACTGCTGAACGAGCCGACATAGGCGAACTTCTCTGGATTGGCCAGTGTGATTTCACGAGCCTGCATGCCACCCATAGACAGACCAGCGTAGGCACGGTGTTGAGGATCGGCAATGACGCGGTAGTTTTTCTCTACCATCGGGATGATATCGTTGAAGAGCACATTCTTGAAGCCCTCTGAGAAACCGCCGAAGCCACGACGGGGACCACCCTGACCGGGAGCACCCTGTGGACGACCGCCTGCAGGACGGGGACCGCCCTGACCAGCCTGTGGACGGGGACCACCAAAGCCGAAGCCTCCCTGCTCACCAGGACGACGAGCGTTCAGACCATTGTCCATGACGATGATGCAAGGAACGGCCTTACCTTCGGCAATCAGGTTATCGAGAATCTGTGCGGTATGTCCCTGCTCAGCCCATCCGTACTCGTTCTCACCCATGCCATGCTGCAGGTAGAGCACGGGGAACTTCTTGGTGGGGTTGGTGAAATATTCAGCGGGCAGATAGACGTGGCAGCGACGCATCTTCTCTGTGTATGATGACCAGTAGAATACCTCGCTCATAGAGCCCTGTGGCACGTTCTTCACCTGCCAGAAGTCCTCGTCGGCAGAAGGAATCTCGATACCGCTGCCCCAACGGCTGGCGCCATAGAAATAGAGGCTGTTAGGATCGGGCACTGAGGCACCGTCGATGTTGAGCTGGTAGTAGTGGAAGCCCTCGTCCTGAGGCTCAGAGGTACCAGTCCATACACCGTTCTCGTCCTTGGTCATCTCGTAGATCTTGCCAGCGATGTCCAGTCCCACGAACTTAGCATCGGGTGCCTTGATCTGTGCGCGAACCATACGCTGAGAGTTGACCATGGGGTACTGCTTGTTGTCTTGGTTACTGGTAGCAGGCTTAAAGTCTTCTGTTACGTTAGCAGTTACTGAGGGCACCTTCGGGTTCTCTCTGGGAGCACCGAACTGTGCTGACGCTGTCAGGCATGAGAGCGCCATCAATGAAAGAATAGTTTTTTTCATAAGTAATGATTCATGTGTGTTGATAAATCGTTCCACTGCTTTGACGCCCCTTGTCCACAAAAGTAAAACACTCCCCCCTCATTGTTATATATCATTAACACTTCCCTGTTTAACAAAAACCGAAAAGAACTCCTTGATGAGATAGGCACTCTTGCAGAGTGCTTAACGTTATGAGTAATCATTCTGCTTGTATGCAAGCATCCAGCAGCCTAATCACTCATATCGTTATCCCTATTGGGGATTCTATCTCATCAAGGCAAAAACCCCGCTCGCTCTGCTCACTGAAAAACAAGCTGCGCATAGACATACCGCCTCCAAAATAATTTCTGGTTAATTTCTTCCAATTTCTTTCCTTAAATATTCTTATCCCGTAATTTCTTAGCTTTTCAAC
>OMXL01000043.1 GCA_900314985.1 uncultured Prevotellaceae bacterium | reverse complement strand
CCTGATAACAAGTTGGTGAATTGTACCATTATGCTCAAAAGACTGAGACTTCTTCCACTTTGGCAATTTCTGAGCGTCAGAAATACCACGCAACAAGTTTCCTAAACAGAAACCTACTGCGAAAACACTGATTATTAAGCTAACTAATTCCATATTATATATTATTTATTATATATTACATAATTATCTACACAGTCCTTTAGACTTCCCGTAGTCAGGATTCTTTTCAAGGTCACGCAGAATGCCGTCGAGACGGTGCAACTCGGCATCGTTGAGAGCGTGAATACAGTCGATGGCCACCTTCTGACCTATAAGGTGACGCTTGCTGATCGGGTCAGCGACTTTCAGAACATCGGCGACATCCTTGGTTGTCACTTCCTCTGGTTGCATTAACCAGTACTCACATATGAAGTCATTCACGATACGGTCAATGTCTTCAGTTGTACATTGATCGGCAGGCTTACCAGCAATATCAGCCACCCATGGGGCTTTCTTCAGATTCTCTACGAGATCATCCAGTTCAAAGCCTATGTCTTCAGAATCGAACTCATTGGCACCCATGGCCTCGCACAGCTCGTTGAATGAATCGCTGAACCAGGCAATACCTGTGTGCATCCCTTTACCCGTTATATGCTCGATGGCATACTGGGCTGTCTGCTTCTGTAGCTGTTCAATTGTCTTTCTCATAATTATGTTCATTTACAACTTTTTATAATCTATCCTTTTGCGGTCGATATAGGTAATCTCGAAACCAAAATCCTTTACTATTGGATCGTTTTTTACATCTTCTGTATAACCTCCAACGTAACGGTCGTACCCGAAAAGTGTAACCCATCCATCTCTATTTTCTCCGTCCCTCATAATATTCATGAAATGTCGCGAAAGATCTTGTTTGGAATTGTGTCCAGGATGACAAATATTCTCATCTCTGAACATCATTACATACCCACATAGTATCATTTCATTTTTAAGATGTAGAGTATTAATTATCGCACTTCTCCATTCTGGGTTTCTACATAATTCAGATAGCCAGATAAGATCCTGCTCGTGCGAAGGTGTAAATTCCTTCTCTGGCAGTTGCTTGGGAGAATCCTGTTTTTCCTGTATCTGCTGCTCAGTTTCTGTCGAGGGCTCGTAAGTTGCGAGGGCTTCCTGCATCGCTTTAATAGCATATGCCGGAACACTTTTGATTTCTTTTTCGCTCAGCATAATAGTATCATAAAGTCTTTTTAAGTACTCCATGAAGAAATTGCCAGGGTTCGTGCGCCATATATTGGCAGCAGACTCATGTCCGTAGTTCTTATAATATTTGAGTTTGATAATTGTCACTAAATTCTTTCCCTTAATCTCGTCGAAACCAAGATTATTTTTGAGGAAGTTCTTTTCTTCGTCCGTTAAGTCGTCCAGCTTGAAAGATGTAAGAGGATTCATCTCTAAAAATAGATCTATACGCTTGTCAACTTCTGGATTCTTGTCGGGTTGATAGAAAATTAGCACTTTTACATAGTTGGCGGTGTAGCCACGACCTCTACGAGAAGGGATAGTACATGCAATGTCAACATATTCCTCAAACTCTATATAGAAAGGAGAATGTTCTTTTAAATCCTTAGCCACTTCGTTCAATACCCTTTTTCGGAATAAACTATAATCTCTATATTCTCCTGGAGCAATTTTGTCTTTTATGTAATTCGTAGACCATACTACATATCCTTTCTTTCTGTGATCAGCCAGCAGAATATAGATATGATACGATGCTTTGCACTCGAATTTAAAGAAACTGCTCAATTCAAAAATATGAACTCCTTCTTTCCAATTACAAAGGATTTTCCATGTCCTATCAGGAATGCGAAAATACACATAGTTCTCACCATTATATTTCCTGATCTCAGGATTCTCTATTATCTGATAAAGGCCCCAGACAATACCAGTGTCCTTACAATCCTTATCGAACAGTTTTTCCTTTAAATCTTTATTCTCATATTCTTTCGCCTTTGCCAAATTACTCAAAGCTTCTTTTATGCTATCATATCCCCTGAGTTTGTTTTCATTATTCCTGGACAGGAGAAAACTAAGAGGAAATTGAATCTCAATTTCAGGATGCCTGTATACACTGGGAAAAGAAAGTTCTCTCATCCTAATCTGGTCGAGGAAAGGTTTCTGGTCTTTTAAGTCCTTATCCTTGCTGAAATCAAACTTGTGGTCACCGAAGTCAGCTTGCATCTTTAGCATAATAAGCCCAATTATGCGCCACTCATATTTACTTTTAAGTCTTGTAGGTAAAGAGAAAGCAGAATTGGAAGCGTATATTTTATCGCTTCTTTTATTCACCTGCATTACATTAACTTCCGCGCGCATACCTTATTATTTAGATTTCTATTCTGTCTTCAGTGCTTTAATACTCTTCACTGTCTTATGTTCCTTAAAGAGTTTCATTGCCATATCCACATCTACCACTATTACTTTTCCCTGACGAGCTACGGCAGGGGTGATAATGGTGTCTACTAATTTGCGTGCAGTCGGGTAGCTGCAATTAAACAATTTCTTTATACCGCTCATACCATGAACGTATCTCTTGGGCTTGGAATCTGTAACACTGTCATTTTGCAGGGCTACCTCATTGAAGCGAGAGGATTTCAGCATCCCCATAAACTGGTCAACTGTAAGCTGCCAGATTGGTGTACTGCCTGATGGTACCTGTAATTTTTCCATACTCTACTATTTTTAGGGTTATTTTATCTTTACTTTCATAATTATTTTAAAAAAAATGTCTACCTTTGCAACCAGAAATATTATCCGGAGATCGAATCATATTGAAATCTGGGTACAAAGATAGTATATTTGGAAACATAATCCAAATTATACCTATCTTTTCTTGGTTTAATTAACTTTTATTATATATTTCGTATGAAGAATTTATATCAAACCCTGTTAAATATAGGAGAATTGATTGAAAAGAGACTGAAAGAAATACAGATGTCACACGCTGAATTGGCAAGGGCTGTAAATATGGATCAGTCTAACATGAAGAAGCTGCTCGGTAAACCATCAATGGATACGGGTAGACTTGTACTGTTCTCACAGGCCATGAGATATAACTTCTTTATGGACTTTTCCAAGAACGAAGATTATAAAAAGTTGAAGGATGATGAGTTTAAAATAGATGACTCTATCCATATCGGCGGAATAATCAAAGTTGTTATGCAAAGTTTGAAGATAACCCAGGAGGAGTTATGCGACAGACTGATGAAACTTGAGGAAGGAATATCATACAGGAGAGGGGATATCAGTAAACTGGTAAATAGAAAAACTATTGATACAAATAAATTGTTGAAAATCTCAGAGGCACTTGACATTAACTTCTTTGATTTTTATTGCATGGATGCATTTGAAAGGATAAGTTGGGCACAGGAACATTTTGCAAATCTACCAGGATATAAAGAGGAGAATGACAGCTCAACCTTCGGTTTGGAAATGAAGAGAAAATCTAAGGAAACGGCTGAGATTGTCGAAGAATTGTCAAGGGTTAAGGCAGAATATGCTGTACTTCAATATAAATATAAGGTACTACAGAAGCGGTTGATGGACGCCGGAATGCCTTTCGAGGTAGAATAAGATCTTTATATTAACTAAAATTAACCTCATAATGCATGGGGTTCAGCAACACTTCTCAAAAATTCCGATCAGTTTTACATTCTGTTTTTAATCCGGAAAATACAACAAAAAGGGGATGTGAAATGTTAATTTACCTTTAAATGCAACATTAATTATTTTGTTGTATTTTTACTTCTAAATCCCTTTTTTGTTGTATTTTAATGGGTGTAAATCCCTTTTTTGTTGTATTTTAATGGGTGTAAATCCCTTTTTTGTTGTATTTACACCTTTCTTATATAAAAAAGAACTTATTTTGATAAAGGGGAATGCGTCTTAACAGACGCTTTATATTTGACAAAGCATCAGGTGTGTATAGGTGTGCACACGCACATACCCACGCGCGCGAACACACGGGTGACGAAGGATGCACCGGGAAAAATCAAAATCAAAAAAACGACCGACCCTGGTCGGAATAATCAAGCTTTTTTATGCGCGTTAAAATTTGTATTATTTTGTATTAAAGTCTTTATTACGAATAATGGGTCTATGACTGGAAAAGAAATAAAGGATGCAGATAGCAAGGGAAGAGAAATTCAGATGATGAGAACTACAACGGTAGAAACAAATACGCACAGTTATACGCACAGGTTTCAGATGAAGTGGGGGAAAAAAGGTAGCTGGAGATATAAAATTTTGGGAAAAATAGGGGCATGAGGGATTTCCTGTGTCTACCCAAATATCATAGACAGCCTGTAAAGGAAGAAGTTTACGTCCGCGACACCATGTAGTTGTGCCCTAAAGTTCTTAATCTTAGCATTGAGTGATTCTGCAGCAGCATTGGTAGCCCTGTTGATAAAGTAGTTAAGTATCTCATCCTCTCTCTGATAGATGGTAGCTGCAACAGTATTGAACGCATCGTTTTCAAACTCAGCGATCTTGTTATACCACTTCTTCATGCTTTCCCTGGCGGATTCCTTGGTGGCCTTCGGATTAGAGAAGATCATCCTCAGCGAGTGGCATAGCGAATATGCTGTCTGTATGTCCGGATAGAGTTCAAAGAGTATCTTGGCGCGTGTTTTCTGGCTTTGCGTCCATTTCTCAGCGGATACCATGAGCAGATAACGGCTTCTTGCAAGCAGTTCTGGGAGTGTGTCACCATTGGATAGCCTTGGCGGTTCATACCTCTCGTTGGCTCTGTTTGGCTTCCTGCCGCGAGGGTCTTTCTTCCCCTGTTTCCGATGAGCCTTGTTGCGCTTATTGCGCAGGCGGTGCTGCTCACGAGCCTCAATCTCAGCCTTCTTGGCTTCCTTGAGGTGCGATATGCGAAGCTGCTGCATGGCATCGTAGCAATCCTTCTGCACATGGAAGCGGTCGAGCGTAATCATCGCATAGGGGAAGCACTGGGTGGCGATGGAATGCATGCTTGCAGAGAAGTCCATTGTTATCTCAAGCACTTTGCTGCGCTCATACCAGAATATCCTGTTGAGGGCTTCTACGACATCTTCCACCTTCGTTCCCTTGACGATGGCTATCAATGCCCCCTTGCCTCCATGCGCATCCTTGTTGGAGATGATGGTGTATAGTTCCCCGTCAGAGAGGGCTGTCTCGTCGATGGTCACATTAGGCCCGAGGTTGCGGGGGAAGATGAGGTATTTGCTGGCATGGCCAAGATGTTTCCATGTCCGGAAATCACTCAGGTAGTCCTTGTAGGCACGCTCGAAGTCCTTGCCCTTGATATGATAAGGCTTCTGCAGCGACATCGCGGCTATCGGACGGCTATCTAAGGCCTTCTTTTAAAAAAAGAGCAAACTCTTCAGAGATGCGTGTGCCCCTGGCCGTCAGGTTCCAATTGTTCGATACAGTATGTCCCTCTGCATCCTTCCACCTGCGACGGCGGATATGAAGCACCGTACGATACTCACGGATAGGAAAGTCGTCAATACGAGACTCCTCATAGAAACCATTCGGACTCAGATCTGTACGATTCTTTGGAGGCAGGTCCCTCTCATCAAGGTACAGATGCAGAACCAACTCGTCACCAATCTTCCCATCAGATACGTCTACCAACTCAAAACTCTTCCCAAGGTTGGGAGGCAGGATATATTGTACTAAGCGTACGTAAGCGTTCTCTTTTTCACCCATATCGGGTGCAAAGGTACAATTTTTATGCGAAAGTCAACTCTGGTCCACACAGGAAATCCCTCATGCCCCGAAAAATAGCCATTTTGGCGAAAAGTGTGCGTAAATTTGTGCGTAAAATGAAATAACCCCCTGAAAATCAGAGGGTTATTGTAGTCGATAGGGGAATCGAACCCCTATGCCAAGATTGAGAATCTTGTATCCTAACCATTAGATGAATCGACCAACGTTAGGCGCTCTCCCCTCGGTGCGGAAGGAGGGGGATTCGAACCCCCGGTACGGGAACCCGTACGGCAGTTTAGCAAACTGCTGGTTTCAGCCACTCACCCATCCTTCC
Source organism: uncultured Prevotellaceae bacterium (assembly GCA_900314985.1). Taxonomy (GTDB): domain Bacteria; phylum Bacteroidota; class Bacteroidia; order Bacteroidales; family Bacteroidaceae; genus Prevotella. The sequence goes on along the minus strand of OMXL01000043.1, from coordinate 34,175 downwards.
AAAAGGGCCCTGGAGTTCGAAACCGTGGGGTTATCTCCTTGATTGCGGGTGCAAAGGTACGTACTTTTTTTGAACCCTGCAAATTTTTCAGCAACTTTTTTCACTTTCTTGTTGACTTTTCTCTTTTTGCACCATTTTTCGGTGTTTTAGAAGAGCGGAATACGGGACTCGAACCCGCGACCCTCGGCTTGGGAAGCCAATGCTCTACCAACTGAGCTAATTCCGCAGCGCCTCTTTTTGTAAGAAAAAAGAAAGGAGTCAGAACGTTTAAATTCTGACTCCCGTGGAAAGTGAGCCGATAGCCGGACTCGAACCGGCGACCCACGCATTACGAATGCGTTGCTCTACCAACTGAGCCATATCGGCAGTCTTCCAAAGAACACTTTGCTCGAAAGCGGTTGCAAAGGTAATACTTTTAATTGACAATTGAGAATTGAGAATTGAGAATTAATTCCTGATTAACATTTTTTAGCCTTGGAAGAGATATCACAGTTTCTCTTTCAAGAATTTTCCTGTCAAACTCTTGTCGCAGGCGGCAAGCTGCTCTGGTGTACCTATGGCCACAACCTCTCCACCACGGTCGCCACCATCGGGTCCCATATCGATGATATGGTCGGCACACTTGATGACTTCCATATTGTGTTCGATGATGAGGATGGTATGGCCACGCTCAATCAAAGCGTTGAAGGCTTCGAGCAGTCGGCTGATGTCGTGGAAATGAAGACCTGTAGTCGGCTCGTCAAAGATGAAGAGGGTAGGCTCCTGCTTCTCTTGTCCGATGAAGTAGGCCAACTTGACGCGCTGGTTCTCACCACCAGAGAGGGTGGATGAGTTCTGACCCAGTTTGATGTATCCTAATCCGACATCTTCGAGCGACTTCAGACGAGCTACAATAGTACGGCAGAGTGGGGCACTATCAGCAGAGAAGAAGCTGATGGCCTCAGAGATGGTCATATTGAGTACGTCGTCGATGTTCTTGCCATTGTAACGTACATCGAGGATGTCGTGCTTGAAGCGGTGACCATGACAGGCCTCGCACTCCAATACCAGGTCAGCCATGAACTGCATCTCGACAGTAATGACACCAGCACCCTTACACTCGTCGCAACGGCCGCCATCGGCATTGAACGAGAAATACTGGCTGGTGAAGCCCATCTGTTGGGCAAGTGGCTGATCGGCAAAGAGGTCGCGGATGGCATCGTAGGCCTTGACATAGGTGGCAGGATTAGAACGCGTGGACTTGCCAATAGGATTCTGGTCGACAAACTCTACATGGCTGATGGCTTGGTAGTCGCCCTCCAAACCACCATATTCGCCTGGTGCATCGCACACCTCACCGAGGTGACGCTTGAGGGCAGGGTAGAGGATGCCTTTGACAAGACTTGACTTGCCACTACCCGACACACCCGTCACAACAGTCATCACGTTGAGCGGGAAGTCAACATTGACACCCTTCAGATTGTTCATGCGAGCACTCTTGACGGTGATCATCCTGTTCCACGGACGACGACTCTTGGGAACCTCTATCTGGTCTTGATGGGTGAGATAGCGGACGGTATGGCTGTGAGGGAAGGATGATGTGAGATGGCTGATGTCTGATGTAAGACAGCTCATGTCGCCTTCAAAGACAATCTCGCCACCCAGACGACCAGCGTCAGGACCGACGTCGATGAGGTAGTCGGCAGCACGCATAATCTCTTCGTCGTGCTCTACGATAACAACGGTATTGCCGATGTCGCGCAACTCTTTCAGCACATGAATGAGGCGTTCGGTATCACGCGAATGCAGTCCGATGCTGGGCTCGTCAAGGATATAGAGGCTACCCACCAAAGAGCTACCCAACGAGGTGGTCAGGTTGATGCGCTGACTCTCGCCACCCGACAGGGTGTTTGACATACGGTTCAGCGTGAGATAACCCAGACCAACATCCAATAGGAACTGCAGACGGGAGTTGATCTCCATCAGCAGGCGACGACCAATCTGCTGCTCTTGTTCGGACAGTTCAAGATGGTTGAACCACTCCTTGAGTCGGATGACAGGCATCTGTACCAAGTCGGAAATGCTGCGACCGCCAATCTTCACGTAGTCGGCCTCAGGCTTCAGACGCGTACCATGACACTTCGGACAGGTGGTCTTGCCACGATAGCGACTCAGCATGACACGATACTGTATCTTATACTGATTCTCCTTGACCATCTGGAAGAAGCTGTCGATAGAGACGCGCTCGTACTTGTCGCGATGCTTGTCGGAAGGCAGTCCATGCCACAGCATGTCTTTCTGCTTCTGCGTCAGATTATAATAAGGTTCGAAGATGGGGAAGTCGTCTTGAGCAGCACGACGGCAGAACTCTTCCTTCCACATCTTCATCTTCTCACCATGCCAGCACACCACGCAGCCGTCATAGACAGACAGCGAGGTGTTGGGGATGACGAGATGCTCGTCGATGCCGATAATCTTGCCGAAGCCCTGACACTCAGGACAGGCACCGACAGGGGAATTAAACGAGAAAAGATTGTCGGTGGGTTCCTCGAATGTCATGCCGTCGGCCTCGAAACGCATGGAGAAGTCGTAGCAGATATTAGAAGGCAGGAACATCAGGCGGCACTCACCATGACCTTCGTAGAAAGCGGTCTCGGCAGAGTCTACCAAGCGCGAGATGACATCCTTGGCATCGTCGACAGAGAGACGGTCGATGACGAGAAATAGAGCCTCCCCCTTCCCCTCCAAAGGGAGGGGTGATGGATTAGCCAGGAAGTCGTCGATGCGGACGATGTTGCCATCGACAGCGATACGGGCATAGCCGTTCTGCATATAGAGCTTCAGCTGCTGCTCGATAGTGCGATCGTTGCTCAGCGTGATGGGAGCCATCACCACATACTTCGTGCCTGGCGCATACTGACGGGTACACTGGATGATGTCCTCAGTAGAATGCTTCTTAACCTCCTGACCACTGATGGGCGAGTAGGTCTTGCCGATGCGGGCATAGAGCAGACGCAGGTATTCGTAGATCTCGGTGGTGGTACCAACGGTAGAACGCGGATTGCGCGAGATGACTTTCTGTTCGATGGCGATAGCGGGTGGAATGCCCTTGATGAAGTCGCACTCAGGCTTGTTCATACGACCCAAGAACTGGCGGGCATAAGAAGAGAGACTCTCTACATAGCGACGCTGACCTTCAGCATAAAGGGTATCAAAGGCCAGTGACGACTTGCCACTGCCCGATACGCCAGCAATAACCACGAGTTTGTTGCGTGGTATCTTGACATTGATGTTCTTCAGGTTATTAACCCTTGCCCCCTTAATCTCTATGTAGTCCGTCATCTAAATGCTTAATTCTTAATTCTTAATGCTTAATGCCCGTCACTTATAACTCTTCGCTGATATAACCCACGGGCAACTTGCGGCAGTTGTACTGCGATGCCATAATCTCACCATAGGCTCCAGCAGAGCGGATGGCAAGAAGGTCGCCACGATGCGCCTTGTTCAGGTCGATTTGCTTGGCAAAGACATCTGTGGACTCACAGATAGGACCAACGACATCGTAAGCCTCTGCGGGCTCTTCGCTTGACAGGTTCTCTATCTTGTGATAGGCCTGATAGAGCGCAGGACGAATGAGGTCGGTAAAGCCAGCATCAACGATACAAAACTTCTTGGCGCGCCCCTCCTTAATATATAAGGTACGCGTAACGAGTGTGCCACACTGGGCTACCACGGCACGACCCAACTCAAAATGCAGGGTCTGACCATCGCGCAACTTCAGCTTCTTGGCATAGGTGTCGAAGTAGGCCTTGAAGTCGGGAATGGGCACACGGTTGGGGTGCTGGTAGTCGATGCCCAGTCCACCACCCACGTTGATATGCTCTACGCGGATGCGGTGGCGCTCTAACTCGTTCTGCAGTTCGTTGACACGATTGCAGAGAGCTTCGAAGTCGCCCATGTCCAATATCTGACTGCCAATATGGAAGTGCAAGCCGACCACCTTGACGTGCTGCATATGCGAGGCTTCCTCAATGACCTTCAACATGTCGAGCATGTCGATGCCAAACTTATTCTCAGCCAAACCAGTGGTGATATTAGCATGAGTATGGGCACCAACATTGGGGTTCAGACGGAAAGCCACACGAGCTATCTTGCCCTTGGCAGCAGCCAGTTCGTTGATGACCTCCAACTCGGGGATGCTCTCCACATTGAAGCAGAAGATGTCGTTATCCAGTCCGAGGTTAATCTCCCAGTCGCTCTTGCCGACGCCAGCATAGACAATCTTCTTGTTGGGGAAACCAGCCTTGATGCTGGCCTCTATCTCGCCACCACTGACACAGTCGGCACCCAGGCCAGCCTCACGGATAATTCTGAGTACCTTGGGGTTGGCATTGGCCTTGATAGCATAGTGCACACAGAAGCCTTCGTGCTTGCTGGCCTCCTGATTGATGGCACGGAGTGTTTGGCGTAACAGCTCTGCGTCATAATAGTAGAAGGGTGTCTGCAGGCGTTCCAGCTTTTCTAAAGGAAATATTCCTTTCATCGTCATTTTCTTGTGTTGGTAAATGAATGATTAGTGATTGAAGAGGGTATCGCTCAGACTCTGGAGGGCACGCTTCTTGTCCTCTTCCTTGATGAGGAACGAGATGTTGTAGTTAGAGCCACCATAGCTGATCATGCGAACAGGAATGTTCTTCATGGCTTCCAGTACTTGCGTCTCGAAACCGATGTTCGACCAGTCGAGGTCACCAACAACACAAACCACACACATACCAGTATCGACAGTGACGGTACCATACTTCTTCAGCTCGTCAACGATCTCACCCAGGTGGGCTGAGTTGTCGATAGACATTGAGACGCCGACCTCAGAGGTACATACCATGTCGATAGGTGTCTGATAAGACTCGAAAATCTCGAAGACCTTGCGCAGGAAACCAGTGGCCAGCAACATACGGCTCGACTTAATCTTGATGGCGATGATGTTGTCCTTAGCGGCAACAGCCTTGATCTTGCCGTACTCGGTGGCGTTGCTGATGGTGGTACCCTCTGCATCAGGATCCATCGTGTTCAGCAGACGGACGGGGATGCCAGCATACTTAGCAGGCTGCACACAGGTGGGGTGCAAAATCTTAGCACCGAAGTAAGCCAACTCAGCAGCCTCTTCGAAGTGAAGCTGGTGGACGGGCTCCGTCTTGTCAACGACACGTGGGTCGTTGTTGTGCATGCCATCGATATCTGTCCAAATCTGAATCTCCTCAGCATTCAGTGCAGCACCAATCAGTGAGGCGGTATAGTCAGAACCACCACGCTGCAGGTTGTCAATCTCACCATAAGCGTTGCGACAGATGAAGCCCTGCGTGATATACACCTGGTTGCCCTCGTTCTTCTCCATGATGGCAGCCAGCTTCTCCTTAATATATACGGGGTCGGGCTCAGAGTTCTTGTCGGTACGCATGAAGTCGAGGGCATTCAGCAATACGGCCTTAATGCCGTTCTCCTGCATGTAGTTGACCACCATGTTGGTTGACATCATCTCGCCCTGTGCCACGATGCTCTTCTCCTCGAACGAGGTGAACAACTCCTTGGTGAATGAGCGCAGATAGTTCATCTCTGAAATCAGGAACTCACGGGTCTGCTCCTTGACGGCATCAGTCTTGTAGAGCTCGTCGACATGCTTCATGTACTTACGCTCCAACTGGTTGATGACCTCATTGGCACCCTCAGGGTTCTTCTTGTACAGGTAGTCGGCAATCTCCACCAGTGAATTGGTGGTACCAGACATAGCAGAGAGCACGACGAATACGGGTTCTCCTGACTTAGTTACTAAATTGGTTACTTCCTTCATGCGGTCCGGTGTACCCACCGAAGTGCCGCCAAACTTCATTACTTTCATCTTATCTCGTTTTTTATTCACTATTCACTATTCGTTATTCACTAGGGCGAAGCCCGCTTATATCGACAGGTCTTCTCGTGCACTATAGTCTACGGCTGTCGACTCTGCAGTCTCCTCGTCTTCATAGAGTGCCATCGTATTGTAGGTCTCCGTGATATCCTCCAGACGACCGTCATTGCAGCGATAGACAATGCCAGGATACTCGCTGAGCAGCGAGATGTTGTGGGTGGTGATAACGACGGCCGTTCCCGTCTGCGTAATTTTGCGTAGCAGTTGGATGATGTTGGCTGCTGTCTCTGGGTCAAGATTGCCCGTAGGCTCGTCAGCAACAATCAACTTGGGACTATTCAGAATGGCACGGGCAATGGCGATGCGCTGTTGCTCACCACCAGAGAGCTCGTGGGGATAGCGGTCGATGAAGTCGGCCATCTCCACATCTTCCAGCACGTCGTGGATGCGCTCGTCAATCTCTGCCTTATCTTTCCATCCGGTAGCTTTCAACACAAACTTCAGGTTTTCGTAAACGGTACGATCGCCCAGCAACTGGAAGTCCTGGAAGATGATACCCATCTGTCTGCGAAGGGCAGGGATGTATTTCTGCTTCAGCTCGCGAAGGTCGTGGTTCAACACAATGGCCGTCTCGGCGCTCTCGATATCCATCTCGAAATAGATGGTCTTCAGCAGCGAGCTCTTACCAGAACCTACACGTCCGATGATATAGATGAATTCACCCTCATCCACATGGAAGTCTACATCGTGTAGCACGGGGGCGCCTTCCTTATGGTAGATGTCTACCTTCTTGTAATCTATCAGCATATCTTTTCACTATTCACTATTCACTATTCGTTATTCACTATTCATTAGGGCGTAGCACGCTCATTTCATTTTGCCTGCAGCCTTAGCTTCGCGACGCTGCTTGTCCCAATTGGGATCGTGGCGCTTGTGCAACTCTTCGGCAACATCCTCGATGCGCAGACCTTTCTCCGTCAGCAAGACAATGAGGTGATACAGCAGGTCGCTGGCTTCATAGACCAGGTGGTCGTCAGTGCCGTTGGTGGCTTCGATAACGGTCTCCAACGCCTCTTCGCCTACCTTCTGAGCGATTTTGTTGATGCCTTTGGTAAACAGACTGGTGGTGTACGAACCCTCAGGCATCTCCTGCTTGCGCTTGTCGATGAACGACTGCAACTCGCTGAGGAAGAGTAGGGGATTGCCCTCGTTCTCCTCACCCCAACAGGTATCGGTACCCGTATGACAGGTAGGTCCCACAGGATTCACACGCACCAACAAGGTGTCGTTGTCGCAGTCAATCTTCATTTCCACAAGGTTGAGGAAGTGACCGCTGGTCTCTCCCTTCGTCCACAAGGTATTGCGGGTACGACTCCAGAAGGTGACGTGCTTGGTAGCGAGAGTCTTCTCATAAGCTTCTTCGTTCATGAATCCCAGCATCAGCACATTCTTTGTTGTCGCATCCTGTATGATGGCAGGCACCAAGCCGCCCATCTTCTCAAAATCTATCTTCATCGTTTTATTTGACTATTTCACTATTAACTATTTTACAATCTGACGTTTATGCCTTCGTTTCGCAGATACTGCTTCAGCTCTGGCACGGGTATCTCGCCAAAGTGGAACACAGAGGCGGCCAAAGCGGCATCGGCATGTCCTTCTGTAAACACATCGCGGAAGTGTTCCTTCTTACCTGCACCACCACTGGCGATAATGGGAATAGATAGCGTGTCAGCCAATTCGCGTAAAGCCTCGTTGGCATAGCCGTTCTTTGTGCCGTCGTGGTTCATCGAGGTAAACAGTATCTCGCCAGCACCACGCTCCTGAGCCTCACGGGCCCACTCAAAGAGTCCACGCTCTGTACGTTCGCGACCACCCTTCAGGTAACAATGCCAGCCGTCTTCGTCCAGACGGGCATCGATGGCCACGACACACACCTGACTGCCAAAACGGTTGGTGATCTCGTCGATGAGTTCAGGGCGACGAATGGCAGCAGAATTGATGCTTACCTTATCGGCACCCGCATAAAGCAGTCGCTCTACGTCTTTCAGTTCGTTGATGCCACCACCAACGGTGAATGGGATATTCAGCGTCTGGGCCACCTTCGTCACCATCTCAGTAAACGTCTTGCGACCTTCAAACGAGGCAGTGATATCCAGAAAGCATAGCTCGTCGGCTCCCTGCTCAGAATAGGCCTTGCCCAACTCTACGGGGTCTCCGGCACTTCGCAGATTGACGAAGTTGATGCCTTTAACGGTCTCACCGTCCTTGACGTCCAGACAAGGTATGATGCGTTTTGCCAGTCCCATTTCTATTTACTATTTGACGATTTATAATTTATTAATTCGCGAAGGTCTATTTTGCCTTCGTAAATGGCCTTTCCAAAGACAACAGCAGGGATTCCTGCAGCATCTAAAGCCTTGATATCATCGATAGACGACACACCACCACTGGCTATCAGATGCAGCTGCGGATAGGTCTCCATCACCTTTTTGTAGAGGTCGATGGCAGGACCAGCTAACGTACCGTCTTTCGAAATCTCTGTGCAGAGCACGTTCTTGACACCAGCATCGATATATTTCTTCAGGAAGGGTAGGAGGTCTTCCGTAGAGTCCTCTTTCCAACCGTTAATGCTGATGCGACCGTTTCTGACGTCAGCACCTAAGATAATGCGCTCAGCACCGTATTTCTCCAGCCATCCCAAGAATCGGTCAGGCTCTGTGACAGCAATAGAACCAATGGTCACCATCGAGGCACCGTGGTTAAAGGCTATCTCGATATCTTCGTCCGTTTTGATGCCACCACCGAAGTCTACCGTCAGCTTGGTCTCTTTGGTAATATTGTCAAGCACATCACTATTCACGATATGCTTGGATTTAGCGCCGTCGAGATCTACTACATGCAGGCGCTGATAACCGATACGCTCAAACTCCAGAGCCATATCCAACGGACTGCCATAGACCGTCTTCTGGTCATAGTCGCCCTTGGTCAGGCGTACACACTGACCATTGATGACATCAATAGCGGGAATCAGTTCTATCATAGCTCTAAGAAGTTTTTAATGATACGTTCACCCACTTTTCCACTCTTCTCTGGGTGGAACTGGCAGGTGTAGAAGTTGTCCTTGTGCATCGATGCAGAGTAGGGGAGAATGTAGTCTGCCACAGCGATAGTCTCCTCACACAGAGGCACATAGTAGCTATGCACGAAGTAAACATAAGGAGCTGCCTCTCCCGTTCCCTCCAAAGGGAGGGGGGACAAGAGTCCTTCCATCAGTGGATCAACACGTCCCTCCTTTTGGAGGGGTTGGGGGAGGCTCAGTTTATTCCATCCCATACACGGTACCTTGTCTTCGTGCTTCTCAGGCTGGAAACGCTTGACGTCAGCATCAAAAATGCCGATACAATCCACATCGCCTTCCTCAGAATGCTTGCAGAGCAACTGCTGACCTACACAAATACCAAAGACGGGCTGCTTCAGATCACGAATAACCTCGTCGAGTCTGCGCGCCTTCAGGTATTCCATAGCTTCTGCGGCATGTCCCTGACCAGGAAACAACACGCGGTCTGCCTTCTGCAGCTGTTCAGCATCATCCGTCAGTAGGGGCTCAATACCCATTCGCGTGAGGGCATTGACTACGGAATAGATGTTGCCTGCGTTATATTTTACGATAGCTACCTCCATAATTCTCAATTCTCAACTCTCAATTCTCAATTAGGAGAATATAATCGTTTTGTTCTTGAAAGTCAATATCTTACGCTGAATATGCTTGCTGACGGCATGCGACAGCACAATCTTCTCCAGGTCTTTGCCTTTCAGCACCAGGCTCTCTGGCGTATCCTTATGCGTGATGCGTGTCACATCTTGTTCGATGATAGGACCAGCATCCAGTTCAGCGGTCACATAGTGACTGGTGGCACCGATAATCTTCACGCCACGTTCCCAAGCCTGATGATAGGGCTTGGCACCCACAAAGGCAGGCAAGAATGAGTGGTGGATGTTGATGATGTGGTTCGGATAAGCAGCAATCATCTCGTCAGAGATAATCTGCATATAACGGGCCAATACGATAAAGGTGATATTCTCCTTACGCAACAGTTCCATCTCTGCAGCTTCCACTTCTGCCTTGTTAGAATGGTCTTTCTTGATGCTCCATACATAATAAGGAATACCGAACTGCTCAGCCACATAGCGCAAATCCTCGTGGTTAGAGACAATACAAGGAATATCGATGTCCCATTCGCCAGCTTTCCAGCGTGCCAGCAGATCATACAGACAGTGACTCATCTTGCTGACGAAAATCGCCATTCTGGGACGCTTGTCGCTGAAATACAGTTTACACGTCATCTGGTAACGCTGAGCATACAGCGTATTGATATATTCTTGGATTTTCTCACGAGGAATCAGGAAGTTTTCCAATTCCCATTCAATACGCATGAAAAACATGCCATCTTGCTTGTCAACATACTGGTCAAGATAGACAATGTTTCCTTGGTTATCTGTGATAAATCTTGTTACCTCTGAGATGATACCTTGTTGGTCTGGACAGTGCAGAAGCAGAATCGCTGTTGGTTTCATTATTTTATATTTTCTGTATTGTTATTCGTTAATTATTAGCGCTATTTCACACCTTATTTATAATAGGCTGCAAAAATACAAAATAATTCTGATTCTACCAAATATTCTAACTGTTTATTATGTTCTTCTAATTACATAAGAATACGCATTATGATAAATAGGCGATTTTGTGGCATTTGTATAGCAGTCTACTCTTTTGTTATTCTGCGTTGAGTTTTGGAAGCGCTAAATGGTAGCGCACAGCGAGGAATCGCATCAGACAAGTAACCATGAATGACGCAATAACAGTTACTTCAATTGGCAATTGTAAATAATCTAAAAACCAATATGTTATTCCGCCAAGCAACGTGGCCATTGCGTAGATTTCTCGTTGGAAAATGACAGGCTCGTTGTTTAGCAGCACGTCACGAATCACACCGCCTGCAGAACCCGTTATACAGCCCATAATTATCGCCACCCAGAATGGTTGTCCGAATGCGAGCGATTTTTGGATTCCTGCGATGGTAAAAAGTGCCAACCCCAACGTATCGAAGACAAACCACGTATTTCTGAGGCCTTCCATGTGTTTTGCGAAGATAATCACAAAGACGAGCGCCATAGCCGTACAAATCATATAAATAGGATTCGTCATCCAGAACGGTGTTGTACCGAGCATTACGTCTCGAATCGTTCCGCCACCAATAGCAACGGCAATGCCACAGACATAACCTCCAAACCAGTCAAACTGCTTGGCAGCAGCATGTCTGATGCCTGATATTGCAAAGGCAAAAGTGCCTAAAAACTCAATGATTTGCTGTACTATCTCTTCGTATGCCATTAGTTATTCACTTTTCACTATTCACTTTTCACTGGCAAAGCGTTTGCCCCAATAATTTACCATGCGCTCATACAGTTTTTCTTCTGCTGGCGAATGCTGGGCATGCCACAGACGCGCATCCTGCAGTGCATCAGGCATATATTGCTGTGGCGTGAAATGTCCCGGGTAATCATGCGGATACTTGTAGCCGTCGTGATATTCTAAATCTTTCATCAGTTTTGTGGGAGCATTGCGCAAAGGCAGCGGAACAGGCAGATTTCCAGTCTGTTGCACTAACTGTAAGGCATCGTTAATGCCCAGGTAAGCAGAGTTGCTCTTGGGCGACGTAGCCAAATATACGCAACATTCTGCCAAGGCGATTCGGGCCTCAGGCCAACCAATCTTCATCACCGTATCAAAGGCCGCATTGGCCAGCAACAAGGCATTTGGATTGGCTAATCCGATATCCTCAGAGGCAGAAATTACCATTCTACGGGCAATAAACTGAGGGTCTTCCCCACCCTCTATCATTCGGGCCATCCAGTAGAGTGCTGCATCAGGATCGCTGCCGCGTATCGACTTGATGAAGGCCGAGATGATATCGTAGTGCATCTCGCCATCTTTGTCGTATGCCAACGGGTTCTGCTGCAAGCAATTTACCACCATTTCATCGGTAATAGTGATAGGTTCAACATTTCCTGCAGACTCTACTGTTAACTCTAAAATATTCAGTAGTTTACGGGCGTCGCCACCGCTATAGCGCAACAAGGCTGAGGTCTCGTTTAATTCGATGTTTTTCTCACGCAATACCACATCCTTTGTGAGTGCTCTCTGTAACAGTTCTTCGAGGTCTTCCTTTTCCAGCGATTTCAACACATATAGCTGACAACGCGACAACAACGGACGAATTACCTCGAACGATGGGTTCTCTGTAGTGGCACCAATCAGCGTCACGATGCCTTTTTCTACAGCACCCAACAACGAGTCTTGCTGCGATTTCGAGAAACGGTGTATCTCGTCTATAAATAATATAGGTGAAGCCTCGTTAAAGAAACGCCCTTTCTGTGCCCGTTCTATTACGTCGCGCACATCCTTGACGCCACTGGTCACTGCCGATAGCGTGTAGAAAGGTGTCTCCAGCTTATTGGCGATAATCTGTGCCAGCGTGGTTTTGCCAACTCCCGGTGGTCCCCACAAGATAAACGACGAGATGCGCCCTGCGTCAATCATCTTACGCAAGACGGCCCCCTCGCCTACCAGATGTTGCTGTCCGATATACTCGTCCAGCGTGCGTGGTCTGAGTCTCTCTGCTAATGGTTCTGCCATAATTGCCGACAAAATTACAAAGAATAAAATAAAAAATCACCGATGAGCATAATTTTTTCACGTTAAACTTTTCACTTTTCACTTTTTTTCGTACATTTGCAGAGAAATATCAAAAACACATCAAGATAATATGAAAGAAGAAACAACAAAAAAAGCCCTCAGTTTAAAAACACTGACCAAAAGTACAGTATGGGATGTGCAGGAAAATGACATCTTCCGTATGCTCGAGACTGCCGACAAGGATGGCGAGTTGAAAGAGAATCTGCGCCATATTGCCGATATCATCCGTAGTGCCTTCATGATTGAGGAGATAAAGGAGGACAACAAAGCCCTCAATGAGAAATACGCCAAGCAGGGTTATAAGGTTGGAACCTTTAAACTCGGTGAAGATGCCAAGATGACGTGGGCCATCAAGAAGCGCCCCATCACTCGCGTTACTGACCTGACTTACGAGAATATCCGTCATATCACGGCTGCCAAGCTGCTCGAGGTCATCGACCGCAACTTCGGTGGTGGCTGGGATTCGCTGTCGCAGTCTATTCAGGACATCATTGAGAGTGGTTTCGACATCTCTACCACAACGCTCCCCAAGGATCGCCTGCACAAGAAGGGCGGCATGTACGAGAAGAAGGTAGCCGATGGTTTCGAAGTACTCGAGGTAGCCAAGGGCACATGGGTCGAGGCTATCTTTGCCAAGCTGAAGCCCGAGACCCTCAAGCCTCGCATGAAGTTCGACGAGTCGCGTCTTGGTGATGAGGAGGAGGACGATGATGCAGACGTTGAGATCATCGACGACTATAACAAGCCCGACGAGGACGATATGGTGCTGGATGAGCCCAACGACGACGATATCACGGAGGACAACTATCGTACCACCTTCGACCTCGGTGGTGGCGACGACGATGAGGACGCTGAGAGCCTCTCCGACTTTATCGCCGACGAGTAAGGCCGCTACCCTACCCGTCCCTCCAATAACCTGAAAGAACCTTTAACTAACCTGTTTTTATATGATTATTCCAACCGTATTCTGGCTCGTGCCCATTGCATCTATCGTTGCTTTGGGCATGGCCTTTTTCTTCTTCCGTCAGATGATGGCAGAAGATGAGGGTACACCACGCATGCGTGAGATTGCCCTCTACGTGAGAAAAGGTGCTATGGCTTACCTGAAACAACAGTACAAGGTGGTCGGCATCGTGTTTGTCATTCTCTGTGCGCTATTCGCCTTCATGGCCTACGGACTCAACGTGCAGAATCCCTGGGTGCCGTTCGCCTTCCTGACGGGTGGCTTCTTCTCGGGCTTGGCAGGCTTCTTCGGAATGAAGACCGCTACCTATGCTTCTGCTCGTACGGCCAATGCTGCTCGTAAGAGTCTGAATGCTGGCTTGAAGGTGGCCTTCCGCTCTGGCGCCGTCATGGGTCTCACCGTCGTAGGTCTTGGCCTGCTCGACATCGCCATCTGGTTCGTCGTTTTGAACTATTTCGATGCCAACGGACTCATCTCCATCACTACCACCATGCTTACCTTCGGTATGGGTGCTTCTACACAGGCCCTCTTTGCCCGTGTGGGTGGCGGTATCTATACCAAGGCTGCCGACGTGGGTGCCGACATTGTTGGTAAGGTCGAGGCAGACATTCCTGAGGACGACCCACGCAATCCTGCTACCATTGCCGATAACGTAGGCGATAATGTAGGCGACGTGGCTGGTATGGGTGCCGACCTCTACGAGTCTTACTGCGGTTCTGTTCTTTCTACTGCAGCCCTTGGTGCTGCAGCCTTTGCCGCCGTGGGCGTCGACATCCAGCTCAAGGCCGTCATCGCTCCAATGCTGATTGCTGCGGTAGGTGTCTTCCTGTCGCTCATTGGCATCTTCCTCGTTCGCACTAAGGAGGGCGCCACCATGCGCGACCTGCTGAAGTCTCTGTCGCTGGGTACCAACGTCAGTGCCGTACTCATTGCCGTCGCCACCTTCGCCATTCTCTACCTGCTGGGCATCGAGAACTGGCTCTGGCTGTCGTTCAGCGTTATCACGGGTCTTGTCGCTGGTGTCATCATCGGACAGGCTACTGAGTACTATACCTCACACAGCTATAGACCTACCCAGAAGATTTCTGAGGCTGGTCTCACGGGTTCTGCCACCGTTATTATTAAAGGTATAGGAACGGGTATGATTTCCACCTGCATCCCCGTTATCACCATCGGTGTCGCCATCATCCTCAGCTTCGGCTTTGCCAACGGCTTCGACCTCTCTATGTCTTCAGATAGTCTGGCCAACGGACTCTATGGCATTGGTATCGCTGCTGTAGGTATGCTCTCTACGCTGGGCATCACACTGGCTACCGATGCCTACGGACCCATTGCCGACAATGCGGGTGGTAATGCCGAGATGTCTGAGCTGGGCGAAGAGGTACGCCATCGTACTGATGCCCTCGACGCACTGGGCAACACCACTGCTGCCACTGGCAAGGGCTTTGCCATTGGTTCTGCTGCGCTCACCGCCCTCGCTCTGCTGGCTTCTTACATTGAGGAAATCAAGATTGCGATGGAGCGTGCTGGCGTCATGATGGAGAATGTCAAGGGCGAGGTCATCGCTGCTTCTCAGGCCACCATCCCCGACTTCATGAACTATTTCCAGGTCAACCTCATGAACCCCAAGGTGCTCGTGGGTGCCTTCATCGGTGGTATGGCAGCCTTCCTGTTCTGTGGTCTCACCATGGAGGCTGTAGGTCGTGCTGCCCAGAAGATGGTTGAAGAGGTGCGTCGTCAGTTCCGTGAGATTGCAGGCATCCTTGAGGGCAAGGCCACTCCTGACTACGGCTCTTGCGTAGAGATTTCTACCCGTGCCGCTCAGCACGAGATGATATTCCCCTCGCTCCTTGCCATCGCTATACCTATTATAGTAGGTTGCGTACTGGGCGTTGCTGGTGTCCTCGGACTCTTGGTTGGTGGACTCACCTGTGGCTTCACCCTCGCCGTTTTCATGGCCAATGCCGGAGGTGCTTGGGACAATGCCAAGAAGATGGTCGAAGAAGGCAACTTTGGTGGTAAGGGCTCCTTCGCTCACAAGGCCACCATCGTGGGCGATACCGTTGGCGATCCCTTCAAGGATACCTCTGGTCCCTCACTCAACATCCTCATCAAACTCATGTCTATGGTCAGCATAGTGATGGCAGGACTCACCGTACTATTCATTTAATACATTTACATGAGGATGGCTCGTCCCCCTTGTGCTGCCTCATTGATGCACGGATATAGCTGTCCATTATACAACAATTAAGGCCCATTTCTTCGGAATATGGGCTTTTTTTTATACTTTCTTAAAAAAACAACAGAAATAATTTGGTTGTTTCACAAAAAGTTAATACCTTTGCACCCGCAAAACGAAAAACGATGCACCCGTAGCTCAGTTGGTAGAGCACCTGACTCTTAATCAGGGTGTCCAGGGTTCGAGCCCCTGCGGGTGTACAAAGACAAAAGAGAATTTGTTTTTTCGTTCGCACCCGTAGCTCAGTTGGTAGAGCACCTGACTCTTAATCAGGGTGTCCAGAGTTCGAGCCTCTGCGGGTGTACTAAAACAAGAAAAGCGAACAATTTAGTTCGCTTTTTTTGTTTTATATCCTATTCATTATGAATAACAATAACGAGCACATGAGTAACTCCACATTAACAAAAGACGTGTAATTCAACGCAAATTCAATATGATCATATTCATTTGTTTATAAAGCCTTTAGCTTTCAGCCATTGAATCAGCTGGATGCTCCATGTTTCTGTGGTTGTTTCGCCAGTTTGGGGTTGAAGTCGCCCTTGCTTAACTTGATGTTTCCCATACCTTTTACTAATAAATCTCAAAAATTACCGCAAAGATACTCTTTTTACATCATTTTTCGTACTTTTGTAGTGATATTTATTTGAGAAATCAGATAATATGTTATAACAGAACTAAAAAAAGAATGAAACGGAAACTGTTTTGCGAGATATGCCCATTTACCTATCGCCTGTCGATGGAGAAGGAAATCCTGAAACGTCACATGAAGGACTTCCTACACAAAACCTGTTTCGCTAGGGAAAGGACGGAGGACTCCTTGCCCGTCCTCATCTATCAGTACAAGTCACTCATTCGTCGCAGGCTGGGCAATGTCAATATGCAGTTGCAGGAGAATAAGGCTACCAACCTTGCCTTGGCAGTTGCCCACATCGACGGTCTGCTAATTCGTCCGGGCGAAGTGTTCTCTATATGGAAGCTTGTCGGAAGAACTACCAAGCAGAAAGGCTACAAGGAGGGTCTGACCATTGCCAAAGGACAGCCATCGCAAGGCATCGGAGGGGGAATGTGCCAACTGTCGAACCTGATTCATTGGCTTGTGTTGCACAGCGACCTTACCATCGTTGAGCATCATCATCATGACGGCTTAGACCTCTTTCCTGACTTTGGCCGTCAGATTCCCTTTGGTACAGGCACCAGCATCTCGTACAACTACATTGACTATCGCGTTAAGAACGAGACGGCCAACACCTATCAACTCAGACTGTGTACTGACGACGAATATCTGTGTGGCGAACTCCGTGCCATGGAACATCAGCCGCACACTTTTCATATTCATGCCGAAAACGAATACTTCTCTCGCGAGGGTGGTATCATATACCGAAACGGCCAAGTCTATCGCGATATCATAGACCGGATGACAGGCCAGCATCTTGATAGTCATCTTATCCGCACCAACCACGCCAAGGTCATGTACGACCTTCCCCAAACAGCCATCATCAAGGAAGATACAGGCGAAAAGGAGTTTTGGACATGATGGATATCGATCAGAACGCGATTTTACATAAGAAAACAAATGAGAAAAGCAAGCAGAGAGATGGATGCAGCCTTCGCCTTGGAGGTATTGGATAAGGCACCGTATGTTACCGTCAGTTTTACCCGGCCAGATGGTACGCCTTATGGTGTACCCCTGTCGCTGGCTCGTACAAACGAAAAGACCTTTTATTTCCATTGTGCCATGGAAGGTGACAAGCTGGACTGCATAGCAGCAAATCCAACAGTGGCTTTGTCGGCAGTGACCAAGTGTGCTCCGACTGTTGGCCCCAAGGATGGCAGTTTCACACTCCAGTATAAATCAGCAATGGCGGTTGGTAAAGCTGAAATGGTAACAAATAAAGACGAGAAGATAGAGGCTCTGAGAGCCATCTGCCAAAGATTCCTTCCCAAACACATGGATGCTTTCGACGATGCCATCGCCCGCAGTCTCGAATGTACAGCAGTTGTAAAGATCACCCTGACAGAGCCTCCTACAGGCAAACGTAAACAGTATGACAAGGAGGGTGAAGAAATGAAATGGCAAAGAATGAAATGATGAATCCCGTAGCCATCCGACTTCTCAACCAACAGCTTGTTGCGCCTCAGTTCAGTAATCCTGCCGAGCTGGTCAGCTATATGGGTGCCATGCAGGCGCAAGAGTACCGCATGATGCGATGGGCTGTGGAGATGCGTACCCGTAAGCCGTCAGCCAAGGCTTTCAAGAAGGCTTTTGATAGCGGGCGGATTATCCGGCTGCACCTGATGCGAGGCACTTGGTAACTGGTATCAGCCGAAAACTACTGGCCATTCATCACCCTCTGCGGCCCCAAGTCTATCGCCGTCATAAAGGGCTGGATGAGTAGCAACAAAATCTCAATCCCTGACGATGAACTCTATCGGGTCCGCGATATTCTTGCCCAAACCGCTGCCGACAAAGGAAGTGTTACTAAGGAGGACATCGTTCAGGCTTTAGCTGAAAGAGACATGAAGATGGATGACCATCGCCTGTCATATCACATCCGCATGGCCGAGTTTACAGGCACGCTCTGTAGCGGAGATCTATTGCCGATGAAAGCTACCTATGCGCTTACTGCTAATAAGGTGAAGTCGCAAGGCACGATTGACAGGGACGAAGCCTTGATACGTTTCACCCGCAAGTACTTCCAGAGCCGTCAGCCAGCAACGCTGGAGGATTTCGTCTGGTGGTCAGGCTTGAACGTCAGCGACTGCCGCAAGGGAATTGCGCTCTTGGGCGATTCCATCCACGTTGAGAAGTGGAAAGGCAGGGAGTTCTATCTGACCGACGATTGCCGCACACGGGGCTTCCGAAAGGGCAGGTTCCTGCTGATTCCTCCCTACGACGAATACCTCATCAGCTACAAGTCCCGCGACATTGTGCTCCCTCCTGAGCATCGTCATCATGCCCACAACAACAGCGGCATCTTCCAGCCCGTCATCGCCTACGACGGCACTATCTGCGGCAATTGGTCACCCTTCAAGGATGACTGTCAGGCGATGTTCTTTGCTGAGACCGATACAAAGGACATCACTGAGACGTGGCAGTCGTATATGGATTATCGTAAGAAGTAATCTTTCGACTTAGCTGAAAAACTTCGTAAATGCCTTGACGCAGTAGATGTGGTCGGTTGTGCTGCCCGTTTCCCTGCAGCTGTGCATAGCCAGGATGGCATTGCCCATATCGACACCACGCAAGGGAATCGATGAAGCAAGGATGTTTCCTAATGTACTACCGCCAGCCACGTCGGAGTGGTTGACGAAACGCTGACACGGCACTCCGGCCTCCCTGCAGATTTCCGCAAAGACAGCTGCCGACACGGCATCGCTGGCATACTTCTGGGCCGCATTGAACTTGATGACAGGACCACCACCGAGAACGGGATGGTTTGTAGGATCATATTTCTCGCTGTAGTTGGGATGCCAGGCATGGGCATTGTCCGCCGATATCATGAATGCCCGTTCGACGGCCTGATAAAATGCCTCTTCACTTCCGCTCTGAGCCAGCGCAATACGTTTCAGCATCATAGATAGGAAGGGGCTTCCAGCACCCTGCTTGGTCTGTGAGCCAGTTTCTTCATTGTCGAAGATGGCCAGCACCTTGGTCATATCTGTAGTCTCCGTGTTGATCATTGCCTCCAGACCTGCGAAACACATTGAGAGGTCATCCAATCGGCCTGATGACAGAAACTCATCATGCACACCTAAGGTACAGGCTGGTGTGGCATCAGCCAAGTAGAGGTCGAAGTCAAGGATGTTCTCCTGCTTGATATTCAGTTCACCGCAGATGACGTTCATCAACAGATTGCCGCGTTCCAGCTCACTTGTGACGATTCCCAATATGGGCAGCATGTCCTTCTGCTTGCTCAGTTTCACCCCGTCGTTCACCTCGCGGTTGAAGTGGATGGCGAGGTTGCTGATCAGTAGCAGCGGACGCTTGACGTGCAGCAGCAGCGTCTTGGGATGGAGCGCATCCTCACCACGGACTATTACACGTCCTGCAATGGTCAGTGGACGATCGAACCACGTTGACATGATAGGGCCACCATAAACCTCCGTGTTTAGCTTTACGATGCCACCTTCGCATGTCATCTCAGCATTGGGCTTGATGCGGAAGGTGGGTGAGTCGCAGTGGGCGCAAATCATGCGGAACCCTGCATCGGCCAGCAGTTTCCGTCCGATATGGAAAGCATAGACCGACGAGTCGTTTTTCGTCACATAGAGTTTGTCACCTGCCTTAACCTCTCCGATGGGCATCTGAGGGTCTAAGCGACGATAGCCAGCCTGCTCCAATTCGTTGGCGATGTTCTTTGCTGCTAGGAAATTCACTGGCGATGCATTCAGGAAATCCAATAGTCTTTTAATCATATTGCACTCGTTTTATCCTAATAATTCTCAAAAGTTTCTGCAAATATACTGTTTTTACGGCATTTCTTGCTACTTTTGCCGTAAGATTTAAGTGAATTTATGCCAAAAGAGCGAAACAAAGCAGACGATTACCGCGAAAAAGCGCATCAAGGCGATACCAAGGCGATGAATAACCTCGGTGTCTGCTATGAGCGTGGCACTGGCGTGAAGGTCAGCCTTGAACTGGCGTTCGAGTGGTATATGAAGGCTGCAGAGCTGGATGATGTCTATGGCTGCTTCAACGTCGGCGAGTGCTACTATCACGGGAAAGGCGTGGAGCAAAACGCTGAGAAAGCTTTTGAGTGGTACATGAAAGCGGCAGACAAGGGTGATATGCAGTCGCAGGTAAACGTGGCCAACGCCTATTACCTTGGCGATGGCGTAGAATGTGACCACCACAAGGCATTCCTGTGGTATCGTGAGGCAGCCTTCCAAGGCCATGTGCTGAGCCAGAAGAACTGTGGAGCTGCCTATTGGAATGGTGACGGCGTAGAGAAGAACCTCGAAGAGTGTGTCTTCTGGTATGAACTGGCAGCTAATGGTGGCGATGCCCAGGCACAGTTTGCTACAGGCTGGTTTCTGATGACAGGCACAGGTGTACCACAAGACGAGCGCAAAGGCTTGAAGTGGATTCACAAGGCCACGTTCCAGGGCTATCTGCCTGCCATCGATTATTGCAAGGAGCATAATTTGAAATGGTATTAAGAGATATGGTTGCTTACGGATTAAAAGACAGAGTGGCTCTGATTACGGGAGCGAACAATCCACAGGGCATTGGAGCGACCACGGCGTTTGCATTTGCTCGCGAAGGGGCAAAGGTGGTTTTGATCTACAAAAGAATCCCAAGGCCCTTTGACAAGACAAAGACTGACAGGAATGGAGCTGACAGATACTTCCAGGCCAATGCAGGAAATGCCGATGTCGTAGAAAGCAAGCTTCAGGAAATGGGTGCTGACTACCTGATCATCGAGAGCGATATCTCCAATGAGGATGCCGTAAAGGATATCTACGCGGCTATTCTGGAACGATACGGAAGAATTGATATTCTCGTCAACAATGCGGCAGACGGTGATATGGATGGACTTGATACCATCGAGAAAGTCACTCAGAATATCATCGACGATATGTATATGACGATAGAAGAGTATCTGAACAAGCTGTCTCTGAGGGATTGTTTATGTGGAAACCAAATAATTAGAGAAATATGATAGACCAGATTGTAACCAATAAAGGCGAAAACAGGCCAAACCCCAATGAGGCTTTCCCAAATCCGAATATTCCAAGCCTCTGTTACATCAAGAACGTGGTAAAGAACCCACGTATCATCATCGGAGACTATACCTATTACGATGACGTGGATGGTGCTGACCAATTTGAGAAGCACGTCACACACTTCTATGACTTCATAGGTGACAAGCTGATTATCGGGAAGTTCTGTGCTATTGCCAAAGGCGTAGAGTTTGTAATGAACGGAGCCAATCACAGAATGGACTGCGTGACAACCTATCCGTTCTACATCATGGGAGGTGATTGGGGAAGTGCTATTGCGCCAGTGAAAGAGGAACTACCTGTTACAATCATGCCAGGCGTACATATTGGCGACGGAGCCATCATCGGAACCAATTCGGTTGTCGCTAAAGATATTCCTCCGTATGCTATCGCCGTTGGAAATCCTTGTCGAGTAGTCAGGAAACGTTTCGATGATGAATTGATAGAAATTTTGCTCAAACTCCGATGGTGGGACAAGAGCATTGAGGAGATAGAAAACCTCATGCCGATACTATCGTGTAGCGATTTGGAGAAGGTCAAGGAAGGGCTAAAGACAAAAATATGACTGATATGGAAGAGAATGAAGTAAAAGGCCGCAAGGTGGCCATAGATATTGTAAAGGCGAATATATTTGCCGTTGTGATTATGGTGGTTGCAGCCATCGTGTTCCTCGTGCCGTTCTTCCGGATATGGAAGGACAAGAAACCAATAAGTGAACTCCTTGGAGGCATTGGAGACTGGGGTACAGCTTTTATTCTCATGTTTGTGGGCATTGTGGTTCATGAACTGATTCACGGTCTGACATGGGCCTGCTATGCCAAGAGCGGCTGGAAGAGTATCAGCTTTGGTGTGATGTGGAAGTTGCTGACCCCCTATTGTCATTGTGACGAGCCGATGCACATCCCCGGCTACATGATGGGAGCCATGATGCCCTGCCTCGTCTTGGGTGTCATCCCTGCTATTGCAGCCCTCTTCATCGGCAGTCTGCCCATGTTGGCATGGGGTATCTTCTTCATAGCGGCAGCTGCTGGCGACATTTGGATGACATGGCTGTTGACCAAGGAAAATCCCAAGAGCATGGTGCTCGACCATCCTTCAGAAGCAGGATTCTACATTATTGACGAAGATAATGCTTAGGAACTTCATCGCCATCGACTTCGAGACGGCCAACCAGGAATCGTCGAGTGTCTGCTCTGTGGGAGTAGTCATGGTTCGTGACGGACAGATAGTGGACTCGTTCTACAGTCTGATTCAGCCTGAGCCGAACTACTATAATTATTGGTGTCAGCGGGTACATGGCATATCGGAAAGCGACACTGAGGATGCGCCTGTGTTTTCCAAAGTATGGCAGCAGTTGGAAGAACGTATTGTCGAGGTGTACTTCTCAGACAAAGAACTTGATGACATAAGATACCAGATAGCCTCCCTACCCTTTGTGGCTCACAATGCCCGTTTCGATGAAGGTTGTCTGAAAGCTGTATTCAAAGTCTATCAGATGGACTATCCTGACTACCGTTTTTACGATACTCTGACAGCTTCACGTCGGCAGTTCGGGCAGTCATTGCCCAATCACCAGCTGCATACCGTAGCAGCAGCCTGTGGCTACGATCTCGAAAACCATCACCATGCCTTGGCCGATGCCGAAGCCTGTGCCGCAATAGCATTGTATCTTTTGTGAAACGTCAATGTTTAAACGAGTTTAAAGAATTGGCAGTATAGTTTAATCGAGTTTAAATTCCGTGCCATTCTGACTATCTTCGAGTGCCATTTTGACAATCGGCACAAAAGTTGTACTATGTCTGGTGAAAGCTGAAGCGAAAGCCGAGGCGATCAGAACATACGTTAAACTAAAAGTATAACTAGGAGGTATTGATTATGTTACCAGTAGTGCCACAATAGCAGAGATCATATCCATACCAATACGAGGCAGATAAACATCGATGTCTGCAGCATTAGACAACAACTATCAATTATCAATAAAGAATAAAAGGAAGTGGAAGCAAATCACCTCATATTGATGTGAAGTCAGAGTGACCAGAACGATGGTCGGTAACAGTTTAGTACTCAAAGAACAAGCAAGCAGACAAGGAGTACCACATGACATGCTTCATCTGTTTAAGAAGCTAGGATAACTACTTTGTGATGTCAGTTATACGTTTGACAGTATTCTGGATATTCCTTTCTGCGACATCCTTGCGCATTGCTTCTTCAAGAGTGATGTCTGGCGGATTGATGCACTCCACATGGCTAAAGCCGGCCTGTAGCAGCTGTTCGCGGTCGTTAATACGGCCTGCTATCAGATAAACAGGGACACCACCCGACTGCTTGAGGATGCCCATAGGCAACTTGCCCATCAACGTTTGACGGTCAGCAGCCCCCTCACCAGTAATGACCAGATCGGCATCCTTGACAATGTCGCTGAAATGAATGGTTTCCAGCAACAATTCAATGCCAGGACGGCACGCTGCATTCATATACTGCAGAAAAGCATAACCCAGTCCACCAGCAGCGCCAGCACCTTCATTCTCAGAGCGGTCGTAGCCAAAATGCTTGGCCGACACCTCTGCAAACTTTCTGGCTCGTTCATCCAACCTCAGCACCATATCTTGAGTCGCTCCTTTGACCTTTGGTCGAGTTTGCTCACGCTCGGAAATCGGAACGTGTTCCGTTTTCTCTCGCTCAATCGCAAACTTTTGCGGTGCAAACACATGAGCAGCTCCATTCTCACCACACAGAGGATTCTTAACATCCGAAGCTATCGTAAACCGAACAGACTTCAATTCTTCGATGTCATCCCAGGTACCGTTCTTTGCAAAACAGTCTTTAAGGGCCTTGAGCATCCCAATACCTGCATCGCTTGTCGCACTACCTCCCAGACCAACGATGATATGTTTCGCCCCTTGACGTAAAGCATCAGCCACCAGCTGGCCTGTACCATAGCTGGTAGCCACCATCGGATTACGTTCCTCTGGTGGCAGCAATGTCAGTCCGCTGGCTTGCGCAATTTCTATCACAGCCTCGTCGCCATGCAGCAGATAGCGAGCAGAGACGGGACGCAACAAAGGATCTCTTACTATGATTTCTCGAACCTCTCCACCCATAGCCGCATGGAAAGCATCCACGAACCCTTCGCCACCATCGCTGACTGGGACCTGCACAATCACTGTGTCAGGAAATGCCCTTCTGATGCCTTCTGCCGCAGCCTTATTAGCTTCCACAGAGGTCAGGCTGCCTTTGAACGAATCTATCGCTATAACAATTTTCTTCATATCACCATCCTGCTGGTAACACGATATTCTCTACATCGTGAGCTTTCTCGAACAATGGTGAGATTTCCTCGTCTGTGAATCCGGCGATGCCACAGCCAATGCGTGTCACAAGGAACGTCAGGTTCTGATTTCCCATGGCAAACTCAATAAACTCATCCACATACGGACGGATAGTTTCTACCCCACCCTGCATTGTGGGGATGGCGTAACTCTGGCCCTGCAGTCCCACACCCTGACCCATGATGGCGCCGAACTTGCGTAAGGCAACATAGGCTGCACCTCCACCGTGCATACCGCGGAGGTTGCTGCCGAATACGAATATCTCGTTTGGCTGGAGCGATGTGATGTGCTCCGGAGTCGTTCTCTTCTGTTCCATATCCTCTGGTATAAATAGTTTTCTTTCCATACCCATAGAAGGCATAGGTGCTTTCTCTGCCATTGGCTCTCCATAAACTTCGAATACTTCTGGCATATCCAGATCCATGTCGAAGTTCTGACGGAAATACGGCACGATGATGTCTTCTTTCAGTTTCTTGTATTTCTGAGAAATTGCTGCAGGAGTCACACCCATCTCCGCTGCCACCTCTTTTCCTTTGAATCCACGAAGGAGCATCATTTGAATGATAAGCCTTTCCTCGCGTCCCATCGGTACATGGTCGCAAACGTCTTCCACCATGTGGTTGAACTGCAGACGAAGGTCGCTTGTCACGTCGAACGAGCGCAGATAGTCTTCAAAGGTAACGCTACCGTATTCTTTCTTATACCATTTCAGTGCGTCGAGAACCACATATCTGAATCCATTGATAAGCCAGGTCTTCAAGCTGATATTCGGCGAATGATCCTCCAAGGGTTTCCAATCGTGTTCCATCAAAAATATAGCATACTGATGGGCTAACGACATGAAGTCCAGGTTTTGTTTCTCTCTGAGCTGATAACGCTGGTCGAAAATGTTATAGCCTATCGCACAGTACCCGTAGAAATAGTCTCGGATAATGTCGGCGTTGCCTTTACGGAAGCCGCTTAAAATCTCTTTGTCAGATAGGCGTCGGTAGTACATATTTATCTTCTTTGCGGCAAATTTACTAAAAAATCTTCATATCAACTTAATTTTTTTCTGATTTCTTCTTCAAAGAGATAAATAGCAATAATAACAACATGTTTCACCTTTAAATAATTTCGACTATGACTGATTTAATTCCAACAAGAGTTCACAATTTGATTATTGTTGATGAGAGCGGCTCCATGGAGTGTATTCGCAAGCAAGCCTTCACTGGTATGAACGAAACTCTGCAGACTATCCGTATGATGCAGAAGAAGCATATCAACCAGCTGCAGTATGTCACGCTTATCACTTTTGACAGTGACCACACAAAGCTGCACTATGACAACACCCCTGCAGACAAAACGGCGGATTTGAAGTGGAAAGCCTATCATCCCAATGCTGCCACACCTCTTTACGATGCGATTGGAAAAGGCATCTCTAAGGTCAATGCCCAAGTGGAAGATGGTGATCATGTCCTTGTAACCATCATAACAGACGGCTATGAAAACTGTTCTGAAGAATGGACACTAAAGATGGTGCGTACCCTCATCGAGAAGCTGAAGAAACAGAACTGGACCTTCACGCTGATTGGTACCGACAACCTCGATGTAGAGGAAATGGCCAGCTCGTTTGCCATCGACGAGCACCTGGAGTTTCAGCAAGATGAGGCCGGCACCAAGGCTATGTTCGCTCGTGAACGCCGTAGCCGTGAACGCTATAACTGTTGTGTCGCCGAAGATGCTGCCATGCCTGTGGGATCGTTCTTCGAAGAGGAGAATTAGAAATACAACGTTACGAAAAATGAGATTGCCCCTCGCGCTAAGTCGAAGGCAATCTCATTATGTTCTTAACCGCATTTAGTTGTACCAAATAGATGGCATAGGTTTCTGTGCACTTGATTCGACTTGCTCGTTGTCGAGCTTGTTTTTGTCGTCTCTGACTTCCTTTTCTGTTAACATAAGCAGTTCCTCCGTTGATGTTTAGTTACCGCAAATATAAGGATTATTCGGGCACGTTGTACTTTTCGTATTATTCTTTTATGACACATTAACCTAATGCGGTATTTATATTCATTCAATATTCATCATTGCCCTAAACAAGGTAACTGCATCCTGCATGATGCCATAGTGGTCAAATGCTAAATGGGGCAAATCAGACAGTGGCCACCATTCTGCTTTAGCTGCATCATCCTGACCAGTTACAACAACAGGAGTATCAATGATTGCAAGATAAGCAACGGTGATAGTTCTTCCTCTTGGGTCACGATCAACCTTGGAGTATGCTCCAATCTGATGTAGCTCGGACACCTTCATGCCTGTCTCTTCCTCCAATTCCCTGATGGCGCATTGCTCCGTCGTTTCATCCATATTCATGAAACCGCCAGGGAAGGCCCAACAGCCTTTGTATGGGTCTGCACCTCTCTCAATCAGTAGCACCTGTGGTACCGTTTCTTTCGTCATCACCACACAGTCTGCCGTAACTGCCGGCCTTGGATATTTATATGTATACTCCATTGTCATTCTTTTATTTGTTCGTAGAATTCAGATACGACCTCTTTCATTTCATCAGGCAAATTCCACATTAACAAAAGACGTGTAATTCAACGCAAATTCAATATGATCATATTCATTTGTTTATAAACCCTTTTGCTTTCAGCCATTGAATCAGCTGGGTGCTCCATGTTTCTGTGGTTGTTTCGCCAGTTTGGGGTTGAAGTCGCCCTTGCTTAACTTGATGTTTCCCATACCTTTTACTAATAAATCTCAAAAATCACTGCAAAGATACTCTTTTTACATCATTTTGTCGTACTTTTGTAGTGATATTTATTTGAAATTAGATAATACGCCTATGATAGACCAGATTATTGCCTACAACATTTTGAGCCCCCTAATGGGGGACGGCTATAAAGCAGGGGGAATCAAGACCCATCTACTTGTACCCAAGAATGTCGTGGTTCGTGGTTTTATTATCGACTCAGAGACAGGAGCATTGGAAGAGATTAACTAATAGAAATATGTTAGAACATCTTGTAGAATTTACGGCTTGGCCGATACTGACAGGCATTCTCGTTGGTTATGTTGCCAATCGCATTATGAGCGGTGAAGGTAAAGGATGCTGTATGAACCTCATTATGGGAATCATTGGCAGTTATGTGGGTACCTTCATCAGCCACTTGCTAAACATCGAACTGTTGGGTAAAGGCTATCTTACCAACTTTGTGTTCTGCGTTGTTGGTGCCGTCACCGTCTTGTGGATTTGGAAGAAACTGTTTGATTAAATGTCCTGGAAACGGAAATATCGCTGCAAGTCCTGTGGCTATGAGGCTGAGGTGTACGAAGGACGCGGACTGTTCAGACAACAGATAACTGCCGTATCGTGCAATTATTGCCATACCATCCAGAACCTTGTGGTGGGTGGTATCATTGCAGACGTGGCTCCATCTTTCAGAAGTGAGGTGGGCCGTCTGTGCTTGCAATGTGGCAGTGATGACATCCGCATCTGGGATATGAAGACCTGTCCTAAGTGTCAGGGCGAAATGGAAGATACAGGCGAAAAGGAGTTTTGGACATAATAGCCACCACCAATGCACTGGTCGCCAGACTTCAGCAGGTGCTTGTGCTGGTCAACCATGCCTAGACGAAATACACCGTCCATTGTGATGATAAACTTCGGTAGCTTCATTCACCAATAATAGTTACAACGAGATTTCTTGCACCGCCATAGTTGCGATATTCGCAGAAGTAGATACCCTGCCAGGTGCCCATATTCAACCGTCCATTCGTGATGGGGATGGTGAGACTAACACCGCTCAGCGTAGATTTGGCATGAGCTGGCATATCGTCGGCACCCTCCAAAGTATGTTCATATTCTGGGCGATTCTCTGGCACTAAGCGGTTGAAGATAGTTTCCATATCCACACGCACATCAGGATCAGCATTCTCATTGATGCTCAGTCCGCAACTGGTGTGTTTACAGAAGATATTCATGATGCCCGTCTTAGGCAGTTGGGGCAACTGTCGCATGATTTCGCTTGTTACCAAGTGGAAACCACGTCGCTTAGGAGTCAGTGTAATTTCTATTTGCTTTACCATATTTGATTTCTCTATCGTATTATCTTTGCCTTTTGAAGATTGTCGAAGTCGCTCCAGAAGTCTGATGCTTCTGATTCTGTAAAGCCGTCTGCTAACAACTCTTTCAGGATCGCATCCATCAGCTGAATCTTGGAGATATTCATGTCTGGGTCCACGTCGATGGGGTAAGTGAGGATATCACCCAGCGAGCCAACATGCAGGTTGGTAATGGCAATCTCGCCATCAGCCACCTTCACCTGAATATGCCTGCTTGAGCCATACTCAGGCTTGATTTCACGGAGCTTCTGGTATAGCGTATTATCGCTATACTGCTCAGAATCGACGGAATTTATGAGTTCACGGAGTGTCATGTGTTATCCTCGAATTGAAATGTTTGAAAGCATCATGCCGCCCCAAACAGCAAGGATGCCGATAATAACGCTTGCTCCAACATATAGAGCCATCAGCAAGACGTCGCCTGCCTTCATCATACCAAACCCGACAGCTCCACCAAGTGCTACCAATAACAGATTTCGAATCATTTTTGCTTGTAATTTGGCTGCAAAGGTACGAATAATAAACGAGAAAAAAGGTTTGTGTCCTTGATGTTTCCCATACCTTTTACTAATAAATCTCAAAAATCACTGCAAAGATACTCTTTTTACATCTTTTTTCGTACTTTTGTGGAGATATTTATTTGTAATTAGATAATATGTTATAACAGAACTAAAATAGACTGATATGAGAAGAATGATTTTAAGCCTA
This sequence comes from uncultured Prevotellaceae bacterium, assembly GCA_900314985.1. Classification (GTDB taxonomy): domain Bacteria; phylum Bacteroidota; class Bacteroidia; order Bacteroidales; family Bacteroidaceae; genus Prevotella. Next base: position 4,463 of record OMXL01000043.1, on the reverse strand, counting down.
ATGGCTATGGTTTGTGTGCTGTCCCAATTCATGAACTTTATCAGGTAATTATTATGAAGAAGATAATAAACCCTTGGCGCAACCATCCTGAGTACAACTGCTTTGGCTGTTGTCCAGACAATCCCATCGGACTTCACTTGGAGTTCTATGAGGATGGTGACTATATCGTAAGTAAATGGAATCCGCAGCACAATTATCAAGGCTGGGTGAACACCATGCACGGCGGCATACTGAGTACGCTGATTGATGAAGTGTGCGGATGGGTGGTCACTCGCAAACTACAGACCAGTGGCTATACCGTCCAGTTGAATGTGAAGTTCAAGAAGGCCATTCCGACTACAGAGCCTGAACTGACAATTCGGGCTAAAGTATCGAAACAGGTTCGCAATCTGGTCTATATTAATGCGGAGATCGTCAATTCGAAGGGCGAACTCTGTAACGAAGGCGAGGCCATCTACTTCCTGATGAATCAGGAGAAGGCCAAGGAAATGGGATTTATGCATTGTGAAGTCGAAGAATAGACAAATATGACTAGGATAGAGCGAGAGAAGCAGACTGTCCAGAGGATGATAGAACTATATTGCCATCATCATCTGAAGGTGGAAACCATACCTGAAGAGTATCAACATCTGGCAGAGTTTGCATGTCGCCGTCTCGACCATTGCAAATATGGTGAAAACAAGACTGCATGTAAGAACTGTCCAACGCATTGCTATGCGTCAAAAGAGCGTGAGCAGATTCGTGAAATCATGCGCTGGGCAGGCCCAAGAATGATTCTGTATTCTCCAAAAGATGCCATCGTTCACACATTCTATAACGTGAAGCACTGGCTGCAATCGCTCTCGTTCAGGACGGGAGTCATCGTACTGCTATGCTGCATCCCCTTCTATTTATTGTCCTTCGCCCAGATACTATTACCTATCAGCGTTACGGCAAAAGGCATCCTTTGGACGGTGCTCTTCGGGCTGGCAAAGACTTGTCAGTATGGAGGCCTGACCATTCTGGGCGTAGAAGGATATAAACGACTCAAGAATAAGTTCAAACGCAAAAACTAATTGGTATCGAAATCAATCATATATACTCTTAATAACCTTGCAGGGATTACCTACCGCGATAGTGTTTGACGGGATGTCCTTTACCACAACTGAGCCGGCACCGATTGAGACATTGTCACCGATAGTTACGCCAGGCAGGATAGTTACACTTCCGCCAATCCATACGTTATTGCCAATAGTGACAGGCTTGGCCCATTCCTGACGGGTATTCCGTTCTACAGGGTCTGTACTGTGGCAAGCCGTATAAATGCTGACATTGGGACCGATAAAACAGTCATCGCCAATACTGACAGGTGCTTCATCGAGAACGGTGAAGTTGAAATTGGCAAAGAATCGCTTGCCTATGCTGATCTGTTTGCCATAGTCGCAGCGGAACGGCTGATTAAGCAGGAAGTCATCGTCGCCCACATGGCCAAACAACTCTTTGATGATTTCCTTCATCCGCTGAGTCTCAGAAGGGCGCAGCGAATTGTATTCAAAGATCTTTTCTCTTGTCGCCATCAGCTCTTCTATCAGTTCTGGGTCAACGGCAGAATAAACCTCGCCTGCCAGCATTTTCTCTTTTTCTGTCATATCTATCATGCGATGCCTAATAGTTCAATTTCAAAGATAATATATTCTCGCTTACTCATAACTGGGTGCAAAGGTACGAATAATAAACGAGAAAAAAGGCTTGTGTCCAGATTATCTTCTGAACACATAGCCATTTGAGAAATAGAAATCATCGATGAAGAGATCACGAGCGTCTGCTTCGTCCCTATTCGTTATTATGGTGCCCTACCCTTCCAGCAACTTAATCTTGCGCCTGTTGCCCTCTGGTCGCACAGCAAAGTGCAGCCAGTAGGTGCCCTTGGCGTTGCGTTCTATCAGCAGCTCGTCGAAGTCCTCCCCTGACTCGTCGCTGATGTCCAGCAGAATGACAGCATAGCGGAGTAGTTGCTCCAAACCTAATACACGGATATCTACTGCACACCCCGTCAGGTGGTTCGAGGTCGCCACGCCACCCACCGCCTTGTTTACTGCAGGCGAGCGATAACCGCTGTTAATGATGATGGGCACTTCTCCTCCCCTTGGGGAGGTCGGGAGGGGGTTGACTCTCGCTCTTAGTTTCTCCAACCACCCACTAAGGCGTTTTAAATTCTCTATTGCCACATGACAGGGTATGTTCCCATCCTTCGTCTTCACGCTTGTTTTGCAGAGCTCAGCGAGCGTAAAGTGCTCGCTGAGTCGTGCTTGTTTATTGATTTCTACGTTATTCATTCTCAATTCTCAATTCTCAATTCTCAATTAGAAAATTATCTCCTTGATAATTTTCTTGTACTTTCCTTTCTTTACACGCTCTACAAATCCATGCGTTACCCATCGTTGGCACTGTTTAGATGCTGCCTCCATCTCCAAGTCCAATTCCTGTTGCACGTCCTTCGTGGTGAATGTTTCAGGCAGACTGCTGTAAGCATCCGCATTCTTCGAGTTCTTTCGGCGTGGCACATATTCGCGCTCCGCATTGTCCCACGAGTCTTGTAGCATCTGACCAAAGAAGTAGTCTTGGAAGTAGAGCCAGTCTTCTTAAACTCGTTGTACTGACGAGCCAGGATGCGGGGCACGGTGAACCAGGTGGCATAGAACACGGCACGTTTTCTGAGGTAGTCCAGCACTAGGTCGTTGGCAGCCTCTGCCTCTTGTGCGCTGAGCTCACAAAGGTCATAGACGTGGTCTACCAGTCGCTGGAGTGGCAGTTCGCCATGCAACTGCTCCATCTTGAAGCCCCACTGCTTCAACTCCTCGTTGGTCTTCCAGTCCACCACGTTCTTGCGCACCATCTTGAAGTTAGCCCGCTCCATCAGGAAGATGGCGACACGGCTACACAAGCCATCGTTGATGTTACGCAAAGTGAATTTCTTGTGTAAGCTGACGTTGGTACCTGTGGTTACGCTGTTCCAGAACACGGGCAGGATGTCGTTGATACTGTCGCCATTGGCATAGTCCACACCACTAAGCTCGTTGTGGAATGCCTTCAGTTCCAAATCGTGCTTGCCAATCCACGCACCACCACTCTGCGCAGAGATGCTGGAGTCCAGCTCCGAGTCGAACATATACAAATGCAGGGGCAACTGTTCACCATTCACCATCTCCTTGGCCCTCTTCAAACGACGGAAGAAGATATTGTTCGACGTCTTCGTAGGCAGATAGCGTATCATGCCCTCAGGTTCTACCAGCGCGTCCTGCTTCTGAGCCTTCGATGAGGTGCCACGTTTCTTCTGCTCTTGCTTGTAGCGCGTCTCTGCCAGACGTACCTCTTCGTCCTGTGCTCGCATGGAGCACATAATCAGGTCGTCAAGATGCTTGGCAAACGACTTACCGCTTGCAGGGTGACCAATAATTAGTACTTGCGGGTTCATGCGTTGTATGCCACCATCAAAATGCTTGTACCAACAGCGGGTCAGCAAGGTGCAGTACATCGCTCCTGAGGCAAACACAGCACCCAGCCAGTTGGCCCTGCTCACTCCCTTACAGGCTTCGGCATAAGGGGTGCAAAGGAGAGGTTCCAGCCTTTGAGCGAACTGCTCGTAAGGCACTTCAACTGCTCCCACAGACTTTGCAGCTGCAGGGGCGTTGCCTCCATGAATACCCACACTTTCAAGGACCCCTTGCATCCTCTTGGGGATGTCTTTGTACAGCTTTCGCTCACAAGCCGTATGAGCAATGTCGCTGACTTCTTTGTCGCCTCGCTCTCTGATGATGTCCTGTACAAATCCGCACATTCTAAGCACCCTGTCGACCATGTCCGGCTGGTTGTCGCAGATGTACCTAAGGTCGAGAGCCATTTGCAGCATTGTTCGGTGACGATCTCCAGCGGCGGGAGCACCACCTTGTGCGGTCTGCCACGCTTCACAGATTTTCCCCCCGCCCTCTCCAAAGGGAGAGGGAGCCTCTGATTCGTTACTTCTTCCATCTTCATTCTCAACTCTTAATTCTTCATTCTTAACTCTTAACTCATCGAAGCTGTGCGTCTTGTCCGTAGCAGCAGTACTACCACTACGATAAGTCTCGCAATACTTCTTGTCAAACGCTTCATCATAATAGTTCAGCAGTTCTTCTTCATTCAGATAATACACATCCTCCCGCATGGGAGCATAAGAGATTCTTGACGCATCAATGCAGCTGGCATCAGCCTTTACGTCCAGTGTCTTCGCCAATTCTATCTGATTGTCGGCAATGTTGCCAACGTCCACTCTGGCCTTACATACCAGTCGCAAGCCCTTTCCTGATGATGTCAGATGGGCAAACACCACCTCCCAAGGAAAGCCGTCGACTCGTGTCCGCTCATAGATTTCATGCGGATTATCCACGTGGTCCACGTCAAACATAAACAGGCCACTCAGATGGATGGCTGCCAGTATTCTGCGC
>OMXL01000042.1 GCA_900314985.1 uncultured Prevotellaceae bacterium | reverse complement strand
TATAAAAAAATGAGGAAAGAATTATGATTTTAACACTTAATTTTTGGCGTGTTTTTGGCGTGATATTATAAATTGATTTATATCAAATTATCATTATGCCTATATTGATTAATTTCTATTTCTCTTGTAATTCAGGCGTTTATGTAAAAGTATAACAAAAATGATAAATTTCAGTCTCAATACATGTTGGCGCCTCATCCCGACCACAGGAAAGCACAAGGATTTCTCTTTGTGCTTTTTGTGAGCATATTAGCTATTGTTGGGCGGGCAATCGATAATAAAAGTGAATAAATGTCGATTAATTTGGTTCTTCTTTTGTTTTTTCGTACCTTTGCAGGCTGAAAACAAAATAACACACAATGAATTATCTTGATAGAAACGAATTCAATTTCGAGCCAAGCCAGAAGGTGCTTGACGCTGTAAAGAACTTCGACGCCAAGGATTTGTGCTTCTATACCCGCATCTACGACCAGGGCAAGAAGAGTGTCATCTCCGTCCGTGTGAGTGAGATCTACGGTGTTCCTGAGGAGCAGGTTCTGCTGACCTATGGTGGCGAGGATATGCTGAAGAACTCCATCCACTATTTTCTGAGTAAGGGTGACAACAAGAAGATTCTGATTCCCGAGTTCTCTTGGTGGTACTACAACCGTGTAGCCTCTGAGTGCGACGGCGAGTTTGAGATGTATCCTCTGCACGAGCAGGAGGACACCTTTGCTTATGACATCGACGAGGTCATTGAATATACCAACCGCATCCATCCCCGCATGTTGCTGCTGGCATCGCCCAACAACCCCACGGGTAACGGTCTGACACCTGACGAGGTAGGTCGCATCATGGAGAATATTCCTGAGGACACGATGGTACTCATCGACGAGGCTTATGCCAGCTTCATCTCGAAAGATACGGCATATATCGCTCCGCTGGTGAACAAATACAACAACTTGATTATTTCGCGTACGCTGTCTAAGTTCTATGGTCTGCCTGGTCTGCGCTGTGGTTTCGGCTTCATCGGCAAGGGTCACGACCAGTTCCTGAGCTACGTCAACAAGTATCTGGGTTACAACCGCTTCTCAGAGGCTGTGGCTCTGGCTGCTTTGGAGAGCGACGACCACTATCGCCACGTGGCTGACGACATGGAATGGGGACGCCAGCTGTATAAGAAGGAGTTGGGCTCGCTGCCTGGCTTCAAGGTATATAAGTCGGTGGCTAACTTCATCCTGATTAAGTATCCTATCGCCATCAAGGAGTCGCTGATGGAGGCCCTGAAGGTACAGGAATACAAGATTAAGTTCATGGGCGACAAGGGCTTGGAAGAGTGCCTGCGCATTACGCTGGGTCGCAAGGAACAGACACAGGTTGTTTGTGATACCATCAAAAAATGCTATCTTCAAACTACCGCTCAAAAATAATTAAGCATTATGCATTACGCATTAAGCATTATGCATTAAGCATTAAGCATTAGAATGAACGAAGGATATAAAGCAACACTAAAATCATCAGAGACGGAAGACTGGCTTGACCTCCATGTCATCCGTCCTTTCTGTTATTATTGCGCACTGGCTTTCAACCGTTTCGACATTCACCCCAACACGGTGACCATCTGGTCGATGATTGTCGGTGCCGCCAGTGCCGGATTCTTTGCCTGTGGCAGTTTCTACTATAGTGGTACGTGGGGCCTGATGATGAACATCATCGCCATCGTGCTGCTGATGATTGCCGACATTCTGGACTGTACCGACGGCCAGCTGGCCCGTCTGTCAGGCAAGAAGAGCCGTATTGGTCGCATCCTCGACGGTGTGGCAGGTTTCGCATGGTTTACCCCCATCTACGTATTGCTGGTTTACCGCTTCTACCTGCACCATGACATCGAGTTTGGCTGGCTGGGCATTGAGAACACAGAGGAGAACACGCTGATAGCTACAGGTATCGTCTTTGTACTGGGCCTCATCTCTGGTATCATGGGACTGGCTGGTCAGCAGCGCCTGGCCGACTACTACATCCAGATACACCTCTTCTTCCTGAAGGGTGAGAAGGGTTCCGAGCTCGACAACTCTGCGCGCCAACAGGAGATCTACGACCAGATGACGCCCGAGAATAGCAGCTGGGGCGAGCGCTACTTCCAGAAGTCGTACATCGACTACACCAAGAAACAGGAAGGTGTGACGCCACAGTTCCAGCGTCTCATGCAGAAGTTGCGCGACAAGTTTGGTGCCACAGAATACATCCCCGAGAGCGTGCGCAAGCAGTTCCACGACGCTTCGCTGCCCGTCATCTTCTGGAATGGTCTGCTGACCTTCAACTTCCGTTCCTTCTGGCTGTTCCTGTTCTGTCTGCTCGACGTGCCCGCCATGAACTTTGTGTGGGAGATAGTAGGCATGGGACTGCTGTACTGCTATGTGAACCGTCGTCACGAATCATTCTGTAAGAAGATTGCCGATGGTTTGGACTAAGCAACGACTGAACAACCTCTTTTTCTTCCTTGGCTGTGCAGCATGCGTAGTCATGCTGTTCACCTTTGACGTCAGCTTCATTGAGCTGTGGGGACATCTATGTCATGCAGGTTATTGGCTGTTGCCTATCTTAGGTATCTGGTTTGTCGTCTATGGTCTGAACGCCTTTGCGTGGAAAGCCATCATTGAAGGTAATCTCGGCACGAAAGCGCCAATTAGCTTCTGGCGCATCTACCGACTGACCATCACGGGCTATGCCCTCAACTACGCCACCCCTGTTGGCGGATTGGGCGGTGAGCCTTATCGCATCATGGAACTGTCGAAAGACATCGACAAGCAGCATGCCACGTCGAGTGTCATCCTCTATGCCATGATGCACTTCTTTGCCCACTTCTGGTTCTGGTTCATCAGCATCTTCATCTACTTGGCGCTGGTGCTGGTGGGCGACATGCCTATGACCACCGCCATTGGTACCATCTTGGGCATCATCATCCTGTTCTGTCTGGTGGCCTTCTGGATATTCTCCAAGGGCTATCGCAACGGACTGGTGGTGTATGTGCTGGGACTCATTGGTAAGATACCTTTCCTGAAAGGATGGAGCCGCCGATTCCGTGGCAACCACGCAGAAGCCCTGCGCAACATCGACGCACAGATATCAGCACTCTACGCACAAGACACCAAGGCGTTCTATACCAGTCTCATCCTGGAATACGCCTCGCGCATGGTACAGAGCCTGGAGGTGATGTTCATGCTGCTCCTGTTTGGTATCGACAATGGTGGCGGACTGGACGGAATGGTGCTGACCTACCTGCACTCCGTACTCATCGTGGCCTTCACCACCCTATTCGCCAACCTCATTGGTTTCCTACCCATGCAGATTGGTGTGCAAGAGGGTGGCTTCGTGCTGAGCATCGCCGCCTTAGGACTCTCTGCAGCCCTGGGCATCTTTGTCAGCATCATCTGTCGCGTGAGAGAAATCATCTGGATAGCCGTAGGAATGGCGCTGATGAAAGCCCCCTAAGTTAGGGGGCAACAGGGGTCTGAACAGGCGCAGGTCCCAGTATTAACAATAAATAATAAGGTCTGATAAACGCTTGTTCAGACCCCCCCCCTAACTTAGGGGGCTCTAAAGATGATAGGAGTTATACTTGCTGCCGGAATGGCAAAGAGACTGCGCCCACTGACTGACGCATGTCCTAAGTGTTTACTGAAGATTGGTGAGCGTACACTGTTGCAGCGCACCGTCGATGCGATGATAGCTGCTGGCATCAACGAGCTGGTCGTGGTTACAGGCTATCGTGGCGAGATGATTCGCGACTTCCTGACAGAGAAGTACCTCTCACCCCTTACCTCTCACCCCTCACCTCTAGAGATCCACTTCATCCATAATGCCGACTACGAGCACAACAACAACATCTTCTCGTTGTGGATGACACGCCCCTACACAGAAGGCAAGGACTTCCTGCTGTCTGACAGCGACATCCTCTTCGACCCACAGCTCATTCGCACTATGCTGGCTGCCGAGGGTAACGCCCTGGCACTGAACCGTCATGAGTGTGGCGAGGAAGAAATCAAGGTCATTGTAGATAGCGAGAACCGCATCCTGGAGCTGAGCAAGGTGTGCAGCATCGAGAAGGCCATTGGCGAGAGCGTAGGCTTTGAGAAGATGACTGCCAGCTACAGCACGGCACTCTTCAAGGAGCTGGAGCAGATGATAGAACGTGAGGGTCTCATCGACGTATTCTACGAGCGAGCCTTCGAGCGCCTCATCCCTCAGGGACACACCTTCCGCATTGTCGACACCACCCAGTTCTTCTCTATCGAACTGGACACGCCAGAGGATTTTGAGAATGCCAAACAGCTCATTCCTGCCGAGCTCTATTAGAAGACCTATTTGTCATACGCAGATAGCAAAGTCGAGCAGGTTTGCTGCTGGTAGGCAGAAAGCGCCAAAAATGTCTGTTAATTGTTCTTAAATTACAGAAACAGCATTTGGCTACTTCCAATTACCTTAGTAACTTTGCAAAGATATCGACAAGTACTTTAAGATTTTATTTTCTTTATTTATATTTTAAGTATGATTTATTCAACAGAAGTGAACAACATGTGTAGCGTTTGCAAGGGCGCCTACCATGGTCCTGCACCCATTCCCGAGGAGGGCAAATGGATTCAGGCAAAGGAGATCAAGGACATTTCGGGTTACACCCACGGTATTGGTTGGTGTGCACCTCAGCAGGGTGCCTGCAAGCTGAGCCTTAACGTGAAGGACGGCATCATTCAGGAGGCTCTGGTTGAGACCATCGGCTGCACTGGCATGACCCACTCTGCCGCTATGGCCAGCGAGATTCTTCCTGGCAAGACTCTGTTGGAAGCGCTGAACACCGACCTGGTTTGCGACGCTATCAACACCGCTATGCGTGAACTCTTCCTGCAGATTGTATACGGTCGCACACAGAGTGCTTTCTCTGAGGGCGGTCTGGCTATCGGTGCAGGTCTGGAAGACCTCGGTAAGGGTCTCCGCTCACAGACTGGTACCCTCTATGGTACTATGGCAAAGGGTACCCGTTACCTGGAGCTCACCGAGGGTTACATCACCAAGCAGTTCCTCGACGAGAACAACGAGGTTTGCGGTTACGAGTACGTACACCTCGGCAAGATGATGGAAGCTATCAAGAACGGTATGGATGCCAACGAGGCTATGAAGAAGAACACCGGTTCTTACGGTCGTACGACCCAGGAGCAGGGTGCAGTTAAGGCTATTGACCCACGTAAAGAATAAAGGAGGATACGACTATGATTAGAAAAGTACAGTTTGAGAGTCAGGAGCGCCGTATCAACCAGGTTCTTGCAGCTCTGAAGGAGAATGGCATCAACTCTATCGAGGAGGCCAACGAGATTTGTGACAAGGCAGGTGTAGATCCCTACCAGATGTGTGAGGACACACAGCGCATCTGCTTCGAGAATGCTAAGTGGGCATACGTTTGTGGTGCCGCTATCGCCATCAAGAAGGGCGTAAAGAATGCCGCTGACGCTGCCGAGGCTATCGGTATCGGTCTGCAGAGCTTCTGCATCCCCGGTTCTGTAGCTGACGACCGTAAGGTTGGTATCGGCCACGGTAACCTCGCTGCCCGTCTGCTCCGCGAGGAGACTGAGTGCTTCGCCTTCCTGGCAGGTCACGAGTCATTCGCTGCTGCCGAGGGTGCTATCAAGATTGCTGAGATGGCTAACAAGGTTCGCCAGAAGCCTCTGCGCGTTATTCTGAACGGTCTTGGCAAGGACGCTGCTCAGATCATCAGCCGTATCAACGGTTTCACATACGTACAGACTCAGTTCGACTACTACACCTCTGAGCTGAAGGTTGTTCGTGAGGTAGCTTACGGCAACAACCCCAGCCGTCTGAAGGTAAAGTGCTATGGCGCTGACGACGTTCGTGAGGGTGTAGCCATCCTGTGGAAGGAGAACGTTGACGTGTCTATCACGGGTAACTCAACGAACCCCACCCGCTTCCAGCACCCCGTAGCAGGCACCTATAAGAAGGAGCGCGTGCTCGCTGGCAAGCCCTACTTCTCAGTAGCTTCTGGTGGTGGTACGGGTCGTACCCTGCACCCAGACAACATGGCTGCTGGTCCCGCTTCTTACGGTATGACCGACACCATGGGTCGTATGCACTCTGACGCTCAGTTCGCAGGTTCTTCTTCAGTACCTGCTCACGTAGAGATGATGGGCTTCCTCGGCATCGGTAACAACCCCATGGTTGGTGCTACCGTAGCTATCGCCGTAGCCATCGACCTCGCACTGAACAAATAATCGACGAAGTCGCTTTGTACCTTTAGGTCAAAGAAGTAATTAACCTTCTATCAATAAAGAAGAGAGTCGGCAGGACGCAAATCCTTGCCGACTCTCTTTTTTATCTTGCTTGACGTTGCTTTTACTTACTGCTGATATGGAGGAAACGGCTCACCTTATGGAGCAGGTCCTCGTCCATATTGTTGATATACGCATCCAGCACTTTACTCTGTCCATACAGGGGGGTGATGTCGTAATCCGCAATACTGGCGGGAATCAGACAACTGAAGCCCTCGTGCAAGAGAATCTCGTCGCCCGTAGCACGTATCTTGATGCGGCAGTCTCCCTTCAGACACATAGAGATGATGAAACTGTCGTACTTGATGAGATTACGATGGAAGGAGTCATGAAACTCGGTGACTCTCACGCTGAAATACGGCGAGTCTATCACACTGTTGGCACGATCGGTCAGCGTCGAATAGTCCGTCCTGTAGTCTGCCTCCACCTGATAGTTCAAGGCCTCGGCAGCCAACTCGGTATGCAACTCTCTCGGTTTACCGTCCAAGCCTGGTCTGTTGTAGTCAAAGATGCGATAAGTAACGTCGCTGGACTGCTGCACCTCTGCCAGCAGGATGCCGCTACAGATGGCATGCACTCGACCGGCAGGCAGATAGAACACGTCGCCCGCCTTCACCTCGTGCTTGGCCAGCGACTCCACGATGATACCGTCAGCCACTTTGCGCTTATAGTCCTCGCGCGACAGTTCCTCCTTGAAACCAGAATAGAGGTAAGCGCCAGGCTCAGCGTCCAGCACATACCACATCTCGCTCTTACCATTCTTGCCGTGCAGGCGCTTAGCCATCTCGTCATCTGGGTGCACCTGGATAGAGAGGTCTTTCTGCGCATCAATAAACTTCACCAGCAGGGGCAACTCGCCATTGTATCGTCTATTCACTTCACCACCGAGAATCTCCTCAGGGTGTTTGCTGATAACATCTTTCAAGGTATAGCCAGCCCACATGCCATTGGCAATGACTGAGGGCGAACTCTCTACACAACTCACCTCCCAGCTCTCGCCGATATGGTTTTTCGCTGCCAGCCCTTTCCATTTCGTCAGTTTCTCGCCGCCCCACACAATCTCATGCAGGTTGGGTTCAAACAAGAAGGGATATAGTATGTTATTAAAAGTATTTTCCATTCTATCTTTTTATGTCTTTTCGCTTGCAAAGATACAAAAAATTCGTAACTTTGCCACAAATTATGAAAATAAATCATTCCATAACGCACCTACTTCAAACTTCAAGATAAAGAATAATGACGGCACAGGAAATCATTAACTATATGGAGTCGCTACAAAACGAGAAGCAGCGACAGATACTGATGGGCTTCTTCAAGACAGGCCCTGGAGAATACGGCGAGGGCGATGAATTCCTGGGTCTGAAGGTGCCGCAAACCCGCGAAGTGGTAAAAAGTGTGGGTCAAGGTTTCCCCTTGACCGAAATCCCTGCGCTCCTGATGAACCGCTGGCACGAGGTGCGCCTCTGTGGCTTCTTGATTCTTGTAGCAAAGTTCGAAAAGCAAGCCACCAAGCGCTTACAGCACAACGCTGACGCCATCACCAAGCGCGATGAGATTGTTCAGCTGTACCTGCAGTATGCCGAACAAGCCAACAACTGGGACCTCGTAGACCTCTCCGTACACAAGATACTCGGCCATTGGCTGTTGTTACCTTCGAATTTGGGCGACAGGGAGTATAAGATAACGGTGTTAGATGAACTGGCTGCCAGCCCTTGCCTCTGGAAACAGCGCATGAGCATCGTCTGCTCGTGGAAAACCTCCCAGATGGGCGACCCATCGTGGTGCCTACGCTATGCCGAAATCCATCTGCATCATCCTCATGATTTGATGCACAAAGCTGTGGGGTGGATGCTGCGCGAGCTGGGTAAGCGCGTCTCCATGAATTTGCTCCGTGACTTTCTCTACCAGCATGCTCACGAGATGCCTCGTACCATGCTCCGCTACGCCATTGAGAAGATGTCGGAGACGGAGCGCAAAGAGTGGATGAGTATTGATGGAGGACAGAAAAAGGAAAATGTCAGTTGTTCGAGGGCTAAGATGAATCCCTTTGCTGGCACTCCCACGCCTGATTTCGTCGACATCATCCTTCGTGAAGGAGACAAGAGCGACGAGGCGATGTACTACCTGCTGCATCAGCGCTTGACACATCAGTTACGTGAACGTTATGAGGTCTGTCAACAGCAGCTTAACGATGCTTTTGAGGACGTCTTGGAGGATTTCTTCCTGTATCTTCGTGAGGGCGAGAACGGTATAAATCGCCTGCCCTACCAGTCATTGCGTCGTATCAAGAAAAAAGATTCGTTCGAGACGTGGCTGTTGAGCACGTTCCGCAATTATCTCAACAATCGTGCAACAGCAGAAGAGAAGCTATTTCATAGCAGCAATCCGAGCAACATTCCTGACGAGGCGAAAGAAGCGATGCTGTCCGACGAACAGATACTCACTTCTGCCTCACAACTGATAGCCTACGCCCACCAGGTTTTCTATCCCCGTGGTCGTTTCATCTTCCTGCGTTCGTTGCTCACCATGCTCAACAAACAAAAGGCGTTGCCCAACGAGAAAGTCGCACAGGCACTTGGCATGACAGACATCTCCTACCGCGTAACTGTTCACCGCATGAAATGCAACCTATCCCGTTTTCGTCAGCGGTTGCTATTGGGTGAAAGACTTCGCTTGGACGAAGAACATCAGCAGATAGCCCACCAGATATATGATGAATTCAGTCACCTTTATCCGATATTGCTGACGTACTATACACAAACGATTGACACGTTGAAATGTGCTGATGCCATCAAACGACTCAGGCAAGAGTATTACGAGGCCACAGGTCTTCTGGCACATGAGCCAGAAGCATCCTGCGCTGTGGTGGTTAGCATTTCCTTTTTCTGGGAAAGGCTAAACCGAATGCTAATCGTTTAAAGTTTCATGGTGTTTCTACCCTACCAACCGTTGCAGCTGTTTGTCAGTAGCTTCGGGCAGTAGCGCACGGAAGTGGTTGAAAAGGCGCTGGTAAGACTCCTGTGGGGTACGGGGACAGCGGAAGCCGTCACGGCCTAAGAGTGCCTCTGGGGTAGTGAGTAGCGACCAGCCCCAACCATATTCGTGTCCGTGTTTGTCGGTAGGATAGACGAAGTCCTCAGTAACAATCAAGCACGACATCTGCAGACGGGTCACATAGCCATCGAACTTACTTCGCATCTTTGGACCGTCGAAGCCACAGGCTGCACGCAATTCGCGGGTGATGAGACTGCCGTGTTCGCGTAGCGTCGTGAGGATAATGTCATCGATGGTTCCCTCTGCGGGCACAGGATATTTGCTGCGACGGTAGTTGCAGAAATCGGGCCACCACTCAAGACTAATGAACCCTGCCTTCTTATTGAAGAACTTACCATAGACGCAGTCGCCATCCGACACGATAGGCCCTTTCCACTTCCACAATGGCCAATCCCAACCTCCATCATCAAGCACCACATAGCGGCAGTCGTCCGTCACCACTTCCTCAGCAGAAAAGCCGCGGATGCCGCTATCCAACAGGGGCAGGAAACCAACCTCATGGATAAAGGCCGTCAGTTGGGCAGCAGAATATATCTCGTCGTGCTTCATTTCTTCTTTCACGGTTGGGACTCATACCGTTTCTCAATAACCTCCCAATCCACAATCTGCCACAATGCAGCCAGATGGTCGGGACGACGGTTCTGATAGTCCAGATAGTAGGCATGTTCCCACACATCGAAGGTCAGTAGGGGTTTCAAGCCCTTCTGAATCGGATTGGCAGCATTCGGTTCCTGAGTAATCACCAGCTTTCCATCCTTATCAGCCGATAGCCATACCCAGCCTGAGCCAAACAACGTAGCACCCTTCTTCTGAAACTCCTCCTTGAACGCCTCAAACGACCCAAAGTCCCTCACAATCGCCTCAATGATCCGTCCTTTAGGAGTCGATTTCATCGACTCACCCGTAAACTGTCCAAAATACAGTTCATGGTTCAGTATCTGTCCCGCATTGTTAAATACCGCCCCTTCACTATGAAGGACAAGCTCTTTAAGCATCTCGAGTTCTCCAAGACTCCCCTCGCCCTTTGGAGAGGGGTTAGGAGGTGAGGTTAGTCCATTCAGATTATTCACATAAGCCGCCAGATGCTTTCCGTGATGGAATGCAATCGTCTCTTTGCTAATCACCGGCTCCAAAGCCTCAGGCGCGTATGGCAATGCCATCAATTCAAACTTTCCCATATTATTGTTATTTTAAAATCTACACTTTACACGTTGCAGGCTCCCCCTCGCTATTTGGAGAGGGGGTTAGGGGGTGAGGCTTAGTATCTGCTCCGCATGCTCCTTGGTCTTCACCTGTTTGCCTGCGAAAATCTGTTCAATAACGCCTTCCTCATTAATAATAAAGGTGGTGCGGATGGTACCCATGGTCTTCTTGCCGTACATATTCTTCTCGCCCCAGGCACCCATGGCCTCTAACAGCTCGTGGTTCACGTCAGCAATCAACGGGAAGGGCAACTCGTGCTTCTCCTTGAACTTCACATGCGAGGCGGCCGAGTCCTTGCTCACACCAACCACCTCATAGCCCTTGCCCTGCAGCTCACCATAGTGGTCTCGCAGACTGCAAGCCTCAGCAGTACACCCACTGGTATTGTCCTTCGGATAGAAGTACAGCACCAGCTTCCTGTCCTTATAGTCACTCAGACGGATGTCCCGTCCCTGCTCGTCCTTGCCCAGAATCTCGGGCGCCTTGTCTCCAATGTTCATATCCTTTCATTTTAAATTAATAACTGTTGGCAAAGATAGTTATTAATTCGACACATCCAAACTATTAGCCAATTATTTATAGTATTTTATGAATCCGGCGCCCAAAGATGCTGCTGCATGTCCACATGTCCGTTAGGCTTAAATGTAACACCCTCAGCCTCTAACAACTGGCGTTGCCTACTCCACCCTGGAGCTGTGCGACCCTCTTTATTCACCACCCGATGGCAAGGCAAATCCACCGCCTGTGGTGAGTATCTTAATGTCCGCCCCACCATCCTCGAATGACTAGGCCATCCTGCCAACGCCGCAATATGCCCATAGGTCGTCACCTTCCCACAAGGAATCTGACTAACAATGTTCAGCACATCCTCGCCAAACGCCCTCGCCTGCTCCGCCGTCATCTTATCTGGATAATCCTTCATTTTTACCTTCTGTATTTTGCGCCAAAGATAGTCATTTTGCAGCAAAAAACTATAAATAATGTATTTTTTCTTCTTCACACATGTAACATTTCCATTTTTCTCATACTATAAGGATAGAAAGTCGAACAAAAAACAAGACGAATATGAAAAAGGTAAACGAGGTGTTCTTTGGGGAACACGGGCTGACTTCGACGTCGGCCAACCACATGGCGAATATCGCACAGGAGAAAATGGAAGAGCAAATTTTTCTAGATTTAATCAACCAGAGCATGCAGGCCTCTGTAAGGCAGGTGCGCCTCTCATTGGGGCGTCCATCGTCGCAAGCTACGCGCGAAGAAGCCTTACAGCAAGTAGCCATGCTGAAGGCAGCCAAGGAGGCCCGGCAAACTGGGAGATAGACGAGTGGCAGGAACAACTCATAGAGCAATGGGCAAAAGCTGCAGGATTGTGGTTTAGCAATTCTGACAGTATCCTTCAAAGGAATTTTGGTCCGATGATTGCGCAAGGCGCAGAAGCCAAAGTGTATTATAGAGAGGGGGATCCCACTGTGGCTAAAGAGAGAGCTTCAATATACTCTACAACAGAGAAAGCATTGGATGCTATTGTTTTGCACAATTATCTTTTTCCAGAAACGGCAATGAATGCTTTTGGTTTCACACGAGATTCAGATAGTCTGTTTCGTATAATCCTCACCCAGCCTTACGTCCGCTGTCTTCGTCTTGCTACCAAGGAAGAGATTGATACTCTAATGCCAAAGGGTTCCGTGATAATTGGTCGGGCCAGGGAGTGAATTATATCTCTGACCGAATGGCATTGGAGGATATGCATCCCGCTAACGTGTTCATTGATGAGGTAAGCGGTAAGCCAATTTGTATTGACTGTATTGTAAAGTTCTTATAATTCACCTCTTCACCAATGACTCCAACAGGTTCGTGGCAATCTCCGGATTTCTAAATCTGATGAGGTTGTCCTCCATAGAATGGTAACCAAGAATCTTGACGCTGCCATACCAAATAAGGCCCTTGTCGATGATGGCAGCATGAAGGGAAAGGCGGTCTGTGATGACGACAGATATTCCTTGACACTGCAAATGGAGTATTTCATCATTGATTTCTCTTGTATAAAGCACTATTTCAATCCCTCTAGCTGCTAAATCAACAAGTCGATCTACAATTTTTGAATGGCGCCCAATCTGGAGTCGTGGGCATGATATAACTACAGAGTGCTTGGCCGTTGATAGGTCAGAGATAAACGGAGGCTCAAAGTTACGACCATCATAAATCACGTCTGTAGTTGGGAATAGGCTACCGAACATCTCATTGTTCCTGATTCTGTAACCGATGGAGGCATAGCCTTTCAGACGCTTGCGATACATAGACTCGCAAACAGGAACACGGATGTCGATATAGTCATAGATTTGAACATCCTGTTTGCCCTCGTATTCACGATGTAAACGCCCTGCATATTGAGCCACGATACCTTTCCATGAAACAGGCAAAACTAAGAATAGCGTGTCAAGACGGGCATAGTCAAAGCCTTCACCAACATATTTACCAGTGGCTATTATAACTATTGGCTCCGAGGCTGGGATGGATTGCAATTGTTCCATTTTCTGTCGTTTCTCCTTTGTACTTTCCGAACCGATGAGAGTTATAACATTCAGACAATGCGGTTTAAGAAATTCAGCCAAAGTCGTAACATGCGAGGTACGGTTGGTAAGAATTATGGGTGAGCGTCCTTCTTTCAGAGCTTCTACGACATCCTTAACAATAAACAGATTCCTATTTTCATCTTCAGCTAACTGTTGGACAACCTTTGCAAACGTCAATTCTTCATTATTTACTGGTCGAAATGGCGTAAAACGAGGAACTAACAACCGTTGAAAAGTCTGTTCCCGCATCTGGCTCTTTACATCAGCAATATATCTGATTGGGCCGCATTGCATAAAGATAATGGGCTGATGACCATCCTTGCGGATAGGGGTTGCCGTCAGGCCATAGACATATCGGGCGTTGATCGCTTTCAGTATTTGTTCGAAATTAACCGCTGATACATGATGGCACTCATCAGCTATCACCATGCCATAGTTCTTTACGAAAGGCTTGACATCACCGTCCGATATACAAGATTGCACCAAAACAATATCAATGATAACATGTAGTTTATTCCCTGTTGAGGATAGAGTACCAATGGGCGAGACTGCTTTCTTCCGTCTGTGTTTTCCTTCTTCATCCTCAGGCACATCATCAATGACGAGAAACTTTTCCAGTTCACGAACCCACTGGTCAAGAAGGGCTTTGGTATGAACCAATATCAGCGTATTGATACCATGTTTGGCAATCAGAGCGATACCAGTTGCGGTCTTTCCGAATGCAGTCGTGGCTGAGAGTACACCATTATTGTTCGCTACCAAGGCATTCAAAGCTTCCTGCTGATTGTTCCTCAATGTGCCTGTAAAATGCACTGAGATGGGCCTTCCGTGATTAGTCCTATCTTCTATACGATACGTAACACCTTTTTCTTTGAGCAACGAAGTGACAGCATCCTCGCAACCGCGAGGCAATGCTAGGTACTCATTCGTGATTTCCGCACAAGAAATAACACGAGGTGTTGAGTAAGTAGAGAAGCGCATAGCCTGACGGCTATAGAACTCTGGGTTGCGGAACGATGCAATGCGCTTGAGATGATTGAGCACCTTCGAAGACAACTGTCGAAGCGGAATGTAGAGCATATTTGCTCTCGTGATGGTCAACTCCGATGAGAAATCCGTCCGAGTGATTTGAGGTGCACCAGGTACCTCCCATGGTTTGCTCTCGCTGGTCTTAGATAATTCGCCTAATGATTGAATGCCAGAGGTACGTTTCAGAATATCTTCCAATGCTGTCTCTGTCAACTTCTCCACGTGCAGCAGATAATCCCATTGATCAACGTATGGTTCGAAATTTTCATCCACGAATACGCTGTTCCCTTCCTTTCGTGCCTTACCCTGTAACGGCAGAGCCACAAGATTACCCAAACCGCCTTCTGGCAACGTATCCTGGTTCGGAAAGAATCGGTCGTACGACTTGAACGAGATACGCCCTTCCCTGTTCATCGCCTCCGTGAGTATGGCGTTGCCCAATTTTCGAGCCTTCACTGCCAATACAGGCCTCTCGAAGAATATCCACACATGTGCTCCATTACCCGACCGAGAGCGTTCCACATAGCAAGGTACACCCCAACTCTTACATACGTCAACAAGCGCTCTAACATCGTCCTGATAGCCATGCTCACAGTTCTTGTCATCAAAATCCGTGCACAACAAATGACAGGTATTGTCCTCATTGATCACATAGAGGCCTATCACATCCTCACCATTCGCATTCTTCCCTTCCAAATGCTTGTAAACATCATCATATGTAAGTGGTAATAACTCGCGGTTAGGACAATCTAAGCACTTATGCTTTCTTCCCCAACAAACCGGGCTCTTATCATTCAGACATGCTGGCTGATACCCTGCATTCTCTTTACCTTGCCATCTCCTTGCAAACACATCTTCACGCCCTTTGAACAGGCCTCGAAACAATTCTACTTTCTCTTCAACCGACAACCTTCTTTTGGGAACAGGCTTTGGGGCAGTCACATCCTCATCTACAGCAATCCGATGCTCCTGCAAAACTCGTTTCAGTCTCGCATTCTCCTTCTCCAGTTCCTTAACCCGTGAAAGAGCCTCCTCATATTTTGCCTGTAGTTCTTGATAAGTCATCAGATACTATTTCTTGTTCCACCATGCGTTCTTGATTTGCCAATATGACAACTCCGTCTCCTGACCATATCCATAAGATGATGGTTGACGCTTCTCCTTTGTTTTTATTATCTCTGGACTCATCAAACGTACTAAGTCTTCTTCTGTCAGCCATTCATCTTCTCGATTGATAAATGGATCAATATAGTCAGCTTTCTCGCGCATCCATTTTAGTCTCTTCTGCAATTCCTTCTCTTCCATATTACCGACCATTTCTGCTTCATATTTCGTAATATACTCACGAATCATTGTGGCTGTTCTAGACCGGTCGACATTGATAATCAATTCACGAACAAGGTCTCTTTCTATCTCCCGACGTTTTTCTATTTGGGCTTGTTTTTCTGCTTCTAGGCGTTTCCGCTCTTCCTCTTGCTTTTGACGTTCTTCTGCCTGTTTACGTTCCTCTTCTGCCCGATCACGCTCATCAGCTATATTCTCAAGCACATCGATGATTTGTTCAATCTTCTCCTCGAGGTGAGTATATTGAGTATCTTGTGCTGCATAGCGTAAGTTCCAATTATGCCATTCATTTCCTTGACCGCAGATAAATTTCAACCGACCACTGCCTGTCACCTTGGAATAATCCCTTGTTCCGTCCTCTTTTAGTACCTGTTTGTTTATCTCCCTAAGTCCTACATGTATTTCATGATTTCGTACAACAATAAAAGTTGAACAACTTGTATAATAACTACCCTTATCGACATTAATCTTTAGATGATATCCCTTTGCCTCAGCAGCCTTCCAAATAGTTGAGAAAATGCGAAGTGCCCTGTCTTCTTGATCTTCCGAAACTGTAATGTCGAGCCATTTCTTAGGCGTGTTCTTATATGGGTTCTTTTTGCTCCATGGATTGTCTTGACGACTATTTCGTTCCCGTAGTTTAGCTTTCGTATCCAAAATAATAGGATCCATGGCAATTAACTTTTCGGGCACAGTATAAATCGTTGGAGGTTCCTCAGCGGGAAGTTCACGAGGTTCGTATTTCCCGTCAAGCGTTTTTACCGGCTCTGCGGGACTCGTTTCTGTTTTCACCTTCTTCACACGTGGAGCTTTAATAAAATCTTCCGTATGAATAGGTTGATTGTCCTTAAAAGGAGGAAGTGGCGTCTTCAGTGGATCTTTACCGAGTGATAGTGCTATCCAATAGTTGCTAGAAGGCTTGGGTATTTCAAACTGCTCACATATGGCTTGGAGTTCCTGCTGCTTGAGTCCCAGTGCCTTCTCGGTTTTGCCAACGCCATCGGTCCACAGCATTTCGTATAATTGTTCACGCGTAAGTTCCATAATATCATCTCCTATAGTAACCGTAGGAGGATGCCATCTTAACCTTGGACTCCTCCACCCATTTTATTAGTTCATCCTCAAAAAAAAAGATATTGTGCTCTCGCTTGTAATGTGGAATATTCCGTTCCTCCACCAAGCGTTTTACCGTTCCCACCTTCATCTGCAGAATCTCAGCGGCCTGCTCGATTAAGATAGGACGATGTTTCTGTACACCTAATCCAAGCTGTTTCTTCATATCCTCTAAAGTGGCACGCATTTCAGCTACTTCATTGATTAGATACCCCACAGCTTTAGGCACCGTTTTCTCTGTCAACTCCAGTTGCTCAATTTCTTTCTTCTCTTCCATTTTATGATGACGGTATTTGTATTTCTTTCGTTGCAAAGATAACAATTATTCTATTGAAATTGCCATAATTGAAAGAAAAAACAAAAAAAATCCTCCAACCATGTAACATTTCCATTTTTCTCATACTATAAGGATAGAAAGTCGAACAAAATTCAAATGATTATGACACCTACACGCGAACAATTCAAGGAATTAATGACATTCATAAAGAATGCCCAGGAAAAAGAAGACAAAGTGAATGACGCTTTAAGAATCATCTGGGATGATGAACAAGAGCAATACCCGCCATTCTACATCTCCCCATGGTGGATTGCCATCAGATATGCTTTCTGCCTATTGTTCAACCTGGAATTCAATAGACTTGGAATCGATGATGAACTTGAATGGTGGCTTGATGAAGCTCCAAAAGGAGAGGCGAAATACTGGATTGACGAGAAGGAATACAACGTTAGTGACATCGATGCATTTTACGACTACCTTGTAGAAATATCAAACGAATCACGATGACATCTTCGCCCACGCCTTCGACGCCCTCACCATCCTCTCAGGCACCCAACATGTTGTACAAATGAAAGACGAGCAAGATATATGAAACTAAAAGACATTATCTGCCAATCAGATTGGCAAGACGTGGCGATAGCTATCGTCACGGAACAACCCTGTCAGAGAAAGAATTTGGAAGGGTTCAGAATCGTTTTTGAAACACTAAGGCCAATGGAACCGACCGAATCGGAGTATCAGATACGGATTGAGCGAAGGCCGGATGCCATGGATGCGGGATACACTTATCCAGATGTTTTCGGTGTAAAGGAAGGGGATAAAAATAGCTATTCGATGGTTTTTACTTCGTGGACGGAGTGGCTGGGAATGGAGGTTTGTCAAGATACGCTAGAGGCCCTCTCGCCCTGTCAGATTTCTGCATATTGCCTGCACGAAATGACCTTCTTTGGTTTTACGGAGGAAAAGATAAAAAGCCAGATGGATGAATTGGATGCGTCAATCAAAGAAGCTAAAGAGCATCCGGAAGATTCGCAGGCGTTGAACCTGGATGATTTGCGTATCGAGATCTCCACGAAGGGATATCTGCGATGCTTGGGCCGTTGGATCCGGTGGGGAACTCTGTCCAGGGAGTATTTCGGAAAGAACGCCTCCTGGTTCAAGAACCATTTCCTAGTGGACAATGCCCCTAACTATTTCGATGAATTGGACCGCCAGACTTTGAGGGCTGCCCTGAAGGAGATTGCACGAGAGATTGAGGATATCGCCAAAGAATTGTAAAAAGAAATAAAACTTACTTCAACAACATCCCAGCCCATTCCGGGATATCTTCCACATACTGTTTGAACAGCCGTCCATCGGTCATTCGGAACAACAACCGAGCATCAACATCGTCAATGGAGTTATCATAAACATAAACACGGTCAGCAAGAGCTATGCATCGCTTGCAGTTGACAATCGACTTCTGATAGCGGGAAATAATCTTAGGGATAGGCACATCATGACCGCCCTTCATCACACGCTTGGCAATGCGCGAAGAGTTAATGGAAGGATGATTCGTGGATACGAAGAACAAGCGAATGAAATAACCTGCCTCACAGGCGCGACGGATGAAGTCAACTTTACCTTCAGACGAAAGGACGGTCTCGAAAATCAAACTCTGTTTGTTACGCAAACATGCCTCTCTCTCCTCCTCGCAATATTGGGCAGCTTGCATGACAGCTTCGGGCGAGTTCCAGTCTCCGAAACGGTCTTGAGCCACCTGGTCGGGGTTGATATAAACAGCACCCTCCAACCATTCATGTTTCAGAATCTTGGATGTAATGGTTGTCTTGCCAGAACCATTCGGTCCGGCAATAACGATAAGGACGGGACGATGCTCTGTGGTACTCATATCAGTATGCGGCAGCCGCCTGTTTGATTTCCTCAAAGAAGCGCGTTGTGGCTTCCCTGTTCGTGCGGGATGCCTCTTCTGCTGCCTCACGCATCAACTGGGCGAGCACCTCGTCAGAAGGCTCCTCCATGCTCGTCAACCGATAGTTGTCAATCGTCTGTGGTATCATACGCCTTACTCTTTTGCGTGCAAAAATAGCAAAAAACTGCGAATTATTTCAGAAAAACCACATTTTTCTTCTTTGTCCATGTAACATTTCCCATTTTTCCATACTATAAGGGTAGAAATTTGAACAAAAAACAAAATGATTATGACCTACATTATCCAAAACCGCATCATGCAGATATGCGAAATCGAGAAAGATTATGGGGAGTACTTCAAACAGCTGTTCTTCCCAAGTATCCGGAACGAGCACAACCGTCCCATCACATTAATCCGTTTGTAGCATGGTACAAAATATATTTGATTTCCCTAACGCTAAAAGCATCGTGGTAAGTGGCGACATCCATGGCGACTTCACGCAGCTCGTCTACAAGTGTTGCATACAATATGTGATGACAGACACATTGATTATCGTGGCGGGCGACTGTGGCTTTGGCTTCGAAAAGCCGGGCTATTACGAGAACATCTACAAGCGATGTCGCGAGCGTCTCTCGAAGGCCAACAACTGGATTGCTTTCGTTCGTGGGAACCATGACAATCCGGCTTATTTCCGCTCGACTCTGCCGCTTGGCTCGTCCAAGAATCTCCGCCCCATCAATCACCGGCGTTGGATGACGCTTCCCGACTATTCCGTGGTGAAAGTCTGCGGGCACACCATCCTCTGCGTAGGTGGAGCCACATCCATCGACCGCACCTACCGCATGAACTCCAAGCACTTCCATTTCCAGAAGCCAGATGCCCCTTTCGTCCCTAACGTTTACTGGCCCAACGAGAGGCCTGTTTATGACGAAGCAAAGCTCGATGCTATCAACGAAGTCTGTGCCATCGATACCGTCATCACCCACACCTCACCCTCGTTCTGCGAACTGACCTCCCATCAGGGCCTACACACTTGGGCGATACACGACGAAGACTTGTTGGACGATGTGAAGCGCGAGCGAAAAGTGATGGATAACCTCTATGCCTATCTCTACGCCAAGAGCCATCCCCTCCGCTACTGGTTCTACGGTCACTTCCATCAAAGCTGGCACTGCGAAATCGACGGTGTCCAGTACAATATGCTCGACTGCATGGAACTGAGGGAAATCCGTTAATGACTACACAATAAAAAGAACCAAATATTAATGAATATGAACCAAATCTATTTCACTTCCGACCTCCACTTCCTCACCCTCGAGGAGATCTACAATGCTGCCATAGAGAAGATCACGAATGCCGGCTGCACCTCCTTCGCAGAATACGCAAGCAATAATTATAAATCAGAAGTAAGATGAACAGAATCGAAGACATAGTCTATTACGACTTTCAGGGTTGGCCGGAGTATAAGATGAACCTCCGGGAAGTGCTGATGGCCCTGGGCGGTAAAGTTGAGGGCGATACCATCTCGTTTGATTTAAAAGACCCGCTAATGGATGTCTATCCTCGGATTCTCGCTGATGACGGAATGGGATACGGGGTGGATGAGAACGTCATTGTGTCGGTGGATCCAGATAGACAAGAGGGGGTTATTAACATCTTCCGAGAAAAGAGACCTACCGACGAGCAGCAGGCAGAGCTGGCCCGTCAGGCGGACTCTCACATGAGCATGGAGAAGCTGAAGGCGTTTGTTGAGGCATTGGAAAAGAAGGATGCTGGTAGTCAATGATTTTTTTGTTCTTCATCAAAATCGTTCTCATGCAAAAAATACTCATATTCTGTTTCCACCAGGTTTTCGGGGGCATATTCCTCGGTACTATTTCCCCATCTCCAATATCAACGCCCGCATCGCCTCGTTGAAGGTTGGATAGTAATCCTTGCTTTTTGCGGGCGAATGCTGCTTATCCTTGGAATGCACATAATAATATCCCGTGTATCCATCCTCTTCAAAGATCGACAGATATGTCTCATATTTCTTCTCTATCCGATGCCGGATTTCGCTCATCGTCACGGGCTCCTTCACCTCTTCACGAATCAAATCATATACCTCATCCTCAAGCGGAATCTTGCTGTCCATCTTCAGTTTCACATCGGGCTCCCATTCCGCCAGCGTCACAATCTCATCATATTGCTTACGCGTCAGTTCACCCTCCTTATCGCAGTCCTCCACGAACGGCAACTCAATCACGCCCTCGTCATCACCACCTTGCAGATAATCGTGAAAAGTGAACGGCGAAATGCGCACCCATCCTGTTTCCTTAAGGATATGCAGCAGATTCTCAGCATCGTAGAACACAAACGGAGCACCCGATTCATACAATGCCAGAGCTATCCTCAATCCTGTGGCGTCATGGGCAGAGTAGCTGATACCAAACGTAACGAGCCACTTACCGCGGGCATAGTAGTGAGTCGCCCCAACATTCATCCTCGACAGCCCTAGTTCTCCATAGTGATCCGTCGCAAAACGCTTAAAATCCGCCTCGCTGTCCAAATCATACTCATCCAAATCCCCATGCAATCCATGGGTGGTGTAGTATTTCACACCGTCCTCAGTATCGCGCGCCCGATTGGCGTCTTTCTTATCATATTTTGACCAGCACGCCATATCTGCAATCCGATAATACTTGCAAAACGTGCGGATAGTCATTGTATCGAATGGAGCGGGAACGCCTTGTTTCTCCCAGTCAGCACGACCAGACTCATAGACCTTCTCTCTTCGCATCAGTTCCTTCATCACCTGAATGCAATACTCCCGATTCTCCACCTGCAGCCTACGTTCAGGAATAATCCTGTTTAAATCTTTGCTCTTGATCCTACCCGACCGTTGCCTATATGGAAGATGCTCTTCGATGTATCGGTTATAAGCATCCGGATCTTTCGCAATTTCTGTCACCCTTTCCTTCACCAACTGTAGCAACGGCTCCATGAACCAACTCATATCTCTCGGATAAGCATCATCATGAAAGTGCCTATTGGTGAAAATCACATACCTATGGTCACGATCCGAAATCTTCAGGAACGTGTTTTCCCGATAGGTCGAAGTGACCATGAAGAACCACTCCTTTTCGTAAGGATACTCATCATCCAACGCCTCCCCTCTCGGAATCTCCAGCCAAATCTTCCGTGCCTCATCATCGTCTATCGGTTCAAACACCGACAGCACCTTCTGTATCTTCAGCAACAACGCAAACGACTTGTCATCCACATACACATCATCATGCAGCCCGCCCCGAAGCACGCTGTTAATTACTGGCAACGTTATTCTGCCATCCCACTTCATAAGTCTTTTTCCCATACTATAATCCTTTTAAGTTTTTAACCTTCTCTACCCTTATAGTATGGAATTTCCCGAAATGTTACATCCCCGCCCCCACTTTTTTTGAAATTTTTTATTTCCTCACTCCTTTTCTATAACCTCGCTTGTTGAATTATGGAACAAATAATCCCTGCTTGAATAAATTCCAAACAGGGATTATCAATTTTTC
>OMXL01000050.1 GCA_900314985.1 uncultured Prevotellaceae bacterium | reverse complement strand
AGCTTATTTACAGGGAGTTACCAGCCTAATTACTGTCAGTTACCAGACTGATTACATCGAGTTACCAAACTGATTACATCCTAAAAACGGCTAAAATGGCTGTTTTATGTACCCTCTATGTAGGCTTGAAAGGTAAGCCTACATAGGTTAATTGCCAACAAATCAACGAGTTAAGTAGTACGATGTAGGCTTAACCCACTTTTTGTCATTCTTGAGGAGAAAAAAATGAGGAGGCATGCACTTCAAGGACAGCGGTGAGTTTGATACAGCTGCGTATTAGATTCTGTAGACACGGGCTACTACAGTTGTTTTGTGTATGGGTTGGCTTCTCTGTTGATGCCACATGGGACAGGCGACTGACATCCTGAAATAAGAAGGAAGAGGTGTTAATCTTTTCCTTCTTTTTTATCCTTTAGCATGTAACATTTTCGTTTTTTCCATACTATATTAATAAAAAAGTAGTAAATTTGCAGCATTGAAAACGATATGGCAGAAAAAGAATTGATTCAGCTGTTTGGAGAACAGAAAGTTCGAACAAAGTGGGATGATGAGAAGCAGAAATGGTACTTCTCTATCGTCGACGTGTGTGGGGTGTTGACGGATAGTAAAGACTATGTCACAGCACGTAAGTACTGGAATAAACTGAAGCAGAGGCTGAAGGAAGAAGGAAATGAAACGGTGACAAATTGTCACCAGTTGAAAATGAAAGCTGCTGACGGCAAGATGCGACTGACCGATGTGGCAGACATGACGCAGATGTTCAGATTAATTGAGTCTATTCCTTCTAAGAAGGCTGAGCCATTTAAGCAGTGGATGGCAGAGGTGGCAGCACGTCGTGTTGACCAGATGCAAGATCCTGAGTTGAACTTTGAACAGGCATACGCAGACTATCGTAGGTTGGGCTACTCTGACAAATGGATTAACCAGCGACTGAAGAGTATTGAGGTGCGCAAGGAACTGACGGATGAATGGGATAGAGCAGGCGTGAAAGAAGGCCAGCAATATGCCTCGCTGACAGATATCATTACTCAGGCTTGGAGTGGAAAGACCACAAGACAATATAAGCAATACAAAGGGCTAAAGAAGGAGAGTCTGCGTGATAACATGACGAACATCGAACTGGCACTAAATATTCTGGCAGAGGCTTCGACTACAGAAATCAGTAAAGCCCAAAATCCAAAAGGATTCAAACAGAGTGCTGCCGTTGCTCGCAAAGGTGGAAAGATTGCTGGTGATGCCAGAAAGAAACTGGAATCTCAGATTGGCCGTTCTGTAATTTCAAGAGAGAAAGCATCTGACTATCTACCTCCTGCAGACAGGATACAGGAGTTGCCCGAAGAAACGGAAGATTAAGAATGGCGATTATGGAAAAGTATAATACAGCAACGCTTGCTAATGGGCTACGCGTGATTCATTTGCCCTCTCAGTCGAAGGTGGTATACTGTGGTATCGGCATCAATGCTGGTGCCCGTCAGGAGGCTCTGGGTGAGGATGGGTTGGCTCATTTCTGCGAACATACAACTTTTAAGGGTACTCAGAAGCGCTCTGCCCTGCAGATATTGAATAGTCTGGAGAGTGTGGGTGGCGACCTCAATGCCTTTACCAATAAGGAAGATACGGTATTCTATGCGGCTATCCTGAAGGACCATCTGAATAGGGCGGTAGACCTGTTGTGTGACATCGTCTTCTGCAGTACTTATCCTGAGGAGGAAATCCGTCATGAGGTGGATGTGATCTGCGACGAGATAGAGAGCTATAACGACTCACCAGCAGAGCTTATCTACGACGAGTTCGAGAATATGATTTTCCAGAATCATCCGTTAGGACATAATATATTAGGTACACGCGAGCGGGTGCTGGCATTTACTGGTGCTGATGCCCGTCGCTTTACTGAGCGCTACTATCGCCCTGACAATGCCATCTTCTTTGCCTATGGCGATGTTGATTTCAAAAAGATGGTGCAACGCTTAGAACGCTGTATGGAACAGATAGGCGAGCGCAACAATCGCGTGGCTATCCTGCAACCCTCTTCCTTCCCACAGACGGGTACCACAGCCCAGCAGTCGCAGGAGCACCATCAGGCACATATCATGCTGGGCAGTAGCGCTTACAGCTACGATGACGAGCGACGCCTGCCACTCTATTTGTTGAATAATCTGTTGGGTGGTCCTGGCATGAATGCCCGTCTGAACCTCTCATTGCGCGAGAAGAACGGCTTGGTATATACGGTGGAGAGTGCGATGGCCAGCTATAGCGATACGGGTTGCTGGTCAGTCTATTTCGGTTGTGACCATCACGACGTAAAGCGTTGTCTCAGACTGGTACATCGTGAGCTGGACAAGGTCATGCAACACCCCTTAACAGATCGCCAACTGACTGCAGCCAAGCGTCAGCTGAAAGGACAGATAGCCATTGCCTGCGACAATCGTGAGCAGTTTGCCCTGGATATAGCTAAGAACTATCTGCACTATGGTCGTGAGCGTAATATCGACGAGTTGATGCAGCGCATCGACGCTATTACTGCTGCACAGATACAAAATGTCGCCCAAGAACTATTTGCTCCTGGGCGACTGAAACAGTTGATATTATAAAGTTAGTTGTTAGTTTTTACTCATTCACAACCTTGATACTTCGTATCGAGCTTGTTTACGTTCGAAAATGAAAGCTCGCTTTCATTTTACTCACTCATTCACAACCTTTTGGATAGTGCCGTCCTCATTGTAGAACAGGCGCTGAACCTTCAGTGAGCGAAGGTGCGTGATGTCGTTGCTGGGTACGCAGTCGTGATAGAACAGATACCACTGGCCCTTATACTCTACGATGCTGTGGTGAGTGGTCCATCCTACGACGGGATCAAGGATAACACCCTGATAGGTGAAGGGACCATAAGGGTTGTCGCTGATAGCATAGCACAGCATGTGGCTGTCGCCAGTAGAGTAGGAGAGGTAGTACTTACCATTATACTTATGCATCCAGCTGGCCTCGAAGAAGCGGTGTGGGTCACCAGCCTTCAAGGGCTGTCCGTCCTTGTCAACGATGATAAGAGGACGTGGAGCCTCTGCAAACTGCAGCACATCGTCGCTCATACGCACTACTGCACTGGGAATAGCGGGAGCATCGGGCTTAGCAAAGAGCTGAGTCTTGTGGTCGGGAGCAGGACCCAGGTCGATGAGGCCGTTGTCGTCTCCGTACTTGCCAGGGATAGCCTCAAAGCCGTGATAGGTAGCGTGCCACCACTGCAGCTGTCCACCCCACAGACCACCGAAGTAGCAGTAGATTTTGCCGTCGTCATCCTTGAAGACGCTGGGGTCGATAGAGAAAGAGCCACGGATAGGTTGATCCTGAGGAACGAACGGACCTTCGGGCTTATCAGCAACAGCTACGCCCAGATGGAATACGCCGTCGTAGCCTTTAGCTGAGAAGATCAGGTAGTATTTGCCGTCTTTCTCAACGACGTCATTGTCCCACATCTGCTTCTCGGCCCATTTTACCTGGTCTACATCGAGAATTACTCCGTGGTCGGTAGCTTCATCGTTTTCTACATCATTCCATGACAGTACGTGATAGTCGCGCATCTGGAAGTGACCGCCATCATCGTCGAAACATTCGCCAGCATCCCAGTCATGGCTGGGGTAAACATACAGGCGTCCGTTAAATACATTGGCTGAAGGGTCAGCCATATAGTCGCTTGGAAAAAGATAACGTGGTAATTTTGCCATAATAGTAGTTATTTGTAGATTTTGATAATTTCGTTGATAACAGGCTTCTCCTTATACTGGCGGTCAAAGAGTAGGGGATAGTTGGTACGCCCCTTGATAGGCCAGCCATTCAACCACGAGCCACCATCGTTGACACCCCACAGATTGATGCGTGAGATCTGGTGACGGTGCTTGTAGTAGATCTGGAACAGCTCCAACCAGCGCTTGTCAACCTCTTTGGCTTTAGCAGCAGGCAGTCCGTCAACATAAGGATTATACTTCTTCTGCAACTCGAAGTTCTGGGCAATGTCAGCACCACCGAATCCCTGTGGGTTAGGCAGTACGTTCAAATCCAGCTCAGTAATCATCACCTTTACGCCACAAGCAGCAAAGGCATCGATACTCTTCTCGTATTCCTCCAAATTGGGATAGTCCAAACCATTGTGGCTCTGCATACCAACGCCATCGATGCGCAGACCCTTGGCCTTCAGGTTCTTCACCAGTCGGCAGACAGCCTCGCGCTTGGCAGCGCCAGCCATCGAGTAGTCATTATAGTAGAGCTCAGCGTCTGGGTCAGCCTCGTGAGCAGTACGGAAAGCAATCTCAATGAATTCCTCGCCCAGCAGTCTGTAGTAAGGAGAGTTGCGGAATGAACCATCGTCGTTGATGGCTTCGTTGACAACGTCCCAACCATGAATCTGCCCCTTATAATGGCCTACTACCGTCTTGATATGCTTGATAAGGCGCTCTTTCAGCACCTCTTTAGATGCTGGTGAGGCAGTATAGCCATTGGTGAACCACCAGTCAGGAGCCTGTGAGTGCCATACCAGACAGTGGCCCAGCACCTTCAGGTTGTGTTGTTTACAGTAGTTGACGAACTTGTCAGCCACACGGAAGTCAAAGATGCCCTCAGCGGGTGCCAATGACTCAGGCTTCATGCAGTTCTCAGCGACAGCACAGTTAAAGTGCTTGTCGACGACGGCATCAGCCTCAGGAACCTGTCCGTCGCTCTGCCACTGGTTGATGGCTGCACCAATCAGGCAGTACTTGCCAATGGCGTCTTTAAGACCTTGTGCCACTGCGTGGCTAAATGATAAAGAACTAATGATAAATGATAATAAAAACAGTTTCTTCATAGGCTTGGTATTATTTGTTACGTGCTTCAATTTTCTTGTTGATGTCATCGATGACTTCGTCAGTCAACTCATAGCGTGAGATGATGAACATGGCCAGACCCAGCAGCAAGGCGGGGATGACACATACCAGCCACAGGATACCCTGCTCAGCAAACGGAGTCTGAACAGTCTCCTTGGCATTGAAGCCAACGTAAGCCAGTACCAGTCCAGGAACAACACCACCCAAAGCCATACCAGCCTTGAAGAAGATACCTGTCAGGGCGTTCACGATACCAGAGATACGCTTGCCAGTGGTGTACTCACCATAAGAGATTACCTCAGGAACCAGTGCCCACATGTAACCAGTGGCTACGATGACACCAGTAGACTTGATGAACTGTGCCACATAGACAATCCACATCTGCTCCTTCAGTGAAGGAATGACGCTGACAACATACAGGATGGCCATACCCACGATGGCTACTGTCAGGAAGATGTTGAACATGCCACGCTTGCCCACAGCCTTCTTGATGGCAGGAACCAATGGCATAAAGATGAAGGCAGGAACAGAACCCAGACCCATGAAGATGGCCAGCTGGTCGCTCGTTGCCTGCAGGTTACAGGTCATATAGTACGAGCCAGCAGCATTACCTACTGACATCATAGCGAAGGCAGTGATGAAGAAGAAAGCCAATACGCGTAAGGGGCGGTTGTGAACAAACTCAGTCCACAGGTCGCTGACCTTTACGTCTTCCATATCCTTGGCATCCATTACCACGCGCTCCTTGGTCTGTGTGAAGCAGAAGATGAGCAGTACCAGACCAATGATAGCGTAGATAGCCATCGTCATAAACCATGCACTGCTGGCCTCTGGGGTATTGATGATAGCCTCTCCGTCAGCAGTCTTTGGGGCAAAGAAAGCAACAACGAGGGGAATACCTGATGCTACACAGAGTCCACCGACATTAGCCAGGAACATACGAACGCTGGTCAGCGTGGTAATCTCGTCAGTGTCGCGAGTCAGTGAAGAATTCAGGGCACCATAAGGTACATTAATCAGTGTGTAGAGCATCGACATGCCTACATAGGTGACGTATGCATAAACGAGTGATGGTGCAAAGCCGTTCCAGAAACACAGAATAGCGAAGCCCGTCAGAGGAATACCGCCAAGAACGAGGTAAGAACGATATTTACCCAGCGTTGGGTTGTGCTTGTCGACGTAGGTTCCTACCAAGGGATCCCACAGTACGTCTACCAAGCGAACTACCAAGAACATGGTGGCAGCATCAGCGGGGTCGAGTCCATAAATGTTAGTGTAGAAGAACAGCAAATACATGCTGATGGTCTGATAAATCAGGTTCTGTGCCAAGTCGCCAGAACCAAAACCAATTCGTTGCAGCCAGGACAATTTGTAAAATCCTTTGGCTCCTTGTGTTTCGTTAGGTGTCATTGTTGTTATGTATTATTTATAATTTTTGTGCAAAGTTACTCTTTTCTGATGAAATGGATGTTTTTACATGTTACAAAAACATACATTATTTGTAGCATAGTAGGAAAAAACGTAAATTCTTTGGCTTTTTGCTCACTTATTCGTACCTTTGTCGGCGCAACTAATCATAACATAGTCATGAGAAAATCTTTCCTCCTTCTATTGGCCTTAGCAGGTTTCTGTGTGGCTGATGCTAAAATTGTGCTACCTCAAATGTTTCAGTCGGGTATGGTTCTTCAGCGTGGAAAGCCTATTCCTATATGGGGTAAGGCTGATCCTAAAGAACAGGTAGTTATCCGCTGGCAGAAGAAACAATATACCACAGTAGCTGACGATCAAGGTCGTTGGCGTATCGACTTGCCGAAGACGAAGCCCGGTGGTCCCTATACACTTGTGGTAGACAATCAGGAGTTGACAGACGTGTTGGTGGGTGATGTGTGGCTATGTTCCGGACAGTCTAATATCGACGTCACCATCGAACGTGTATATCCGCAATATGTCGATGAAATCGACCATTTTGACAATCCTTCCGTTCGTTTGTTCCGTGTTCAGAACGAGACGAACGCTCATGGTGTACAGGATGATATCCGTCCTACAAGCATCAATTGGAAACCGCTGACCAAGCAGAACGCATGGCTCTTCTCGGCCTTAGGTTCTTTCTTGGGCAAGCGTATGCAAGAGAAGACGGGTGTACCACAGGGCGTCATTGTGAATAGCTGGGGTGGTACACCTATTGAGGCTTGGTTACCGGCAGACAGTCTGGAGAAAGACAATCCGAAACTGTTGCAGAAGACCCGTCTCTATGATAATAAGGAATATGTTGCTGCACAGATGAGAGCCAACAATCTGGCTGATCGCCGTTGGAACGAGATGCTCGACCAGCAGGATGCAGGCATAGCAGGTAATTTTACCGCCCTTGACTGCGATGATTCTTCATGGGCTGTCATTGACCAGAACAACTGGGGATGGCGTGGTACGGGTAGCACATGGCTGCGTCAGCATATCCAGATAGACAAGGCGCATGCCGGTAAGCCAGCGCGTCTGCTGTTGGGAACGTTGTTCGATGCCGACATCACCTATGTCAATGGTCAGCAGGTTGGCCGAACCTACTATCAGTATCCTCCTCGTCGCTATGACATCCCTGCAGATCTGCTCCGCGAAGGCGACAATGTCATCACCATCCGTTTTATCAATAAATATGGTATGGCACACTTCATCCCTGAGAAGCCTTATATGCTCTGTTTTGGTGCAGACCGCTATAGTCAGAATCCGATGCCTAAGGATGTCATTGCATTGAGCAATAAGTGGCTACACCATGCTGGTGCTGATATGCCCTCATGTCCAAGCAGTGATGTGTCGTTACAGAACATGCCTTCTACACTTTATAATGCGGTGCTCTATCCGTTGGCACCCTATGCGTTGAGTGGTATTGTGTGGTATCAGGGTGAGTCGAATACGGGCAATCCTGCTCCTTATGAAGGTTATCTAAGGACGTTGATGAGTGGTTGGCGTGCGCTGTGGCACGACGCTTCGTTGCCCTTCTGTATCGTACAGTTGGCTAATTACGATGGTCGCCAGCAGACTGGTATGCCTTCTCCCATCACACCACAGACTAACCCCGTCAATAGTAATTGGGCTCGTCTGCGTGAGGCTCAGCGTCAGGCTACGAGAGGCGATGAATTTGCTGAAACAGCCTGTTTGATAGACCTTGGTGAGACGGTAGATATCCATCCTTTGCGTAAGAAAGAGGCCGCAGAACGTGTGGCACTCTGCATGGACCGCTTGGTTTATGGCAAGTCGGTAGCATTGTCTCCTCTGCCAGTAGGCCATCATGTCAATGACTCTCAGGTGGTAGTGATTTTTGACCAGCCTATGCGCGAGGGTGTGGCCTATGAGGTAGAGGTAGCTGGTGCTGATAAGCGTTTCGTGAATGTGGAGGCAACGGTCACTGGTGCTGAGGTGCGCTTCCAGTCTCCTATTGCCCAGCCCGTCTGGGTGCGCTATGCTTGGAAAGACAATCCTACGCGTGCCAACATCTACAATCAGAAAGGTATGCCCGCCATGCCTTTTGAATACGAGCTTACTCGCTAATAAATTAGTGCGATGGAACAACTGCTGCATTACTGCTGGAAACATAAACTGTGGCCGATAGAAGGTTTGCAGACCACTGACGGTCAGGAGGTGGAGGTTATAGACCCCGGCCTGCACAACCGTAATAGCGGTCCCGACTTCTTCAATGCCAAGGTGAAAATAGGCGGTACGCTATGGGTCGGCAATGTCGAGATTCACGACAAGTCCAGCGACTGGTATCAGCATGGCCATCAGCAAGACGAACATTATAATAATGTAGTGCTGCATGTAGTGGGTGTAGCCGACCGTGAGGTACAGATGCAGTCAGGACACTTCGTACCACAGATGGTACTGACGATACCGCCCTCGGTACATGACAACTATGAAGAGCTGTTGCGTACTGATGCCTATCCACCTTGTTACCGCATCATTCCCAACTTGACACGTCTGACGATTCATGCGTGGATGGCTGCGCTGCAAACGGAACGCTTGGAACAGAAGACCATAGCTATCCAGGAGCGCGTCAAAGAGGCCGGTGGTTCATGGGAGGATGCCTATTTCCAGACCATGGCGCGCAACTATGGCTTTGGCATCAATGGTGATGCTTTTGAGGAGTGGGCACGCCATATCCCTTTGCAGGCTGTTGGCAAACACCGTGACGACTTGTTCCAGATAGAGGCTATCTTCATGGGTCAGGCAGGACTGTTAGAACTGAATACCATTCCTGCTC
The DNA here is from genome assembly GCA_900314985.1 of uncultured Prevotellaceae bacterium. GTDB lineage: Bacteria > Bacteroidota > Bacteroidia > Bacteroidales > Bacteroidaceae > Prevotella. Next base: position 35,236 of record OMXL01000050.1, on the reverse strand, counting down.
AATATCAGCAACAGGCACTCAACGAAGGCTATTTTGCTAAGTTGCGCAATGAGTACCAATACTTAGCTCATAAGTTCTCGCTGACTCCCATGAATGCGCAGCTATGGCGCTTCCTGCGTCTGCGTCCTCAGAACTTCCCCCACATCCGTATTGCCCAGTTGGCCAATCTCTACTACCAGCGTAAGGCAACCCTCTCGGCACTTATCGACTGTCAGGATATGCCAGCAATGGCAGCTATGCTGCGTACACAGGTGACACCCTATTGGGAGACGCATTATACCTTTGGCTCTGAGAGTTTCCGTAATGCCAAGCACCTGTCACCGTTCTCCATCAATCTGCTGATGATTAACACCTGTGTCCCTATGCTCTTTGCCTATGGGCGTCATAGCATGAAGGAGGCACTCTGCGACCGTGCCTTTGATATCTTGGAACAGTTGAAGGCAGAAAACAACCATATCATTCGTATGTGGAAAGAGTGTGGACTGGATGTCAAGAGTGCTGGTGACTCACAGGCGCTCATTCAGTTGAAACGTGAATATTGCGACAAGAAGGAATGTCTGCGCTGTCGCATAGGGTTTGAATATTTAAAACGATCATGAGTAAATATATTTTTGAAGCACGCATGGAGGTGCGCGACTACGAGTGCGACATCGAAGGCATTGTCAACAATGCCAACTACCTCCACTATACAGAGCATACACGCCACTTGTTCTTGAAACATTGTGGACTGAGTTTTGCTGAGATGCACGAGAAAGGGGTGGATGCCGTCGTGGCACGCATGAATTTGCAATATAAGACACCACTGCGTTGCGATGATGAGTTCATCTCGCGCCTGTGGTTGGAGAAGCAAGGCATCAAGTACATCTTCCACCAGGACATCTTCCGCGCTTCTGACGAGGCGCTGTGTTTCCGTGGAGATATCACGCTGGTCTGTCTGGTCGGTGGTCGACTGGCAGGCAGTGAGGACTACGACCGTGCTTTCGCACCCTATATGCCGAAAGAGTAATGACAGAGAAGACACCACTATGGACGGGTCAGCCGCCTCAGACATTCATCTTTGATCTGGACGGTACGCTGCTGGACACCTTGGGTGATTTGGCAGCATCGGTCAACTATGCGTTGCAAGCCTATGGTATGCCCCAGCATAGCATTGATGATGTCCGTCGCTTCGTGGGCAATGGCGTGCGCCTGCTGATGGAGCGTGCCATCCCCGATGGTGCTGCCAATCCACAGTTTGAACAGGCTTTTGCCACCTTCCGCCAGCATTATTTGGAGCATTCGCTGGATACGACACGTCCATACGATGGCATTATGGAGATGCTGCAAGCGTTGCGTGCCCGTGGCTGCAGGACGGCAGTGGTCAGCAACAAGTTCTATGCCGCTACGCAAGAGCTTTGCAAGCACTTCTTTGCCGACAGCATTGAGGTGGCCATCGGTGAACACGAAGCAGAAGGCATCAGAAAGAAACCCGCTCCCGATACCGTCAACGAGGCCCTGCGCCAGTTAGGTGTCAGTCGTGAGCAGGCTGTCTATGTAGGTGACAGCGATGTCGATGTAGCAACAGCAGCAGCCAGTGGTATGCCCTGCATCAGCGTGCTTTGGGGTTTCCGTGACCGTCAGTTTCTGTTGGCTCATGGTGCCACGCGTTTCATCAGTCATCCAAGTGAGTTACTAACTATCCTATAAGCCATGCAGGAAGAAGAGATTTACTATACCTTAGCGTTGACACGCATGATGGGCTTCAATTTCCAGACAGCCTTACTGCTCTACCGTACGTTAGGTAGTGGAAAGGCGGTCTATGAGCATCGCTTAGATTTAGGCGATGTCATGCCTGATGCCACGCCTCGTCTGCGTGAGTCGATGAAGAATTGGGATGAGGCCCTCAAGCGTGCTGCTGCCGAGATGGAGTTTATGAAGAAGGGTGGTATCCGTGCCTTGTGTCTGAATGATGATGACTATCCACAGCGTCTCAGAGAGTGTGACGATGCTCCCATCGTGCTCTATTATAAAGGTTCGGCAAACCTCAATCAAAGCCATGTCGTTGATATTGTAGGTACACGCCACTGCACCACCTATGGTCAGGATTTGGTACACCACTTTGTCAGTGACCTCAGACGACTGGTTCCCGATGTGTTGATAGTTAGTGGTCTGGCTTATGGCATCGACATCTGTGCACACCGTAGTGCTCTGGAGAACGGCTACGAGACGGTGGGTGTGCTGGCGCACGGACTCGACCAGATCTATCCACCCCGTCATCGTGACACAGCCATTGAGATGCTGAAGCAGGGTGGACTGTTGACAGAGTATATGAGTCAGACAGAGGCGCTGCCTAACAACTTCCGTCAGCGCAACCGTATTGTAGCTGGCATGAGCGATGCCACCATCTTGGTGGAGAGTGCCTACAAGGGTGGGGGACTAATCACCTGTCGTATTGCCCAGGAGTATGGTCGCGATGTCTTTGCCTTTCCTGGTGCGGTGGGTATGCCTGCCAGTGAGGGTTGCAACAAGATAATCCGCGACAATATGGCTGCCCTCATCACCTCTGCCGAAGACTTTCTGGCCTTTGTAGGTTGGCAGACGACTGCGACGCGTCCTGACACGGTAGAGCGCCAGTTGTTTCCTGACCTCACCTCCGACGAACAGCGCATCGTTCAGCTGTTGCAGCAGACCAACGACCTACAGTTAAATATGATTAGTGTACGTACCAATATCCCTATCGGTCAACTGACAGCTCAGCTCTTCTCTTTAGAAATGAAGGGTGTCGTGAAGCCGTTGGCTGGCGGTACTTATCACCTTATTAATGCTTAATTCTTAATGCTTAATTCGTAATGAATGTACAGATAGAATCCACATGGAAGGAGCACCTGCAAGAGGAGTTTGAGAAACCTTACTTCCAGCAGCTCACAGGTGCCGTGCGCCAGGAATACAGCACGACGACTTGCTATCCGCCAGGTGCCTTGATATTCAATGCCTTCAACCTTTGTCCTTTCGACAAGGTGAAGGTGGTTATTATTGGTCAGGATCCGTATCATGAGCCAGGACAGGCACATGGACTTAGCTTCTCCGTACAGGATGGCATACAGTTTCCACCATCCCTGCAGAATATCTTCAAGGAGATACAGCAAGATTTGGGTATCGCCATTCCTACCAGTGGTAATCTGACCCGCTGGGCAGAACAGGGCGTTCTGTTGCTTAACGCCACGCTGACCGTTCGTGCCCACCAGGCCAACAGCCATTCGACGCTGGGCTGGCAACAGTTCACCGATGCTGCTATCCGTGCGTTGGCTGCTCATCGCGAACATCTGGTATATATGCTGTGGGGTGGCTATGCCCGTTCAAAGGCATATATGATTGACAAGCAGCAGAACCTTGTACTGGAGTCTGTCCATCCCTCGCCCCTCTCTGCCAACCGTGGTGGCTGGTTTGGTCAGCATCAGTTCTCTCGCTGCAATCAGTATCTGCAAGAAAATGGCATGGAGCCCATCAGATGGTAAATAGTTAAATTGTAAATAGTCCAATAGTCCAATGAACAAGGTTCCTCCCATATTAGAAGTCAGCGGTGTGCTGATATCCTCCGAAATTATCACTGAATGCTTCTGCTGTGACTACGAGAAGTGTAAAGGCATCTGCTGTGTAGAAGGTGATGCCGGTGCTCCTGTCACCATGGAAGAGATCGCCGCCATAGAAGATACCCTTGACACCGTGTGGCCTGACCTTTCTGCCTCGGCACAGAGCGTCATTGACAAACAGGGCGTGGCTTATGCTGATCGCGATGGCGATATGGTGACCAGCATTGTCAGGGGCAGGGAATGTGTGTTCGCCCGTAGCCTCACCCCCGACCCCTCTCCAAAAGGAGAGGGGAGTCAGGAACCTTGCTGGCTTTGTATGTTGGAAAGAGCTTATCGTAATGGCAAGACGCACTTCTGCAAGCCTATCAGTTGCTCGCTATACCCTATCCGTGAGAAGAATTTCGGCAATGGCCTTATTGGTCTCAATTATCACCGCTGGACTGTCTGTAAGGATGCCGTAGAAAAAGGGAAGGCACTGGGCCTTCCCGTATATAAGTTCTTAAAGGAGCCGCTCATCCGCCGCTTTGGTGAGGCGTGGTATGAGGAGCTCTGTGAGGTTGCTAACCTTTTCGATACTCAGAAGGACTGACGCCTACATGTTCCTTGAAATACTTGCCTAAGAACGACTGGTTGGGGAAGTTCAGCTCCTCAGTAATCTCCTTGATGCTCTTGGGTGAGTTCTTCAGCAGTACACGTATTTCCAAGACCACATAGCTGTCAATCCACTCGTTAGGTGTGCGCAAACTTGCGTGCTTCACGACTTCAGAGAGGTATTTGGCCGTAATATCTAACTGTTTGGCATACCAGCTGACGCGGCGCTCCTTACGGAAATTCTCCTGCAGCAGAGCGATGAAACGAGCAAAGATAACGTCGCTGCGGCTCTGTTTCTTAGCAGAGCCTTGTTCTATACGATAGATGACGTCCGACATGTCGTAGAACATAGCCAACAGCAGGGCCTGCACCAGTTCTGTGCGATAGTGGTGGTTTTCGTCACCCATCTTCGTACGGATAGTCTGGAAATAGTTCTCATAAGTCTGTATCTCCTGAGGGGTGAGGTGTACCACAGGATTGTTCATCGAGAACAGCAAGAGCGATGACACGTTCTTCACATTCTGTACAAAACCATGATAGAACTGTGTGCTCAGCATGATGCACAGACATTCGAAGTCGGATGATGCCATATAGTTGTCAATGATATGGCGCTCAGAGATAAAGAGCAGATCGCCCGGCATTACCGATTGTTCGCGGGTGTCAATATTATACGTTGCCTGTCCCTTGCGACATAATGCCATCATGATAAAATTCATGCGCTTAGGCTCTCTGGAGATGGGCGCACGAGCAATTTGGTCGGTCAGTACCAGACCATCAGCCAGATAAAGGGCATGACCCCACTCGCGGGCCTGCTCCAATGTAGTGTCTATAATATTCTTGTTTACCATGTCTTAACGGGCAATGTCTGCCCAGCTTTTAATTTCAATGTCTTACTTTGGTTATTATATAATAAGGTAACCGTGCATTTCTTGCGTGCTTTCAGCGTGGCTGAGCGTACATAGCCTCCCTTCCATTCGAAGCTCACCTCTACTCCACCACGGGCACAGAGTCCACTGACCTTGCCCTCGCTCCATCGCTTCGGACAGGCGGGCAACAGCTCAATGATGGCTATTTGCTTTTGGTCTTTAGCAGATTGCAATTTGCTCTGCATCAGCATCTCGCAGACACCAGCAGTACCGCCGAAGTTACCATCAATCTGGAAGGGTGGGTGAGCATCCATCAGGTTGGGGTAGGTGCCACCACCGCTGACGTAGTTAGGTGCCTCCCCATGTTCAGGGGCTACGGGTGTCAGCAGTTTGCGGTATATCTGATAGGCCTTCTCAGCGTTATGTAGTCGTGCCCACAGATTGATACGCCAGCCTGTTGACCAGCCTGTTGTCTCGTCACCTTTCTGTATCAAGGTCTGCTCACAGGCTTTCTGCAAATCTGGAGCAGTGACGTGATGTCCAGGATAGAGGCCAATGAGATGGCTTTGGTGGCGATGGGTGGGGTCTGGGTCTTTCCAGTCGTAGTACCATTCGTTTAGGTCGCCATCCTTACCAATAGTATAAGGATGCAGCTTGTTCAGTGCCGTCTTGTAGGCGGTAACATTGTCGCCGCACAGAGAACCGGCAGCCACCACGCTGAGCAGCAACTCGCGAATGATGGCGAGGTCGGCCGTACCACCATAGCAGGTTACACCACGATAGCCCTTGTCTGTGACATACACATTCTCGGGCGATGTCGAAGGGGCAGTGATGAGTTCACCAGGATGCTTGGGATTCTCTATAAGCCAGTTCATGCAAAAGTCTGCGGCACCCTTCATCAATGGATAGGCTGTTTGACGCAGGTAGTCCTTGTCCTGTGTAAACAGGTAGCGCTCCCACAGCGTCTCTACGAGCCATGCACCACCCATATTCCAGCAACTCCACATGGGGCTCTCACGTTTTTCACCTACGGGATTGGTCATCGCCCACAGGTCGCTGTTATGACTGGCACACCAGCCCTTGTTGATGCCGTAGAAGTTCTTAGCGGTATAGCGGCCATTCGCTGCCAACGACTGCACAAAGCCGTTCAGTGGTTCGGCCATCTCTGCTAAGTTGGCCACGAAGGCTGGCCAGTAGTTTTCCTCCAGATTGATGTTCATCGTGTAGTTGCCACGCCAAGGCGACCACAGATGGGGCGTCCACAGGCCCTGCAGGTTGGCAGGAACACCCTTGGTGCGCGACGAGCTGATGAGCAGGTAGCGACCGTATTGGAAGTAGAGTGTCTCCAGATAGTTGTCGTCCAACTTCTCACCCAACAGACGGTCTGTAGGAACGTTCAGTCCGTCAACACTTAGCGTAGGAGCACCCAGTCGCAGCTGCAGACGGTCGTAATACTGGCGGTAGTCGTTGATATGGCGCTGCAGGAAGTCCTGATAGGTGTAGTTCTTCGTATGCCAGATGTCGTCGAGGGCTTTTTCCAGATAGGGTGCACCCTCACGGACAGGATGGTGGTCGAAACCATTGTAGCTGGTGCGGTTCACGATGTATATCACCACCTCCTCAGCATTGCGGATGGTCAGCGAACTGTCGCTGGCCATGATACTGCCGCCCTTGTTGTTGGCTTGCAGGATGGTACAGAAATGTACGCTCTCCATGGGGTCGCCTACGGCGTGTCCTGTCTGTGTCAGCTGGTTACCTTTGGCCTTTACCTTATGAGGCACCTGTGCTGTCAGCGACAGGCGGATGTTTACCACTCCCGTCAGACGAATAGCGATGAGGCTGTCGGGTGCCGAGGCGAAATAATCGCGCGTGACGGTTCTCCCGTCACGAACATACCGGTCGCTGACTACTGCCGAGTCCAGGCTTAGCGTACGCCTATAGCCACTCATGCTACCACCGTTCAGGTCTTCTATCAACAACGTGCCCAGCGGCTGGTAATATGCTGAGTTATGCCCTTCGACATGCAATTGCAGTGAGTCGGCCCGTGCATAGTCTTCTTTGAAGAGTGCTTCTCTGATTTGTGGTATCCACTGCGCAGCGCCCGCTCCCTCGTTACGGTCTACGGGCTTCCCTGTCCATAGTGTGATGTCGTTCAGGTAAATGAGACAGCTATCTGTACCGCCATAGATCAATGCTCCGAGTCGGCCATTGCCAATGGGCAGTGACTCCTCGAAATACTGCGCTGGGCGGTCATACCACAGACGCATAGGGTGCTGTGAATATACGTGGCAGAAAGCACAAAAAAACAATGCTACCACGAGAAAAAGCTGTTTCATGACGGCAAAGATAGTGCAAAACAAACGAAAAACCAAATATATTTGATGTTTTACTAATTGTATAACTTTATTTCACTATGTTTTGTTTTGTATTTCCTTACTTAATTGTACCTTTGCAGACGTGAAACGAATCATGCTGTTGGCTATTGGCATTTGGCTTTTTGCACTTGGCGCGATGGCGCAGGACAAGAAGCGGCAGGAGGTGGACATGGATAGTCCTACCTTCGTACCCACTGTGAAGGTGGGTAAGGTGCTGGAGGATGGCGATAGCATTCAGTATATGGAGATGAACAATGTCTATGTGTTTCCACCGGTGACGTTCAGCAGCAAGAAGCAGCAGGGCGCTTATATGCGACTGGTAAAGAACGTGAAGACGGTGCTACCTATTGCCAAAGAGGCGCGTCTGATAATGATGGAAACAGCACAATACCTGGTCATGCAGGAGTATAAGCCCCGCATGAAGAAGCTAACCTACTCACAGGGAAAGTTGCTCATCAAGTTGATCTACCGTGAGAGCCACTCGTCGGGCTATGAGTTGGTACAGGCATTCTTGGGTCCAGTGAAGGCCGGATTCTATCAGGCTTTTGCCTGGGCATTCGGTGCATCGTTGAAGAAGGAATACGACCCAGAGGGAGTGGACCGCTTAACGGAGCGCGTGGTGCTGATGGTAGAAGCGGGACAGCTGTAAAAGAGTCCATAATACTTAAAGTCTGTTAATTTTTATGCAGGTTGTGTGTGACTTGTCTAAAAATTTCCTATTTTTGCATATACTATTGTAGTGTAAGTGCTTAACGGGCGAGGCACTGCTTTTGCTGGTAGTGACACTGGGTGTCCTGGTCTATTTCTCTCACAAGGTATTACGGGAAGAAGGTGTGCGTAATGCCGAGCAGACGCTGGAGGGAACCATGCAGCACATTGACAATATCCTGCTGAGTGTGGAGCAGGCAACAGGTAATATCTACTACGACTTGTTGCAGCATCTGGATGAGCCAGAGCGTATGTACACTTACAGCCGTGACTTGGTATTGAGTAATCCCTATATCGATGGTTGCGCCATCTGCTTCAAGCCTGGCTACTATCCAGGAAAAGACCTGTTTATGGCCTATGTACATCATAAGAAGGCGGCCGCTAACGGTGCCTTAGACTTAACGACCTCTGACACCTTTACCCATCGTACATATACCGAGCAGAGATGGTATACCAAACCCATGGAGACGGGATGGATAGGCTGGATAGACCCCTTGAAGGGTGAAGAGACAGAAAGAGAGCCACTGGTGAGCTTCTGTCTGCCGTTTAGCGACAAGACGGGTGAACGCATCGGTGTCATTGCCGTAGATGTGGCTATCAGCCAGCTTTCAAATTTCATTCTTGCTGCCAAGCCCTCAAAGAATGGCTATAGCATATTGCTGGGACACAATGGTTCGTACATCGTACATCCTGACAAAGAGAAGCTGATGAGTCCTACTATATTCGGTCAGACGGGTCGTAAGGCTGATCCTACGGAATTTGCTGCTGCTAAGGCTATGTTGGCTGGTGGTAGTGGCAGGAAGGAGTTTCGTAGAGATGGTGACAATTGGTGGGTATTCTACAAACCCTTTGCACCCATCAAGTGGGAAGGCAGATCAAGTGGCGAGGTAGCATGGAGTGTCGGTGTGGTATATCCTGAGGACGATATCTTTGGCTTGTACAACAAGTTGCTCTATCTTGCCCTTGCCATCGCTGTAGTTAGTATCCTGCTCTTCTCCCTGCTAAGTAACTGGATTATTCGCAAACAAATGAAACCGGTAAGCAATTTGGCAAAGTCTGCCCAACACATAACAGAAGGAAACTACAATGAGGCACTTCCTTATGAAGACCGCAGCGACGAGATAGGCTTGCTGCAAAATCGATTTAAACAGATGCAACGGTCACTGCAAGGACAGGTGAGTGAGCTTGAAGACGAAACAAAACGCCTTCAGCAGCAAGACGCCATGTTACAGATGGAATATGATAAGGCATTGGAAACAGACAAGATGAAGACCTCTTTCCAGCGCTATATCATCCGTCAGATGGATGAACCTGCCAATAGCATTGACAGTAGTGTGACAACACTCTGCAACAACTATTACGACATCAATAAAGAAGAGGCTGGCAAGCAGGTGGGCAACATACAGCGAAAGAGTCAGTTGCTGGTTGATTTGCTGGACCATATGGCACACTTTACAGAGAACGAAACAGGAAAGGAGGGTAGCCATGAGTAAGAATCGTCGTAAACTATCAAGAGAGCTCAGCATGGGTCTTTTGCTGATGGCTACTCCTATATTCATCTTGTCATTAGGACTCTTGTTTGCTCTGTCGCATGAACTGATACACGAAAAGGTGTCGGAATCTATGAATAGCATGGTGAATACGACGTTGCATCGTGTGAAATACTATATGAATACTGTTGAGACACCAGCAAAATCAAACGCATGGATGCTTGAAAAGAACTTCACGTCCGACTCGCTGGTGGTGGTGTCTAATCGTATTGTGCGCCTGAATCGTAATGTGATTAGCAGCTCGGTATTTGTAGTACCAGGCGTGTGCAAGGATTGTGGTCATACCTTCTCGGTATATTCTACCTATCATGGCGACAGTTTGGCAACCTATCGTGAAACGGAATACGATTATCTGGAGAGACCGTGTTATACGCAGGTTGTCAACTCAGGCACAGCCTGCTGGGTAGACCCGTATATAGAATATCTGGAGGGTAAGGTTGATCATCGTAAGGCGATAGCAACCTATAGCCTACCTGTCAAGATGGAGGATGGACGCATCGTAGGCGTAGTGACTGCCGACTTCTCGTTCAGTCGGATGGCAGATATTTTGGACAAAGAAGAGAAACCTTATTCTAATGCCTACTACATGCTGTTAGGTGGCGACGGACGCTATCTGATGCATCCTGATACGACTCGGTTGTTTAAGAAGACCATCTTTACTGATGCTGACCTTAACAAGGACAAGGAGCTGATAGCATTAGGACATGAGATGACATCAGGTAATCATGGTACCATGCACATCAAGACAAACGGAGAACTGTACCACGTAAGCTATTGTCCTGTACCTGGCACCGATTGGAGCCTGGCATTGGTTTGTCCGGATAGTGACGCCATGAAGGGGTACTATCATCTGGGCTACATTATTATCCTGCTGATTCTTATTGGACTACTGCTCATCCTATTGCGTTGCCATCATGTGGTGAAGCGTATGATTCGCCCCATCAACAGTCTGATAGACATCACGAAGAAGATGGCTGACGGTCACTACGACGAGAAGATACCCATGACGAATAACAAGTCTGTCGTAGGAACCTTGCAGAACTGCTTTTCTCTCATGCAGCAGTCGCTGAACGAGCGCATGGGTAAGCTGAGAAAGGATGTCTACGAGATAGGATGCCACAATAAAGAGTTGAAACAGGCTCGCTGGGAGGTGGATAAAACGGTCAAGAAGAGAAACCAGTATCTCTACCACCTGATACAGCAAATGCATATGCCGTTGAATGTCATCACGGGATTTGCAGATATGTTGGGCGACAGCAGTAAGGGTAAGAATGTAATCAGTGAAGAGAATCTGAGCAGCATCACCACTATGATGAAAAGTAATGTCAACAGCATGAACCGCATGGTGTTGATGATGCTTGACGCTACAGAGACGGATGCAACTGATAAAATGGTCGTCGAGCGAGTTGACGAGGTGGCTTGTAACGAAATGGCACGCGAGTGTGTGAATTATACGCTGAGCCATTTCCACGACAAAGCAATACAGATAGAGAGTGAGCTGTCAGACAATATCTATATACTGACCAATCGCCTCTATCTGGTACGTGTATTGCGAGAACTACTGTATAATGCAGTCAACCACTCAGATGGCAAACACGTCATGTTGCATGTTGGCAAGACGAAGACAGCAGTACGTTTTACCATTCAGGATATAGGTCCTGGACTGTCGTCAGCCGCAGCAGAGGCAGTATATAAGTCTTTCACTCAGGTGGATGAGATGCCTACAGTGAAGGGTATAGGTCTACCACTTGCCAAGCGACATATTACGGCACTGGGTGGCAACTTCCTCATCGATACCGACTATCATGAAGGGTGTAGAATAGTAGTAGAGATGCCACTATAAAAAATAAGAGGCCTTCCGTTATTGAGAAGGCCTCTTATAGTGTTTACTGATAGAGTAGTTGTACCAGTGTTTGTCCGACAGCTTCGAGCGTGTTCTTATCCAGATGCTGCATGTCGTCATTGATGGTATGCCAAGTGGGTCCGAAACTACTCTGTTCGCAGTCGGGATAGTGACTGATGATGTCGATACAAGGAATACCTGCCTTCTCATTGACGGGGAGATGGTCGTCAGTAACACCTCCCGTATCTTCTGCTGGGAAGTAGCTGCCATAGCCTGCTGCACTGGCGGCCTGCCATACCTTCTCAACGATATTGCGGGCATAACGCATCGAGAAATATTCACGATAGAAACGGGCACTCTGACCGCCTACCATATCGAGCAGAATACCATACTGGTAATTGCCAGCCTTAGCAAGTGGACTGGTAGACCAATATTGTGCCCCCAATGCCCATGAGTCGTTGTCAGACTTGTCGCTCCATTGGGGAACACCCCAGTCTTCAGCATCGAAGCAGATAAAGTCGACGGCAAGGGGTAGGGAGTCGTGCTGTTGGATGATTCGGGCCAGTTCGAGCATGACACCTACACCAGAGGCACCATCGTTGGCTGCCATCACGGGTTTCTTCCAATTGGCTTCGTCAGGGTCGTTGTCAGCCCATGGACGGCTGTCCCAGTGGGCACAAATCAGGATGCGAGGCTTAGCTTCCCCCGACCCCTCCAAACGGAGGGGAGAATGGGCGATGATGTTGGTACTCTTTAGGATAGTACCGTCATAGCCCTTCAAATCGGCTTGTTGCAACTCCACGTCACAGCCATACTGGCGGAACTTGTCGGCAATCCACTGAGCACAACGCTCATGTGCCTCACTATTCATGGTACGTGGGCCGAAGTCACACTGCTGTTGGCAAAAGAGATAGGCCGAATCGGCATTGAACTTGATGGTGACTGTCTGTTGCTCCTCGCTCGAGCTCTTCTTGGTCGTGCTGCAGGCGCATAACAGGGCAATCAATCCGCAAATAGCTATTATCTTTTTCATACTTCTTACCTCTTACCTATTGTTATTTTGTACTTCTCTCATGACGCGTAGGAAGTTGCCTCCCCACAGCTTCTGGATGTCTGCTTCCGAATACTTTCTTTTGAGCAATTCGCGGGTGTAGTTCAGCAACTCTGCTGAGCTGGCCAGGCCACGGATGCCTCCATCACCGTCGAAGTCGGTACCCAGTCCTACATGGTCGATACCCATTACCTCGATGGCATGGTCTAAGTGACGCATCGCATCGTCAAGCGTGGCCTCACCGTCTTTCACCAAGAAGCCATGATACAGGGTGACCTGCATGACGCCACCCTTCTGAGCGAGGGCGCGCATCTGGTCGTCAGTGAGGTTGCGCGGATGGTCGCACAGGGCGCGACAACTGCTATGACTGCATACGATGGGTGTCTTGCTGAGCTCCAACGCATCGTAGAAACTCTTCTCGCCGGCATGGCTGAGGTCCACCATGATGCCTAACCGGTTCATCTCCTTGATGACCTCGCGACCAAAGGCGCTGACACCGTTGTGGGTATGTTCACCACGCGCTGAGTCGCAGATGTCATTGTCGCCATTGTGGCAGAGTGTCATATAGACGATGCCGCGCTGGGCAAAGTGGCGCAGGTTATCGAGACTACCCTCTAGTGCATGACCGTTCTCTATGCCCAGCATGATGCTCTTCTTGCCTTGGTGCTTGTGCATCCATAGGTCATCAGGGGTGCGGGCAATACCGATATAGGGGCTATGTTTGGCTACGATAGCCTCTATCTTGTCGAATATCTGGTCGGTATACTGCTTGGGATGATCAGCCAGTGGCATGGTCTGTGGCAGATAGGCTACCATGATGGTTGCATCCTGATGACCCTCCGTCATCTTATGCAGGTCGACAAGTAGCTTGGGATCGCGACTGCCGAAGTCAACATTTTCTGGGAAAAACATCGGCGTATCGCAGTGGGTATCGAGCGTGAGCACACGCTGATGCACGTCGCACGTCTGACGGTACTGTCGTGCTTCACCTATAAGCCACTGGAAGATGGGCAGACCATCGTCCAAACACTCAGGATGCCACTGAACACCCAATATGCTCTTATACTCCGTACTCTCCATGGCCTCAATGATTCCATCGTCAGAACGGGCGATGACACGGAAGCGAGGACCGGTCTCGTCGACAGCCTGATGGTGGAAGGAGTTGACGGACCTCCCCCAGCCCCTCCCAAGGAGGGGGGCAACAGCGCCCGAGATGTGTTCAGAAGCCTCGATAGCCTGATAAGCCTCATTAGCCTGATGAGCCGAGATATGTTCAGAAGCCCTATATATATTATATAAGGTGGAGTCTTTTTCGATGGTGACGTAGTGTGTGGCGACATTGCGAGGTTCCTCCTGCGAGTGCTTTATAGGGCTCCCCTCCTTGGGAGGGGCAGGGGGGAGGTCGCTGATGTCCTGACATACATGACCACCCAAGGCCATCGCTAAGGTCTGGATGCCACGACAGATACCCAGGATGGGCAACTGACGGTTGTAGGCCAGCTGGGTAATGAACAACTCTGGCAGGTCGCGCTCTTCATTGATGGTACCCAACAGCGGACAGGGTTCCTCACCAGCATAGTGCGGATCGTAATCGGCACCACCACTGAGGATGAGTCCGTCAAGATGCTCCAACGTATTGATGATTACATCGGTATCACTCAGCGGCGGAATGATGACGGGTACGCCACCGGCACGCTCTACCGACTTGTAGTAGCCCTCGGCCAACTTACAGGTCAGTTCACCATAGTTACCCGTGATACCTATAACGGGTTTGTGCTGTGCTTCTGGAAAGGCAGCATAGGCCGACGCAACAAGTTGCGACTGCCAATCGAAACGGTCAGCCATTGTATTATGCCTCAAAATTTACGGGAATGTCGCGCTTGATGCTCTGTTCCAGCGAGATCAACGTCTCAGTAGCTACCACGCCGGGGATGTCCTGCAGACGACCGTTCAGCAGGTGCATGAGTTGCTCGTTGTCGCGAGCATAGAGCTTAACCATCATGGTGTATGGACCTGTGGTGAAGTGACACTCTACGACTTCGGGAATATGGCGCAGACACTCTACCACGTCCTTGTACATCGAACCGCGTTCCAGCGTGATGCCAACATAGGTACAGGTAGAATAGCCCAGACTCTTGGGGTTCACGTCGAAGCCGCTACCCATAATTACACCGTTCTCAATGAGGTGTTGCACACGCTGGTGGATGGCGGCACGTGACACGTTGCACTCTGCTGCTACATCCTTGAAAGGAATGCGGGCATTCTGTGAGAGAATGCTCAGGATTTTCTTGTCGAGATTGTCAATCTTGTCCATAGTATTGTGATTGTTGATACTGTTTACTTACATAAAGTAAGCAAAAGTACATATTATTCTTGAAATATGCAACATTTTGAGCAGAAAATATGCGAAATGAGGCACATTTTGTTGACAAACGGCTGTTTCAGCGCTTGCGAATGAGCGTCAAACCGTCGCGTAAGGGTAGGATGACCTGTTCTACGCGAGGGTCATGGGCAAGATAGTCGTTGAAGGTTTCAATGCCTTTGGTCTGTGGGTCACGGTCGTAGCTATGGTCTACGACATGACCGTCCCATAAGGTGTTGTCAGCCAGGATGAAGCCACCTGGTCGTAGGATGGAGAGCACCATCTCGTAGGTCTCTTTGTAGGTGCGCTTGTCACCGTCGATGAAGGCCAGATCGAAAGTGATGCCGAGCCGTGGTGCCTCTGTGATGGCGTCGCCAATGATGAACGATACCTTGTCGGCCACGGGCGACCCTTCTATCCACGGACGAGTGAAGTCCTCCTGTTCGTCGTTGATCTCAAAGGTATAGAGGTGGCCGTCATCGTCCAGACCTTCAGCCATGCACAGGGCAGAATAGCCACTGAAGGTGCCTACCTCTAAGATGTTCTTGGGACGAATCATCTGCACCAGCATCTTTAGCAGACGACCTTGCAGATGGCCTGATGCCATGCGGCCGTGCAGCATGTGGATGTTGGTGGCACGCCAAAGCCGATACAGGTATTCTGGCTCTGGGTCAATATGAGTGAGGATATAATCTTCCAAGCCCCCTAAGTTAGGGGGTTGGGGGTCTGAAGAGGAGCTATTTTTTTTCCAATTACTCATGATGCCATTGTGGGCCTGTGCTTGTTCAGACCCCTGTGGCCCCCTAACTTAGGGGGCATATGAGCGCTTCTATCGCCAATCGATAGCTGTCGAGTCCGAAACCGCAGATGACGCCCTTGCAGGCGGCAGAGATCATGGAGTGGTGGCGGAACTCCTCGCGCTGGTGGACATTAGAGATGTGTACCTCGATGACGGGTGCCTTCAGCGAGCGGATGCAGTCGTGCAGGGCTACCGACGTGTGGGTGTAGGCACCTGCGTTGAGCACGATGCCGTCGTACGAGAAGCCTACCTCCTGCATCTTGTTGATAAGTTCTCCCTCGACATTGCTCTGGTAGTACTCGATAGTAATGTCAGGATACTGTGCCTGCAACTGGGGCAGGTACTGCTCGAAAGATGACGAGCCATAGATGCCTGGCTCGCGGACACCTAGCAGGTTGAGGTTAGGACCATTGATGATTAAAATTTTCATATTTCAAAAATAATGATTATCTTTGCCGCCACAAAGGTACGAATAAGTGAATAAAAAGCCAAATTAATTTGAGCTTTTTTGAACGAGAGTACCTTCGATGAAATCAAAGGTAAGAATTAAAATGGAAACGAGCAAAAAAACGTCCGCAAATATCGTCAAGAGCTATCAGCGATACCTGAAATTGCAGCGTGGCTATTCGCCAAACACGCTGGATGCCTATGTGCGTGACCTGCAAAAACTGCTGGACTATCTGGAGCGGGAAGGCAAACATCCGTTAGAGGTGGAGCTGGCCGACCTGCAACATTTTGCCGCCGGACTGCACGACATTGGTATTCATCCACGCTCGCAGTGTCGTATCTTGAGTGGTGTGCGCTCGTTCTATCGTTTCCTACAGTTGGACGGTTATCGTGACGATGACCCCACAGAATTGTTGGAGTCGCCTGTCTTGGGACAGCATCTGCCAGAAGTGTTGACCCCCGACGAGGTGGATGCCTTAGAGGCCAGTATCGATCTCTCTAAGTGGGAGGGCCACCGCAACCGTGCCATCATCGAGGTGCTGTTCTCCTGTGGCTTACGCGTCTCAGAATTGGTCAATCTGAAACTCTCTAACCTCTATAAAGAAGAGAGGTATGTACGCGTGATGGGTAAGGGTAGCAAGGAGCGCCTGGTACCTATCTCACCCAAAGCCATCAAAGAGTTAGAGTGGTGGTTTGACGACCGTTGCCACATGACCATCAAACCTGGCGAGGAGGACTATGTTTTTCTGAATCGTCGTGGTGCCCATCTCACGCGTACCATGATACTTATCATGATTAAGCAGCAGGCTGTCGAGGCGGGTATCACCAAGACCATCTCTCCCCATACGCTGCGCCACTCGTTTGCTACCGCCCTATTAGAAGGTGGTGCCGACCTCCGCGCCATCCAGGTTATGCTGGGTCACGAGAGCATCGGCACCACCGAGATATATACGCATATCGACATGTCTACGCTGCGCCAGGAGATCCTGGAGCACCATCCGCGCAACATGCGATAAGCGCTTCCTATTTCTTAATCGTCCGGATAAAGTAAGCTATCAGCAGGATATATGCTGCCAGTGAACACCACTCAGACAGTGGGTTCTGCCACCATTCGGCATAATCGAACTGGATACCACCGAAGCGCAGCAGGGCACTGATTACACCCATCAACGCACCACCGGCAATGAAACCAGAGGCGATGAGGTTACCTTTCTCGCCACGGGCCTTGTTGACCTCAGCATCCTTTGAGCGAGTGGTGACATACCAGCTGACGGCACCACCAATCAGCAGGGGCACGTTGAGTTCCATGGGGATGAACATACCCAGTGCGAAGGCCAGTGCAGGAACCTTACAGAGCGTCAGTATGATGGCGATGACAGCACCGAGGGCATAGAGTGGCCAAGGGGCACCGACACCATTCATCAGCGGGTCGATGACGGCAGCCATGGCATTAGCCTGGGGAGCAGCCAGTGCACCAGAGGCAAAGCCGTAGGTTTCGTTGAGTAGCATCATCACACCACCCACGGTAGCAGCACTGACGAGTGTTCCCAAGAATTTCCATGTCTCCTGCTTGCGGGGCTCTGTGCCACACCAGTAACCTATCTTCAGGTCGGTAATGAACGAGCCAGCCATAGACAGGGCGGTACATACCACACCACCCATGATGAGGGCAGCTACCATACCACCTGTACCTTTCAGACCTACAGCCACCATCACGACAGATGCCAGAATCAGCGTCATCAGTGTCATACCACTTACAGGGTTAGAACCGACAATGGCGATAGCATTGGCTGCTACGGTAGTAAAGAGGAAGGCAATGACGGCCGTCAGGATAATGGCGACAGCGGCAAAGAGCAGGTTGCCATCCATCACGCCAAACCAGAAGAATAGGAAGGTGATAATGATGGTCAGGGTAGCCGAGATAGCAATAAACTTAAAAGGCAGGTCTGCCTTGCTTTCGTTGTTAGCGGTTTCCCCGCTGGTTTCTCCCGCTTTCGTCGCCAGACCAACGGCGCTCTTGATGACGCCCCATGACTTGATGATGCCGATGATGCCCGCCATAGCGATGGCACCGATGCCGATGCTCTTGCCATAGGAGGTGAAGATCTGTTCGGGCGACATGTCGCCGACAGCTGTCGTGATGGCAGGATTCCACTGGTTCAGCACATCACCGCTGAAGATGAGTGCCATGGCAGGTACGACGAGCCACCATACAAACAGTGAGCCCAGCGTGATAATCAGGGCATAACGGAAGCCGATGATATATCCCAGACCTAATACGGCAGCACCTGTATTGTTCTTGAAGACGAGCTTGGTCTTTTCTGCCACGTCATCACCAAAGGGTATCATGCGTGAGGTGACATTCTCGTTCCACCAGCCGAAGGTGGCGACGATGAAGTCGTAGAGACCACCCACCAGACCTGCGATGAGCAGGGGCTTGGCCTGACTCTGTCCACTGGCAGAGTCACCGCTCTTCAGCACCTGTGTGGTGGCGGTAGCCTCTGGGAACGGATACTGTTCCTGTGGTGCCTCCACGAAGTAGCGGCGGAAGGGGATGAGAAACAGGATGCCGAGAACACCGCCCAGTAGTGAGGCGATGAAGATCTTCAGGAAGTCGGCACTCATCTCCGGATATTTGGCCTGCAGGATATAGATGGCTGGCAGGGTGAAGATGGCACCAGCAACCACAGCACCCGAACAGGCACCAATAGACTGGATGATGACATTCTCGCGCAAGGCATTAGAACGCTTGGCAGCTGCCGATACGCCTACGGCGATGATGGCAATGGGGATGGCAGCTTCAAAGACCTGGCCCACCTTCAGTCCGAGGTAGGCAGCAGCTGCCGAAAACAGCATGGCCATCAGGACGCCCCACGTCACTGACCATGCATTCACTTCTCCGCCTTTCTGTCGGAGTGTGTCGTTGCAATCTGATTTCTGTTTCATTGTAAATGAGTTTAATGGCGTGCAAATGTACGCAAAAATCCTCAGAAAGCAAAGACTTTTTATGGAAAAAGGGCGTCGTGTGAAAAATAATTAGTATCTTTGCAGCCGACTAACGGAAGAGACATTAAACCTTCGACTATATGCATTACACAGAATTAGGACGTACAGGGATGAAGATATCCCACCTGAGCTTTGGCGCCTCGTCGCTGGGCAGTGTGTTTCACGAGACCAACGAGCGCGACAGCTTTGCTGCTGTAGAGGCAGCTATTGAGGGCGGCATCAACTTTATCGATGTCAGTCCGTACTACGGTCACTATAAGGCCGAGACGGTGCTGGGCAAGGCCTTGCGCAACATTCCAAGAGACAAATATTTCCTGAGTACCAAGGTGGGCCGCTATGGTAAGGACGGCGTGAATACGTGGGACTACTCCGCCAAGCGTGTCACCGACAGTGTGTACGAGAGCATGGAGCGACTGGGCATAGATCACATTGACTTAATCAATGTGCACGACATTGAGTTCCAGGCAGCACGCCCAGGTGGCTTGCAACTGGTGGTCGACGAGACGCTCCCTGCCTTGGTGGAACTGAAGAAGAAAGGCATCGTAGGTCATGTGGGTATCACCGACCTGCAGCTGGACAACCTGAAATGGGTCATCGAACATTGCCAACAGCCAATAGTGGAGAGCATTCTGAACTTCTGTCACCATACGCTGAACGACGATGCCCTTGTCGACTATCTGGACTTCTTCGAGTCGCATGGCATTGGCGTCATCAACGCCTCACCGCTCAGCATGGGTCTGCTCTCTCAGCGTGGCGTACCTGCCTGGCATCCCGCTCCCAAACCCCTTGTTGAGGCTTGTCAGCGTGCTGCCGAGCACTGTAAAGCAAAGGGCTATCCCATTGAGAAGTTGGCTATACAGTTCTCTGTCAGCAATCCCCGCATCGCCTCTACGCTGTTCTCATCGGCTAATCCCGACAATGTGCGTCGTAACATAGAGTGGGCAAATACTGAACCCGATATGGAACTAGTCAATGAGGTCAAGGCTATCATTGGTAATCAGCAGCGTGTGACATGGGCAAACTCATAATCGATGCTCACAGTCACCTGTGGCTGAAGCAAGATACTACCGTTGACGGCAAGCGCATCCTGTCGCTGAAGAATGGTCGTAGCATCTTCATGGACGAGGAGGTGCAGATGTTGCCACCATTTATGATTGATGGTCAGAACACTGCCGAGGTGTTCCTGTCTAATATGAACTATGCCCAGGTGGGTGCCGCTGTCGTTGTCCAGGAGGTCATCGACGGCAACCAGAACGCCTACCTCACCGAGGTGCAACAGCGCTATCCCGACCGTTTCTTCTGTATGGGTATGGCATGGAATGTGGATGAGGCTAAGGCAGTCATTGCTGCCGGACTGAAAGGTATCGCCTTCCCCGGTCATCGCATGCATGAACCACTACAGACCCTTATGCCCGTCTTCAAGCTGATGGAGCAGGAGGGACTAGTCTGCTCCATGTGTCTGGCTGACGATGAGCAGCAGGTGGCACAGATGGCGGAGGTCATTCAGGAGTGTCCGCAGCTGAAGGTGGCCATCGGTCATTTCGGCATGCCTACCACTGCCTCGTTCCGCAGTCAGGTGCTGCTGGCTCGTGAGGGCGACAACGTGATGGTAGAGTCGGGTGGTATCACGTGGCTCTATAATCCAGAGTACTATCCTTTCCCGACGGCGGTACGTCGCATTCGCGAGGCTGCCGACCTGGTAGGGTGGGAGCGTCTGATGTGGGGTTCCGACTATCCACGCACCATTACCGCCATCACCTACCGTATGTCGTATGATTTCATAGAGAAGAGCAGTGAGTTGACAGCCGACGAGAAACGCCTCTTCCTGGGTGAGAATGCCCAGCGCTTCTATGGTTTCCAGCATCTTCCCGACCTACCTTACATTAAAAATATGTCAGAATGAAAAAGCCTTTAGTATCGAAGAAATACCTCTTCACCTTCATCCTTATCACGTCGTTGTTCGCCCTGTGGGGCTTTGCCAACGACATCACGAACCCCATGGTGGCAGCGTTCCAGACTGTGATGGAACTGTCGGCCGCCAAGGCGTCGCTCATCCAGTTTGCCTTCTATGGCGGCTATGCTACGATGGCCATCCCTGCCGCGCTGTTCATTCGCCGCTATTCTTATAAGAGTGGTATCCTGCTGGGTTTGGCACTCTATGCCATAGGTGCCTTCCTCTTCATCCCTGCTGCCGAGTGGCAGGAGTTCTCCTTCTTCTGCGTATCTTTGTATATCCTGACCTTCGGTCTGGCATTCCTTGAGACCACGGCCAACCCCTTTATCCTCTCGCTGGGTGACAAGGAGACATCGACCCGTCGTCTGAATCTGGCGCAGGCCTTCAATCCCGTAGGTTCACTGAGTGGTATGGCGGTGGCTTCGTTCATCGTACTGCCCCAGCTGTTGTCTGATCAGCGCGATGCCGCAGGAAAAATCATCTTCCCCCTGCTGTCAGATGCTGAGAAGGCTAGCATCCGTCTGCACGACCTTGCCGTTATCCGCAATCCCTATGTGGCCATCGGTCTGGTCGTAGTGGCTGTGCTCGTCATCATTGCGTTGACTAAGATGCCTAAGACCGAGAGCGAGGAAAAGAAAGCTGCCGGTGAGACACACACTGTCAAAGAGACCTTGTCAAACCTTTGGCACAACAGCATCTATCGTGAGGGTGTCTTTGCACAGGTATGCTATGTGGCTGCACAGATTATGGTATGGACCTTCATCATTCAGTATGCCGACCATCTGGGCATCAACAAGGCGACGGCACAGATGTATAACATCGTGGCCATGTCGCTCAACCTCAGCGGTCGCTTCATCGGTACCTTCATCATGCACTATGTCAACACGCGCCGCCTGCTCATGCTGTTTGGCATCGGAGCCTCCGTCTGTACGTTGGGAGCTATCTGCATCGAGGGTATGTGGGGTCTCTACAGCCTCGTGGCCATCAGCCTCTTCATGTCTATCATGTTCCCAACCATCTATGGTATCGCCCTAGAGAATGTCGACTCTAAAGACACGCATCTGGGTGCTGCCTTCTTGGTGATGGCCATTGTTGGTGGTGCCCTCATGCCGCCACTGCAGGGCATGATGATTGACCAGGAAACCATCTGGGGTATGCCTGCCGTGAACATGTCGTTCATCCTGCCGCTGGTATGCTTCTTGGTCATCATCGTTTATGGTTATCGTTCATTCATGCAACTCAAATCAATCAAATAATGAAAGCAATACAGATTACACATTCACAAGAGCTGAATGTGATTGAATTAGAAAAGCCTCAGGCTCCTGGTCAGGGCGAGGTACTGCTGAAGCTGCACTATGTGGGCTTCTGTGGTAGTGATATCAATACCTTCATGGGTCGTAACACGATGGCACTCAATCCTGTCATCCCGGGCCATGAGGTAGGTGCTGTCATCGAAGCCGTAGGTGCTGGTGTTCCTGACACCCTGAAGCCTGGCATGGTGGTTACCTGCAATCCCTATACCAACTGTGGCAAGTGTGCTTCGTGCCGCAACCGTCGTGTCAACGCCTGTCAGCATAACGAGACGCTGGGCGTACAGCGCAACGGTGCCATGATGGAGTATATCGTGCTGCCTTGGGAGAAGGTGATTCCCGCTGGTAAGCTCACGCCGAAGGTGTGTGCTTTGGTAGAGCCGATGAGTGTGGGTTTCCATGCTGTCAGCCGTGCTGAGGTGACCGATATCGACGTGGTCATGGTCATTGGCTGTGGCATGGTCGGTATGGGAGCTATCGTTCGTGCTGTCCTGCGTGGTGCAACAGTCATCGCTGCCGACATCGACGACGAGAAGCTGGCACTGGCCAAGAAGATGGGTGCCACCTATACGCTGAACACCAAGACGGAGGATGCACACCAGCGTCTGCAGGAGATCACCAATGGCTTCGGTCCTGATGTGGTCATCGAGGCTGTAGGTAGTGTGCCTACCTATCAGATGGCTATCAACGAGGTGGCCTTCACGGGTCGTGTGGCCTGCATCGGCTATGCCAAGAGTGAGGTATCGCTGCAGACCAAGTACTTCGTACAGAAGGAGCTCGACATTCGTGGTTCACGCAATGCCCTGCCTACCGACTTCCTGGCTGTTATCCATTATCTGGAGACCAACGACTGTCCTATCGACACACTGATTACGAAGGTCATCAAACCAGAAGAGGGTCTCGACACCATGCGCTGGTGGAGCGAGAATCCTGGCAAGGTGTTCCGCATCCTCGTCAACTTTGCCGACTAAGCTTCGCGCGTACATTATTATATATTCACATAAAATCAAATTATTATGAGTGAGAATAACAACAATAAGAACCAACTGCAGATAGAACTGCCTCAGGAGGTTGCCCAGGGTGAGTATGCTAACTTTGCTATCATTACCCATTCCAGTTCAGATTTTATCATCGACTTTGCCCGTGTACTGCCAGGTCTTCCTAAGTCGCAGGTAAAGAGTCGTGTCATCATGGCTCCCGAACATGCAAAGCGTCTGTTGGGTGCCCTTCAGGAGAACATCGTTCGCTATGAGCGTGAGTTCGGACCCATCAAGATTCCACAGCAGGAATCACG
This sequence comes from uncultured Prevotellaceae bacterium, assembly GCA_900314985.1. GTDB lineage: Bacteria > Bacteroidota > Bacteroidia > Bacteroidales > Bacteroidaceae > Prevotella. The sequence goes on along the minus strand of OMXL01000050.1, from coordinate 11,511 downwards.
CACTATTGCACCCTTTCCAGTAGGTAAAGGAGAGGCATAAGACGGCATATTTGCAGTTAATATTTCTTAAAACGCTTATTTAATGTTAAAAAGCATTAGATAAGCGTCTTTTTAACTCTTATATATTAGGTAGATTTGGGAAAAGTTCGTACCTTTGCAGCCCAAAAGCGCTCTGTGTGCAAGGGTGCACTATGTCAAGTGGAATATAACACAACAAATATAATTCATTAAAAAACAAACAATTATGCCTACAATTTCACAATTGGTAAGAAAAGGCAGAAAGGTGCTCGTTGACAAGAGCAAGTCTCCCGCGCTGGACGCATGTCCTCAGCGTCGTGGCGTCTGCGTTCGTGTCTACACAACGACCCCCAAGAAGCCTAATTCGGCTATGCGTAAGGACACAACTTGCAGGAGCACAGCATCGTGCTGGTTCGTGGCGGTCGTGTAAAGGACCTTCCCGGTGTACGTTATCACATCGTTCGCGGTACTCTGGATACTGCCGGTGTAGCAAGCCGTACTCAGCGTCGTTCTAAGTATGGTGCTAAGCGTCCTAAGGCTAAGAAGTAATAATCGGAGAAGATTAGAAAGCCGCCAGGCGCTAACAGCGGTTTCCCCGCTGTTACAAAAACAAAAAAGAAATAACCGTTTTGCTGGAGATATTGTTATAGACAGGTTGAGTAAATGCTCATGAGCGAGCGTTGAAGACGTAGAAAAAACAGCCCCAAGCAGACATTAATTCAAACAAAAAAATGAGAAAAGCAAAACCAAAGAAGCGTGTGATCCTTCCCGATCCAGTCTTCAACGACAAGAAAGTGTCGAAGTTTGTGAACCACTTGATGTACGATGGTAAGAAGTCCATTTCGTACGAGATTTTCTACAATGCACTCGAGACCGTAAAGGGTAAGATGCAGAACGAGGAGAAGTCAGCTCTGGAGATCTGGAAGCAGGCCCTCGACAACATCACTCCTCAGGTAGAGGTAAAGAGCCGCCGTATCGGTGGTGCTACTTTCCAGGTACCTACTGAGATCCGTCCCGACCGTAAGGAGAGCATCTCTATGAAGAACATGATCAGCTTCGCTCGCAAGCGTAGCGGTAAGTCTATGGCTGACAAGCTGGCTGCCGAGATCATGGACGCTTTCAACAACCAGGGCGGTGCCTACAAGCGTAAGGAGGATATGCATCGCATGGCTGAGGCTAACCGTGCATTCGCTCACTTCCGTTTCTAATATTAGTTCTAAGGTAAATATAAGGATAAACGAAAATGGCAAATCGCGATTTACATTTGACCCGCAATATTGGTATCATGGCTCACATCGATGCCGGTAAGACCACCACTTCTGAGCGTATCCTGTTCTACACAGGTAAGACTCACAAGATCGGTGAGGTACACGATGGTGCTGCTACCATGGACTGGATGGCCCAGGAGCAGGAGCGTGGTATCACTATTACTTCTGCTGCTACCACTTGTAACTGGAAGTGGAACGGCAAGGAGTACAAGATCAACCTGATCGATACTCCGGGACACGTTGACTTTACCGCTGAGGTAGAGCGTTCACTGCGTGTGCTCGACGGAGCTGTTGCTACTTACTCTGCTGCCGACGGTGTACAGCCTCAGTCTGAGACTGTTTGGCGCCAGGCCGACAAGTACAACGTTCCCCGTATCGGTTACGTAAACAAGATGGACCGTTCAGGTGCTGACTTCTTCGAGACTGTTCAGCAGATGAAGGACATCCTCGGTGCTAACCCCGTTGTTATCCAGGTGCCCATCGGTGCTGAGGAGAACTTCAAGGGTCTGGTAGACCTCATCAAGATGAAGGCTATCCTGTGGCACGACGAGACCATGGGTGCTGAATATGACGTAGAGGAAATCCCCGCCGACCTGCAGGCAGAGTGCGACGAGTGGCGTAACAAGCTGCTCGAGGCTGCCGCTGAGTACGACGAGGCTCTGATGGAGAAGTACTTCGACGATCCTAACTCAATCACTGAGGACGAGATCATCGCTGCTATCCGCAAGGGTACCATCTCTATGCAGTGCACTCCTATGCTGCTCGGTTCTTCTTATAAGAACAAGGGTGTTCAGCCTCTGCTCGACTATGTTTGCGCCTTCCTGCCCGCTCCCGTTGACGTGGAGATGGTGATGGGTACCAACCCCAACACCGACGAGGAAGAGGGTCGTAAGCCCAGCGAGGACGAGCCCACTTCCTTCCGCGTTTACTCTGGTAGCGTGAAGGCCGGTTCTTACGTTTACAACCCCCGTTCAGGTAAGAAGGAGCGTATCAGCCGTCTGTTCCAGATGAACTCTAACAAGGAAATTCCTATGGAGTCTATCGACGCTGGTGATATCGGCGCAGGTGTAGGTTTCAAGGATATCCGTACTGGTGATACCCTCTGCGACGAGGAGAAGCCCATCGTACTGGAGTCTATGACCTTCCCCGACACCGTAATCTCTATCGCCGTTGAGCCTAAGTCACAGGCTGACGTTGCCAAGCTCGACAACGGTCTTGCTAAGCTGGCTGAGGAAGACCCCACCTTCACCGTACGTACCGACGAGCAGAGTGGTCAGACCATTATCTCAGGTATGGGTGAGCTTCACCTCGATATCATTATCGACCGTCTGAAGCGTGAGTTCAAGGTAGAGTGTAACCAGGGTAAGCCCCAGGTTAACTATAAGGAGGCCATCACCAAGACTGTTATGGGTTACCGTGAGGTTTACAAGAAGCAGTCAGGTGGTCGCGGTAAGTTCGCTGACATCATCGTTAACGTTGGTCCCGTCGATGAAGACTGGAACATCAAGGAGAACGGTGGTCTGCAGTTTGTTAACGAGGTCAAGGGTGGTAACATTCCTAAGGAGTTCATCCCCTCTATCCAGAAGGGTTTTGAGGCTGCAATGAAGAATGGTATCCTCGGTGGCTATCCTGTTGACTCACTGAAGGTAGTCGTTGTCGATGGTTCGTTCCACCCCGTTGACTCTGACCAGCTGTCATTCGAAATCGCCGCTCCATGAAGCTCGAGGTGGTAACACCTGAGGAGAACATGGGTGACGTTATCGGTGACCTCAACAAGCGTCGTGGTCAGGTAGAAGGTATGGAAGAGGCTCGCTCTGGTGCCCGTGTCGTTAAGGCTAAGGTGCCCCTGTCAGAGATGTTCGGTTATGTAACCGCTCTGCGTACCATCACCTCTGGTCGTGCTACCAGCTCTATGGAGTACAGCCACCACGCTCCTCTGTCTTCAGCTCTTGCTAAGGCAGTTCTGGAGGAGGTTAAGGGTCGCGCTGACCTGGTATAAGAAACGCTTGGAGCAGTTTTCCTGCTCTTTCGTAAATATTTTTCCCGAAATCGTATATGCGGTTTCGGGATTTTTTTGTATTTTTGCATCGCGTTACAAAAAAATGTTATGAACGAGGTCTACTATTACGGATTAGCAGCCATGATTTATATCACCACGTGCTGGACATTTGTCACAGTTCGTTGGTTTCATACCTGTCAGGAACCCAAGGAGCGTCGCTCCTATATCTGGCCCGACCGTAAGCTGCAATGCTTGGTATATGCCATGGGCACCCTGCTTTTACCCTATGTCATCGACCCCACCAACGAGGCGGCATGGACGCTGATGAAGAGCTACTTCCCCGCTACCTATTATTTCTATTGTGGCCTGCTGCTGCTCTGCTATGCCGGTACCGTCAAGCAGTGGAGTCGCTGGAAAGCCATCAGCTGGGTGGCAGCCTGTATTGTCATAGCTACCATGGTCATCCCTGTCCTCAATGCCTGGCTGCCCTTCAACTTCATGAGCTCCCGTGGTTTGGAGTTCTGGAACTACGTCATCACTGGCGAGAGTATCGTCATGATAGCTTTCTGCTGTCTGGCCATGTGGCAGGTGCGCTGCTGGATACGCGAATCAAACGATGCCAACTACTCCAACCCCGACGACTTCCCCGTCAGATATGCCAGCATCGTGCTCTGCTACCCGATTATCCTTACGCCGCTGCTCTGGCCCGCCTATATCCTTGACTCGCGCAAGGCCATGGCCATCCTGCATATCCTGCTGGCCGTCTTCAATATCGTACTGCTCATCACCGTCATGCCCGCATGGCGCCGTAAGTACATGCTGCCCTCTACTGTTGAGGAGGAATGTGAAGAGTGTGAGGCCGAGGAAGCCGATGGTGTCGAAGCCAATATAGAGCAGACTGCCAAAGAGATAGTGAACTATATAGAGCGTAAGCGCGCCTATCTCGACCCCCACCTCAAGGTAGATGATGTCGTTGAGCACTGTCAGCTGGGTCGCACCTATGTCTCCCTGACCTTCCAGCGCCGCTTCGGCTCCTTCGCCAGCTACGTCAACCGCCTGCGCATGGAGCACTACGAGCAGTACATGCTCGACCACCCCGACGAGACCAAGGAGTCTGTTGCCCTTGCCTCCGGCTTCGCTAACTACATGGCCTACTACCGTGCCAAGCAGAAGAAGCAGCGCTACTAATTGTTGTGGTCGGTCTCCGACCTCAAAATTATATAAAAATTGGATCAAAAAATGTATTAATATGGTAGCATACTCTGCTCTGCCTTTATAATTTTGATTTAGATTTTCTTGAGATTTTGAGCGCAGCGACCAAATAGAACTTATTGTCGGTCTTCGACCTCAAAATTATAAAAAAATTGAACAAAAAAATTATAAGAGCAGAACAACTCCTAAGTCATTAAGAATATGGATCCAATTCAAGAACATAATAAAAAATATGAGTTCTTTCGTGAGATTACTGGAGAAGCCATGCGCGTTCATCGTAAGTACCATATTGGTTTGTTGGAGTCTGCTTACGAGGCAGCACTCAAATATCTACTTGAACAGAAAGGATATACCGTAGAACGCCAAGTGCACCTTCCTATTTACTGGGATGACGTGCAGCTTGATCAGACTTATCGTATGGATTTAGTGGTAAATGGTAATATTATTGTCGAGTTGAAGGCAGTTAATTTTATTGATAAGGATCACCGTCGCCAGTTATTTAACTACATGCACCTAACGCATCTTCCTTATGGTATGCTTATTAATTTCGGTAGTGACAGTCTATTTTCTGAATGGTACAAACGTTACCCCGATACGGGCGAGATAGAGAAGGTGAAACTTTTATAATTTTGAATTAGATTTTCTTATAATTTTGAGCGTAGCGACCCCAGAGGTGTCAATGGTCGGTCTTCGCCCTCAAAATTATATAAAAATTGGATCAAAAAATGTATTAATATGGTAGCATACTCTGCTCTGCTTTTATAATTTTGAATTAGATTTTCTTATAATTTTGAGCGTAGCGACCCAAAAGGTGTCAATGGTCGGTCTTCGCCCTCAAAATTATATAAAAATTGAATCAGAAAATGTATTAACATGGTTGTATACTCTGCTCTGCTTTTATAATTTTGAATTAGATTTTCTTATAATTTTGAGCGCAGCGACCCACAACGTCCATTTCCCCGATGAAATGGGCGATTTTGCCCATTTCTTACAAATCGTCTTACACCCCGTGTACAATTTGTTATGTTTCTTACATCAATTTGTTATGAACTTGTACAATTTGTTATGTCCTTTTTCGTAGAAAAAGTGTACCTTTGCAGCGTAAAAAATACACTTTATCTTTAAGACAAGCAAAGCTTGAGGAATTGAATAGGAAAAAATCATAAATAATGCAACGATTAGAAATCAAATCAACCATGACGAGAGTAGCCACTGTGCTGCTCATGCTGCTCACGACTATGACAGTGTGGGCGGCAGACATCACGCAGAATACGGCGGTGTTGATTAACAACAACAACAAGAGCACGTATCACAACAAGAGTATTGCTGGTACTGTCCCGAACTCTTCTTCAGCAGGCAATAGCGGCTTCTTTATCTCAAAGGGAGCCATTGTTGTGGACGGCATCGAGCTGAACCTGACCATTGACGGGTTTAACGTGGACTATTCCGAAAGGTATGCCACACTCTCGGGCATCTCGTTGGTCAACGGTGCCAAGCTTCACCTCACCGTGAAGGGCACCAATACGCTGATTGCTGGCTATGGTGGTGCCGGCATTGCTGTACCTTTCGGTTGTACGCTCGAGATTACCTCCGCCAGCACGGGCACGCTGAACGCCACGGGCGGCATGTACTTTGGCGGCGGCGCCGGCATTGGCTCTATGGGCAATGGTCATATCACCCAAGATACTTTCCTATATCCTCAGGGCTGCGGCGATATCATCATCAACGGCGGCACAATCAATGCGCAAGGCGGCACATGGGTTCTAAATGTTAAACCCGCCGGCGGTGCTGCCGGTATCGGAAGCAGTGAGTTCAGTGGAGCGGAAACTGACATTACTTTTGGTGACAACACCTACATCAACAACGTCACTGGCACCATCACTATCAATGGCGGAACGGTTAATGCAAAGGGTGGCAACTATGCAGCTGGCATTGGCGGAGGATACTCGGGAACGGTAAAGGCCATTACCATCACCGGTGGAAACGTTACCGCTACGGCAGGTGACGGCGGCGCAGCAGCCATAGGAACCGGAGATAACGGTTTTATTTCATCAGAAGATAAACTCACTTGCCCGCTTATTAGAATCGAGCATGGCACCGTACAGGCTAACGGCAATATCGGCTTCGGCAATGCACTTAACGCAGCTTGTAACACGGGCAACTCCTATGCATTCATCGGCGATGCCGACGTGACGTGTACCGGTTCTATGAACGAGCCGAAAATACCAGAGTCTGGAAATAATGAGACCTTGACCATTCCGGACGGTGTCAGAGCATTCAAGGTTTATGACCCCGCAGGCAAAGATGGTGTTTACAAGACAATGAACAGTGACGAAATTAATTCACTTACGCTCACAGCACCGACAGGCTATAGGCTCCAATTGACTGGTGATGCTAAAGCTGAGAATGCTCATTTTTATGTCAACGACGCAGCTAGTGTGTGGGCTACTGAGATAGTGGATGTACGCGATAAAACAGCGTCTGTTTCCGTGACAAGCAGCGGACAGAGTCTCTGTCTGATACTTTATCCTTTAGGTGGTTTTGGTGGGGAGTGTTATACATTCGACATCAATCTCATGGTGACCGTATTCAAACCTGGCGAGACGAAGACCGTCAGCATCCAACAGACCACTGGCGGTACGGTGACCAGCGACAAGACGTCTGCTGAGTATGGCGAGACCGTCACCCTGACCGTCACACCAAATACGGGCAAATTTGCAGAAAAAGTCATCTACAATGATGGCATCGACCATATTGTGACCCGCTCCGACGACGGCAAATTCCGCTTTACGATGCCTGTCTATGACGTGACCGTCCGCGCCCTGTTCGAGGAAGTGAACAACCTCGATTTTGGAACTGTCACGGGGCTTCAAAGTGTTTATTTCTATAATGGAGGAAACGCCATCGATATCAGCTATGACGTGGAGACGGTCGGCGGTACGGTGCTCTCTAAGGGAACTGACTATGATGCCGTCATCAGGAACAGCAACAATGTCGTAGTGGCCAGCGTCTCGGCTCTCGGCACCTATACGCTGACGGTTACGGGCAAAGGTAACTATACGGGGTCACTGACGAAGACCTTTGTGGTTCAAGAAGGACTCCGAGGTAGCGGCGCCGAAAACACCCCTTATCTTATAAGTAGTACGGACGAGTGGAATTTCTTTGCCAATACGGTCAATAGTGCGCAGAGTAGTTACACAAACCAATACGTAAAGCTGACAAACAACATCGACAACGTGACTGTCGCCGCAGGCACCAGCGACCACCCCTTCTGTGGCACCTTCATCGGCGACGGCTACACGATGGACCTGAAAATCAGAAATGGTCAGGCGGAGGGATTGGCACCTTTCAGCTACATTAGCGGTGCCACCATCAAGGATCTGACCGTGACCGGCAGCGTGTTCGGCAGGACCCATTCGGCAGGTCTGGTGGGCTTTACCAACGGTACCAACACCATCGACGGCTGTAAGGTGAATGTGCGGGTGGAAGTTAATAATGTCGGCAACCAGCATGTCGGCGGCGTGGTGGGTCACGGCAAGAACTCGACGCTCACCATCAAAAACACTTCGTTTGGCGGTCATCTTGTCAATCATGGCGATTATGCCGGCGGACTGATGGGCTGGTGCGACGCGGGCTGCAAGCTGACCATAGATAACTGCCTGACTACTGGTATCTGCGAGACCACGGAGGCCAACGTGTTCCATCCTATTGCCATCCGCAACGAGAATGCGGAGGTGACGGCCATCAATCGTGGTGCCTACTACACCAGCCAGCCCACACAGACCAATCCATCGCGCATCATCATGCGCGGCACACGCGTCTATGCCGACCAGCCCAGCAACGAGATGTACCGACACCAGGTGCTGGCCGACGGCAACAGCTACTACGTACCCGTCACCATCAGTGGCATAGAGACGGTTTACGCTTATACCGGCTTGGCCATCAACCCCACCTATACCGTGACGGCGGGAGATGGCACGACACTGACCGAGGGCACCGACTACAGCGTGACCCGCAGCAATGCCACCATCCGCGATGCCGGTGCCTACGCCATCACCTTCACCGGCAAGAACGGCTATGAGGGTGCCAAGACATGCTACTTCATGGTGGGCGACCCCACACCTGCCACCCCCTCGGGACTCTCCGTTGATGCCGACATCGACTATCCGGAGGCAGGTCACTTCTACTACAATATGCCGGCAGGGAAATCGGTCAGCAATACGCTGACATTCAGCAATAGCGACGTCACAACGTTCAAGGTCTATGACGGCGGTGGCAAGAACGACAACATACCATTAGAATACACGAACAGTTCGCTTACCATCAGTGCCCCCACGGGCTGCACCATCTCGGTGAAGGGCGATGTTAAATTGTACAATGGTAATGAGAGTAATTACGTGTCAGTATATAATGTTAGTGGAGACAGCGAAACAGAACTCGCCAAGGTGACAGGATACAACACGCTCGGCCCCGTTTCCTCCACGTCCAACACACTGAGGATATACTACTATCAGGGTGGTCCTGGTTATTTTTTTTATGGCAACAAACCCGGCTACGACCTGACAGTGACCATCAACGATGCCAACAAGAAATATGCCGTCAACGTGGTGACACCCGCTACCGGAAGCCTGAGCACATCGCCCACCAAGGCAGCTCCTGGCTCCACCGTCACCATCACGGCAACACCCGCCGAGGGCTACCTGAACGGCGAATTCACCGTGCTTGACTACAGCCAGCAGCCCGTAGCCGTCAGCAACGGCCAATTCGTCATGCCCAGCAGCCCCGTCATCGTGGCTACCACCTTCCGGCAGATTGACCCCGCCGACTTCTCAGTAAACGGCGACGACACCTATACCATCAAGACTGTTGCGGGCTGGTATGCCTTCTGTGACTGCTTGCAGGAAAACGCTACCTACAACCGCTTCATCGGCAAGACGGTGAAGCTGGACAAAGACATTACCGTGACTCGTATGGCGGGCAGCGACAACCATGACATCTGCGGCACGTTCGATGGCTGTGGTCACACCATCACCCTTGACGGCAACACCAGCAACGGCTGCTACGCCCTCTTCCGTAATGCCGTCGGCGCCACCATCAAGAACCTGCACGTGGATGGCACCATCGTCACCGCCGGCAAGTATGCCGCAGGGCTTATCTCCGGCAAGTGGGGCGATGTCACCATAGAGAATTGCCGCAGCAGCGTCACTATCAAAAGCTCCGTCGGCGGTGATGGCACGCACGCAGGATTCGTGGCTGTGAACAATAATGGCAAATTGAACATCAAGGGTTGCGTGTTCGATGGTAAACTACTCACTACTGGTACAACGGTCACTGCCTACTGTGGCGGTTTCGTAGGCTGGCGCAGTAGTGGAGACCTCAACATCACCGACTGTCTCTATACCCCCGCTGTTATCGAGAGCGGCGAGACGGAAATAAGCGGTGAATACACCTTCGCCCGTAATGGAGTAACTAGTATCTCCAACAGCTACTACACCCGCCTGTTAGGCACTGCGCAGGGGTTGGGCTATAGCTTCGACACAGCCCCCGCAAATATTGGCACGGCAGGCACTGCCTACAGCGTCAGCGGCATCACCCCCTACACCCACGGCATCGCCTATGATAACCGTTACTACATGACCCCTGAGGCCCTCACCTTCGTTGACAATGCAGACAACGACGTGGCCGCCATCAACAGCTACTTCGCCGACGTGACGCTGCAGGGCCGCACGCTCTATAAGGACGGCGACTGGAACACGCTGTGCCTGCCGTTCGACGTGAGCACTACCAGCGGACCATTGGCAGGTGACGGTGTTGTGGCAATGACACTGAATACAGCAAGCAGCGGTCTGAGCGGCACCACGCTGACATTGAACTTCACGAAGGCTACCACCATTCCCGCTGGCACACCATTTATTATTAAGTGGGGTGAACAAGAGGGAAAGACAGGTTATCTTGGCACAATCATTGAGAACCCCGTATTCACTGGCGTCACCATCGACAATACCGACCGCAGCGTGACTAGCAGCGACGGCTATGTAACCTTCAAGGGCACATACGACAGACTGGAATGGAACACGGAGAACAATAGCATCCTATTCCTGGGTGCAAACAACACGCTGTACTGGCCACAACCCAGCAATAATCAGACTCCGTATCTCAATGCCTTCCGTGCATACTTCCAACTGAACAATGGCCTCACGGCTGCCGATGTCAGCTCTGCACGAATGAACTTCGATGGAGAGAACGAAGTAAACGGAGTTAAGGAAGTTATCGCTTCGCTCGGAGTTAACGACGATAGCTGGTATACCCTGAATGGCGTGAAACTCAGTGGCAAGCCGACAAAGGCAGGACTGTACATTTTGAAATAGATTTTTTAGTAATTTTGAGCGTAGCGACCCCATAAAACATAGAAGCAATATGAAAAAGGAATATACGAAACCTCAGATGGAGGTAGTGAGAATTAACGTGAGTGGTGCACTCTTAGTAGATAGCAAGGTTGACAAAGTCGCTGGCAACGGCGGCTGGAACTGGGGTGGTGGCAGCAGCTCTGGTGGCCGAAGCCGTGAGAGCGACGACTGGGACGACGAGTGGTAATATTGAACAAAAACCTGAAAGAACTCCTGCCAATGGTATAAGTCCATTGGACTTTGCAGCAATTCAAGGACTATATTCTTTGTGAGTACACTCCCAAGTCTATGGTCCTTGCATTTCTGCATCTGCCTACGTCAGGTTAAACCATTGACAGGCAAAAACACCGCTCGCTTTGCTCACTGAAAAACTGGCTGCACCCTGCTGAATAGCGGGCTGATATGCACCAGTCTTTAGTCATCTTAGCGCCAGGGGCTGCTGTTACGCGAAAAAGTGGTACGGCTTTTTGGCGGCTACAGTTAATACGGTGGCGGGAACAGCTGATACGGGAAAAAGTGGTAGGACTTTCTGAAAAGTCGTACCACTTTCTGACGGGAACAGCTAATACGCACAAAATTCTCTAGAGAATTTACTGCGTATACAGCT
>OMXL01000041.1 GCA_900314985.1 uncultured Prevotellaceae bacterium | reverse complement strand
GGGTCCCACCTCTTCCCATTCCGAACAGAGAAGTTAAGCCCGCTTGCGCCGATGGTACTGCAATGCAATGCGGGAGAGTAGGAGGCCGCCACTTTTCAAGAGAAGCCCTGAGTCAGAAATGATTCAGGGCTTTTTCATTGTTTGTCTTCTGGGAGTCGCAAGACCCAGAGGGCTTTTTCGTTGTTCCTATGCCAAAGATGGGAAAGCCTAAGCCTGTTAGATGTTAGAAGGAAGATGGATGTATAGAATCACGGACTCTCTACCCCACTCATAACAGTGTTTTTAAATATGCCTTCACGTTTCACTTTCTGCGTGTAAGCCCTTTATTTATTAAGGTTCGCGAGAGTGGACCGTGCGCAAGTTGGTTTCACTTTGCTGTCACGCTGCCTCCACAATGAGATAGCTGTATATGCTGGTGTATCAGTTGTACACAGAGAAAACCGGTGAGCGTTTTCTGAAAAGTGCTCACCGTTTTGGCGAAAACGCTCAGCGCTTTTCTGCCGCAACAGCTGTCTTGCTGGTGTGTGCAGCTGTCTCGCACACAGGAACAGCTGTCTTTCTGATAGCTGGAGCTGGTGAAGGCTCGGTGAAAGCAAAGTGAAAGGATAGGGTAGCCCCTTCACCTGCGCGAAAGCCGATGTACAGGGCGTTCAGGGCCTGTCCGTGGAACGTGGAGGCAATTATTCGTTGAGTAGTAATATGCCAGAGGGACGATGTCATCGGGACAGGAAACTGAACTTGTAGAGGTCTAGCCGAGAATGGCTGTGAGTTTTTCTTTATTTTTAAAAATATTTGGCGTTGTCAAAATAAGTATGTACCTTTGCAGAGACAGAACTACTTAAATATTTAATTATAGCATGATAGAACTTAAGAACGAACAGCTGGCAATTCGTGTTGCCGAGAAGGGAGCAGAGCTCCAGAGTGTGAAGGATAGTGAGGGCAGAGAGTATATGTGGCAGGCGGGTGAGTTATGGCCTCGTCATTCGCCCATCTTGTTCCCCATTGTTTGTAGCGTAAATAATGATACCTATGTAGTAGATGGCAAGGAGTATCATCTGCCTCGTCATGGTTTTGCCCGTGATATGGATTTTACTGTGGTCAGTCAATCTGCTGAAAAGGTGACGCTGGCCTTGCACGATTCAGAAGAAACGTTGAAGGTGTATCCTTACCGTTTCAACCTTGCCGTAAGCTATCGACTGGAAGGAGGCAAGATACATGTTATCTGGCATGTAGAGAATACCGATATGCGTGAGATTCATTTCCAGATTGGCGGTCATCCAGCCTTTAATGTCCCTGGTGGCAAACTGGAGGGTATGATTAAGTTAGATAATGAGGAACCCATGGATTCGCTGAAGAGCTATGCCGATGGAAGTCATGACATGATTGAAATCCCATTGGAGGCTGATATGGGCATTCTTGAAATCAACAATAATTTTTTCCGCAATGACTCTGTGAAGATTCATAAGTGTCAGACGCATCGTGCGATGCTGATGGATACCAATGGTGAGCCCGCAGTGACGGTAGACTATAAGACACCTGTATGTGCTTTCTGGAGTCCTTATGGCAAGCAAGCGCCGTTTGTATGCATAGAACCTTGGTATGGTCTTGGTGATCCGAGAGATTTCAAGGGTGAGTTTAAGGATAAGCCTCTGATGAACCACCTGCAACCAGGTGCCTCGTTTATGAGTCGATATACCATTACTATCGGCTAATACAATATTCTTCCTACGCATACGTTATTATAAGGTATGCAGTGGACAGATCGTATCAGACAGGTAAAGATCATATTGGTGATTGCTGCGGTGATAATTGCCGTAGCATCACTTTTGGTTTCGCACTTTTTGGTGCGTGATCTTTCTGTTGAGGAGCGTCACCGTATGGAGGTGTGGGCTCAGGCTCTGCATGCATTGAATGAGGCTGACGAGACGACGGACTTATCGCTGGTGCTCAGCGTAATGGAAGGAAATAACACCATTCCTGTCATTGTGGTGAACAGCGAAGGGGGTATTGATGACTATCGTAACATTGACGACTCGACGCATATTGAGAGTTATGCTCGTAGCATGATTAAGGCTGGTGACACGATACGTATCGGGCAGCAGCTGGTATGCTACGACGAGTCCATCATGCTGAAGAGACTGTCTGCGTGGCCCTACGTCCAGTTAGGCATTGTGCTGATATTTGTGGTGGTGGCTATCTTTGCCCTGCTGTCATCGAAACGTGCCGAACAGAACAAGGTATGGGTGGGACTGTCGAAAGAGACGGCTCACCAGTTAGGAACGCCAGTGTCGAGTCTGATGGCATGGGTGGAGATGCTGAAAGAACAGTATCCTGACGATGACCTGTTGCCAGAGATGGACAAGGATGTGAAACGTCTGCAGCTGATAGCTGACCGTTTTTCGAAGATTGGTTCCTTGCCAGAACCTGTCGATGCCTCTATGAACGAAGTGCTGGAGCACGTCATCGACTATATGGACCGACGTACCAGTAGTCATGTGCAGATGACGCGTCACTTGCCTGACCATGAGGTGATTGTCAAGATGAACGCCTCGCTCTTTGAGTGGGTGGTGGAGAACCTCTGCAAGAACGCTGTTGACGCCATGGAGGGCAAGGGCTCTATCACGCTGACCCTGATGGATGAGGAACATCGTGTCGTGATAGAGGTGCAAGACACCGGTAAGGGTATCAAGAAAAAAGATATTGCCAACGTGTTTACGCCAGGATTCACCACCAAGAAGAGAGGGTGGGGACTGGGATTGTCGTTGGCAAAACGTATTGTTGAGGAGTATCATAAAGGCCGTATCTTTGTCAAACAGTCAGAGATTGGCAAAGGTACGACCTTCCGTATTGAGATGCCTAAAGGCAGTTAGCTTATACTACTTCGATGCCTTGTTCTTTACATAGCTTCAGACTCATCTCCTTGAGCTTGAACTTCTGAATCTTTCCAGAACCAGTCAGCGGGAATTCCTTGATGAAGAAGACATACTTAGGAATCTTGTAGCGGGCAATCTTGCCGCGACAGAACAGTTGTACGTCCTCGGGAGTCATCGTAGCACCCTCTTCCAGTATGATGAAGGCACCAACGGCTTCACCGTATTTCTTCGAAGGTACGGCAGCTACCTGTACGTCGCGGATGCCAGGCATGTGATAGAGGAACTCCTCAATCTCGCGTGGATAGATGTTCTCACCACCACGGATAATCATGTCCTTGATACGTCCAGTAATCTTATAGAATCCCTGCTCGTCCTTGATGCCCAGGTCGCCAGAGTGCAGATAGCCATTCTTGTCAATGACCTCAGCGGTAGCCTGCGGATTCTTGTAGTAGCCCTTCATCACGTTGAAGCCCTTACAGCACATCTCACCCTGTACGCCAACGGGGCACTCTTCGCCCGTCTCTGGGTCGAGCACCTTCACGTCGACAAATGGGAAGTCACGACCTACCGTGGTGCAACGTTGCTCGAAGGTGTCGTTCAGACAGGTCTGTGTCATGCCAGGCGACGACTCTGTCAAGCCATATACGCTGGTAATGGTCATATACATTTTCTCGCTGACCTGCTTCATCAGTTCTACGGGGCAGAGTGAACCCGCCATGATACCTGTACGCAGACACGAAAGATCAAACATGTCGAACATGGGGTGATTGAGCTCGGCAATGAACATTGTCGGTACGCCATAGACTGCCGTACAACGCTCCTTATGGATAGAAGCCAACACTACCAGTGGGTCGAACTTCTCGACCATCACCTCGGTACATCCGTGTGTCAAACAGTTCATCGTGGCCAACACGACGCCAAAGCAGTGGAACAGAGGCACGCAGACGCAGAGTTTGTCGTCAGCCGTGAAGCCCATATTCTCACCAGTGAAATAGCCATCGTTGGCAATTCCGTAGTGTGTCAGCATGACGCCCTTGGGGAATCCCGTGGTACCACTGGTGTACTGCATGTTGCAGACATCGTAGCAGTTCACGTTTTTCTTCATCTCGTCGAGTGTCTCGTCCTCAATATTCTGTCCCAACAGCAGTAGCTCGGCAGTATTGAACATACCACGGTATTTCTCCATACCTATATATACTACATTCTTCAGGTGGGGGAAACGCTCACTATTCAGATGGCCGCGCTCACAGGTCTTCAACTCAGGCAGCATGGTATAGGTCATGTCGACGTAGTTGCAGTCCCATGTACCATCGGTGATACAGAGGGTTTGCATGTCTGAGTCCTTGCAGAGATACTCTAGCTCGTTCTGCTTGTAGTTGGTGTTGACCGTTACCAGTACGGCACCAATCTTGGCAGTAGCGTATAGGAATGTCAGCCAGTCGGGGACATTCGTCGCCCAGATGCCTACGTTGGAACCTTTCTTGACACCAATGCTAATCAAACCTTTGGCCAGATTGTCTACGCGTTGGTTGAACGTGCTCCATGTAAAACGGAGGTTTCGGTCTGAATAGACGATATATTCCTTATCGGGCGTGGTCTCGGCCCAGTGCTCCAGCCACTGTCCCAGCGTACGCTCACTCAAGGTGTAGCCAGCGCTGCCAGTCTCTGCGGGATATGTTCTGTTGGGCAATGGCCTTCCAGCCATGTCTAATCTTACGTCGCTCATAACTTAGAAGGGGATATAGACTACTGCTAAGATTTTGGCCGACTTGCCGGGTGCACCATGTACGTGATGCTTGACGATAGAGTCGTAGAAGATGCTGTCGCCCTCATGTAGGGTGTACTTCTCCTTGCCATATTCAATCTCCACCTCGCCATTCATGACGTAGATGAACTCCTCACCCTCGTGGGCAGAGAGATTGAATTCTGTCTTGTCTTCCGGATTGATGTCAATGACGAATGGTTCCATGTGGCGACCAGCTTTCTGCTGTGCCAGTGGGTGGTACTCCATGTGTTTGCGGGCATCAACGGCACCATTGCTGAAGCTGATGCTGCTTTCTTTCTCACGATCCTTGGCACGACAGATGACGGGGCCTAAGGCATCGTTGTCGTCCATGAATGTTCCTAGTCGGACTCCCATGGCGCGAGCAATCTTGATTAGCGGACCTAACGAGGGTAGATTCTCGTCATTTTCAATGGAGTTAATCTGGTCTACAGTGAGACCACTACTTTCTGCAATCTCTTCAACGGAGAGATTTCTAGACTCTCTGATTCCCTTGATTTTGGAACCTAATGCGGAATTGTTGTTTGACATACACTCTTCATATTTCGTGTTGGCAGGCAAAAGTACAAAAAAAAAGTGTATTGCCGAAAGAGTTTGGGAATATTAACAATTAGAATGTAAAAAAACACTAATATATCATGAATATTTGAAAAAATCTTTGTACCTTTGCAGCCCGTAAAGTGTAATTATGTGTAGTTTGGAGCTATTAAAGATTGATTTAAAGGGGTTTAAGCAAGATCAGCAGGTCTTGGAATACAACCTTGGCGATGAGTTCTTTGGAGCTCTGGACGGCTCACAGTTGGAACATGGAACGTTGCACGTGTCGGTGTCTATACGCAAGATGACCGGCTTTTTCGAATTCCAGTTTCATACCGAGGGCGTCGTGACTGTCAGCTGCGACCGTTGTCTTGATGACATGGAACAGCCAATCAGTACAGACAACCAGTTGGTAGTCAAGTTGGGCGACACATACAGCGACGATGATGACACCGTGACTGTGGACGAGAACGAAGGAATACTCGACCTGTCGTGGTTCATCTATGAATTTACGATGTTGGCCATACCCATCAAGCACGTTCATGCACCTGGAAAATGCAATAGTGCGATGACGCAGAAGCTCGAAGAGCTGAGCGGCGCTGTCCGAAGCGGCGAAGAGGAGGCAGAAACAGCGATAGATCCACGCTGGGAAGCACTGAAAAAGTTAAAAGTGAAGAGTGAAGAGTGAATAATTTGCTTCCGCTCGAAAAAAAAGTAAATTGTAAATCGTAAAATAGTTAATTGAATTATGGCACATCCTAAAAGAAGACAATCAAACACTCGTACCGCAAAGCGTCGTACCCATGACAAGGCTGTAGCTCCCACACTGGCAGTATGCCCTAACTGTGGTGCTTACCACATCTACCACACTGTATGCCCCACCTGTGGCTACTATCGTGGTAAGATCGCTATTGTAATGGATGAAGCTGCTGAGTAATGAGTAAAATCAATGCGATAATCACCGGTATTGGTGGCTACGTGCCTGACTATGTCCTCAACAACGAGGAACTGTCGCGCATGGTAGACACCAATGACGAGTGGATTATGACGCGTGTAGGTATTAAGGAGCGCCGCATCCTCGCTGAGGAAGGTCTCGGTACCAGCTATATGGCCCGTAAGGCTGCCAAACAGCTGATGCAGAAGACTGGCGTAGATCCTGATACTATCGACGCTGTCATTGTTGCCACTTCGACGGCTGATTATAAGTTCCCTTCCACAGCCAGCATCGTGCTGGGTAAGCTCGGACTGAAGAATGCTTTTGCATTTGACTTCTGGGGAGCTTGCTGTGGATTCCTCTATGCACTCGATGTAGCAGGTACCATGGTTCAGAGTGGTCGTTACAAGAAGATTATCGTGATTGGTGCCGACAAGATGTCGTCGGTCACTGACTATAAAGACCGCGCTACCTGTCCGCTGTTCGGTGACGGTGCTGCCGCTGTGCTGGTGGAGGCTACTGAAGAGGAGAACATCGGCGTGATGGACTCATACCTCCGTGCTGACGGCAAGGGTCTGCCCTTCCTGCACATGAAGGCTGGCGGTTCTGTATGTCCTCCCAGTCACTTTACTGTCGACCACCGTTTGCACTACCTCTATCAGGAGGGTCGCACCGTGTTCCGCTATGCAGTGACCAATATGAGTGACGACTGCGCCCTCATCGCTGAGCGTAACGGTCTGAACAAGGACAACATCTCTTGGGTGGTTCCTCATCAGGCTAATATGCGCATCATTGAGGCCGTTGCCAAGCGTTTGGAGCTGCCCATGGAGCAGGTGATGGTCAACATCGAGCATTTTGGTAATACTTCTGCTGCTACCATTCCTTTGGCCCTTTGGGAGAACGAGTCAAAACTGAAGAAAGGCGACAATATCATCATGACTGCCTTCGGTGCCGGTTTCGTTCATGGCGCAAGCTACCTGAAGTGGGCATACGATGGCGAGAAGTAATTCAGAATTGAGAATTGAGAATTCAGAATTGAAAATTGACAATTAATGCATAAAGCAGGATTCGTCAATATTGTTGGAAATCCCAATGTAGGTAAAAGTACGCTCATGAACCAATTGGTTGGTGAGCGTATTTCGATTGCTACGTTCAAGGCGCAGACCACGCGCCACCGTATCATGGGTATTGTGAATACCGATGATATGCAGATCGTGTTTTCAGACACACCAGGTGTGCTGAAACCCAACTACAAGTTGCAGGAATCGATGCTGGCCTTCTCGGAGTCAGCCCTTCAGGATGCTGATGTGCTGCTCTACGTCACTGACGTCGTAGAGACTCCGGAGAAGAACATGGACTTCCTGGAGAAGGTGCAGAAGATGACGATTCCTGTGCTGCTACTGATTAATAAGATTGATATGACCCCACCCAGCCTCCCCCAAGGGGAGGAGCACCGCAAGTCGGGTAGGAACACCCCTCCTTCGGAGGGGCAGGGGGAGGTCCTGGCAGCTATCGTTGAGAAATGGCACAGTTTGCTGCCCAACGCAGAGATATTGCCCATCTCTGCCAAGAACAAGTTTGGTGTCGATATGCTGCTGAAGCGTATCAAGGAACTGCTCCCTGATTCGCCACCATTCTTTGACAAAGACCAGTTGACCGACAAGCCAGCGCGCTTCTTTGTCAGCGAAATCATTCGCGAGAAGATATTGCTCTACTACGATAAGGAGATACCCTACTCAGTAGAGGTACGTGTGGAGCGCTTTAAAGAGACAGAAAAGAATATACATATCAATGCCATCATCTATGTGGAGCGTGACTCCCAGAAAGGCATTATCATTGGACATCAGGGCATGGCACTGAAGAAGGTTTCTACCGAGGCGCGTAAGTCGCTGGAGAAGTTCTTTGGCAAACCCATTTTCTTGGAGACCTTTGTGAAGGTTGATAAGGACTGGCGCAGCAACACACGCGAACTCGACGCCTTTGGCTATAATCTTGATTAGCGGGCTACGCCCTAGTGAATAACGAATAGTGAATAGTGATATATGGGAAATTTAGTAGCGATAGTAGGACGCCCAAATGTAGGTAAGTCCACCTTGTTTAACAGACTGACTAACAGTCGTCGTGCCATCGTCAGCGACGAGGCCGGTACCACGCGTGACCGCCAGTATGGTAAGTGCGAGTGGAATGGTCGCGAGTTCTCGGTAGTAGACACTGGCGGTTGGGTAGTCAACAGTGACGATGTCTTTGAGGAGGAGATTCGTAAGCAAGTCATTGTGGCCACCGAAGAGGCCGACCTGGTGCTGTTCTTGGTAGATATCAAGAACGGACTGACCGACCTTGATCAGGATGTGGCGCTGATTCTGCGTCGTTCTAAGTTGCCTGTAGTGCTCGTTGCCAACAAGGCTGACGACGGTAAGGATTTGTATGGCCAGTATGAGTTCTATAAGCTCGGACTGGGCGACCCGTTCTGCGTCAGTGCCGCTACTGGTTCTGGTACGGGTGACCTGCTGGACTTTGTGTTGACAAAACTTAAGTCTGACGAGGCTGACGACATCGAGGACGGTACGCCGCGTTTTGCCGTTGTCGGACGTCCGAATGCTGGTAAGTCGAGCATTATCAATGCCTTTATCGGTGAGGATCGTAACATTGTGACAGATATTGCCGGTACCACCCGTGACTCTATCTATACGAAATACGACAAGTTTGGTTTCGACTTCTATCTGGTTGATACCGCTGGTATCCGTCGTAAGAATAAGGTGACGGAAGACTTGGAGTTCTACAGTGTGATGCGCTCTATCCGTGCCATCGAGAATAGCGATGTCTGCATCCTGATGATTGACGCTACACGTGGCATTGAGGCACAGGATATGAACATCTTCCAGCTCATTCAGAAAAACAACAAGTCGCTGGTGGTTGTTGTCAACAAGTGGGACTTGGTAGAGGACAAGTCGCAGGAGGCCATCAAGACCTTTGAGACGGCTATCCGTAACCGTATGGCTCCCTTTGTCGACTTCCCCATCATCTTTGCCTCTGCTGTTACCAAGCAGCGTATCTTTAAGGTGCTGGAGACTGCCAAACAGGTGTACCTGAACCGTACCATCAAGATTGGTACGTCGAAATTGAATGAGGTGATGCTGCCCATTATCGAGCAGACACCGCCACCCAGTATTAAGGGAAAATACATTAAGATCAAGTATATCTCGCAGGTACCAGACACACAGATTCCAACTTTTGTGTTCTATGCTAACCTGCCCCAGTATGTCAAGGAGTCGTATCGTCGTTTCTTGGAGAACAAGATGCGCGAGAACTGGACACTGACAGGAACACCTATCAACGTATTTATCCGACAGAAGTGATGGGAAAGAAGGGGATAGTAGTGGGGCTAATGGGTTTCATGGGCTTAATGGGTTTCATGGGCTGTTCAGAGGATTTGACTCCTGAACAGCAGGCCGCTGAGGCTGCCCAAGGCTACTACCAACGCCTGTTGGACAATTATCCCGACGGTTTCCTCGCAGGAAAGGCCAACTACGACCAGTTGCCTTCCGACTACCGTAAGCAGTTGGTCAAGGCCAACGAACAGTATATGAAGGATATGCAGTTGAGACACAATGGCTTGCGTTCTGTTACCGTGTCATCCAATGTAGGACGCACCGACTCTACGCTTCATGTGGTCTATGCCTTCCTGATGCTTTCCTATGGCGACTCCACCCAGGAGGAGATTGTCGTCCCGATGGTACAGGTCGATGGTGACTGGAAGATGAAATAGCGGGCTGAAGCCCTAGTGAATAGTGAATAACGAATAGTGAATAACGAATAACGAAAAGTTAATAATAATATAAATATGATGACAGCTAACGAGATTCGTGACTCTTTCAAGAAATTCTTCGAGTCTAAGCAACATGCCATCGTGCCCTCTGCACCGATGGTTATCAAGGATGACCCCACGCTGATGTTCACCAACGCGGGTATGAACCAGTGGAAAGATATTATATTAGGTACACGCGACCCAGAGCCACGCCGTCGTGCCGATACACAGAAGTGTCTGCGCGTCAGCGGTAAGCATAACGACCTGGAAGAGGTAGGCCACGACACCTATCACCACACCATGTTCGAGATGTTGGGTAACTGGTCGTTTGGCGACTACTTCAAAGAGGGTGCCATCGATATGGCTTGGGAGTATCTGGTAGATGTGCTGAAGCTGAATCCAGAGGACTTGTATGTCACCGTATTCGAGGGTTCTCCCGAAGAGAATATTCCTCGCGATGACGAAGCAGCTAAGTATTGGGCTAAGCACGTTCCCGAAGACCATATCATCAATGGTAACAAGCATGACAACTTCTGGGAGATGGGTGATACGGGTCCTTGCGGTCCTTGCTCAGAGATCCACGTTGACTCACGTACTCCTGAGCAGAAGGCTGCCAGTGGCAAGACTGGTCGTGAGCTGGTAAACCAGGACGACCCACAGGTCATTGAGATTTGGAACCTCGTATTCATGCAGTTCAATCGCAAGGCCGACGGTTCTTTGGAGAAACTGTCGATGAATGTGATCGATACCGGTATGGGCTTTGAGCGTTTGGTTCGTATGATGCAGGGCAAGCACTCTAACTATGATACTGATGTCTTCCAGCCTATCATCAAGGCTGAGCAGGAGATTACTGGTCTGAAGTACTTTACCTTCGAAGAGGAGACCGTTAGTCCTATCAGCAAGGAGCAGGACAACATCAATGTGGCTATGCGCGTTTGTGCCGACCACCTGCGTGCCGTTTCATTCTCTATCGCCGATGGTCAGCTGCCATCAAATGCCAAGGCTGGATATGTGATTCGTCGTATCTTGCGCCGTGCCGTACGCTATGCCTACACCTTCCTCGGACAGAAGGACGGATTCCTCTATAAGCTCGTTCCCACACTCGTACACGAGATGGGCGATGCCTTCCCTGAGTTGAAGGCTCAGCAGCAGCTGATTACCAAGGTGATCAAGGAGGAGGAAGACTCATTCTTGCGTACTTTGGAGAAGGGTATCAACATGCTCGACAAGGCCATGGAGGAGCTGAAGGGTCAGGGCAAGAACCAGTTGGATGGTGTACAGGCTTTCCGTCTGTTCGATACCTATGGTTTCCCTCTCGATCTGACAGAGCTGATCTGTCGTGAGAACGGCTTCACCGTTGACGAGGAGCAGTTCAATGTAGAGATGCAGAAGCAGAAGGAGCGTGCCCGCAACGCTGCTGCTGTTGAGAATAGCGACTGGGTAGAGTTGCAGGCTGGCGAACAGCAGTTCGTTGGTTACGACTATACCGAATACAATTGTCACATCCTGCGCTACCGCAAGGTGACACAGAAGAAGAATGAGTTCTATGAGTTGGTACTCGACGCTACTCCTTTCTATGGTGAGATGGGTGGTCAGGTAGGTGACTGCGGTGTACTCGTCAACGAGAACGAGACTATCGAAATCATAGATACCAAGCGTGAGAACAACCAGAGCGTACATATCGTAAAGCAGTTGCCTAAGGATCCTGCTGCCGAGTTCATGGCATGTGTGGATACTGACAAACGCAACGCTTCAGCTGCCAACCACACCGCTACCCACTTGCTCGACTACGCCCTGAAGCAGATTCTGGGCGACCACGTAGAGCAGAAGGGTTCATTTGTCAGCCCCGACACTCTGCGCTTCGACTTCTCACACTTTGAGAAGGTAAGCGATGAGCAGTTGCGCGAGGTAGAGCGTATGGTCAACGACATGATTCGTCAGGATATCCATATCGACGAGCATCGTGACGTACCATTCGACGAGGCCAAGAAGTTGGGTGCTATCGCCCTGTTTGGTGAGAAGTATGGTGACAAGGTACGTGTTGTACGTTTCGGTCCTTCTTGTGAGTTCTGTGGTGGTATCCACGCCACATCAACAGGCCGCATCGGTTTCTTCAAGATTCTCTCTGAGAGCAGCGTTGCCGCAGGTATTCGCCGTATCGAGGCAAAGACCGGCAAGGAGTGTGAGGAACTGCTGTATATGATGGAGGACAATTTGAAGTCTATCCGCGCCTTCTTCAATAACGCTAAGGACCTGCAGGCTGTTATCCAGAAGTATATCGACGAGCACGACAATATGAAGAAGGAGATTGGTGCATACAAGGCTCAGCATGTGGAGCGCACTAAGAACTACCTGATTAATGAGATGAAGAATGTGAATGGTGTAAACGTCATTACGCATGTTCTCAAAATGGGTCCCAACTCAGTGAAGGACCTCGCCTTCCAGCTGCGTGCCGCTGTAGAGGGTTCTCTGCTCTGCGTAATCGGTTCTGTCCATGAGGACAAGCCCATGCTTACCATCATGATGAGTGACGATATGGTCAGCGACCACGGACTGAATGCTGGTCAGATGGTTCGTGAGGCCGCTAAGCTTATTCAGGGTGGCGGCGGTGGTCAGCCTCACTTCGCTCAGGCTG
Organism: uncultured Prevotellaceae bacterium; assembly: GCA_900314985.1. Classification (GTDB taxonomy): domain Bacteria; phylum Bacteroidota; class Bacteroidia; order Bacteroidales; family Bacteroidaceae; genus Prevotella. Next base: position 11,995 of record OMXL01000041.1, on the reverse strand, counting down.
GCGGTAAGAATGCCGACGGAATCAGTGCCGCAGTAGATAAAGTCATTGAGTTGGCAAACCTCTAATATAAATAATAGGTGTCCGTTTGGGCACCTATTATTGTTAGAAGATATCGTTTATCACCTGCTCGACGATGTGAGGGAAATGCTCCATCTCCAGCAGGTGTTCTTTTGCTGCGATGTCGTCAGCAGTATCTTCGGGCGACAGTGCCACACGGTATTGTGCAATGATTTCGCCAGAGTCGCAAACGGGAGTGACATAGTGAACGGTCATGCCCGTCTCTGTCTCGCCTGCAGCCTTGACAGCCTCATGAACATGGTGTCCCCACATCCCTTTACCACCATACTTGGGCAATAGGGCAGGGTGGATGTTGATGATTTTGCGAGGGAAGGCATCTACTAGGAAGTTGGGCACCAGCGGCAGAAATCCTGCCAGCACAATAAACTGTATGCCGTACTTCTGGAGTAGCGGCATCATCACCTGTGGATCGTTCAACTCCGGTTTGGGCGCAACAGCTGTCGGCACACCCAGCTTCTCAGCACGCACCAGTGCATACGCATCGGCTTTGTTGCTGACCACGAGGGCACAGTTGACACGCTCCGAATCCTTGAAGTAACGTATCAGGTTCTCACAATTCGTGCCGCTTCCCGACACAAAGATGGCGATGTTTATCATATCTGTTCAGTGTTTAGTGTTTCTAACAATATCTCGATGAGTCGTGGCACCCCATAGTTACCTATCTCTTCTTCTTTTATCCAGAAATAGTCATCTGGCAGTTGGGGGCGCTCGCTGGTTTCCCATAGCCAGAAGTCGGCATAGAGGATGCGGTGAGTCAACACATGCTTGACATTCTTTTTGAGAGGTGAGAGGTGAGAGGTGAGTGGTGAGAGAATACCTAAAGCCTCCAACATTTCTCTCACTTCTAGCTTCTCTGACCATAGGTCAGAGTGTGGCGTTGCAATCTCACCTCTCATCTCTAATAGCAAGGGCTCATACAGCCCCTGCCAGATGTCGCCAGCAGGGCGGCGATGGATAGCGGTATAGCCGTTGCACCTTATATAGATATAGGTGAGCTGGCGCTCCTTCACCTTCAGCGTGCGCTGTTTGACAGGTAGTTCATCGATACGCCCTTCGCGGAATGCGACACAACTCTCCATCAATGGGCACTGCTCGCACAGTGGACTCTGCGGCGTACACTGAATGGCACCAAAATCCATCATGGCTTGGTTGAAGGCAGATGCTTGCTGCGGTGGCAATAATTCTTGGGCTAATGCAGTGAACTCCTTCTTACCCTCGGTGGTATTGATGGGCGTAGCGATGCCATAGTGGCGAGCCAATACGCGATAGACGTTGCCATCGACCACTGCGGCAGGCAGGTCGAAGGCAATGCTGCCGATGGCTGCTGCCGTATAGTCACCAACACCCTTCAGGGCTTTGATGCCTTCTATGGTGGTGGGGAAACCACCCCTAGCCACCACCTGTTGGGCGGCAGTATGGAGATTACGAGCACGGCTGTAGTAGCCCAGTCCCTGCCATTCGCGCAATACCTCATCTTCTGAAGCGTTGGCCAGCGCTTCTACCGTTGGCCAACGTCTCATAAAGCGCTCCCAATAGGGGCGCCCTTGCTCAATGCGCGTCTGTTGCAGAATGATTTCCGATAGCCAGATGGCATACGGGTCACGCGTCTCACGCCACGGTAGCGTCCGACCGTTCTCCTCAAACCACTGTAGTATCGTTGTCGTAAAACTCATTGCGCCTGCAAAGATACAAAAAACTTTTATCTTTCCACTTTCCACTTTCCACTTTTTGCAATCTCGTCGAAAGATAGCGGCTATTTCGTCGAAAGTGAGTTGGAGCGTGTAATAAAATACAGTACTTTTGCATCAAAGAATAAAACTAAACACAAAATAAGATGAAAAAGACATTTCTAACAGTCGCAATGACAGCAGTTGCCACCGTTATGATGGCACAGGAAAACAACACCAATGTAAATGACAGCGTTACATGGTCAAAAGATTTGGATGGTGTCACCGTAACCCGCATGCGCCGACTTGTCAAGGCCGATGCCGACAAACTCAGCTACGACGTCAAGAACGACGAAGATGCCAAGGCCTCTACCGTTCTGGATATGTTGCGCAAGGTGCCCATGGTCAGCGTGGATGGCGAGGATAACATCACGGTGAATGGCAGCAGCTCGTTCAAGGTGTATGTGGATGGCAAGCCCAATATGATGATGTCCTCTGCGCCCAGTCAGGTGTTTAAGTCTATGCCTGCCTCGATGGTGAAGTCTATCGAGGTCGTCACCAACCCTGGTGCCAAGTATGACGCAGAAGGTGGTGCCGGTGTGCTGAACATCGTAATGAACAAGGAGATGATGACAATGATGGGCGGTGGAGAGAGTCTCAACGGCTACAATGGTACCCTCCGCGTGCAGGCCGGCAACCGCCAGTTGGGTGGTAGCGCTTTTGTCAGTGGTCAGCAGGGCAAGTTGTCGTACAGCACCAACATCACCTATAGCAAGCAGACTCCAGGTACTACGACGACAACGATGGAGCGTACACAGTTAGGAGCGCTCTCGTCGACCATGATTTCTGAGTCGGAGTCGAAGATGAAGATGCCCTTTACCATGGGCAATCTGACGCTGGGCTATGAACTTGATGCCAAGAGTTCTATCGGTCTGACGGCAGGTATCACTTCTTTTAATATGAATAGCGACGGATTGACGAAAACCACCTTTGGCGGTGGAATGTATGGCACAGGCTTCTCCTATGGCAATACCAACGATACCAAGATGCGCCGTACCTCGTTTAATGGTAGTCTGGACTATCAGCGCTTTCTGAACGATGCCCGCACCAGCAGTATCACGCTGACCTACCAGTTGACCTATGCCCCCACCAAGAGCGAGATGGAGAGCGGCTTTGACCAGTCGACTACCTTCCCCGGCATGGATCTGACCAACCGCTATTCAGAGAACAAGGAGCGCACCACCGACCACATCTTCCAGATGGACTATACCACACCGCTCGGTACTGCCAACACGCTGAATGCTGGTCTGAAGTACAGCTTCCGCAGAGCTACCTCAGATGCCGACTACTATCTGCAGGGCGTCTATAGCGACCTGATGAGTTCAGAGTATAAGTATAATAACAGCATCTTGGCAGGCTATGCAGAACTCGTCAGCCGCTTTGGCAACTTCAGCTCGAAGGCTGGCCTGCGCTACGAACAGACCTGGCAGGATGTCAGCTACCAGTTGGGCAAGGGCAACGACTTCTCTACCCACTATGGTAACCTCGTACCCTCAGCCAGTCTGTCGTACAGTCTGAACCCCGCCACCAATATCGCCTTGACCTACAATATGCGCATCTCTCGTCCTGGCATTACCTATCTGAACCCTTATGTAGACCGTTCGAACCCCACCATGCTGTCGTATGGTAATCCCGACCTCGACACCGAGAAGTCGCACAACATCGGCCTGGCTTTCAACTCCTTCTCTGCCAAGATGATGTTCAGCGTCAACCTGCGCCATAGCTTTACAGACAACGCCATCGAGTCGTACTCCTTCTATGACAGCAACAACCTGTTGAACACCACCTACGACAATACCGCCAAGAACCACATGACCAGTCTGAATGCCTATGTCAACTGGTTGGTACACAAGAATACGCGCCTCTTCCTGAACGGTGCCGTGGACTATAGCGACATGCGCTCTAAAGCCCTCGACCTGCAGAACCACGGCTGGCACGCCAACGCCATGGCAGGACTGCAGCAGACACTGCCCTGGAACATCAAGCTCAGTGCCTATGTCATCACCTCTACCAAGAGCTATAACCTGCAGGGCTGGAGCAGTGGCTTCAACATGCTGACAGGAACACTCTCCAAGTCGTTCTTCGACGACAAACTGACCATCAGCGTCATGGGTCTGACGGGTCTGGGCAATGGTGGTGCACTGGCTATCAACAGCTACTCTGAGGGTAAGGATTTCACCAACAAGATGGATATTAAGGTACCTATGCAGAGCGTGTCACTCACCGTCTCTTATACCTTCGGTAATACCAAAAAGCAGTTCATGCAGCGTCGCAGCCGCGTAGAGAGCGACTACATCGAACACCAGAGTAGTGGTGAGACCATCAACAGCGTCGGCAGCGGCAGCAGCAACGGCTCTAGCACAGGTACGATGATGCAATAAAATAGTGCTTGATGATGAAGAATGATGAATTTTTATTATCTTTGCAGCATGAAACTGAAAATCAATAGACAAGAGTTGATATTCTATGGACTGCAAGTGGCAGCATGGCTGGTATTCCTGATGGTACCAGCCATCTCCGCTTTCATCACGACGCACAGTTGGAGCAGTTCACTGCGAGCCCTCGACTTCAATGCCCGCGTCCACTGGATCTCTGCGGCCATCTACTTTGTCAACTCCCTGTTTCTGGTACCTTGTGGCTACTATCGCAACCGTCAATGGATGTTTTGGGGCGGCAACGCCTTGATACTGGTCTATCAGGTCTTTATCTTCTTCTTCCTTTTTGACCCGGAAGAGTTTGTCAGCCACGTGTCCAACGAGCAATACCGCCAGTATGCGCTGAGCAGCTACTATGCCTCGTCGTTTGTTGCCATCTTGATGAGTGCCTTGTTGGCAGGTATTGCCCTGCTGGTCCATCACGTCTATCGCTCACAAGCTATCAAGCGCCAGCTGAAGGAAGAGAAGGCCAAGAATACGGAGGCTGAACTCGCATGGTTGAAGAACCAGATTAATCCGCACTTCCTGTTCAATACGCTGAACAATATCTCCAGTCTGACGCAGATTGACCCCGATGCGGCACAGGATGCCATTGCCCAGCTGAGCGACCTGCTGCGCTATGCCATGTACGAGACGCGCAAGGATCTCGTTCCCCTGCAAGGAGAGATGGAGTTTATGCGCAACTACGTAGAACTGATGAAGTTACGTTGTAGCGAGAAGACGGAAGTTAATTCAACGTTCAACGTTCAACGTTCAACGTTAGAGATTGCCCCGCTGCTCTTTATCTCGCTCATTGAGAATGCCTTCAAACATGGCGTCAGCAGCAACCGCGACTCGCGTATCGACATCGGACTGACTGCCGACGAGCAACAGCTCATCTTCACCTGTGACAATACGAACTATCCCAAGACAGACAGCGATCGCAGCGGCTCAGGAATCGGATTGGAGAATACGCGCCGGCGCCTGGACCTTATCTATAAAGACCGCTATACGTGGGAACAAACCCTCGAAGACAATATCTATAAAGTCAAAATTACCATCAAATTATAAATAGTCCAATCGTAAATAGTCCAATAGTCAAATAATAAGATGAACATCTCCTGCATTATTGTCGATGACGAGCCCTTGGCCGTCAAACTGTTAGAGTCGTTTGTCGCCAAGACGCCCCAGCTGCGCTTAGAGGCTTCCTTTACCGATAGTGTCGAGGCACTGAGTTGGCTACGTGAGCATCCCGTCAATCTGGCCTTTATGGATATCCAGATGCCCGACATGAGCGGCATGGAACTGTCGCACATGTTGCCCGAGGGTACGAAGGTTATCTTCACCACGGCCTTCAAGGAGTATGCCTTCGAGAGCTATGAGGTCTCGGCCATTGACTTCCTACTGAAGCCTATCCGCTATAACAAGTTCATCGCTGCTGTGGAGAAAGCCGAGCAATGGTTTGGTAGAAATCAGAATGTTCTATGTTCACAGTTCAATGTTCAAAGTTCAAAGTTCAAGGTTCAAAGTTCAATGTTTATCCGTGTTGATGGCGAACTGCGGCAGGTGAACTTCAACAAGATTCTCTATATCGAGGGTATGAAAGACTATGTGCGCTTCCACATAGAGGGCGAGCGCCTACCACTGACCACCCACATGACGATGAAAGCCGTGGAGGACGCACTGCCTACAGATGCCTTTATGCGAATCAACCGCTCCTATGTTGTCCGCTTGGACAAGATAAGAACGGTTGATCGTAACCTTTGCGTCTATGTTGGCGACGAGATAATCCGTGTTACCGACGCCTACCGCGACGCTTTTGAGCGCTACGTGCAGACGGTTTAGCTTTAACTTCCTTAACTCCCTTCTCTCCACATAGCACCTGACAGATGCTGTCTTGGAAGACTTTGCCGTCAGCATTGCGCATCACACCCTGATTGATGATGCTGAAACACAGCTGATGACCATTCTCTGCCTCGCAATAGCCTGCCAGCGACGAGATACCTGTCAGCGTACCCGTCTTGGCACGCACATTGTTCTCTGCAGCAGTGTTGACCATGCGCTTTTCCAACGTGCCGTCCATTCCGGCAATAGGCAGGGCGGGGTAGAGGTGGTCGAAGATGTTGCTGTGCAGCCACGCATAGCGCAGCAGCTTGGTTTCCAGTTCGGCACTCACATAGTTGTAGAGCGACAGTCCCGAACCGTCGGCAATCTTATAGGGCTGACTGCCTAATCCCAGATTGCTGATTAGCTTTTTGACTACACCACGGGCATCGCTGGCCTTGGCAGGACGTCGACCTGTTGAGGCTGCTATCTGGTAGAACATGGCTTCTGCATAGTAGTTATCGCTCTGTTTCATCATGCGCACCAGTACCTGGTCGATGCTGTGCGAGCGGGTGGCTACAGGTATCGCGTCAGCAGGACAGCGCCCTTCAGAAAGTTGCACCTGTTCTACTACGATGCTGTCGTTCATCATCTCCTCCAGGAGAGCGTTGACAAAGATATCCTCACGGCCCACCATCAACGGCTTCAGTAGTGGGTTGTCGTCGTCCCAGCACCAGCCTTCGCCGTACTCGAGTGCTTCCTTCATCGTACAGTCTGCCACGATGCGTCCTCTGATGGTGTCGATGCCTATCTGGTGCAGCTGTTGCGCAAAAGCCTTCACATCCTCCATGTCCACCATGGGGTCAAAGCCCCCTACACAGTAGATGTCGCCATCAAGTCTGCCCTTGCTGATGGTGCCCGTATGATACAGTTGTGTGCGAAACTGGTAGCTGCCTCCCAACTTGTCCAATGCTGTGATGGCTGTCACCAGCTTCATCGTTGAGGCTGGTCTCAGCAACTGGCGGGCATTGCGCTGATAGTATACGGAGTCGGCTGTCAGGTCATAGACCATCAGTCCCAACTGTGTGGTCTCAAACAGCGGATTGCTGAGTAGTGAGTCGAGACGTATGCGCAGCGAGTCCTGCGCACTCATCGTGATATATGCCCACACCGTGAGCATCAATAGCATGGTTCTTTTCATCTGTTTATATTACTGTTTGGCTGGCAACAGACGCACACCAGTCAGTTTCAGCTGAGCGGTCTTCTCATCAATCAGCTTGTCGGTCTTGTGATAGATGATGGTGCTGTTCTGGATGTCAATGTCGCGCACGTTGTTGAGGCCCAGGATACCGCTGGCTTTGATGCCCGTTTCAGCACCGTTACATGTCACGTTGCTGATATGGATGTCCTGGAAGAACGGAGCCACCTTCTTCTGTTCGGCGGTGAAGGTAGGCACCGCGTTGAGGTCGCTGCCGGCAGGACGGTCTACGTAGTCGCACTGGAAGATGATAGCCTCGTCTTTGATGTCGGTCATCACGATGTCGCTGATAAACAGCTGCTCCGTCTTGCCGCCACGTCCCAGTCCGCTCTTGAAGCGCAGTCCTGTATCCGTGCCGCTGAAGCGGTTGTTGCGCACCACAATGCGACGCATGCCCTGCATGGTCTCACTGCCCAGCACAAAAGCACCATGGGCGTGGAATACGGTGTTGTCCTGAATGACGATGTCCTCACAACCGTTGGCGGGAGCATCAGCCTTGTTGCCGCCACTCTTCATGCAGAGTCCGTCGTCACCAGCATCGACCGTACTGTTGACAATCAGTCCGATATTGACATCCGAGAAGTCGATGGCGTCGCCGTTTTGCGCGTTCCATGCGCAGCGCACGGTAACACCGTCCACGATGACATTCTTCGAATAGCAGGGATGCAGATGGAATTTGGGCGAGTTCTGGATGGTCACGCCCTCTACGAGCACGTTCTCACAACTCTCAAAGCGCACCAGGTCGTTGCGCAACTTCTCCTGTGCCTCTGGTGTATCGGCAATGTTCTGATAGCCGCCGAGGTCGTCCCAGGGGTACCACAGTTTGCCGTTGTCTCTCTCCACACCGCCAATCACATTCTTGTACTTGTTCCACTCCACGTCGCTCACCTTCTGGCGCTTGACGGGGCGCCAGTGGTCGCCATTGCCGTCGATGATGCCCTCACCAGTGATGGCAATGTTCTTGCGTTTCGAGGCGCGGATGCCGGCAAAGCACTTGGTTGCAGACTTAGGGTTGACGAAGAGCGACTTGTCGGGCGACATCAAGATGATGGCGTTCTTCTCCAGGTGCAGTTCGATGTTGTCCTTCAGCTGGATGGGCCCCGTTAGCCAGATACCCTGTGGCACGTTCAGTCGGCCCCCCCCCGTCTTCTGTAGTTTCTTGATGCCGTTTTCAAAGGCCTCCGTGTTCAGCGTGACGCCGTCGCCCACGCCACCAACCTCTGTCAGGTCAACCACCGTGGCAGGAATCGCGGGGCGCGATACCTGTGCCACCTTTGTGGGCAATTGCTCATAATACTTGGCATAGTCTTTCTGCTGTGCCTGTGCAGTCATTGTCAGCAGCAGTGCTGCCATTGTTGTAAGTAGTTTGTTCATTGTAGTTTGTTATGTAGTAGCTTATTCTATCTTCTGAGCGGTAGCAAATTATACACTCTTCACTATTCACTCTTCACTTTTCACTTTTCACTCCAACGATTTTCGTGGCAGGCTGTTCCTTGTTGCGGCGGTTCACCACCGTCACCACGGCCTGTGCTAAGTTGATGAATGCCAGACCCGTTGCCGTCTCACTGCTCAGTGCGGCAGGCTCACCCTTGTCACCACTGTCGCAGATGCCCTGTACCAGTGGAATCTGAGCCAGCAGGGGCACGTTCATCTCTTCAGCTAACTGCTTGCAGCCCTCCTTACCAAAGATGTAGTATTTGTTCTCTGGCAGTTCGGCAGGCGTAAACCATGCCATGTTTTCGATGAGGCCGAGGATGGGCACGTTGACCTTCTCGTTGCGATACATATCGATACCCTTTCGAGCGTCGGCCAGTGCCACCTGTTGGGGCGTCGATACAATCACAGCACCCGTGATGGCCAGTGTCTGCAACAGTGTCAGATGAATGTCTGAGGTTCCTGGCGGTGTGTCGAGGATAAAGTAGTCCAGTTCGCCCCAGTTGGCATCGGCAATCAGCTGTTTCAGTGCATTCGTGGCCATACCACCGCGCCACAACGTTGCCGTGTCGGGGTTGACGAAGAAGCCGATGCTGAGCAGCTTCACACCGTAAGCCTCAATAGGCTCAATCAACTGTCGACCGTCCACCTCAACAGCGTAGGGACGTGCATCCTCCACATTGAACATCTTAGGCATCGACGGACCGAAGATATCGGTATCCAACAGACCAACCTTATAGCCCAAACGAGCCAGTGCGATAGCTAGGTTGGCCGATACGGTACTCTTGCCTACGCCACCCTTACCACTGCTTACGGCAATCACGTTCTTTACCTGTGGTAGCATTTTGCCTACCTCAGGGCGTGGCTTCGACTTGAATTCCGTCTGTATCTCCACCTCCACGTCCTTGCCGCAGTGGTATTTGATAGCCGCCTCAGCCGCCTTCACCGTTGATTTCAGAAACGGGTCTGTGTCACGTGGGAACTCCAGTACCACGGTTACTTTATTGCCATTGATGGCGGGTTGGTCAGCCACCATCTCGCTTTCTACCAAGTTTTTCTTCGTGCCAGCATACGTCACCGTAGCCAGCGCGTCCATAATCATTTTCGGATATAGTGTCATTATCATTATGTTTTTGAGCGTCAAAGGTACAAAAAAAAGAGCGAACCACCAAATGGTTCGCTCTTTTTCCTATAGTTATCAATGCGTTAGCACCGGATGTTGCACACATGTCGCAAAAACGGAAATAACCATTGATAATCAACATGTTACAAAATCACTGCAAAGGTACAGATTTATCCCCAAGCAACCAAAAGAAAACACATAAAATATCACATTCTTGCTACATTTTCTTGATTTGGATTGGCAATGGAATTCTGAAATGACATAATTTTATTCTGCCAAATAAGAAGTCTTTGGTGTGAAATAGCCTCTTTTTTGCCCTAAATATATCCTTTGTCCACCAAAAATGGTTAAAATTTGCCCGAAATAAGAAATATTTTCCAAAATGGAAATTATTATCTAATATATTTAGTATATTTGCAAACTGAAGTTACGAAAAGAGTGTAATTTATTGGAAATGAGCGTAGGTTAATTGCTCTTGATAGTAATAGGTTACGATTTAGTTAGTTATCTACTGCATTATCCTTCTGCGCGTTGCGTAACCTTCAAAGAACTCTTCGTATGCAAAAGTAGCTATTTAATTCGAGATTTTGATATAAACTCCCGTTTTTTATCCCCTCATTCATAAGAATTTTCCGTAAAAGCGGTATTGTCCGTCGGCACACCATTGCCCAAAACGAGTTTGGAACAAACGTGTGCCGACTACCGCATAGCTGGAGAAAAGGGCATTGCCTCACGCCTAAACGATGTTTAGACAGATGAAGCAATGCCCCTTTCTTTTGCGCCTATGCCAAGAGGTGCTTTTACGGGTTTTCAAATGATTTTTCTTTTTTCGCTGTCTCTTTTGCCGGAAGCGGAAAGTGAATGCAGAGTGTGTCAGCCTGCCCCATGAATGAAACAGGCGCCCACACACAGCCGGACAAACCGGGAAGAATGATTGTTGCCACCCGGCTGAACAAGTTCCGTCGGATCGGAAACAATCATACTTCCTTTGTTGTGGTTTGCCCTTTTCACGCTTCCGGTGATGTCTTTTTCCTTTTGGTGATTCTTTTTTTTACGGATTTTCCCCTGAAGTTTTTTTCTACACAATCTGCCTCTGTTTTCGTTTACCTCCATTTTGCGCCTTTCAGTAAGCCGCATCAGTCAGTCATTTTCGTTCTGGGCGCAAAGGTAATTCCGGGATTGGACGGGAAAGCAAGGTCAAGCCTCCTGTTTTCGGTAAAAATCTCCAGCCCTGCGGGTAGTATTTTGACCGAAAAACCTTGCATTCCCTAATCCCTACCTTTTCAAGCACCCGAAACGAAAACGACCGATGCGACAGAAAGACGCATAAAAAAAATGTCGGATAAACGAGAGGCAGATAAGATAGTTTGAAACTCAACTCCCTCAGCTCTTGAATCCGCATTAAAAACAAAAAAATCAAAAACAGCGAAGATATGACGGCAACGGCAAATTTCAGACAAATGGCGCAACACATCGGGTTGGCGATATGCGGCTTGATGATGCGCACCGCCTTCGGGGTGTTCGGCATCCTTTGGGGCATCATCAGAGAGATTGTAAACGGAGTGTTCCGAGTGGCGATAGGTGTAATCGTGGCTATCCTTTCCACCATTGCCTTCTTTGGCTTCATCCTTTGGTTATTCACCCTTTAACCCTTACCGACATGGCAAAAAGAAACAGCAAGACGGCAGCGCAGCAGTGCAGATATTACGAGGTGGACAACATCTTCGTGTATATGGTGGAAACGTACATCAACGGCAATTTTGAAACTTTCCGAAGATTGTACCACGAACTGAACAAGGACGCACGGAGGGATTTCATGGACTTCCTTCTCAGCGAGGTAGAGCCGACCTATTGGAGAGAGATACTGAAACAGATAATCTAAAAATGACAGCGATATGAAAGGAACAGACCATTTCAAGAGAACGATATATATGTACTTGGAACAGCGTGCGGAGGAAGATGCGCTATTTGCAAAGAAGTACCGCAACCCTGCCAAGAACATGGACGAGTGCGTGACCCACATTCTGAACTATGTGCAGAAAAGCGGATCGCATCGCTCGAAGGGGAACGCAAGTCGTTCAACAAGGGCAAGCGTGATTCGGAGTTCAAGCTGGAGTCAAAGACCGGCGAGTTGCGC
>OMXL01000040.1 GCA_900314985.1 uncultured Prevotellaceae bacterium | reverse complement strand
GTCGGATTCACTGCCCCCAGCTACTTCTCCAAATGTTTCAAAGAGGAGTACGGCATGGTGCCTGGCGACATCCGGAAATAGCACGGAAATATTTGTAATTACTAAGATTATTCGTTCATTCCGTTGTAATTTTGTTACATTGCAACAAAATTTGAATGGGATGAACGATATTTTTCATACCAATAACTATATCGTTACTACTTTTGCGGCAGAATCTGAAACAAGAGTATTAACTTTAAAACAAAAGCAAATGAAACAAACGAAACGATTGTTTTTAAGTTTCTTGACGCTGCTGCTCGCTACGATGACGTACGCGCAGGAGGTGACAGGAACTGTGTCTGACTCTTTTGGGCCAGTGATTGGAGCTACAGTCATGGAGAAAGGAACCACCAATGGCACGGTGACTGACTTCGACGGAAACTTCAAACTGAAGGTGGACGCTGGCAAGACGCTGGTGTTCAGCTATGTAGGTCTTCTGACCCAGGAACTGCCTGCCAAGAACGGTATGGAGGTAACGCTAAAGGAAGACAGCAAACAACTGCAGGAAGTGGTAGTGACAGGTTACACTACCCAGCGCAAGGCCGACCTGACGGGTGCTATCTCTACCGTCAGCGTTGACGAGATGGCTAAGCAGAACGAGAACAACCCGATGAAGGCCCTGCAGGGTCGTGTGCCAGGCATGAACATATCAGCCACTGGTACTCCTTCTGGTGCTGCTGTCGTGCGCATCCGTGGTAATGGTTCGCTGGACCACAACGATCCTCTTTATATTATTGATGGCGTGCCCACCACAGCAGGCATGCACGAGTTGAACGGTAACGATATCGAGAGCATCCAGATTCTGAAGGATGCCGCCTCGGCCTCTATCTATGGTTCGCGTGCAGCCAACGGTGTCATCATCATCACCACCAAGAAGGGTAAGGAAGGTAAGATCAAGGTCAACTTCGACGGTTCTATCGCTGCCTCGTTCTATACGAACAAGATAGAGACCATGAATGCCTCGGAGTGGGGACGTGCCTTCTGGCAGGCCAACGTGAACGACGGCATCAACCCCTCGAACAACAACCTGGGTTACAACTACGACTGGAGCTACGACCAGAACGGCAACCCCGTGCTGAACAAGATGACGATGAACATGTACCTCGACGAGAATGGTACCGTACGTGCCGGTGACACGGACTGGTTTAAAGAGGTGACGCGTACGGGTGTCGTTCAGCAGTATAACCTCTCTGTCAGCAACGGATCAGAGAAGGGTAACTCCTTCTTCTCGTTAGGTTACTACGACAACCAGGGTACCATCAAGGACTCTTGGTTCAATCGTCTGTCTGCCCGTGCTAATGCAGACTATAAGCTCTTTGATGGCAAGCTGACCATCGGCGAGAACTTCACGCTGAACCGCAACAAGGGTGTCGATGCACCTGGCGGCATTCTGCAGAATGCACTGCAATTCAACCCCAACTTCCCCATCTATGCGGAGAATGGCCACTATGCTCAGGCACTGGGTGCTTACTCAGAGCGTGAGAATCCGCTGAGCATGATTAGCAATGCCAAGGACAACGAGTATACCCTGTGGCGCATGTTCGGTGACGTTCACCTGAGCATTACCCCGTTCAAGAACTTTACCCTGCGCACCACTTTAGGCTTGGACTACACCCAGAAGGAGCAGCGCTTCTTCATGTACCCCATTGCCAATGGTAAGGTAAAGCGCACCGACACAGCCGTAGAGAGCAAGCAGGAGCACTGGATGCGCTGGATGTGGAACGCCATAGCTACCTATAACCTGGAGATTGGCAAGCACCGCGCTGACGCCATGATAGGTATGGAGGTCAACCGCGAACAGACCAAGTGGAGCAGTGCCCAGCGCTATGAGCTGGCTATCTTGAATACAGACTATATGTGGCCGTCAGCCGGTTCTGGCAAGCAGTTGGCTTTAGGTTCTGGCGATGGTTATTCACTGGTGTCCTTCTTTGGTAAGGTCAACTACACCTATAATGACAAGTATCTGGCTTCGTTCACCATCCGTCGTGACGGTTCCAGCCGTTTTGGTAAGAACAACCAGTATGGTACCTTCCCCTCTGTCAGTGCCGGTTGGCGCCTTTCTGAGGAGTCATTCATGAACTTCACCAAGAGCTGGCTGGACAACCTGAAGGTTCGCTACTCTTGGGGACAGACGGGTAACCAGGAAATCTCCAACATCGCACGCTATACCATCTATAAGTCTGTGGTATCTACAGGCTTGTGGGGCAGTGGTCAGGCAGGTTCTGCCTATGACATCACTGGCCGTAACGGCGGCTACGACCTGAGCAATGGCTACGTTCGTCAGCAGCGTGCCAATGAGGACATCAAGTGGGAGACTACCACGCAGCATAACATCGGTGTCGACTTCGCCTTCCTGCACAACAGCATCTATGGTAGCTTCGACTGGTTCGACAAGAAGACCACCGATATCCTGCTCTTCATGGACGGCATCGCCTCGATGGGTGAGGGCGCCTCACAGTGGATCAATGCCGGTGAGGTGAAGAATACCGGTTGGGAATTCAGCCTGGGCTACCGTCATAAGCTGGCTAATGGCTTCTCATGGGACATCAATGGTAACATCAGCCGTTATAAGAATGAGATTACGAAGTTGCCTGAGACGGTAGCTGCCAAGGGTACGTATGGTGGTAATGGCGTGAAGAGCGTCATTGGTCACCCCATGTACTCAGAGGTGGGCTATGTCGCTGACGGCATCTTCAAGAGTCAGGAGGAAATCGACAACCATGCACAGCAGGACGGTGCAGGACTTGGTCGCATCCGCTATAAGGACCTGAACGGTGATGGCAAGATTACCGAGGCCGACCAGGACTGGATCTACGACCCGACACCCGACTTCACATGGGGTCTGAACATCTACCTGCAGTACAAGGACTTCGACTTCACCATGTTCTGGCAGGGTGTACAAGGTGTTGATGTCAACTGCATTGGTTATAAGTCGCAGACCGACTTCTGGGCCAACTCTAACGTCAACGTGCCTTACCTGAACAAGGGTACACGCGTGTTGGACGCCTGGAGTCCTGCCAATCCAGACAGCGACATCCCCGCACTGACCACATCAGACACCAACCGCGAGGGTCGTCTGTCAACCTATTACATCGAGAATGGCTCTTATGCCAAGCTGCGTACCGTACAGCTGGGCTATAACATGCCAAAGAGCATTACTGAGAAGCTGAAGATGGACCGCATCCGTCTGTACGTCTCTGCCCAGAACCTGCTGACCATCAAGAGCGGCAAGTTCACTGGCAACGACCCAGAGAATCCTGGATTTGACTATCCTATTCCTCTCAACCTCACCTTCGGCGTGAATGTAGGATTCTAAAGACCACGAATGCAATTAAACGAATAAAAGTTATGAAAACAACATATATAAAATACATCTGTGCCATGTGCGCCATCTGCGGTCTGACGGCTTGTTCTGATTTCCTGGAGGAGCAGGTGCCACAGGCTACGCTGACTCAGGACGAGGTGAAGAAACCTGAGTATATCGATAATGTGCTGATTTCTGCCTATGCCGGACTGCTCAGCATTGAGGACATGAACTCCTCGTTCTCTCTATGGAACTACGACACTCGTTCCGACGATGCTTATGTTGGCGGTGCTGACTTCTCCGATGGTGAACCTTTCCATATCCTGGAGCTGCACACCACCGTGATGACTAAAGACTGGCCATACAATGACATCTGGCAGCGCTTCTATAAATTCCTGTCACGTGTAAGCTTGTCACTCGACATGCTGGACGAGGCTGACCAGAGCAATGCTACCATCCAGCAGCGCACTGCCGAGATGAAGTTCCTGCGTGCCTATGGCCACTTCCAGCTGAAGCGCCTGTTTAAGAAGATTCCTTTTGTCAACAAACTGAACATGACAGAGGATGACTATAACAACATGTCGAACACGGAGTATACCAACGACGAGGGCTGGCAACAGATCATCAACGACCTGGAGGATGCCTATGCCGTACTGCCCGTGACACAGAGCGAGAAGGGCCGTCCCACCAAGGCCGCTGCAGCAGCCTTCCTGGCAAAGGTCTATCTCTATAAGGCTTACCATCAGGACAATGCCACCAACAACCAGGTGACCAGCATCAACGAGGCCGACCTGCAGAAGGTCGTTGACTATACGAATCCTTCTATCTATGCCGCTGCCGGCTATGGCCTGGAGAGTGACATGCACAACAACTTCCGTCCTGAGGAGCAGTATGAGAATGGCAAGGAGAGCATCTGGGCCATCCAGTACTCTAAGAACGACGGTACCACTTGGGGCAACCTGAATTTCTCTAACCGTCTGATAGTACCCTGTATTCCTAAGGTGCATGACTCTGGTTGCGACTTCTACAAGCCCTCTATCAACCTGGTCAATGCCTATCGCACCAATGCCGACGGACTGCCTCTCGTGGCTACAGCAGCCACCCAGGACTACGAGGTGGGCTCTGCACAGACTGTCGATCCACGTCTCTTCGTTACCGTTGGTCTGCCAGGTACTCCCTACATGTTCAACACCAACTACATGATGAGCAAGACCAATACGTGGAGCCGCTCAGGTGGTAAGTATGGCTACTTCGTGTCGCTGAAGCAGAACGTAGACCCCGCAACCATCAACGAGTACATCTTCAATGCCGACAACCAGTGGGCCAGCTCTATGAACCGCGTCGTCTTTCGCTATGCTGACGTGCTGCTCATGCGTGCTGAGGCGCTGGCTCAGCAGAACAAGCCTGCCGAGGCCATCGCACTGGTCAACCAGGTGCGTGAGCGTGCTAAGGCGATGGCTGCCAACAGCGTCGTGTCTAACTATCCTAATAAGTATGGTGTACACTTTGCCATCAATAGTTATAAAGGCACCTACGACAAGGATGCTGCTATGGAGATTGTGAAGACTGAGCGTCGTCTGGAACTGGCTATGGAGAGCGAGCGCTTCTTTGACCTCGTACGTTGGGGCGATGCTGCTACCGTCATCAACAAGTTCTATACTTCTGAGAGCGAGAAGATGAGCTTCCTGAAGGGCGCCTGGTTCACTGCCGACAAGAACGAGTATCTCCCTATTCCCTGGGAGCAGTTGTCTGCCTCTAACGGTCACTATACACAGAACTGTGGCGAGTGGTAATGAAGAGTTTAAAGTTTAAAGTTTATAGTTGAAAGATATGAAAACGATATATAGTATCATTTGCATGGTTTGTCTGCTCTGCGGCTTCACTGCCTGCAACGACGACCATACGGGCAGCATCAGTGTCGGCGGCTCGTGTCTGGTAGAGTCTTTTGAACTCAACAACCAGTTCAAGGCTACCATCAGCCATGAGAAGCGTCTCATCAAAATCAAGGTTCCTGAGACCTTTGCACAGAAGGGCGATATGGAGATTACCAGTCTCACCCTGCCTGCTGGCGCCTCTGCTAACTTTAAGTTGGGCGACCACATCAATCTGAATGCTGACAAGACACTGCGCGTCACCAATGGCGACCTGCAGCTGGAGTATCAGGTTAGCGTACGCAACGATGAGGCCCTGCTGACACAGTTCTTGCTGGAGGGTGTCAAGGGTGCCATCAACCAGGATGACAAGACGGTTACCGTCAGTGTGATGGCCAGCAGCGGCATCGACCTCTCTAATGCTACCTTCGAGGCAGTGGTTAGCGAGGATGCCACCTGCAGTCCTGCCAGCGGTACGAAGGGCAACTTCACAGAGCCTTTCCTGCTGACCGTCAATGACAATACGGCAAACAATGTATATACCGTCAACGTGACGCTGATACAGGCTCCTGTCGCTATCTTTGTGGGCGACGCTGAAAATGTAGAGGCACTGAACGACGAGGAGAAGGCTGCTGCCAAGTGGCTGACAAGTAATGTCGCCGGTTCGGCATATCTCTCATGGAGTGACATCAACGCTGGCAGCGTATCGCTTGACAAGGTTCGCCTGGTATTCTTCCATCGCCACTGCCCGGCTTATGGCAACTACAATGGCTTTGCCGATGCCGAGACAGGCGCTATGGCTGCACTGCCCAAGATGAAGGAACTCTATCAGAACGGAGTAGGCTTCGTGCTGCAGCGCTCAGCTGTCAACTATGCCATCGCACTGGGTGCACAGCCTGCGGACTCTTATCCTAACAACGTCTGGGGTGGCAACGGAGAAGGTTCCGACCTGATGGGACCCGAGCCTTGGACCTATCGTGTTGCTGACATCAACCATCCATTGTGGAAGGACCTGAAGCGCTCAACAGGACTGGGCGACGACCGCATCATCACACTCGACGAGGGCTACACCATCTGTAACACCACATCACAGTACGGCTTCTGGGGTGACTATCCTGACGAGAATGCTGTGGCTGCCAAGACTGGCGGTCGTGTCCTCGGTGGCGACGGCAATGTCTCTTCATGGGAGTTGAAGAATGCCGCAGGCAACTACGGTAAGGGAGGCATCGTCTGCTTCGGTACTGGTGTCTTCGACTGGAACTCTCCGACTCCTTACACCTCTGTATACCACGACAACATGGGACAGATTATGCTCAACGCACTGGAGTACCTTGGTAAGTGAATAGAGAATAGTGAAAAGTGAATAGTGATAAAATATAAGGAATAATATGAAGACAATGATATATTCAGCAATCGCACTCATGTTGTCAGCCTCTGCGCTGACAGCATGCAGCAGCGACGACGGCGTGACGGGCGATCCCGCTCGCAACTGGGCAGGTACAACTACTGCGTTCACCCCCACTGACGAACAAGGCTTTGGCACCTACTACATGCCAGCTATCGGACGCGTCGGAGACCCCATGCCTTTCTACGATAAGAAGGCTGGCGACTTCAAGGTGCTCTACCTGCAGGAGTTCGACAACAATATGAGTCACCGCTTCCATCCCATCTGGGGCGTTTCTACCAAGGACGGCGCCAGCTACCAGTCACTGGGCGAAGTGCTGCCCTACGGCAGCAACGACTATGTGCAGGATGCTGCGCTGGGTACCGGCTGTGCCTACTACGACGAGGCAAACGGCCTGTACTACATCTACTATACCGGTCACAATGGCAACTGCCAGTATCGTGAGGTTGTCATGCGTGCCACCTCTACCGATTTCAAGACGTGGACAAAGGACGAGCTGTGGGCACTCAATGGTCCCGACTACGGCTATTCTGCCAACGACTTCCGCGACCCGCAAATCTTCATGGCTGACGATGGACTCTACCGCATGGTGATCTCTACCTATCCTAAGAATGGTGGCGACCCGCAGTTTGCTGAGTTCAAGTCCAGCGACCTGAAGAACTGGGAACATGTCGGTCCCTTCAAGATGATCTGGGACCGCATGCTGGAGTGTCCTGACATCTTCAAGATGGGCGACTACTGGTATCTGGTCTACAGTCAGAGCTTCCGCGCCAGCTGGAGCCGCAAGGTGAAGTATATGTTCGCCGACAGCTGGGATGCACTGAAGGACTGCTTCAACAACGGTCCCAAGTGGCCTGCCGATGGTCCGCTGTGGCGCGAGGGTAATCTCGACACCCGTGCCTTCTATGCAGGCAAGACAGCCTCTAACGGCACCGACCGCTTCATCTGGGGCTGGACACCATATCGCTCTGGTGCCGATATCCACGAGAAGAACATCAACGTGGGTGCTGGCGATGGCAATGAACCTAACTGGAGTGGTGCACTGGTATGCCACAAACTCATCCAGCATGCCGATGGTACGCTGTCGATGGGTGCCGTGCCCGCCATGGCTGCCAAGTATGGCAAGCCCCAGGAAGCCCAGGTGATGG
Organism: uncultured Prevotellaceae bacterium; assembly: GCA_900314985.1. Lineage (GTDB taxonomy): Bacteria > Bacteroidota > Bacteroidia > Bacteroidales > Bacteroidaceae > Prevotella. The sequence continues at coordinate 19,141 of OMXL01000040.1, read as the reverse complement.
CATCCAATGGCTACGACAATGGCAAGCTCAGCGGCGACGATGCCTATGTGCTCTACAGTCGTCTGGGCACCTGCAACCACATCTCGTTCAAGGTGACCACCTCCAACAACAAGGATAAGTTCGGAGTCTCCTTTGTACGCAGCACTGACCCCGACTACTACTATACGCTTGTTGTCAATCCCGAGAAGCAGGATGATGATGAGGAGAATATCCGTAAGGTGAACTTCGAACAGGAAGGCTATCGCATCGTAGAAGAGTGGAGCGAGGAAGAGCAGAAGATGGTGGAGAAGAAGGTCTATGGCAAGGGCTTCATCGAAGGTGCCGACGGCTATGGATTCTATCGTCCCGAGAACAACGAGTACAACATCGACATCTATACCGACAATAGTGTCCTCGTCATGTACATCAACGACATTGTCTGCTGCACCCACCGCATCTATGGCATCCAGAAGAACTGCTGGAGCATCAACAACTATGGTGGTAACATCACCATTAGCGACTTGAAGATCAGTCAGCAGTAATCAAACATGAAGTGGAGGGGGAGCGTTTTTCTCCCTCCACTTGCTATCATTAAACAATCCAAAACTAAAAACCTATGAAAAAACTATTTTTACTCGGAATGTTGTTCGCTGCAACAGTTTGTAACGCACAGGTAGTTCTGTGGAATGGAACAGACAAGGAAGTCGGTAGTGATGGCGGCTTTTGGGGTCGTGCCGATGCTACCGTCGTAGACGAAGGTGGCAACAAATGCCTGAAGATAACGACTAAGGCAAACCCCGGAGGCTGGGCTAATGAGCATTTCAATGCCCACCTGCCTTTCTCAGCCGATTTCAAAGGTTTGCGCCGCCTGTCATTCCGTATCAAGATGGAGCCTGGACACAATGTTCTTCTGAAGCTGAAGCATGGTTCAGCAGAGGCGCATCGCCTGTTCTATTATGACGGAGGAAACACTTGGAAAAAGCTGAACTTTGAATTCAGCGTCGGTCCTAATAACGAAGATATTGCTGATAACCCTGACGACTGTTGGCTCGAGATTTGGCCGTTTGAAGATAACGATGCTACCCATGATGCAGGCAATGTCGGTAAGGTGATATATATCGATGATATCCAGGTGGAAGGTCCGATGGTGAATGGAAGTGCCATCCGTACGCTGGCCGATGACGCTTTGACAGACCAGCAGGTTATTGTAACCGGTTCCTTAAGTAAGGGAAAGTATCAAGACACTTGGACGGGTGCTTGGAAGAATGTAGACTTCGACGACTACACCACATTGACCAGCAAGATTTCTGCTGACGTATGCTTCCTGAACCTGACGGGTGCTGCTGTTGCCGATGGTGACGGCCCACAGCTGCGTACCAAGAATCCCAACCTGCTGATTCTCTCTCCCACAGCTTTCTATGATACGGACAATGTCATCCGCTGGGATGAAGTCAACAGCCGCAACAACACCCCGAAGATGGTGCTTACCGATGCTTACCCCTTCTATACATCGATTGACTTCCACGCCGACGTTGTCGAGGTGACACGCAACCTGAAGGCTGGCATCAACTCGCTCTGTCTGCCGTTCTATGTCGGTCAGGCTGAAATCAGCACCAACTGCAAGATTGCAACTTATAAGAATGGTACCACCTTCACCTATGCCGATCATGCAGAGGCTAACGTTCCTTTCCTGGCAACAGCCGTAGATGCTGATGCGGAGAAGCTGAACTTTGCCGATAAGATGGTGGCTATTACTCCCGTCTCTCTCGGCACCACATTCGTAGGCGTCTATGCCCCTCAGAAAGCTGAGAACCTTTATGGCATCAATGGTGATGGCAAACTGCAGAAGGGTGGCTTAACTGCTACCATCAATAGCTTCCGTGCCTATCTGACCGGTGTAAATGGAGCCCGCGAGATTACCTTTGAAGATGAGACGACAGGATTAACCGATGTAAGCAGTAAGACGTCTGATGGCAGAGGTGAATGCTTCAACCTCGCAGGTCAGCGTGTTGCTCAGCCCACCAAGGGCCTGTACATCGTGAATGGTAAGAAAGTGATTGTAAAGTAAAATACTGAAAGAAATTATCAAAGAATTATCCAGAAATTATGATGTACGCTTCGGTATAAAAGAAATTTTTGATTAATTTGTGGTAATTTCTTTCCAAAACTTAAAAAGAATAGACAATGAAAAAGACTTATAGCAATCCCCAGATAGAGGTAATCACCATGGCGACCCGCCAGATGTTAGCCAGCTCTGTTGAAGTACAGATAGTAGAAGGTGTGTTCGAGGGCGACTTCAACTCACGAGAAGACGACTTCCTCTTGGATGAAGAATGGAATGACGATGAGGATCAAAGTGACTTCTAAGTCCTCATGCATGAAACGTACAATTATGAATAATCGTTCATTGTAGCTGAAAAATGTTACATTGAACGATTTTTTTTATTCTTTGTAACATACCTTATAGTATATAATAGGCAGATGGTATAACTTTGCAGCAACAAAACAATATTAACTCTAAAACAACAACGCTTATGAAAAAAGTATTTTTACTCATGTGCCTGATGGCAACCACAGTTATCGCTTCAGCAACCGACGTTTGGGAAGGAGAACACGCTGTTAACTGGGATAATACCCTGCAAATCGAAAAGGGTCAGTTTACAGATATGAAGGTTGGCGACAAACTCGTCATTGATTTTAAGGACGCTACAGGCGAGGTTATCGAGCTACATAGCAACGGAGGAATGCTCCCCGGCACACGCTTTGAACATCACATTTACGACCAGAGCAGTGTTGAGGTCTTCGCTACCCCTACAATGCTCGCATCCCTGAAGGAGTATGGCCTTGAAGTCTGCGGTGTCGGCTTCACCGCTACCAAGATATGGTATGGCGACGGTAAGGACAATGTCGATGAGAACACGGTCTGGACAGGCTATTTCTGGATGGACGAATGGAGCACGCTGGAGATTACAAAGAACTGCTTCGCTGGCGTCGACTGGAGCAAGGTCAAGGCTATCCGCTTCTATTCTGAGGCCAACCGTACCGACTACGTCATCAATGTTCTGACCAAGTGGGGCGAAGGTGGCAAACTGGGCGATCAGAGCACGATGACTATGACCAACGAGTATGCAGAGCTCAATGTAGAGACTATCGATATGGCAGCAGCCCTTGCTGATGTTGACCGCCTTATGATTCAGTGCAACAAGGAGGCTGGCAATCCTTTCAACTTTACAGCCGTCGTGCTCGTTAAGGATGGTGCTACTGGCATCGACGCTACGCTAGTGAATAGTGAAAAAGTGAATAGTCAGTATTTCAACCTCGCTGGTCAGCGTGTTGCTCATCCTGCTAAAGGCCTGTATATCGTCAATGGAAAGAAAGTTATTGTTAAATAATAGGTAAAGGTTCTAGTTTATATTTTGTTAGATTAGTTGAATGGTTAGTGTGTCGCCCGCAGTCTACACAGACTGCGGGCGGTTTTCTTATTGCCAGAGCAGTTTTAAATAAAGGGACTGGCACCTGATCTGTTCCGTCAGAACGAGTGCGGAACAGTAACCTGCCACCTGTTCCTGTCAGCGGCCTCACCGTTAGCGGCAACTATCAGTATGCAGGCCTCTTCGGCTACATTTCCAGTGAGATGGAGCATGGTAGCTATATAAGCACACAGAAGGACTCAGGGGGTCTTTCCCCCTGAGTCCTTCTGTGTGTTTTTCCAGGAAAAATAGGTTTTCAAAAAAAAGGTTCCACCTTCCACGGATTTGCCGGAACCTCAGTAAATAAAAGGATTGCGGGGGTGCGGGGGCGTTCAAAACGTTCCACGAACGTTTCACAACCCTTTCACAAATTATATAGGTTCGCGAGATAGCTGTACCTGCGCATGGGATAGCTGTAGCCGTCGCTGTATTAGCTGTTCCCGAGTAAGAGACAGCTGTAGCCAGAATAAAACGCTCACCGTTTTCTGAAAAGCGCTCACTGTTTTCTGTAAAACGCTCACCGTTTTTTTGCGAGACAGCTGTTCCCGCAGTCGTATCAGCTACTCCCGTTGTCGTATCAGCCCCTGTGGAAGCACTGTGAAAGCAATGTGAAACGTCCGCGCACACGCGAAACGTCCAGAACCCCTTTAAATAAAGGACTTTGGGCATATCTGTGGAAGGTGGAACCTATTTTTTGAAAACCACACAGCGTGCGCACGCGCGAACCTAACATATTGCAAGTGTTCTGACAGGGACGGATATGTTAGGAACTTGGTTCCTATGGAACAGTAACCTGTCACCTGTCCCTGATGAACGACTTTGCAGAAATGAACGCTGTTTATGCAGAATTCTTCGCAGAGCCATACCCAGCACGCTCTGCCGTTGCTGTAAAGACTTTGCCAAAAGGGGCATTGGTTGAAATTGAAGTAGTAGCAGCTCCTTATTTTGTCCCCTGATAGCGGATTATACCTTGATGGATATACACCCCTTTCTTTGAGGGACGAGTGGGGATAAGTTTGCCATCTAACGTGTACCAATATGTATTGGTGTGCTCGGTTTGGCTGTTGGCGAGGCTACTGATGCCTGTGGGTGAAGTCTGACCGGCCTTGTAAATCAGGTGGTCGTAGTTATAGTAACCATCATTGGCAAAAGGCATGATTTGAGTCAGCAGGTCGTGGTTGGTAAAGATGAGTTCAACAGGAGCCGGTTGGTCAATGGCAGGCCCCGTCCAGCGCCAGATATGACGTCCATTAACTGTTGTGCCAACGTGTTCGCAGAGGTCGCCATCCTCGTTGCTGTGCAGGTCGTCGGTACCATTTTCTGTGCGTACCTTGCAGTAGATAGGCTCATCCCAGCAGAATCGTGGCAGTTCGAAGTAGGCGGCATAGTGTCCGTCAACGACTTCGACGCAGTCAGACGCATCGGCAGGTCGGGTGTAGTCGGGCGTTTCGGGTGCAGGCAGTGGCTTGGCATCGGCATCTGGGAACACCGTCAGTCGTAGTTCTGTGCAACCGTATGGCACCAGGTCTATATACTCCGTCTGCTCACTCAGCAGCGTCAGGTGGCCTTGTTCTGGCAATGCCGGTGTGTAGCGGTTGTCTTCAAGTGCCCATTCAATTTTCTTGACGGGGATGCGCAGTCTAAGGGGTGTATAATTGATGTCAAAAGGAATAGTACCGTTGATTTCCTCAATGGCAGGATGGTTCTCGTCAACAGCCATACCAGTGTTGGTAGAGGCATAGTTGAAGTCACCTGTCGGCGTGATATTCCAGCACTTGAAGTCAGGATTCTCAGGCTTCTTGCCATGCATGCAAGCATGTTCCTCCGTATCTTCCGTCATTTGCTGCGGTATGGCGTAGGCATAGAGCAAAGGTCCTCGCTTGAAGTAAACGCCCTGACCTTCCACAACTTTCCTCTCAACAGACATCGGCAGAGTCAGCATGATGTCATCACCATCTTTCACCTCGTCAGGCAGTTGAACGAAGGAGCCCGAGGGCAATGACATGTCAATAGCTGTGCCGTTGACGGTGACAGAGGCAGCGGTGCACCATGTCGGAATACGCAGAGTCAGGGGCAGTCGTGCTCCATTGGCAGCGCTGACATGGAAGAGAAGTGTCTCGCCGAAGGGATAGTTTGTCTCGCAGCTGACGGTTACGTCGCCTTTTTCTGTGGCAAACGTCACCGTGCTAGGACCATAGAGTGTCGCCACAGCACCTCCTTTGCTATCGGTCATCCACATACGCCCTACAAAATTGGGCAGCATTCTGTTCACGTTGCCCGAACAGCATTCCGTCTCGTGAGTGGGACGATAGGCCATCCATGTTGAGCCGTGCTTATAGATATTATGGTTTGACGAACTCGTGGCAATGAATTGATTGAGCGACGAGAAGTATTGCAGTGAGCGGAAGTCCTTTGTGATGGCGCCCATGCCTGCATTGTAAATGGCCAGTTCCATCTTGTCGGCCCATTCAGCCTGACCTGTCACCTGCAGGAAGTGGCTCAACGTCCATGTGTAATCAACGATGACGCAAGTCTCATGGCTCGTGCCGATATTGTTGCCCAACAAGAACTCCGCACTTGAAGGTACGCCATCGGGCAGCATCGACTCTCGCTCCACCTTGCGTACAGCCGTCATCGCCAAGTCCAGATAATGCTGGTTACCAGTATAAGCATAAAGGAGTACAGGCAGTTTCAGCATCTCAGAGAATGTCACGCTGTGCATGTAGAAGGGCTCGCTGCTGGTGATGGCAGTCTCGTCCACGGCAAATTTGTCTTGAATGGCCCATGCATCCTCAGCCAGTTGTAGCAGTTGTTTGTTGCCCGTCTTGCCGTAGGTCCAGAGTATGCCCTCAATCGACATAATATTACGTCCGCCCACGATGCCCCCTGCTAAATCTTGCGGTGTGAAGTTCAGGTAGTGCTTTTCCAATGCCGTTGGAATACGCTCGTCGCCATCATGCTCATATTTGGCCTGGAGAACACGGAAGAACACCGACATAGGCCATGTGATGCCTGTCAAGGTAGAGTTGCCCAGCACCCCTTTCTCGCTGGGGTGTGCCAATGTATATTCGATACCTTCCATCGCCTTGTTGACCATGTCGTCGGCATTAAGCTCATAGCCCAGCTTCAGCAATCCCTCTGTGTAGTATGCCGTCTGTTCATAGCGCCACCAGTTGTCGCCATAGCTTTCGTCGGGACGCGATATTTCTCCTGCCCAGAGACATGAATTATAGGGGTACGACAACGCCTCAGGGTGCCCCGTCAGTCCGTCATGCTGTCTTTGCAGCATGATTTCAAGCCAGCCTTTAGGGTGGATGCCTGAAATTCCCCCTGTGTAATACTTGCTGTCATGCTGTGCTGCAGCACTTGTTGCGATGGTGCATAAAAATGCCATGATGTATATTATCTTCATCGTCTTCATAAGCTGTCCGACATTATATTACATTACTTGATGATAAGCGCGTGTCTACCAAATATATGCCCTGCGGTTGACGGGCAAGTATAGCAGGTGGTTCTGATTGACGTTGTAGAGGTTGTACCATAAGTCGGTATTCATCACGACGCCATTAACACGCAAGCGGCCATGAGCGTGCACGTCGTTATGCTTGAGGATTTCGAATGTATTCTCACCATACTGGACGCACCAAAGGTGGGCATAGGATTCGTAGAACTTGCGGAGCTGCTCATTGCGCGTCTCGCCAGTGAAGCCCTGCTGATCCAGACGCATTTGATAGGCGTCGAGAGCGGCGAGGAATCCGCCCAGGTCGGCGATATTTTCACCAAGCGTGCGTTTGCCGTCACAGAAGAACAGCGGATCTCGCTCGGGATCTAGTTCCAGCAAGTTAAAGGTGCTGACAAGGTTAGCGCTGCGCTCTTCGAAGTTCATTCTGTCGGCCACCGTCCACCAGTTCTTGTGTGCGCCATACTTGTCCCACTCGGCACCATTGTTGTCGAAGCCGTGGGTGAACTCGTGGCCAATGATGGTGAAGACGGCATAGGAGCAAGCCTCGCTGACATTGCCTGACGGCATGAGGGGCGACAGCAGCATGGCAGGGTAAATGGTAATGGAGTTGTTGCTGGGCATATAGATGGCATTGACCAGTGACAGGTCTGTCGGCATGGGGTCGCCGTTGGAGCTTTGCATAGAGCTCATCAGCATGTCGGTGAAGAGGTCGTCGGTACCCACGAGTTTAGCCGCCAGTAGGGCATTGGCAGCCTTCAGCCGGTGCAGCATCTCTACCATCGTCTTGCAGTCGGTGATGGTGGGAAGGCACTCCTTATGCCACGTGTCGGGGTAGGCGACGTTCATATGGCAGTGGTTCAACTTGTCAATGGCATTGTTCTTGGTGGTCTCGCTCATCCAGTCGACGCATGCAATACGCTTGCGCAAGGCTGCCTGGATTTCCTTGGTGATATTGACATACTTGTCCTTCATTTCCTGTGACAAGTATTTCTGCTGCAGATAGTATGACATGACGTAGTTCAACTCCAGTCGTGCATCGTTGCGCAACGATTTCATCGTAGCCTGGTCCTCAGGCGACAGCCCCTTGTTGTATTCGGCCAATCCTGCCTCGTCGGCATAGGCTTTATAAAGCAGTAAGGCGCTCTGCATCAGTTGATACAAGTCATCAAGCGTGTAACTTTCCCAGACGTCGTTCCATCGCAGGATTTCGACTTCAGACATCTGCAGCATGGCGGGGTCTATGCACATTCCCTCGGCCACAAGTGCAATCGCCGTCTCGCCGCCTCCCGCTCTGTTTGCTGACAGGCTGCGGCGCTCCTGAGACTGCAGTTGCTCGATGTATTGCTGGGTGTTTCTCGAAGAACCAGGCAAAATGACGGCTTTTAGCTTGTCTTTGTCCCAGACAAGTGAGAGATTCACGACGTCGAAGCCATCCAGGAACATCTTGCCAAGGGTGCGGTATGCCTCTTCCTTGGTGGTGGGCTTCTTATACTTCGCCATCAGTGCGGTGATGTAGTCGCGCGACTCCTTGGAGTAGTCGTGCATGTGATCCGTCAGTGTAAAGAAGTGACTGATGTCGGGAACGCTCTTCTTCACCTCCTCTACTCTTTCTTCCATTGCCTCCTTGGCAGCATATATTCCACCGAGGGTTTTGTTGGGATCGTCTGAAATGGGGTGGTTCTTCAGCCACGTACCATTACAATAGTCGTAAAAGCTGTCGCCAGGATTCACCGAGAGGTCCTTGTTAGCCGTATAATCGGCAGGATATGGATACGGGTCTGTCGCCGATGGTATCTCTGCGACATCATCCTTCGAACACGCGGTAAACAAACTCAAGCTACTGATAGCCAATAGGGTGGTAACCCTAAAAATGTTTTTTATCTTCATTTCTATTTCTCTCTTTACACTCTGTATTTTAAAAATTTGTTGCAAAGATACAAATTATTGTGAATATCATATCAATTCGAGTATAAAAAAAAGTTTTCCTTTTGTATTTTGCTCACTTATTCGTACCTTTGAGATTATGTCTCGAAAGTACTTTCACTCGAAAGAAAAAATAAATCGCGATTTATTTTGTTCTTTCCTCGCTTATTCGTACCTTTGTAGCGTTAATGGAAAATGGAATAAAGAGAGGACTGCAGTCGTTGACTGCTGTCATGGCTATAGTGTTGATAGTCATGACATTGTTTTCGTGTAATAAGGCTCAGCGAGAAGAACTAAAGGCAGGTCATGCCGACAGTCTGATTTTTGCTGCTGGTGCTGTAATGCAATATGATCGTCTGATAGCCCTGGTCGACAGTTTTGAGGCTACAGGCGACATCAACAAGCTTGATGCCTACCGCTGGCGTGGTGCCTACTATTACCACCAGAACCAGTATCGCACGGCAGAGGTGTGCTTCCGCAATGCGCTGGACTATGAGGTGAAGACCAACTTTGACCAACTGGTGTACAACAAGGTGGTGCGCCGCCTGTCGGAGTTGTTGGTAGTACGTGGCGACTACGACGGAGCACTACAGATAGCCGTTCCAGCCATTGAACGCATGGACAACACGGGCATAGGGTCCGACATCGACTATGCCATTCTCTATAACAACATTGGTGTCTGCCAGCTAAATCTAGGACAGGAGAAAGAGGCTAACGAGAGTTTCCAGAAGGCCCGCGACAAGTACGCCAACCGCTGTAAGACGGACTCGACGAGTCGTGGTTTCCAAGAGGCAGTGCTGGGAACTGTTTATACCAGTATGGCGTATATCAACACTCGTCGCTACGAAGAGTCTATCTACTGGATAGACCGCACAGAGACGTTGCTTGACCAGTACCGCCAGCGCTCGGATGCCCGTAAGCAGTACTTCGATGAATACCAGGGACGTATCGAGATTATGCGTGCCACAGCCATGCAGGGTCTGGGCAGGAACAAAGAGGCCTACGAGGCCTACAAGCGCTTCAAGAATACGGCATTCTCTGAGACGGGTGTCGGCAGGGTGCATGGTAACGGCTATCTGGTCTCTGCCCAGCGCTACAAGGAGGCTGCTGAGAACTACCGCTACTTGGATAAAGCCATGCAGGAGCAGGGTCTGGAGCCTACGTTGGATGTTATCCAGTTGTACATGCTACCCAAATACCGCGCCAACTATGAAGCCCATCGTGGCGACTCAGCACGACAGATGGGTATGCGCATCCTCTCACTCCTTGACTCGGCCATTACCACTCAGAAGCAGAGTGCTTCGGCAGAGTTGGCTACCATCTACCACACCAATGAGAAAGAGGCGGAAATAGGCCGTCAGCATGCCAAGATGTCGAAGATGCAGATGATTGGCGGACTGATAGCCCTGGGACTTATCATCATCTTCCTGCTCTTCTACACCCTCCACAAGCGTAAGGCGGCACAACGTCTGCGTATGGCCCACGAGAAACTGGAGGAGGCTCACCAGAAGCTCAAGGGAGCCTACGACCAGCTGGAAGAGACGACACAGGCCAAGGAGCGCATTGAGAGTGAGCTGCGTATTGCCCGTAACATCCAGATGTCGATGGTGCCTAACACCTTCCCCACCCGCGAGGGTCTGGACATGTATGCCTCGATGACACCAGCCCGTGAGGTCGGTGGCGACCTCTATGGCTATGTGATGATAGACGACAAGCTATACTTCTGTGTAGGTGACGTGAGTGGCAAGGGTGTGCCCGCCTCACTGTTTATGGCACAGGCCACTCGTCTGTTCCGCATTTTGGCCACGCAGCACATGATGCCTGCCGAGATAGCGACACGAATGAACAGTGTACTGACGGAAAGTAATGAGCAGGGCATGTTCATTACCATGTTCATCGGACTGGTCAATCTGAACAGCGGCAGGATGGACTACTGCAATGCGGGCCACAACCCACCCGTGCTGGGTGTCGACGGTGACGACCATTTCATGGAGATGGAGTCGAATGCACCCATTGGCCTGTGGCCTGATCTGGAGTATGCCGGTGAATATGTGGACAACATCCGACAGAAGCTACTGCTGGTTTACACTGACGGTCTGAACGAAGCAGAGAACCTGCAACAAGAGCAGTTCGGCGAAGAGCGGTTGCTGAACATTCTGAATAACCGCCATTTCAACAGCTGTCGTGAGCTGGTAGAACATCTGAACGAACAAGTTGCCAACCACCGTAATGGGGCCGAGCCTAATGACGACCTGACGATGATGTGTCTGATGGTACTATAAGGGAGATGAAAGATGAAAAATGAAAGATGAAAAATGAAAGATGAAAGATTGAAACATTAAATATAAAGGTTAATTAGAAAAATTATGGCAAAGAAAGCATTATTGATGATTCTCGATGGATGGGGAATCGGCAAACATGGAAAGGGTGATGTTATCTACAACACCCCAACACCGTATCTGGACTATCTGACAGCTGTCAGCGCACACTCACAGCTGCAGGCAAGTGGTGAAGACGTTGGTCTGCCCGACGGACAGATGGGTAACTCTGAGGTGGGTCACCTCAATATTGGTGCTGGTCGCATCGTCTATCAGGACCTCGTAAAGATTAACCGTGCCTGCAAGGACGGCTCTATCGTAGAGAATCCACAGGTGAAGGCTGCCTACACCTATGCTAAGGAGAATGGCAAGAAACTGCACCTGATGGGCCTGTGCTCTGATGGTGGCGTACACTCATCACTCGACCACCTCTTCAAGCTCATCGAGGTGGGCAAGCACTACGGTCTGAAGAACCAGACCTTCGTACACTGCTTCATGGACGGTCGTGACACTGACCCCAAGAGCGGTAAGGGCTTCATTGAGCAGGTAACAAAGGTTTGTGCTGACAACGATGCAGCTATTGCCAGCATCATTGGTCGTTTCTATGCTATGGACCGTGACAAGCGCTGGGAGCGCGTCAAGGAGGGTTACGACCTCATCGTCAACGGTACTGGTAAGCAGGCTACCGATATGGTAAAGGCCGTAGAGGAGAGCTATGCTGACGGCGTTACCGACGAGTTCATCAAGCCTATCCACAACAGCAGCGTAAACGGATGCATCGAGGAGGGCGACGTCGTCATCTTCATCAACTTCCGTAACGACCGTGCCAAGGAGCTGACCATCGTACTGACTCAGCAGGATATGCCTGAGCAGGGCATGAAGACCATTCCTGGTCTGCAGTACTACTGCATGACGCCGTATGACGCATCGTTCCAGGGCGTACACATCCTCTTCCCCAAGGAGAATGTAGAGAATACACTGGGTGAATACCTCTCTCAGCAGGGCAAGAAGCAGTTGCACACCGCAGAGACCGAGAAGTACGCACACGTAACCTTCTTCTTCAACGGTGGTCGCGAGGCTCCTTACGAGAATGAGGACCGTATCCTGGTTCCTTCTCCCAAGGTGGCTACCTACGACCTGAAGCCAGAGATGAGCGCCTTCGAGGTGAAGGACAAGCTGGTGGCTGCCATCAACGAGAATAAGTATGATTTCATCGTGGTGAACTTCGCTAACGGTGACATGGTAGGTCATACGGGTGTCTACAACGCCATCGCTAAGGCTGTATGGGCTGTTGACCACTGCGTAGAGGCTGTCATCGAGGCTGCCAAGGCTAACGACTACGAGGCTATCATCATTGCCGACCACGGTAATGCTGACAACGCCATCAACGCTGACGGCACACCTAACACCGCCCACTCACTGAACCCCGTACCTTTCATCTATGTAACGAACAACAACTCGGCTACAGTGAAGGACGGTCGTCTGGCCGACGTGGCTCCCTCTATCCTGCACATCATGGGTCTGGAGCAGCCTGCCGATATGACGGGTGAGAACCTGATTATTGACTAAGCGCAAAGCGCAAGGCGCTTCGCTAGTGAAGAGTGAAGAGTGAAGAGTGAAAAATTTGCTACCGCCTGTATCTGTCCGGTAGGAAATTATTCACTTTTCACTCTTCACTTTTACCTTATTTACCTTTTATATTGTATAGCCAGCATGGTGAGGTCGTCACTCTGCTCGGCAGCACCGGCAAAGAAGTGGACGGCAGCTGTCATGCGCTGAACGAGTGGCATGGGCTGGTGAGTACCTGACGCCAGCAATTCCTCAGCCAACTGAAGGACGCGCGCGTCGCCAAATTGCTGGTGATGCGAGTTCTCGGCCTCGTTCAGACCATCGGTAAACAGGAAGATAGTGGTCTGTGGTGCTATAACGACCTCTTGCACGCTGAACTCCCAGTCGGCAGCAATACCTATAGGCAGGTTAGCATCGCAGGGTAACTGGCCTACACCCTGCCCTATCAGCAGCGGTGCGTCGTGACCAGCATTGCAATAGCGCAAGACGCCCGTCTGCAGGTCGAGAACACCCACAAACATCGTCACAAACATGCTCATCTCGTTGCCCTCGCACATCGACTCGTTCAGCGCCTTGACAATGATGTGAGGCTCTGGCACGTGAGCAGAGATGTTGCGGAACAGAGAGCGTGCCACAGCCATGAACATAGAGGCAGGAACGCCCTTGCCGCTGACATCGCCAATGCAGAAGAACAACTTCTCGTCGCGGATGTAGAAGTCGAAGAGGTCGCCACCAACGGCCTTGGCAGGCGTCACCTGTCCGTAGATATCGACATCGTTGCGCTCTGGATAAGGCGGGAAGGTCTTGGGCAGCATCGACATCTGGATGGTGTGTGCCACGTTGAGCTCGCTCTCGATAGACGCTTTCTCGGCCGTTGTGCTTTTCAGCTGCTCCGTATATTGTGCCAGTGACTGCTGCATCTTCTCGAAAGAGTCACGCAACTTGTGAATCTCGTCACGACTCTTCAGTACAGGCAGGGGAGTCTTGAAGTTGCCCTTGGCCACGTCATCAGCAGACAAAGCCAGCAGGGTGATGGGATAAGAGGCTTTGCGAATGGCATTACGTCCAGAAACCGTCACAACGAGAATACCTATGGCAATGAAGAAGAGAAGGATGCCTCCGAAGAGATACGAGACGACTTGCATCAGCAATTTCGGGAATACAAGGGCCACCGTCCATGTAGTATATTTTACAGGGCGATAGGTCACAAAAGCCTCTACTCCCTCTATTTCCATTTCGGCTTTATTAGAGGAATTAGCTCTGTCTGCTAAGATTTCCTGGCATCTATTCTTTGGATCGCTGGTGACATAATCCTGCAATTTCTTGTGGACAATGCGGTTTTTGTTGGGATGAGCAAGAACAGTACCTGTAGAATCTATGACAAAATAATAGGGATTATATTCATTATGAGTATCTGTGTTGGAATAGAACGATAGCTTGTCACTGAACCATTCGAGCGACAGATCGACGCCCAGCACGGCCACGACGCGCTTTTGACGGTCGTGGATGGGAATCAGATAAGACACTAATGGGGTCTGCTGGTCGTTGTTGTCAAAGAAGGGGGCAGACCAGTAGCTACTATCTCTGGCAACAGCTTCCTTGAACCATTTAGCATTCAGATAGTTGTAGTCCTTACTGCCCAGAATCTTCCGTTCTACGACATCGCTGTCGCGACGCACGGCATAAGGACAGAACCAATGGCCTTTCTGAGGATAGTAGTCAGCCACGAAGCTGACGCCACAACTGCGAATACGACTATTGGTATGCACCATGCGCTCCATGAGGCTTAGCATCTTGTCAGGATTGTCCAAGTTGTCCTCAATAACAGGAGCGGTATTGACGGCAGCGACATAGACATCTGACGTGATGCGCCTAACCTCCTCATACTGGCCCTTAATCATACGGTTACCGATAGTGACAAATATGAAGAACATGGCGTTATAGCTAATCAAGAAGAGGATAAACGACGGGATGCCCATGAAGACAAGCATACGGAGCATGATGCGACGCGTCAGACTCTTGCCAAAGGATTTAGGGTATGGATTGGGCGACTTTTTCCAGAGTCTCTTCAAAAGGTCAGTTAGCATGGTTTGTCAGTTTGTTATTGTGATTATTCAGTCTTCCTGCATCTCTTCGTCCAGGCGGTTGGCCCATAAGTACTTCTTCGTCTCACGGGCAGCGATGCCACTCAAGAGGAGAAGAGCTATCAGGTTTGGAATAGCCATCAGGGCATTCATGCAGTCGGCAATGTTCCAAATGATGTCGAGGTTGATGATGCTGCCAAAGAAGAGGGCAACGATATAGAGGATGCGATAGAAACGATTGATGCGGTGACCCTCGATATAGTTGACGGCACTCTCGCCATAGTAACTCCAACCCAAGATGGTGCTGAAGGCAAAGGTCAGAATGCCAAAGGAAAGCAGGGGAGCACCCACATAGGGAATCTTGGAGAAAGCTACCTTCGTCAGGGCTGCGCCATCGGCATAGGTGATATCAGGATATGCCAGGATGCTGCTGACGAGTACCAGACCTGTGAGGGCACAGATGACAACAGTATCCCAGAAGGTTCCTGTGCTGCTGACCAGTGCCTGACGCACAGGATTGCGCGTCTGGGCAGCGGCAGCAACGATAGGTGCCGAACCCATACCACTCTCGTTAGAAAACAGTCCACGGGCAATACCATAGCGGGCAGCCATCATCACCGTAGCACCCACAAAGCCGCCACCTGCTGCCGAAGGATTAAAGGCAGCATCAACGATGAGCTGTACGGCAGGCCATACGTAAGCGTGATTGATAGAGAGGATGACGATACAGCCCACCACATAGAGCAAGGCCATGAAAGGCACCAGAACCGTGCATACGCGGGCTATCGACTTGACACCACCCAAGATGACGGCAGCCGTCAACAGGCACACCACCACACCGATGATCCACGTCTCGACGCCAAAGGTCTCGTGAGCCAGCAAGGCAATACTGTTGGCTTGTACCGTACAGCCGATACCAAAGGATGCCAAAGCTGTAAAGACGGCAAAGAGCACGGCCAGCCACTTCATATTCAATCCACGTTCCAAGGCATACATCGGACCGCCATACATCTGTCCGTTGTCTGCCTTGACGCGATATTTCACGGCCAACAGCCCTTCCGCATATTTGGTGGACATGCCGAAGATACCCGTTAGCCAACACCAGAGAACGGCGCCAGGACCTCCTAAGGCTACGGCGGTAGCTACGCCGACGATGTTACCAGTACCAATGGTGGCAGCCAACGCAGTGGCCAACGCACCAAACTGGCTGACATCGCCTGCAGCCCCAGGGTCTTTCTTCACTGACAGGCGGATGCCCGTGAGCAGCTTCCTTTGTGGAAAGCGTAGGCGGATGGTCAGGAACACATGGGTCCCCAACAACAGGACAATCATCGGCCAGCCCCACAAGAAGCCACTTAACAGTGAGAAAAACGCATTAATCTGATCCACGCCGTTTCGTCGTATTATGAGAACTTAATAGTACCCAGGATAGGCTCTGGCTGTGCTTCAGTCTTCTGCTGTGGTTCCTCACCACTGGCCTGCTGATAGATGCTGTCGAGTATCTCGCGGGTACGCTTGTAGGTTGGCGTCTGTTCTACAGCAGAGATGACGTCGTCATTATCCAGATCCTCAGGACGGAACAAGAAGACGTGTGGACGACGCTTATAGCGCTTGCCAGAGGCGTCACCACCATAGTAGCGGTTGCGACGATCCTGACGCTGGGCTTCCTTCTCCTGCTGCTCAGCGATGCGGGTAGCCTCCTCCTGCGTATTATGACGCTGGCGGTGGTTTGTCATACCATCAACACGGTCAATGCCGAAGCCTGTAGCCAGAATGGTGACCTTCACCTTCTTGCCCAACTCCGGATCGGTAGCCAGACCCCACTTGATTTCGAAGTCGTTGCCGAACTTGCCCATGAAGTCGTTGATGTCGTTCATCTCCTCCATCATCAGCGAATCCTTGCCGTCCTTGGTACCAGCGAAGTTGATGCTGAGCAGGATCTTCTTGGAATTGAAGACGTCGTTCTCGTTGAGCAACGGTGAGTTCAGGGCATCTTCGATAGCCTTGCGCACACGACCTTCGCCCTCGCCATAGCCGGTAGACATGATGGCTACGCCACCATCCTTGAGCACGGTCTTCACATCGTTGAAGTCCAAGTTGATGATGCCGTGAACGGTGATAATCTCAGCGATAGACTTGGCAGCTACTGACAGTGTGTCGTCAGCCTTACCGAAGGCATCGAGCACGGTGAGCTCAGGATAGATCTCGCGCAGACGTTCGTTGTTGATGACCAACAGTGCATCAACATGCTTCGACATCTCCTCGACGCCATCCAGTGCCTGGTCAATCTTGCGGTCACCCTCAAAACGGAAGGGGATGGTGACAATACCCACGGTGAGGATACCCATCTCTTTAGAGACGCGGGCTACCACAGGAGCAGCACCCGTTCCGGTACCACCACCCATTCCGGCCGTGATGAAGGCCATGCGGGTACCATCGTTGAGCACATTTTTAATATCTTCCAGACTCTCCTCAGCGGCAGCACGAGCCTTTTCAGGACGGTTACCAGCGCCAAGGCCCTCCTTACCCAGTTGCAGATGCACAGGGACGGGTGAGTCGTTCAATGCCTGATTATCGGTATTACAGAGTACGAAGGTCACATCGTGAATACCTTCGCGATACATGTGGTTGACAGCATTACCGCCACCGCCACCAACACCAATCACTTTGATGATGCTGTTCTCCTTTTCGGGTTCTCCGAAGTCGAGCAATATGTTGTTGTCCATAGTTTTTCTTTTTTTCGTTATTCACTATTCTCTATTCACTAGGCCGCAGGTCGCTTATTCTTCCTCCTTGACGATTTCGGTGGCAGCCTTCTTCAGCCAGCGTCCGAACTTATTCCAGGTGCTGTTGCGACGACGCTCCTCAGCCTCCTCGCGGGCCTTACGCTCAGCCTCCTCGCGAGCGAGACGCTCCTCTTCCTCCTTCTTGAGACGGGCTTCCTCTTCGGCCAGACGCTTCTCTTCAGCGGTACGTACCACACCTGCTGGCGTCTCTGTGGCCGTACGGGCACGACGCTGTTCGGGGGTGTCGACAGGTGCTTGACGCTGATTGGCAAAGAGGTCGCCATTAGGATCAAACTCATTGCCTGCACAGTTGATGTCACCCTTGGCCAACAATCCCAAGACAGTATTCATTCGTCCGTCACGAGCCGTCACCTCAGCAATCTGCGACGTGATGGTCTGGGTCACAAACTTAGCAATACGAATCTTGTCAATGTGCGTGTAGTTCTGGAAGGCTTTCTCGATATCCTTCATGTTAGAACCGCCACCAGTCAGAATGATACCGCCCAGCAGCTTGTCGCAGTATTCCTCAGGAACCTGGCACCATACATTAGCGATGATCTCTTCCAGACGACCCTCAACAATCTCAATGAACTTGCGTGATTCTACCTGACGATCCTGGTCGATAGAATACTTCATGTTGTTGTCGATTTCGTTATTCTCAGTATAGGCACAACCATACTTGATCAACATGCGTTCAGCCACACTCTCCTCCATCTGCAGCGAGGCGATATCCTTGATGATGTTATTAAAACCAAGGGGAATAACGGCCAGGTGACGCAGGATATTCTTGGAGTAAACGCTGACGGTCGTCGTGTCGGCACCCAAGTCGACGAGGGCACAACCAGAACGGCGCTCAGTCTCTGTCAACACACTGTCGGCAAGAGCTAACGGAGCGAGATACATCTCTGCAACGTTAATCTCTGCATTCTCAAAGCACTTATTGAGATTCTTGTAGAAGCTCTTGCGCTGCAGGATGTTCAGGAAGTTTCCTTCGATATGCGTGCACTGGATACCAACAGGGTCAAGCTGATACTGGGCATCAACCTTGTACTCCTGTACTGCAGCATCGAGAATCTCCTGATCAGGATAGTTTACGTTGCGGTTGGCATCCATCAGTTCGATCACCATGTCTTGCGTAACAACGGAATCGTTAGGCAGATCCTTGGCAATCACGTTGTGAATAGAGCGGATAGACTGACCAGCAACACCTACATAAACTTGTGTGATGGTCGTCTTTAGTTGCTTCTCCAGACGACTGACGATATTCGTCAGACTCTGGGCGGTCTTGTCGATGTTGTAAACCACACCCTTACGGATAAATGACGAAGAATCCTCCTTGATACATGCCAGCACCTGAATGCTGCCGTCAAGGTTCTTCTTACCCGCGATACCGGTCATCTTGGATGACCCCAGTTCGATAGCTACAATAAATTCCTTTGGCATCTCTTACATCAATACTTAGTTAATTTTTTATTATATATCTCATTTTGAACTACATAGCGTATATTGGACTGAGCACTTGCCCCTTTGGTGGACATGTCTCGGACCA
>OMXL01000004.1 GCA_900314985.1 uncultured Prevotellaceae bacterium | reverse complement strand
GGATAATTGGAGTATCACAACTAATCCGTATTCGCATCGATGGTAGCGAAAATGCATTGCCAGATGACTGCTTGAGTTACTTAGATAGAGAGTTCTTGAAGAAAAGAATAAAGGTTCTTCATAGGGAAAGCTACTACTCTGATGATTCAGGCAAGGAGGATTTGGAGTCTGTTTCAATTATTGAATATGTTAGTGACTCAAGTTATTCAACAATACTTAAATACATATGACATACAAAGAATTATTGCATCAGGTCTCGTTTGACGAGATAGTGCCGTTCATAAAACGGTATCATGGTTGGAATGCGTTGGCTTTGTATAAAATCCACTATGACTACCTTCGCCATTTGACACCAGAACTGGGAGAAAGGACAACGGCGGTGGTGAGTAATGGTGAACTTGACGAGAGTTGGCCGGAGCCGCACTTAAACGCTCATCCCTTGGAAGGAGACTATTGGGAACATTCTCTTGCCAAGGAACTAATAATAGAACCAGATGTTAAAGCATCATTGGCTGAGATTGCTATGTGCTGTCTGTGGCACACATCGTTTTGGGGCTTCACAGAAGAACAGCGAGATGAACGGTTCGAGAAGCTGGACTATTATGCAGAGGACATGCTTGACCACGATATAACGCGCCTACGAGCCATGAAAGTTATCCGTGCCGTAGAATCAGCTGGTGGTAAGGTTCCTTCTATTAAGAAATACTTAAAAGTACGAGCATTCCATAACACGATACGAAGCAAATGCAAGGAGTTAAAGTCACACAGAAAGCCTTTTGCTAAAGCTGGCATACGCAGAAGTTCAATGCGCAGTTATGCACGCCATATCATCCGAAAAGAATACTATAATCGAATATGGGTGGCAAGTGAGGTTGTTAGGGCAATATTAAAATCGCCTATGGCTCAAGTTGAAGATCTAAAGCCGCTGTTTCTGTGTGAACACATGCAGTCATACGAACATAAAACATTAGCTTATGACAGCCAGAAACGCGTTGCATGGATGAAAGAATTGATTGAGAAATACGAGGCTTACAACATGCCGCCACTTAAAAACTGCGTTGTCTGCATAGGCACGTCTTCCGCTCATCCCTTCAGGGTCGAGGAAGCGAGCATCATAGAATGTATTGTGTCACGTTGCTCAGGTTCCAACTTGTTCTATATCTATACAGATGAAGATTTGGCACAGGACATGAAAGTAACGACAGTATTTTACGAGTAAAGCATAATCATGTATCACATTATTTAATTATCAATTATGGCACTTTGGAGAATTGTAGTTAAAAACAGCGGTAACGCTGCATGTAAGGACAAAAGGCAACGCCTTGAAAAAGGCATGTTTATTGAAACGAGTACGGTCTCGCCAGTACCGCCTATCGGTGTTAGTAGTCAACGGTCATTGTTGGTGCAGCTCTTCCTGAATAAGTATGGTATCGAGATTGCGCCACAGAACATGACTCGTTCTTATTTTGATTGTGATAAAATAGGATAGATATGGGAAAAACTAATAGTGAGAATTATCCCATGCTAACATTACTGGAGCATATCCAAATAAGACCCACCATGTATATTGGCCGGTTAGGTGATGGATCTTTAGCAGGCGATGGCCTCTATGTTATGTTGAAAGAAGTGGTTAATAATGCTGTTGATGAACTCGAAAACAAATCCAATAGTCAAATTGAAGTGGATTTGATGAATGAACATCGCATTACCATACGCGATAATGGTAATGGTATAGCATTAGATAACCTGACTCAATGTTTAGATGTAGTAGAATCAAATGCATTCTATCCGATAGGTAAAAAATCTATTGGCCTACATGGTCTGGGTCTTAGAATTGTTAATGGACTTAGTTCGTATCTTGAAGTAAGAAGCTATCATGGCGGCAAAGTTAGAACTGTTATTTATGAATACGGATTATTAAAGGAGGACATAACAAAGTCTACAGATGAGAGCAATGGTTTATATGTATCTTTTGAACCGAATATTGCACTTTTCAAGGACTATCGATTCCATGATGATATTCTGAATGATATGCTTCGAAACTATTCATATCTGAACACAGGATTGTCCATAAGATATAATGGTTTGCAAATGCAGTCTTTGAAGGGACTTGCGGACATGTTACACGACGATGTTAAGTCTGAAGCGATATACCCCATTATACATTTCATTGGAAATGATATAGAGATTGCTTTTACACATACATATAGGAGTGGAAGCACTATCTATTCATATGTGAATAAGCATTATACACCCTGTGGTGGCACTCATCAAGAGGCTTTTGAAAAGCACTTTATCAAAACCATGAAGAGAGTCTATGGCAGAAAGAAGAACGACGCAATACTTTATGGTTTGGTGGCCGCAATTGCAATTAGAGTTGACGATCCCATCTTTGATTCATCGACAAAAGTAAAACTAGCATCACAAATAATGGAAGAGAATGGTGTATCTATCGACACCTATATTGGTGATTTCTTGGAAAAACATCTATATAATTTTTTATGTTCACATCCAGATGCTTCAAGTACAATTAAGTCAAGAATTAATGAATATAAATAAGCAGTTATATAGGAGCAACTAACCGAGAAACACCAGTTACTGGTATCTGTTTCATATAACAATGGCAGACTCCTTCAAAGTGAGGAGTCTGCCCCATATATTTTCCTCGGTTCGCTTTGTTTATTATCTTATAAATTGAAGCTGCTTACTTTACTCGGATGCCAAATTTCTGGAGGAGGGAGGTTACGAAATTAGAATTGTCTTCGCATAAAATATCTTCTGTAACAGCGGCTCCCGTTTGAGGAGCCGCTTCTTATATTAATCTTTCAAACATCCAATTGGAACTACAAATATGCCGTCTGGCCGCTGGTATGCATAGGGACCAACAGCTGTGAGAACCATCTTGAATGAAGGCTTCTTCATTTTCGTGGTATCAATAGTGTCGGCAAGCGTATTCAATGCATCAGCACCATCGTTTATCAGGTCTTTGGGACCAAGGCCTAACGATGCTGTTCCAATGCTTGGGTCAACAAAATGACGAGTATCGCTGGTACGAATAGCAGCCTTACTGCGGATGTTAGGATTCCATGCGTCAAGGTCTTCAGTTACTGATTTATATCGAATTATCCAAACAATTGTATAGTTATTCGGTTGTTTGTGACGATTTTGTTCGGTTGTTTGTGACAATTTTATTCGGTTGTTTGTGACGATTTCGTTCGGTTCCACAAATACGCCAGGGACTATCGTCCCCATCTATATTCAGTGGGAACTGCCTTCTAACGAAGGCGAATCCTGTTCCAAGTTCCAGCAAAAAATCTGTAACTTTAGTAGTCAACGCAAAGCAGATTCTGTAATGTAGAATGCACGTAGTATGTTATCCTTAACCTTAGGAAACATAGAGATATGATGATACCATGTAATTTGTGCAAGCGGCACTTGCACAAATGGGAAATCAGGGTATTCAACAGCAAACTGGCGCATATATTTCAAGTTTCGGATAGAATAACCGCTATCATTGCCATATCGTGCCATAAGGTCTGTCGAAAGCATGTCTATGACTTTCGCTCCCCAACCTTGTGCTGCCTGTGCAGCCGCATCGAGATTGTTGCGCTCTATCTGCAACAGATAACGGGAGACGCAATACTGCATGTGCCAGTTGGCAAAGAGATCGCGTTTGGGGTCGTCGGCCTTCACAGGATAGCGATTGAGCAGCTGGCGCCACCTGCTGTACGTCCATGGCTACCATATGGCTTTCTCAATTCCTATCATTCCTGTTATGTTGTGGAAGTAGTCTGTGTCTCTTTAAGATACGCCACAAAGGTAAGGATAACTGAGCCCACTTTAAAGAGTGGGCTCAGTTATTATATATAAAAGGTATAGCGCAAATCAGATGGGCAGCGTCAGCACGAAGCGAGAGCCTGGGCCTTCGTAGGTGGTGTCGAGAACGACGTCACCATCCAGACGACGGGCAATGCTGCGGGCTACGGTAAGACCGATACCCTGACCATCAAAGAACTGGTTGAGCTTGACATAAGGTTCGAAGACATGCTCACGCTCTGCCTCCTCAATGCCTGCACCAGTATCCTCAACGGTATAGATGGCCTGCATCTTGTCCATATCAACGGCAACCTTCAGCGTGACAGTACCCTCGGTAGTGAACTTCAGGGCGTTGTCGAGCAGATGGGTCAGTGCACGAACTGACTTCACCAGATTGGTAGAAAGCATGGTAGCGGCAGCAACGGGATCGACCTGCTTGTCGAACTTCAGATAGCTGATGTTGTCGATGCCAGAAGCAGCGATAGCCTCGTCAGCAACCTGCGACACGAGGATGTTGTCGGTACGGCCAATAGCCAGCTGACCATCGACATCGTCCATATCGCTAATCTTGCCAACCAGTGCTGTCAGCTTCGTGTTAGCAGTAGACTTGGCAATGGCACGAATCTCATCAAGAGTGGGAGCAAAGACCTCACGGCACTTCTGGGCAAACTCCTCATAACGAGTGCACTGGTCCTGCAAAGCACCTGCGCGCTTCTCCAGAGCCTCGTAGGCCTTCTTGTTCTTCTCCTGCTCTGCTTCCATCTTCTCGAAAGCGAGCAAAGCCTGCTCATAGCCTTCACCTACATTATCGAAGTTCTTCTCTAAGGCGCGATAATCGTTCAGCAACTTCTGCTGCTCGTCAACACGATGCTGGTAGTCGTCCAACAGTTGCTTCTGCTCAGCAGCCTGTTTACGACTGGCCTTCATCTGGAAAAACAATGCGATAGCCTCTCCTACGGCCACAGCAAGTATAATCAATAGTGCGTACAACATATGCTAAGAATTATTCAGCCTTCTTCTCAACCTTCATAAACTTGGTGAAGCCTGTCATAGCCAGCACCTTGTAGATCTCAGGATTCACATTGGTCATCTTGAACTGACCCTTCTGCTGCATAACGGTACGCATAGTCTTCTGGATGATACGGAGACCAGAAGAAGCCATGTAGTTCAGGTCTGTACAGTCCATCTCCAAGTCTACGCCTCCGTCAACGAGTGCGGGCTGGATGTCCTGTTCAAACTGGGGTGCATTCATCGTGTCAATACGCTCACCTGTCTTAATGATGGTCTTACCACCGTCTTTGATAATCTGTGTCATAATTGTATTGTTTTTAAATTATAATGTTCAAATACTCTTCTTCATGGTCAGCAGGTTCTTACCTTCCAGGCGCTGGTAGGTGACCTGATTCATGATATTCTTGACAATGTAAATGCCCATACCGCCAATTTCACGGTCAATGGGGTTCACGTTAGGGTCAGCATCGTCCTTCAGCGTAGGATCGAACTCCTTGCCTTGGTCGCTAAGAACGAAGGTCAGCTCCTTCCCGTCACTCTCAGCAACCAGTTCGATGTCTGCCGAGGTTTCCTTGGGATAAGCATAGAAGATGACGTTGGACACCA
Organism: uncultured Prevotellaceae bacterium; assembly: GCA_900314985.1. Classification (GTDB taxonomy): domain Bacteria; phylum Bacteroidota; class Bacteroidia; order Bacteroidales; family Bacteroidaceae; genus Prevotella. Next base: position 77,947 of record OMXL01000004.1, on the reverse strand, counting down.
TCTCCTCCATCACCAGATTAAGGTTCATCTGTAGTTCCATGTCAAGGCCCAGCTCTTCGCCGATTTCCTCAACGAACTGGTTGACACGCTCCAGCTCTCCTACCTGGTTTTTCAGTTTCAGTTCCTTCCTCATAGAATTCTCTTTAGTTATTGTGCCTATTTTTATGATTACTTAATTACTCTCACGCACAACATGGTAAGGTCATCGTTAGGCTCTGCGCCATCACGATGGGCCTCAACCTGCTCACGCAACAGCTCGATGGTCTGCTGCGAAGACTCGAAGGGTGTGGTTTGTAGGATTTCCAATAATCGTTCATCAGTAAACTGCTCCTGCTGTCGGTTCTCAGCCTCATTGAGACCATCCGTATAGACGAACAGCGGACGATTGGAGATGTCTTTTATCTCCTCACCAACATATTCCAAACCGGGCCACAGTCCTATCGGTGCATTAGGTTCCATCTCTATGAACTCAGTCGTTCCGTCGCCCACAAGCACTGGTGGGTTATGACCAGCATTGCAGAAGTCCAGATGTCCCGTCTGCAGGTCGACAAGTCCGACAAACATGGTAACAAACATACCCGTCTCGTTGTCCTCGCCAGAGAGGGCATCGTTCAGATGGTCGCATATCTCTGCAGGCATCATCTGCTGCTTAGCCAGCGTGAGGAACAAGCGGGTAGCCTGAGCCATAAACAGTGAGGCAGGCACACCTTTACCACTGACGTCGCCCAATGCAAAGTAGAGTTTGTCGCCCTGCCCTTCCTCCTTAGCAGGAACGAGCAGATAGCCATAGAGGTCGCCACCGACCTCCTTGGCGGGAGTCATCGAGGCATACAGGTCTACATCGTCACGCTCTGGGAAGGTGTGGGGCACCATTCCCATCTGAATATTGCGGGCAATACGCAGGTCACTCTCAATACGCTCCTTGGCAGTAGTGGTCTCCTCCAACTGGTCGTAGGCCACCAACAACTCCTCGTGGGCCTTCTTCAGACGACGAGCGGCAATCATGCGGAAGATAATGAAGATGACGAGTGCCGTAACAATGAGTCCTATTATAATTAAGGTATTACGGAACTGTGCCTTTGCCTGTTCCATTTTCAACTCGTCAACCTGGAACAGCGTATTCATTTCGTTCAGCTGGTTTTGCGACTCCACACCACTGACAGAATCTTTCACCTGTATCAGGGTCTTAAAGACTGTCGATGCATCCTGATAGCGGCCCAGCGCCTCTAAGATTTCTCCACGCTGTGTAAACACAGGAACAAGCATAGCCAAATCCGAGTTTTCTGCAAACTCATAGCAACGGTTGTTCAGTTCCAGGGCTGTTTGGTAATCCTTACGCTGCAGATGCAGCTTGGCCTTGAAGTAAAGCCACGACTGACCCACATAGTCTTCTTCTGATGGTATACGACGACGAACCTCGCTGAGCATCTTATCTGCCTCATTCAGCTGGTTCAGTCCGAGAGCAGCCTGTGCACAAGCCAAATAGTAGTATGACTCCAGCACGTTGCGTACATAGTCGCTGAGCTGTCTTTCCGTGAAATAGCGATCCAAGAACGTTTTCCATTCCACTGTCAGCTTCTTCAGTTTCTCATACTCTCGTGTCTCCTCCAGTTCGTCACCCAGACAAGAATAGAGGTCGGCAATCGTTGACGGTGTAGGACTAACGGTAAGCAACAGGTCAATGCCCTTACGGTAAGACGACATACTCTTTGCTCGGTTGTGCATGTTCGAATAGACATTGCCCATCATGTAATAGGCAATACCCATACCATATTGATTGTCGCGCCCCTTGGCATCGTCGAACATGGCCTGTACCTCACGGAGTGCCATATTGTGCTTGCCACTGAATACATAGGTATTGCAGAGCGTCATCCACGCCTCATAATACTTATCCCACTCATGCATACCCTTCAGCGTCTCCATCGTTGGAGGAGCATAGTGGTAAACGGAGTCCGTCATGTCGTAATTGTAAAAGAACGTCATGCGTTCCACGAGAGCCAACGACAACAACTTGTCCTTGTGCTGTTTCTGCAACTCAGCGATATAGTCGTTCAGGCAATGCAGCATCTGCTGTGCATCGCCCGTATTCTGACTCAGACGATAGAGCTTCTCATAGGCTTCCAGGCGTGCCAGACCATGCAGCGACGGCAGGCGCTGGCGCAATGAGTCGGCCAAATTAGCATGGATGGCTAACAAGCCAACCATCCAACAGCAAACCAACAAAAGCACTCTTCTCGTCATATTGTTTTTTTAGGAATCTAGTATCTTCTTCTATTTATACGATAATTCTTGTCTTATGGTAGTTCTCACGGAACTCCGTAGGTGAGCAGTTTTTCTTCTTCTTGAAAATGCGGTTGAAATTGCTCAGATTGTTAAAGCCACAGGCATAGCAGATTTCTGCCACGCTATTGGTCGTATCTACCAGCATGCGGCTGGCATAGCCCAGACGCTGTTCGATAATATACTCGCTGAGGGTGCGTCCTGTATGCGACTTAAAGAAGCGGCTGAAGGCTGACGGACTCATGCCGGCAATATCAGCTAATGTATTCAGGCGGATCTCCTCTGTATAGTTTTTGGCAATATAGTTTTTCACTTTCAGCACACGGCGCGAGTCGCTCTCCACAGCCACCTTGGCATAGCTTGACGATGCCAGCGTGTGCATATCCCTACTCTTGGAGAGCTCATAGAGAATCGTCATAAACTGGGTGACGGCATAAAAACCCTCCTTGACACTGCTCAACGTATCGAGTAGTGTATAAACACGCATGATATCATCGAGCGGGAAGGCCAGTCCCTTACGAGCTTCCAGCAACATCTTACGCAATGACATGAATGGATTGTGTGCCAGGAAACCATCCTCACCGAGGTCAAAGTAGAAATGAACGGTAATCTCGCGGATGTTCTCGCTCGTACAGGTATTCTGTTCCCAAACGTGTTCCAGATCAGGACCCGTAATGATAGCCAAATCGTATTCGCCAATCACCTCATTAGAGTCACCCACCACACGACGCACACCAGGCGCATGCTCCACAAAGTTCAACTCAAACACCTCGTGGTTATGAATAGGATAGGTAAACTCCTTCTTTCTGCGTTCTGCAATATAGAGGGAGTCCTTACCCATCAGTGGGGTAATCTCATGTAAGACGCGTGACTCTTCCAATACTCAATTAAATCTTCAATTCCTTCATGATCTCACTCATGCGCTGCAAGGTGCTGATACGCGTGGGCACCAGCGGCAGACGCAGAACATTCTCGATATAGCCCATCTCGTGGAGCATAGCCTTCACACCAGCAGGATTGCCGTCAACGAAGAGCAGCGAGAAGAGGTCGATAAAGCGGTGGTGAATCTTGCGGGCACCATCGTACTCGCCCTTCATCTGCAGACGAATCATCTTAGAGAACTCGCGAGGCAGTGCATTACCAATGACACTGATGACACCAACAGCACCACATGAAATCATGGGGAACGTCAGTGCATCGTCGCCAGAGATAACGTCAAAATTGCGTGGCTTGTTCTTGATAATCTCGTCAACCTGCTCCAGATTGCCTGAAGCCTCCTTGATGGCTACGATATTGTCGCAGTCGTGGGCAAGGCGTACCGTAGTAGCAGCCGACAGATTGACACCTGTACGACCAGGTACATTATACAAGACCACTGGCAACTTAGTAGCTGCCGCAATGGTCTTGAAATGCTGATAGAGTCCCTCCTGCGAAGGTTTGTTATAGTAAGGACATACACTGAGTATGCCATCCACTCCGCGGAAGTCGCCCGTCTGCAACTCCTTAACAATGGCTGCGGTATTGTTGCCGCCACATCCTACGAGGATAGGTACTCGTCCACCAACCAAGTCAACGATGAGGTCCTTGATCTTCTGTTTCTCCTCAGCAGTCAATGTGGGTGTTTCACCTGTTGTTGCCAAGATGCAGAAGAAGTCTGCACCGTTATTCAGTTGGTACTCCACAAGACGAATCAGTGACTTGTAATCTACTGACCCATCCTCCAGAAAGGGTGTTATCAACGCAATACCTAATCCTTTGAAGATGTTATGTGCCATAAATATTCTTAAATTCTTGTCTTTGCGGCTGCAAAATTACACAATTTAATTGTAAATCGTTAAAGAATTGCCTAAAAAAATGTCATTTTCACACTTTCTTCAATACAACAGCCGAACGGGCAGGGATGTACAGCTTCAACCATTCCTTACGATCCCCCACATAGAGTGGATCATAGTTGGTCAGGTGTGTGATGCTGTCATCAGCAAAGCCATTACCACCAAATTCCTTGGCATCAGTATTCAGCACCACCTCGTAAGAGCCCGTAGGCACGAGGAAGCCATAGTCCGTATAGCTGCGTGTGGGTGAGAAGTTGAAGACGAAGACGAGGTCACCACGCATATAGCACAGCACCTGGTCGCCATCGTCGTGCCATATCTCAGTCACAGGGGTATTCTGGAAGTTCTTCTGCGACTTGATGACCTCCAGCATCTTCTGGTCGAAGTCACCCAGCCAGTGATAGCAGAGGTCTTTGTTGTCGACGAGGTTCCACTGGCGACGGGCGTACTTGTACGACCAGCCATTACCCTCGCGTGGGAAGTCAATCCACTCAGGATGACCAAACTCATTACCCATGAAGTTCAGGTAACCACCATTGATGGCACCCGCTGTCACCAGACGAATCATCTTGTGCAAGGCTATGCCACGCTGTACGATGTCGTTGACATCCTTCTTGGCGAAATGCCAGTACATATCGGCATCGATGAGGCGGAAGATGATGGTCTTATCGCCTACCAGTGCCTGGTCGTGGCTCTCACAATAAGAAATGGTCTTCTCGTCAGGACGACGGTTCTTAACCTCCCAGAAGATAGAGCAGACATTGATATCCTCATCGCGTACCTCCTTGATAGTCTTAATCCAGTAGTCAGGAATATTCATGGCCATGCGATAGTCGAAGCCATAGCCACCATCCTCGAACTTAGCAGCAAGACCTGGCATACCTGATACCTCCTCAGCAATAGTAATGGCATTCTTGTTGACCTCATGGATCAGACAGTTGGCCAGCGTCAGATAGCAGATAGCATTGTCGTCCTCGTGACCATTAAAGTAGTCGCCATAACCTCCGAAGGCTTCACCAAGACCATGACTATAGTACAACATTGATGTCACACCATCGAAGCGGAAACCATCGAAGTGGAACTCCTCCAGCCAGTACTTACAGTTAGACAACAGGAAGTGTAGCACGTCGTCCTTGCCATAGTCGAAGCACAGCGAGTCCCAAGCGGGATGCTCGTGGCGGTCGCCAGGATAGAAGAACTGGTTGGGGTCGCCAGCAAGGTTGCCCAAGCCTTCTACCTCGTTCTTCACGGCATGTGAGTGGACGATATCCATAATGACGGCAATACCCAACTTATGAGCGGTATCAATCATCTCCTTCAAGTCCTCAGGAGTACCAAAGCGACTCGATGGAGCAAAGAAGCTGCTGACGTGGTAGCCAAAGGAGCCATAGTAGGGATGCTCCTGGATGGCCATCACCTGAATAGCATTATAGCCATCCTTCTTCACACGTGGCAGCACATTCTCAGTGAATTCCTTATAGGTGCCTACCTTCTCGGCATCCTGACCCATACCCACATGGCACTCATAGATCAACAGCGGTGACTTGTCGGGCTTGAAGGTCTTTTTCTTCCAGACATAGGGTTTCTCAGGATTCCACACCTGTGCAGAGAAAATCTTCGTCTGCTCGTCCTGTACCACACGACGGCACCAGGCAGGGATGCGCTCACCCTCGCCACCGTTCCACTTTACCTTCATCTTATAAAGGTCGCCGTGCTTGATGGCTTTCTCTGAGAGTTTCAGTTCCCAGTTGCCAGTACCCTCAATACGCTTACACTTATACTTGTCAGACTCCTGCCAGTTGTTGAAGTCACCAACGAGATAAATCTCTGTAGCGTTGGGAGCCCACTCACGGAATACCCAGCCCTTGGCCAGCTTGTGCAGACCAAAATAGAGGTGACCACTGGCAAAGTCGCTCAGCGTCTTCTTGCCATTACGCGTCAACTGTCCAATCTTCCACAGCGCATGGTCGTGGCGACCGCGGATAGCCTGTTCAAAAGGTTCCAGCCACGAGTCGTTACGTACCAATCCAATGTGTTTAGGTTCTTCTACCTTTTTGGTTTTCTTAGTAGTAACCTTCTTCGTCGTAGTCTTTTTAGTTGTTGCCATAGTATCTGCTTTTTATGATATTTCTATTGTCAATACTTAATCTTGAAAATGGCCTTCTTGAATTCAGGAACGCCAGCAATGCAGGGAGCATGACCATCCTGCGGGAAGAAGATAACCATCATGCCAGGCTGGCAGGTCACATAGCTGTCTGCAGCAAGGTCAGGAATCTTGGTAATATCCTTCTCCTCATTATAGGGAAGCTCAGGCAGCAGGTCGCGCTGGGTATAGCCGTATGTCTCAGCAGCCGTCAGCGGTATCTGGATATCAATCATCTTATTGTGAGTCTCGATGACAGCCTCATCAGGAGTCTTACCCCTGGTGGTAGTAATGTTGACAAAGAGGTCTTTGCCCTCAATTTCATACTTACCATCCTCCATCTTGCTCAGGTCATTCGCTTTCAGGAATTCCACCACCTTAGGGAACAGCGGATTGAGCGTCGCATATTTCTCTAAGTTCTCTAATTTGTCAATTATCATAGCGTCTTTTTTATTTAATTAATTATTCAATTCGCATCCAGTTGACGTCTACCACGCACGTAGGTTCCTTGGGCAGTGATATTGCCATTGCGGTCTTTCTCTACAAAGCGTCCATCACGTCGGTCATCAACATAGGTTCCTTCGAAACGCAGCCCCTCTTTGTTTTCCTCAATTGCAGGGCCATGACGCTTGCCATCTTTGAAATGGCCACGGAACTTAGAACCATCAGCATAGCGGGCAATACCCTCACCATGGATGGTACCATTACGGAACTGTCCCTCGAAATAGTCGCCATTCTTCATGGTCAGCTTACCACGACCATTGGGTTTGTCAGCCTTCCACTCACCCTGATAGGTGTTACCATTCTTCCATACCAGCGTGCCCTGTCCGTGCTTGTCGCCCTTATAAAACTGACCCGTATAGCGGTCGCCATTAGCATAGCGGAAGATGCCCTGTCCTGTGCGCTCACCATTGACATAGTCGCCATCGTAGAAGTCGCCATTCTGGAACTTATAGATGCCCTTGCCATTCTGGAGGTCATTGGTGAACTGCCCTACATAGGCATCGCCATTGGCATAGCGAAAAGTGCCTTTTCCGTTCTGACGGTTGTCTTTCCACTGACCATCATACGAAGAGCCGTCGCCCCAGTTGAAGACGCCACGTCCGTTCTTCTGGTCGTTCATCCACTCACCCTCATAGTAAGCGCCACTTTTATAGGTATAGCGGCCTTTTCCATGACGCAGGCTTTGTTTCCACTGACCATCATAGACATCACCATTATAGTAGTGCATGACACCGTGACCTTCCTGTTCGTCACGATACCACAGACCATCATACTTGTTGTTATTGTTGAAATAGAAGGTTCCCTTGCCGTGCTGGTGGTCTTGCATCCACTGGCCTTCATACTTCTCACCGTCATGGAAAGTATAGACGCCATAACCCTGGCGCTTACCTTTCACATACTCACCTTCGAAGCGGTCACCGTCCTTCCATGTTGTTGTACCTTTACCATGAGGCTTACCAGCCATCATCTGTCCTTTGAACTCTCCTCCATCTTTCATTTTGCAGGAGCCAAGGGTAATCTTTTGTGCCGACACCGACAGTGCCAACAGGGTAGTTAGAGATAGTAGTATATATCGTTTGTTCATAAGAATAGACATTTAAACTTGACAAAGGTATAAAAAAAAATCGATACTACAAAGCGTTTTAAAAAATATTCACTAACTTTGCAGACAAATTGCACAAATTATGAAATTTATTGCTATCATACCCGCCAGATATGCGTCAACACGCTTCCCTGGCAAACCATTGGCCCTGCTGGGTGGAAAGACTGTCATCCAGCGCGTTTACGAACAGGCTTCAGCCATACTCGACGAGGCGTACGTCGCCACCGATGACGAGCGTATCTATCAGGCAGTAGAAGCTTTTGGCGGCAAGGCCGTGATGACCCGTACCGACCACAAGAGTGGCACAGACCGCCTGGAGGAAGCTGCCAGCAAGATAGGCACCGATGCTGACGTCATCATCAATATCCAGGGTGATGAGCCCTTCATCCAGCAGTCGCAGATTACCACGCTGATGCAACTGTTCGATGACCCCACCACACAGATTGGCACCTTGGGAAAACCTTTCGAGAGTATGGAGGCCGTACAGAATCCGAACTCGCCTAAGATTGCCTGTGACCGTCGTGGTTTCGCCCTCTATTTCAGCCGTAGCGTGATACCCTATGTTCGTGGTCAGGAGCCAGCCACCTGGTTGGAGCATTTCCCCTACCTGAAGCATTTAGGCGTCTATGCTTATCGTCGCGAAGTGCTCCACGAAGTCACACAGTTGCCACAGTCGTCACTGGAGAAAGCAGAGAGCCTGGAACAACTGCGCTGGCTGGAGAACGGCTACCGCATCCGAGTAGGCATTACCAACGTAGAGACGGTGGGCATCGATACGCCAGAAGACCTGCAACGCGCAGAAGAATTCCTAAAAACACAAATGCAGGGTTAAGCGCCCTGCATTTTGCATTTCTATCAGCCTTGCTGCATCTGTTGCAACAGCTGTTTCTGCCGTTCTGTCAGTCCTGTCGGCAACTTCACCTGATAGGTCAGGATGAGGTCGGTACCACCCCTACCCTTACCACGCAGACGCACCTTTGTACCAGGCTGTGTCTCAGGCTTTACCTTCAGTTTCAGTCGTTCACCCGTACCCGTAGTTACCATGATGTCGCCACCCAGCAAAGCCGTGTACATATCGATGGTGACAGTAGCCTGCGTATTCTTGGGCTGCTCCTTGTAAGTGGTATGGGCACCAAAGCCCTGACCACCTCGCATGCCACCGCCAAACAGGTCTTGGAAGAACGACGAGAAGCCACCACCTCCACCACCAAACGACGAGAAGTCGAAGCCCTCAAAGGGATTGCCCTGTGCGCCACCATAGCCGCTAAAGCCGCCACCAGCCTTCTCATAAGCCTCTGCCTGCTTCCACTGTTCACCATACTTATCGTATTTAGCACGCTTCTCCGGATCGCCAATCACATCGTAGGCCTCCGTCAGCGCCTGGAACTTGGCCTTAGCCTTAGGGTCGTCAGGGTGCAGATCGGGATGAAACTGCTTGGCACGCTTCAAGTAAGCACGCTTCACATCCTTCTGGGGTATCGTCTTGTCAACCCCTAAAATCTTGTAGTAATCAATAAATGCCATAATACTACCTCCTTGTTTTTATTTTCTTTTAACCTTTTACCAGCAAAAAGCGTGCCTAAGAGCTTGGCGGATTGAAAAATAATCTCTACCTTTGCGAGCAAAATCAACAACAAGGACTCATTTTTAGCCTAAACACAATTATACTTATGAAAAAGACGATTATCATCCTCGTACTCATTTGTATTAATATGACCATGATGGCCAAAGGAAAAACTGTGACTATCCGACTGATAGAAACCTCTGATGTCCACGGAGCTTTCTTTCCTTACAACTTCACCGAGCGCCGTCCCATGCAGGGAACAATGGCACGTGTCAGCACCTACCTCAAGCGCCAGCGCAAGAGCTATGGCGACCACGTCATCCTGCTAGAGAATGGCGACATTCTGCAAGGACAGCCCACCTGCTACTATACTAATTTTGTCAAGACTGACGAACCTAATATTGCCGCAGAGGTTGTCAACTACCTGCAATACGACGCCCAGACCTTTGGCAACCACGACGTAGAGACAGGTCATGCTGTCTATGACAAGTGGATCAAGGAAATCAAATGTCCGGTGCTGGGTGCCAATATCATCGACACCAAGACGAACAAGCCCTACGTCAAACCCTACACCATCATCGAGCGTGAGGGCGTGCGCATCGCCATCTTAGGCATGCTGACACCCGCCATTCCCAACTGGTTGCACGAGAGTCTGTGGACAGGCCTTCGCTTTGACGATATGATTAAGAGTGCACACCAATGGATTAAGGTGCTGAAGGAGCAGGAGAAAGCCGACGTCATCGTAGGACTCTTCCATAGCGGTTGGGAAGGTGGCATCGTCACACCCAACTATGAGGAAGACGTCGCTAAGAAGATGGCCGAGACGGTAGAAGGTTTCGACGTCATCTTCTTTGGACACGACCATACAGAGCGCAATACCACCATCAATGGCGTGCTTTGCATGGATCCTTCATGTAATGCTGTCAAAGTCGCTCAAGCAACCATTCAAGTACGCAATGGCAAGGTCATCAGCAAGAAGGGCGAGCTCATCGATGTCACTGGCGAAGCCATCGACCAGCAATACATGGCGCATTTCCAGCCACAGATTGATGCCGTTCGCCAGTATGTGGAGCACCAGTTGGGCACCTTCGCCACCACCATGCGCTCTCGCGATGCCTTCTTTGGCCCTACAGCCTTCACAGACCTCATCCATCAGTTGCAGTTAGAATATACGCATGCCGACATCTCGTTCAATGCACCTCTGGCTTTCGACACTGACATCCAAGCAGGGCCAGTATATATGAGCGACATGTTCAAACTCTACCGTTTCGAAAACAAAATCTACGTACTCCGCATGACAGGTGAGGAAGTACGCAAACACCTGGAGATGAGTTACGACCTATGGACGAATACCATGCAGAGCGCTGACGACCACATCATGCTTCTTGCTCCCAAGGCACCTGGTGACAACCAGCGCGAAGGCTTCAAGAACTACACCTTCAACTTCGACTCAGCAGCAGGCATCGACTATGTGGTAGATGTCACCAAGCCAGAGGGTCAGAAGGTACGCATCCTGCAGTTCTCCGACGGACGTCCTTTCGACGAGAAGGCATGGTATAAGGTGGCTATGAATAGCTATCGCGGCAATGGTGGTGGCGAGTTGCTCACCCTGGGTGCGGGCATTCCCCTCGACTCCATCAACAGCCGCATCATCTATATGAGTGAGCGTGACCAGCGCTATTATCTGACACAGAAGATTGAACGCGAAGGGCAGATTGAGGCAAAGAGCTTCAACAACTGGCGCTTTATCCCTGACGCATGGGCACGACCAGCCATTGAACGAGACAGGAAGATGATCTTTGAACATTGAACTTTGAACTTTGAACTTTGAACATTGAACTTTGAACTTTGAACTTTGAACATTGAACATTGAACTTTGAACTTTGAACTTTGAACATTGAACTTTGAAATGAAATATTTTGTATTTTGCCAGAGTGACCTTGTATTGCAGAAGACGGGCGACAGCTATCAAATTCCGGAAGAGGCACCTACTGAACTAAAGCCTTGGACTACCGTGATGGACATTGACGGTGCCAAGGCATATCGTATAGACCAGCCCATCACCAATTCTGACCGCTACGAGATGTGTGGCCTGCGCCAGAGCTACTACAAACTGTCGGAGGCTGACTACCGACTGGCAGGTAAGTGTCGTGAGCTGCTCTACTGGGACCAGAGCACGAAGTTCTGTGGCGTCTGTGGTGGTACGATGCATTTCGACACCCCCATCTCCAAGAAGTGCGACCAGTGTGGCAAAGAGATATGGCCCCTGCTGGCTCCTGCCGTCATCGTGTTGGTACGCAAGGGCGACGAGGTGTTGCTGGTACATGCCAACAACTTCCGCGACGACCACTACGGACTGGTGGCAGGCTTCGTAGAGACTGGCGAGACACTGGAAGAGGCCGTCTATCGTGAGGTCATGGAAGAGACGGGGCTGCACATTACCAACCTGCGCTATTTTGGCAGTCAGCCATGGCCCTACCCCTGTGGTCTGATGGTGGGCTTCACTGCTGACTACGACGGTGGTAAGATTCACCTGCAGCGATCAGAGTTATCGAAGGGTGCTTGGTTCGACCGCAACCACCTGCCACATATTCCAGAAAAGTTATCTATTGCGCGCCAACTCCTTGACAGCTGGCTGGAGCGCTTCGCTAGTGAATAACGAATAGTGATTAGTGAAGGAAAATGAAGAAGCTGCGTTCCATAGCAACCTTTGCCGACTTGCTGGTGCTGGCACTTGTCGTGATACTCAACCCACTGAGTCCACTACAGCCGTCTTCTCGCAAGACCACGCCCCATATACCTAACAAGGTAGAGATTCGCTATCACAAAACGGTAGCCCCCGACTCTCTGCAGCAAGCCCGCATAGAGGCGGAGATGGACGAGATGCGCTATTACCTGAAGGTGCATAACGTCTCTGACGAGGGCTATCAGTATGTAGCGCAATACAACACGCAGCTGGTACAGAAAGCCAAATCGTATAGACAATACAGACCATCTAAATCCCTTAGAGTTACCAGAGACACCATCCTCGCCAAAGACCGCCCCATGATAGCTGTCAAGATGAGTGGTGGCTACTGGAAGGCAGGCCATTTCTTGGTGGGTAGTCTCAACGGCAAGGGCTTGGCACGCGACTGGCAAGGACGCATCGTCTCGGCCGTATGGAACTGTGACACCGTTGTTTATGCCATGCGCACAGGCCACCAAGGACGCTATATCGGACAGATGGACTCACTGCTGCAAGCCTGTGGACAAGGCATGATGGACGAGTGGGACGGCTGTCATAAGGAAGGCTTCTGGCAAGACGACCAGATGCATGGCTTTGGCTTCGACTCCTCGCCCAACCACCAACTGCGTGTAGGCGAATGGAAGGAAGGAAAATTTCTGGGTGAGAAACTGAAATACACCACCGAGCGCATCTATGGCATCGACATCTCACGCCACCAGCACGAGAAGGGTCGCAAGCGTTTTGGCATCGACTTCTCTAAGCTGCGCATCACCTCGCTGGGCAAGCGTCACGACGCACAAGGACGCACGTTCCCCGTGTCCTTCCTCTATATCAAATCGACAGAGGGTACGACCATCCGCAACCGCTACTTCGCACAAGACTATCTGAGAGCCAAGAAAGCGGGCATCCATGTGGGCGCCTACCACTTCTTCTCGCTCAAGTCGTCAGCAGAGCAGCAGGCCAAATACTTTGTCAACCACACGCTGTTCCGCAAAGGCGACTTTCCTCCCGTGCTCGACGTAGAACCCACTGATGCTCAGATTCGGCAGATTGGTGGCGACGAGGTACTCATGCGACGCATCCGCATCTTCATGGAATATGTCGAGAAGCACACAGGCATGCGCCCCATCCTCTATATCAGTCAGATGTTTATCAACCGCCACATGGCCAATGCTGCCGACATCAAGAAGAAATATAATGTGTGGATAGCACGCTACGGACAGTACAAGCCCGATGTGCGACTGGTCTATTGGCAGCTATGTCCTGACGGTCGTGTCGATGGCATCACTGGCGACGTGGACATCAACGTGTTCAATGGCTATCAGAACCAGTTTGACGAATTCGTCAAGACGGGTTTTCACAAATAGTTCCTCGAAACATCGAAGCATCGAAACTTCGACATCAGAGGTAAAAGGCGCTAGTCAGCGCCTGATAGTCTTCTGAGCCTATCGTCAGTTGTTCTTTCTGACAAGGACAGGGATGCTTCCTGAACGCCAGCAGATAACGCTTGGCAGGCTTCTTCTCGGTGGTTTTAACAGCACACACACGGCTGGGAAAGAAACCCACGAAGATGGCCTCATCCTCCATGCGCTGACGATAGTCGAAGGGCACCACCACGCTCAGTTCACCATCGTCGCTTAGCAGTCTGTAGGCCGCCTGCATCAGTTCCGCATAGGTCAGCGTCTGCGTATGGCGCGCCATGTTCCGTTGTTCGTCGGGAGCAGCCAAGGAGTCGATAAAGAAAGGTGGATTGCTAATGATGGCATCATAACTCCCATCTCGCCCATTAAACCCATTCACCCCATCAAACTCCTGCACTGATTTCCTCAGCACCTCGACACGGCCACTGAAGGGCGACTGCGCCACATTCTGCTGTGCCTGACGGACGGCTCCCTCATCAATATCTATCGCCATCACTTGCGCCTCTGGGTAGCGCTGTGCCATCATCAAGGCAATGACACCCGTACCCGTACCTGCATCCAGGATGCGCTGACCACCCTTGGCCCACGACCCCAGCAACACGCCATCGGTGCCCACCTTCATGGCGCATAGCTCCTGCTGTATGGTAAACTGCTTAAACTGAAACATGCTAAAACTATAGTTTTTCAACCACCCTATCAACCTACTTACGCGACTACTCGATACCCCATTTCTTTTACTCTGCAAAGATACGAAAAATCAGCGAGTTCGCCAAGCGTTTCTCCGTTTTATTTTCATTTATCTTTGGATTTAACAAGACGACCTAACGCACTAACACCCTAACACACTCACATTTGGTATTTTCTAATGTTACACACTCACCTGATATCTTATATAGATTTTATATATATTATAATATATATAAAATTAATAATACTATAATATCATCTGTTAGGTACTATTGCAAAAACCTAATGTGAGTGCGTTAGGGCGTGAGGGCGTGAGGGACACGCTAATACGAACACAGGACACGCTAATACGGACACGGGACACGCTAATACGGACACGGGACACGCTAATACGGACACGAGACAGACTAATAAATTGAGGAAAGATATTAAAATATCTTATCGCGTGCGCGTTATTTCAAGAAAAAGTTGTAACTTTGCACCCTATTATGGAAGAGAAAATAACAATGTACATGGATAACAAGAATAGGTCGTTCCAGATGATTGCCGATGTAGAGGGCGATTACAGCGACCTGATGAATATGGAAATGCCCGAGGCATTGCCCATTCTGGCTGTGCGCAATCTGGTACTGTTTCCTGGTGTAGTATCCCCCATTCTGATTGGTCGCGAGTCGAGCATGACGCTCATCCGCAAAGCTGAGAAGCAAGACGGCATGATAGGCGTGGTCTGTCAGCGTGACCCAGAGGTGGAGAGTCCTATCCGCGCCGACCTCTACGACTACGGCGTGTTGGCCAAGGTATTGAAGATACTGACGTTGCCCAACGGTAACATCACTGCCATCGTGCAGGGTCTGAGTCGTCTGCGTCTGCAGGAGATTCTGAAATACAAGCCCTACATGATAGGACATACGGTGAAGGCCCCCGAGGAGGAGCCCGACCAGAGAGACATGGAGTTCCGCACGGCCATCGAAGACCTGCGCAACCAGACGGCAGAGTATATCCACATGAGTGATGACATCCCCGAGGAAGCCTCGTTTGCCATCAAGAACGTGGGAAACAACATCATGGCCCTGAACTTCATCTGTTCGAACATGCCGTTCAGCATCAAGGAGAAGATGGCTCTGCTCCAGCTTGACAGCATCAAGGAGCGCCTGTTCAGCACGATGCGCATCGTGAACCGTGAGATTAACCTGCAGAACCTGAAGCTCGACATCCGCAACAAGACGCGCGATGACATCGACGAGCAGCAGCGCAACTACTTCCTGCAGCAGCAGATCAAGAACCTGCAGGCAGAGATGGGCAACGAGAGCACGCCCGAGAAGAAGGAACTGATGGAGAAGGCTGCCAAGAAGAAGTGGCCGGAAGAGATAGAGAAGTTCTTCTACAAAGAGCTGGAGAAGCTGGATCAGGTGAATCCCAACTCGCCCGACTTCAACGTGCAGCTGACCTACCTGCAGACGCTGGTCAATCTGCCTTGGGGCGAATATACCAAGGACGACCTGAATCTGCAGCGTGCCCAGAAGATACTGGACCGCGACCACTACGGTATGGAGAAGGTCAAGGAGCGCATCCTGGAATACATCGCCGTGCTGTCATTGCGTGGCGACCTGAAGAGTCCTATTCTCTGTCTCTATGGTCCTCCGGGAGTCGGTAAGACCTCGCTGGGCAAGTCGATTGCCGACGCCCTGAAACGTAAGTATGTGCGCGTATCGCTGGGTGGTTTGCACGACGAGGCTGAGATTCGCGGACACCGTCGCACCTACATCGGTGCCATGCCTGGCCGCATCATCAAGAACATCCAGAAGGCAGGTTCCAGCAACCCCGTCTTCATCCTTGACGAGATTGACAAGGTGACACAGAACACGCATAATGGCGACCCCGCCAGTGCCCTGCTGGAGGTACTCGACCCAGAGCAGAACAACGCCTTCCACGACAACTATCTGGACGTAGACTACGACCTGTCGAAGGTGATGTTCATCGCCACCGCCAACAACCTCGGCACCATTCCCCGTCCCCTACTGGACCGTATGGAGATTATCGAGGTCAGCGGCTATATCACAGAGGAGAAATACGAGATTGCCAAGCGCCACCTCATTCCGAAGGAGAAGGACAACACCGGTCTGACAGACAAGAAGCTGACCTTCAACAAGGCTGCCATCGAGAAGATTATCGAGCAGTACACCCGCGAGAGTGGTGTGCGCCAGCTGGAGAAGCAGGTCAACAAAGCCCTGCGCAAACTGGCTTTCAAGAAGGCCGAGAGCGGTGAGCTGCCCTACGAGAAGATTACACCCACAGAGATTGAAGACCTGCTGGGCAAGCCCCCCTTCTATCGCGACATCTATCAGGGCAACGCATACGCTGGCGTAGTGACCGGACTGGCATGGACCAGCGTAGGTGGTGAGATACTGTTTATCGAGACCTCGCTCTCAAAAGGCAAGGCTGGCAAGCTGACGCTGACTGGTAATCTGGGCGACGTGATGAAGGAGTCGGCAGTGATTGCTTTGGAGTATGTCAAGGCTCACGTCGACCTGTTGGGCATCGACTACCGCATCTTCGACCATTGGAACATCCACATCCACGTTCCTGAGGGTGCCACACCCAAGGACGGTCCCTCGGCAGGTATCACCATCGCCACCAGTATTGCTTCGGCACTGACTCAGCGCAAGGTGCGCAAGAACACGGCCATGACCGGTGAGATTACCCTGCGTGGCAAGGTATTGCCCGTTGGTGGCATCAAGGAGAAGATTCTGGCTGCCAAGCGTGCCGGCATCACCGACATCGTGATGTGCAAGGAGAACGAGAAGGACATCAACGAGATTCCTGACATGTATCTGCAGGGCGTCACATTCCACTATGTAGAGAATGTGCAGGACGTCTGGAAATTCGCCCTGACAGACGAGATGGTGGAGCATCCGCTCGTATTTGAAATCCCAGAGGAGAAAGAGGAGAAGAAGAACTAATGACGTTTGAAGTACAACATAACGACCCCTATAGCAGCGCCCGTACAGGACTGATTCAGACCGACCACGGTCCCATCAAGACGCCTATCTTCATGCCTGTAGGCACGGTAGGCAGCGTGAAGGGTGTGCACTTTGCTGAACTCCGCGAGCAGGTGAAAGCACAGATCATTCTGGGCAACACCTACCACTTGTATCTGCGTCCAGGACTCGATATCCTGCGCAAGGCGGGTGGACTGCATAAGTTCAACACGTGGGATCGCCCCATCCTGACGGACTCTGGCGGCTTCCAGGTATTCTCGCTGACGGGCATCCGCAAGCTGAAAGAGGAAGGCTGCGAGTTCCGCAGTCACATCGACGGTTCGAAGCATATCTTCACACCCGAGAACGTGATGGACACAGAGCGCGTCATTGGTGCCGACATCATGATGGCCTTCGACGAGTGTCCACCAGGACAGAGCGACTACCAGTATGCCAAGAACTCGCTCAAACTGACCCAGCGCTGGCTGGAACGCTGTGTAAAGCGATTCAACGAGACTGAGCCGCTATATGGTCACCATCAGACGTTGTTCCCCATCGTGCAGGGCTGTACCTATAAAGACCTGCGACAGGATGCTGCCAAGCATGTCGTTGACACGCTGGGCAAGCTGAACGACGGTGGTGGTGCTAGCATCGGCGGACTGGCTGTTGGCGAGCCTACTGAGGTCATGTACGAGATGATTGAGGTGGTCAACGACATCCTGCCCAAGGACCGTCCACGCTATCTGATGGGTGTGGGTACGCCCCAGAACATTCTGGAGGCCATCGAGCGTGGTGTCGACATGTTCGACTGCGTCATGCCTACCCGCAATGGTCGCAACGCCATGTTGTTCACCTACGAGGGTACCATGAATATGAGGAACAAGAAGTGGGAAGACGACTTCTCGCCCATCGACCCTGATGGTTGCGACATCGACCGCATCCACTCGAAGGCCTATCTGCACCACCTGTTTAAGGCACAAGAACTGCTGGCCATGCAGATAGCATCGATACACAATCTGGCCTTCTACCTCCGACTGGTCACGGACGCGCGCACGCATATAGAACAAGGTGACTTCACACAGTGGAAACGCTCAGTAATAGATAACTTAGGACGAAGAAGGTAAAGCCTCCCCCTAGCCCCCTCCAAAGGGAGGGGGAACATAGAAAAGGATTATTGATGAAGATTCAAGAAAATATTAATAAATTTCTTCAAAGACTGAAGAGTACAGCTCTTTATTTAAGGGGGGTCAAGCTCCCCTCCCTTTTGGGAGGGGCTGGGGGTAGGCTGCCTATCAAACGCATGGACTGGTACATCATCAACAAGTTCATTGGCACCTACGTCTACTCCATCGTCCTGATTATCTCGATCAGTATCGTCTTCGACGTCAACGAGAACCTGGCGAAGTTCACCTCTAACAATGCACCGTTGCGCGCCATCGTCTTCGACTACTACGCCAACTTCGTGCCCTACTTTGCCAACCTCTTCTCGCCACTGTTCGTCTTCATTGCCGTCATCTTCTTTACCTCCAAGCTGGCAGGCAATTCGGAGATTATCGCCATGCTGGCCTGCGGTATGAGTTTCAAGCGACTGCTGCGCCCCTACCTCATCTCAGCAGCACTCATCGCCCTGCTCAACTTCTACCTCGGCTCGTATGTCATCCCCAAGGGAACAGTGGTGCGCCACGACTTCGAGTCGCTCTACAAGAACAACAAGAAGAATACGTCGGCATCAAACATCCAGCTGATGGTCGACAAGGGTGTGGTGGCCTACCTCTCACAATACGACGACACCCGCAAGACGGGTTACGGCTTTGCACTGTATAAGTTTGAGAACAAGAAGATGGTATCGCAGATGAATGCCAACGTCATCCAGTATGACACCATCGCTGAGGAGCGCTACCACTGGAAGGCTCGCAACTACAAGATTCGCACGCTGAAAGGCATGCGTGAGGAGATTACCAGCGGTTTCGAGATAGACACGCTGATACAGATGGAGCCCATGGACTTGGTGTTCTCTAAAGGTCAGCAGGAGACCTTCACGTCGCCAGAGCTGAAACGCTATATCTCCAAGCAACAGCAGCGTGGCTCTAGCAATGTGGTGCAGTATGAGGTGGAGTACCACAAACGCATAGCAACCTCGTTTGCCTCGTTCATTCTGACCATCATCGGCGTATCGCTGTCGTCACGCAAACGCAAGGGCGGCATGGGTATGTACTTGGGTATCGGACTGGCACTATCATTCACCTATATCTTGCTGCAGACGGTAAGTGCCACCTTTGCCATCAACGCTGATACGCCACCTATCCTGGCAGCATGGATTCCTAATATTCTGTATGCATTCATCGCATACTATTGCTATAAAAAAGCACCGAATTAAATGACATTTGAAGAAACATATTTGAACGATAACATCCTCGATGCCCTTTACGACATGCACTTCGAGGAGATGACACCTATTCAGGAACAGTGTATTCCAAAAATACTTGACGGACAAGACCTTATCGGCGTAGCACAGACCGGAACAGGCAAGACGGCAGCCTATCTGCTGCCTATCCTCTCCATGCTCGACGATGGTGGTTATCCACGCGATGCCGTCAACTGCATCATCATGTCGCCTACCCGTGAGTTAGCACAGCAGATAGACCAGGCCATGCAGGGCTTTGGCTACTACCTCGATGGTGTCAGCAGTGTGGCTGTCTATGGTGGTAACGATGGTAACCGCTTTGACGTGGAGACGAAGGGTCTGAAGATGGGCGCCGACGTCATCATCGCCACACCAGGACGTCTGCTCTCACATATTCGCATGGGACATCTGGACTTGTCGAAACTCTCTTTCTTTGTACTCGACGAGGCTGACCGCATGCTCGACATGGGATTCTCTGACGATATTCTGAGCATTGCCAAGATGCTGCCTGAGGGTCACCAGACCATCATGTTCTCGGCCACCATGCCCGACAAGATACAGCAGCTGGCACGCACCCTGCTCGACCATCCTGCAGAGGTAAAGATTGCCGTATCGAAACCTGCAGAGAAGATTCAGCAGTCAGCCTACGTCTGCTACGAGCCCCAGAAACTGGGCATCATCCGCAATCTGTTCAAGGCTGGCGAACTGCAGCGCGTCATCATCTTCTCTGGTAAGAAAGACAAGGTGAAGGACATCACCCGCGAGCTGAAGCACATGAAGATTAACTGTGCCTCCATGCACAGCGACCTCTCGCAGGCTGAGCGCGACGATGTGATGTTCCGATTCAAGGCTGGTCAGGTGGACGTATTGGTAGCCACCGACATTGTATCACGAGGCATCGACATCGACGACATCCTCATGGTCATCAACTATGACGTTCCCCACGATGCAGAGGACTATGTACATCGCATCGGACGTACTGCCCGTGCCCAGCGCGATGGTGTCGCCATCACCTTCGTATCAGAGGCCGACATGCGCTACTTTGCTGACATCGAGCGCTTCCTGGAGAAAGACATCCAGAAGAATCCGCTGCCAGAGGGACTGGGTGAAGGACCGGAATACAAGGTGTCAGCACCCCGCAAGAACTCACGAGGCAAAGGAGGCAGAGGACGTGGCGGAAAGGGAAGTCATCATGGGGCTAATGGGGCCAATGGGCACCGTGGGCACCATCGAAAGAAAGCGCCTAAGGCGCCAAACACCCAAAACGCCCATCAAACCCATTAACCCCATCGACCACCCCTTTAAACTTTTTTAAGAAAAAATAAATGGGGGGTGCGATAACAACGTATCGGGATTTTTTGTAACTTTGCACCGCTTTTAAAAGTTATTATTTGTAGACAATGCTGACTATCAGACAGTTAGCACGGATTTAATAGGTAAATATGAGACAATTAAAAATTCAAAAGAGTATTACGAATCGCTCTAGTGAGGCACTGGATAAGTATCTGGTGGAAATCGGCCGTGCGCCACTGATCAGTATCGACGAGGAAATCGAGCTGGCTCAGAAGATACGCAAGGGCGGTCCTGAAGGCGAGCGCGCTAAGGATAAGTTGGTGACTGCCAACCTGCGATTCGTGGTATCTGTTGCTAAGCAGTATCAGCATCAGGGACTGACGCTGACTGACTTGATTGACGAGGGTAACATCGGCCTCATCAAAGCCGCACAGAAATTTGATGAAACACGTGGTTTTAAGTTTATCTCCTACGCTGTATGGTGGATTCGTCAGAGCATTCTGCAGGCTATTGCTGAGCAGAGCCGTATTGTCCGTCTGCCCCTGAACCAGGTAGGTAGCCTGAACAAGATCAGCCACGAGATTAACCGCTTCGAACAGGAATTCCAGCGCCACCCCTCTGTATCAGAGTTGAGCGACGCTACCAATATGGACGAGGAGAAGATTGCCCAGTCTATGCAGGCTGACAGTCACCACGTCTCTATCGATGCTCCTTTCCAGGATGGTGAGGACAACTGTATGTTGGATGTCATGGCCTCTGGCGACGACTCACGTACCGACCGTCATGTTGACCACGAGTCAATGGCTCAGGAGTTGAACACCGTACTGCAGAAGGTACTCAAGGAGCGTGAGATTACCATCATCCGCGAATGCTTCGGCATTGGCTGCCACGAGAAGGGTCTGGAGGAAATCGGCGACCAGCTGGGACTGACCCGTGAGCGTGTTCGTCAGATTCGTGAGAAGAGCATTGCCAAATTGCGCGACTCAGGAAATGCACGCATTCTGATGAAATATTTAGGATAAATATTTTGCGGCTCCAGATTTTTTTCGTACTTTTGGGGTCGTGAATCAGAAGCTGCACATAATTATAATGATGCTGGGCATGATGGTTTTCATGCCCAGCATTTGTTATGCGCGCAGCCGTACTGCCGACTCGGTCCTCATCAGCCGCATGTGGGACTACTACGACCACTGCACATACAACATCGAAGGAGTAGAGAAGAATCTGTACACGGTGTACCATTTCAGCACCAAGCGTCGCAATGCCCTACTCTATCTGATTCCCACCATGTACAGCATAGCACGAGGCGACAAGGACTACGTCGGAGAGAGCTACAGCAAGCTCACCTACCATAGTGCCCACGACTACAGCATCCATCGTCAGGTCATCTGTGGCACCATTCCCCGCAATCGTAATGTGATGCCTGTCATCTTTGAGTTGATTACACCCAATCTCTATGGTGTACAACTCTATCCCAACAGAATCCTGTCACCCTTTCATCGCACCAACCGTTTCTTCTATAAATATCGTGTCAGGCGGAAGGGTGGCGACGTCATCATCTCTTTCCGTCCTCGCAGCAGCAACACGCAATTGATTGAAGGACAAGTCACCATTGACCCAAGGACAGGACGCATCCTTACATTTAATTGGGAAGGAGAGTTCGACATGATTGACTTCAAGATTGATGCAAGGATGGACAGGCGCGACCATCATAATCCACTGCCCGACCAAAGCACCACAGAAGCAACGTTTAAGTTCTTGGGGAATAATATCAAGTCGACCATCACGTCCTTCTATAACTGTCAGAAGACTCTCCCCGACTCCATCGACAGTGTGGACGACCCGGCATGGATGAAGAAGCTGCGTCCTAAACCATTAGGAAAAGAAGAGAAGAAAATCTATGCTTCTCGCCAGCAGCAAGAGCAGACAGAAGAGCAGAATGACACCACCCGCAAGACCAACGACCGTCTGAAGGAGGTGAAAGATGTGGCATGGGACTTCATCGGTGACAATCTCATCAGCAGCAGACACACTGAAACGGAGAATATCACGCTGAACATGTCACCCTTGCTGAATCCGCTGTATATGGGTTATAGTCACAGCAAAGGTATCTCCTATAAACTCGACATCGGAGCACGCTATGCCTGGAATACGCATCGCTATCTGACGCTGAATCCACAGTTCGGTTACAACTTCAAGGGACAGCAATTCTACTATACCATCCCTCTACGTATGACCTACAACCCCAAGCGTAACGGCTTTGCTGAATTTACATGGGGTAATGGCAACCGCACCTCGCATGCTGCCCTTGGCGAAGCGTTTCAGAAGGTAATGGGCGACACCATCGCCATGCCTGACTTCAAAGACGAATACTTCCAACTCATCAATAATGTGGCAGCCTACGACTGGCTAGAGGTGACCACCGGTATGGTATACCACCGTCGTAGAAGCAGCGACAAAGCGCTGATGCAACAGGCAGGACTTGCTGATAAGTTCCTCAGCTTTGCTCCTTCGCTTACCGTCAGGCTGAGTCCTTGGCAGAAAGGACCAACACTTACTGCCAACTACGAGCGAGGCATCAAAGGTGTCCTGCAGTCTAACCTCGCCTACGAGCGCTGGGAGTTTGATGCTGTCTATAAGCACCAGAACAAGAGTGTGCGCATTCTGAACCTGCGCCTGGGTACTGGTTTCTATACCCAGCGTAGCACCGACTATTTCGTTGACTTCACCAACTTCCGCGACAACAACCTGCCTACGGGTTGGGAGGACGACTGGACTGGACAGTTTCAACTGCTGGACAGTCGTTGGTATAATGAGTCGAACTACTATGTGCGCAGCCATGTTTCCTACGACTCTCCCTTGCTCATGCTCTCATGGCTGCCATGGGTAGGACGTATCGTAGAGACAGAGCGCATCTATATCAGTGCCCTGTCCATTGAACATACACGCCCCTATTTCGAGCTGGGCTACGGTTTCCAGAACCGTTTCTTCTCGACAGGCATCTTCGCTAGTTTCCTCAACACTCACTTCCAGAGCTTTGGATGTAAATTCACCATAGAACTGTTCCGCCGATGGTAAAACCACTCACCGTATATAAGGCCAGTGCAGGTTCAGGAAAGACCTTCACACTGGCAGTAGAATATATCAAGCTGCTGGTACAGAATCCTACCAGCTATCGCAACATCCTGGCCGTCACCTTCACCAACAAGGCTACGGAGGAGATGAAGATGCGCATACTCAGTCAGCTGTATGGCATCTCGCAAGGACTCGACGACTCCAAGAGTTATACTGACCGTATCCTCGCATTAACGGGGTTACCCATCAATACCATTAAAGAGCGTGCTGGCATCGCATTGCGTCTGCTGCTGCATAACTACAACTATTTCCGCGTAGAGACCATCGACTCGTTCTTCCAGAGCGTGTTGCGCAATCTAGCTCGTGAGCTCGACCTAACAGCTAACCTGCGTATCAGTCTGAACGATACACAGGTGGAAGAGCAGGCTGTCGACCAACTCATCGACTCTCTGACACATACCGACCGCATGCTGCAATGGTTGCTGAGCTATATCATGGAGAAGATCAACGACGACCATTCATGGAACATCATCGGACAGGTGAAACAGTTTGGTAAGACCATCTTCCGCGACTACTACAAAGCCAACCGTAAGGAACTGGGTAATGTCATTAGCCAGAAGGGTTTCATGGAGGAATATACCAAACAGTTGAAAGAACTGCGCAGTACGGCTCTGGAGCACATGAAGGCTATGGGCAATGAGTTCTTCGACATTCTGGAGAGCGAAGGACTGAGCATCGACGACCTTTCCAACAAGAAATCTGGTGTCGCAGGATTCTTCATCAAGCTACAGAATGGAGTGTTCGACGAGAGTATTGAGGGTAAGCGCGTCTGCGACTGTAGGGAGGACCCAGAGAAATGGTATTCCAAGAAGAGTGAACAGGCTGCGCATATCTATGCTGTTGCAGAGTCTTCACTGAGGCCATTGCTGATTCGTGCGATGGACGAGCGACCACGACAATATAAGATTTACCAGTCTGCCGACCTCACACTGCGCCACCTCAGTCAGCTACGTCTATTAGGTAGCATTGAACAGAAGGTGCGTAACCTCAATGAAGAGGCCAACCGCTTCCTGCTTAGCGATACGCAACAGCTGTTGCACGACCTTATCAGCGACAGCGACTCACCATTTATCTTTGAGAAGATTGGTACTCAGCTGGAACACGTCATGATTGACGAGTTTCAGGATACCAGTACCGTACAGTGGCAGAACTTCAAGGTGCTATTGCAGGAGTGCATGAGTCACCAGGATTCTCAAAACCTGATAGTGGGCGATGTCAAGCAGAGCATCTACCGCTGGCGCTCTGGTGACTGGCGCCTGCTCAACGCCATCGACCAGCAGTTCCCCTATGCTCAAGAATCGGTAGAGATACAGCCGTTGAAGGTCAACTGGCGTTCGGCACGTAACATCATAGAATTCAACAATGCCTTCTTCCAGACGGCTGCCAAACAAGAATACGAGGCACAGCGCGAGGAATATCCTGCTGGCGCTGAGCAACTGCGCCACGCTTATGACGATGTCGCTCAGGAAATACCCGAAGGACGCAACCGCAGTGGCTATGTCAACATCCGCCTACTGCCTGCTGACGACTATCAAGAGCAGACGATGACAGCCATTGCTGATACGATACGAGCATTGCAGCAGCAAGGAGTAGCATTGCACGACATTGCCATTCTCGTACGCACTAACAAGCATATCCCCCTTATCGCTGCCTATTTCGACGAGCATCTGCCAGACGTGCGAATCATCAGTGACGAGGCCTTCCGACTTGATGCCTCTGTATCCATCTGTCTGCTCATTCAGGCTCTCCACCTATTGACGCATCCTGACGACCTGCTGGCTAAGGCCACCATCGTCAAGCTTTACCAGCGCACCGTGCTCAGTAATTCAGTTGCCGAGCAGGAGTTGCTCATCAAAGACCGCAACCTCGACACGCTATTGCCTGAGGCCTATATCCAACACATGCAGGAACTGCTACAGATGCCACTCTACGAATTGGTTGAGCGACTCTATAGCATCTTCCAACTGGAGCGTCTTAACGAACAGAGTGCCTATCTCTGCGCCTTCTACGACCGTCTGAATCAGTTTGTACAGGACTACACCTCAGATATTGATGCATTCATCCGTGAGTGGGAAGAGACCATCTGTAGTAAGACCATCCAAAGCGACGCTGCAGACGGTGTGCGCATCCTGTCCATCCATAAGAGTAAGGGTCTGGAATATCCTCATGTCATTATCCCCTTCTGCGATTGGAAATTGGAGATGCCCGACGTGCTCTGGTGCAAACCTACTGAGACACCGTTCGATGCACTACCACTGGCACCTATCGACTTCAGCGCCAGCCAGATGAAAGGCACCATCTATGAACAATACTATTTAGACGAACATCTGCAGAACATCGTTGATAATCTCAACCTGCTGTATGTGGCCTTCACGCGTGCCGTAGACAGTCTGTATGTCATTGGGCAACGAGGTGCAAAGAGCAACCGTTCGGCACTCATCGAGGCTGTACTATCGGAAATGAAACTGGAGGGAAGTGTCATTAGCGGCGAAGATGACGAGGAAAGTGAGTTGGATTTTTCTTATGGCTCTAATGGGCTGAATGGGCCCACATCCCCCACATCGCCCATTAAACCCATTAAGCCCATCAGCGAAAACGTTTTCCTCAAGCCCGTCACGCCTGTACAGATTCAGTTGGAGACCTTCGAGGGCAAGACAGAGTTCCGCCAGAGTAACAAGAGCCGCGAGTTCATTGAGGGCGATGACGAACAGCAAGAGCTCAGCTACATCAAGATGGGCAGTGTGCTCCATGAGATATTCTCAACCATCCACACCACAGCGGACATCGAAGGTGCCCTGTGCCAGTTGCAGCATGATGGTGTGCTCTACGATGATGAGGTGACCGCAGCAAAACTGACAGCGATGCTACACAAACGTTTAGAAAACCTTCGTGTGAAGGACTGGTTCTCTGGCCGTTGGCAATTATTCAACGAGTGTAGCATTCTGCGCCTCAACGAACAAGGTGTAGTGGAAGAACGCCGTCCCGACCGTGTGATGACAGACGGACAAGAGACGCATGTGGTCGACTTTAAGTTTGGTCGACCAAAACCTGAATACCAGGAGCAGGTACGTGAATACATGCAGCTGTTGCAACAGATGGGACACCCGAATGTAAAGGGGTGGCTGTGGTATGTGTATAGCAATAAAATCGAGGAGGTTATTGGTTAACGGTTATTGGTTAATGGTTATTGGTTAATGGTTATAGTATGAAGAGTTTTTTAGAATACGTCGCAGAAGATATCATCCAGAAATACGGCACCGACTTGTCACGTACAGCGGTGGTGTTCCCCAACAAACGTGCCTCGCTGTTTCTCAATGACAAACTGGCGCGTCTAACGAATGGCAAGCCACTGTGGAGTCCTGCCTATATCACCATCAGCGAACTGTTCCGCCAGCAATCGCCACTATCAGTGGCTGACCCTATCAAGCTGGTATGTGATCTTCACAAGTCGTTCTGCCTGCATACAGGCTCCGAGGAGACGCTCGACAAATTCTATGGTTGGGGACAACTGCTCATCAGCGACTTCGACGACATCGACAAGAATATGGCCGATGCCGACCGCGTCTTTGCTAACCTGCGCGACATTCATGAGCTCGATGACCTCAGCTACCTCACGGATGAACAGCGAGAGCTGCTGAAACACTTCTTCAGCCACTTCACTGAGGAGCATGAGACGGAGCTCAAACAGCGCTTCCTGCGACTGTGGAGCCACTTCATTGATATCTATCACGACTTCAACGGACGTCTTGCCCAACAAGGTCTCGCCTACGAAGGTGCCCTCTACCGCTCTGTGGTCACCTCTCACCCCTCACCCCTCACCTCTCACCACTCCGAGTACGACCGCTACCTCTTCGTGGGCTTCAACCTGCTACAGAAGGTAGAGCAGCAGTTCTTCTCACAACTGCAAAAGGCAGGGAAGGCATACTTCTATTGGGATTTCGACGACTACTATATGCACAACCACGAGGCTGGCCGCTATATCGCCACCTACCTCAAATACTTCCCCAACGAGTTGGATAGTCAGAATGATGATATCTATAAGAATTTCCAACATCCCAAAGAGATCACCTACCTCGCAGCACCCACGGAACATATCCAGGCACGCTATGTCAGCAGTTGGCTGCGCGACCAGCAGCGCTACAAGGACGGCAGGAAGACAGCCATCGTGCTTTGTAACGAACAACTGCTACCCACCGTTATCCATTGTCTGCCCGATGAGGTAGAAAAAGTCAATGTCACCACGGGCTATCCCTTGTCGCAGACTCCTGTCGCTTCCTTCATCCAACGCTACTACGACATGCTGCTGGGTGGTAGCAGTCCTCGACTGGTGCGCGCCTTCAAAAGACATCCATATTATAAATATGTAGAAGAGAAGCAAGAGGCAGGAAGCAAGAAGCAAGAGATTACCTTAGAACTCTGCAAAATGCTGCGACAGATTGCCCAAGGTGCCAAGGATGAGATTACAGATCCGCTATTCCAAGAATCGTTATTCCGCGCCTATACGCTCATCAACCGCCTTAATGCGCTTATTGAGAGTGGCGACCTACAGGTAACAAACACCACACTGCAACGCCTCGTCAACCAGCTGATTCAACAGACCACTATTCCCTTCCACGGTGAGCCCGCTGAAGGTATTCAGGTAATGGGCGTTTTGGAAACCCGCAACCTCGACTTCGACCATGTGCTGCTGCTTAGCTGCAATGAGGGTAACATGCCCAAGGGTGTTAATGACAGCTCGTTCATTCCGCACAACATCCGTCAAGCCTACGAGTTGACCACCGTAGAGAACAAGGTAAGCATCTATGCCTACTATTTCCATCGCCTGTTGCAGCGTGCCAAGGATGTCACCATTCTATGGAACAATGCTACAGAGGACGGTCAACGTGGTGAGATGAGTCGTTTCATGCTACAGCTGATGGTAGAGAGTGGGCAGACCATCACACAGCATGCGTTACAATCGGGCAAAACGATTGCCCGCTATACACCCGATGCCATCGAGAAAACGGAGCATGTCCTTAAACTGCTCTATCAGCAATTCACGGGTAATGATACCTTACTGTCACCTTCAGCCATCAACAAATACATGCGCTGTCCCCTGCAGTTCTACTATCGTTACATTGCGGGCATCAAGGAGCCAGACGAGCCCGATGATGAACAAGAACTCGACAACCGTATCTTCGGTAACATCTTCCACCAGGCTGCCGACACGCTCTATCACCAGCTACCCAAGCATGTCACACGAGAGTCCCTTGATCAGCTACTGAAAAGTAAGATAGCCATTGAGAAAGCAGTAGACGACGCCTTCCATCAGGAGTTACCCTATGCCGTCATGGGTGGTCTACACCTTATTAATCGAGAGGTCATTATCCGCTACCTGCGACAGCTCATCGAGATTGATAAGGCCCTTACTCCCTTCGACATTCTGGGTCTGGAGTGCGACGTCACACGCGAGTTCTCACCACTCACCACTCACCACTCACCTCTTAGAATCGGTGGACGCATTGACCGCTTAGACCAGATGAGCGATGGACGCATCCGTGTGGTAGACTACAAGACGGGCAGCAGGAAGCTGAAAGCGCTGGGCAGTGTAGAGGACATCTTCGACCCTGCTAAGATTCACGACCACTCCGACTACTATCTGCAAACCTTCACCTATGCCGACATCGTCAGTCGCCAGGAGTCTAGTCCCGTTTCACCAGCCCTGCTGTTCATCCAGCATGCTGCAAGCAAAGACTACGACCCCACGTTGTGCTTCGGCAAGGAGAGGATTCTCGACATTCGAGAATATAGCGAGCGTTTCTGCGAGCTGCTGGAAGCAAAAGTGAACGAGATATTCTCACAGAACATCCCGTTCACTCCCACTACAGACTTGAAGGTCTGTCGTACTTGTCCGTATCTGCAGATGTGCAGACGGTAAACTATTCTAACGGTTCTTATTACGCAAGAACCACTGATGCGTATAGAAATGATAGAGCAATAGCGCTACACCAGTCAGCACTAAGGCTGTATCAATCAGCTGAGTAGGTTGCTGATAGAAACAACTATATCCTATAGCAAGTCCTGCGGCAAGTCCTGTTTCCCAGCCCAAGAAATAAGTACTCTGCGAAGTACCACGCTGACAATGACGGCTCAACTTGATAAAGAACAGCAGGAAACGTGAACCAATAATGCCTGCACTCAGTCCGACAAAAATGGGAGATACTGGCGATGCAGGTGCAACGAGCAAGATGAGTAAGGCAGCTAACAGCAGGAACAATCCCGTAATAATCTCACTCTTCAGCTCAGCGTCACGAAATACGAAACGCTGCGCTAGCAAAGCAAACAAGAAGCCAGCCATCATCAACGCATAGAAAAGCGGTTCGAAGGGCATGGACAGTAGCAAACCTATCACGACGGTAACCAGTAGCAGGTTGACAAACAGCACAAAGCCATGCGTCAAGAAAAAGCGGTCAAGCGATACCACCTTGACACCCTCTTCGGGTGTACGGAACGGGAACGTAACAATCTTCACCAGCAGCAAAGCACCCAATGCACATCCTAAGGCTCCCAACAAAACACCATTGAAACCATAGAGGCCATAGATGACAAGTCCTGCCAGTGGTCCTAACGACAGCGCAAAGCGTGCAAACCATGAGGCACTATGATTGGCCTCCGTACGTTGGAACGACTCACACGTATCAATAATCAGTGTCGATGACAATACCATCTGAGCCAGTCCGAAAGTGGCACCAAGGATGAAACGATGAACCATCACAATGGAGAACATGGCTGAATCTGTATGCACCGTATCTATATAATACAATAGTGACAGATTGACAATCAGTGCCACCATAGCCCACATACATACCACGTTACGACGATAACGCTGCACGAGCCATGAACAGAACATACCAAGCAGATATATTCCTAAGCCAAAGACGCCCATACAACGTCCAGCTTCAACAGCAGAGAAATGCTCTTCTTCCATCAGCCAGCGCGGCATTACAGGCAACAGAATATAGACTGACAAGGTTAGCAGCAAGGATGCCACCGCCATCAGCCAGAAATCTCTATGCCACAGCTTGATATGAACAGGAGTATTCTGTGTATTCATTCATTAATACGATTCGTTCGCATTGGGGAAGTCGCCGCTCTTGACGTCCTCCACGTAGTGTCCCACAGCATCGTTGATGATGGTGTTCAAGTCGGCATAGCGACGCAGGAAACGCGGTGAGAAGCCCTGAGTCATGCCCAACATGTCAGCAATCACCAGCACCTGACCGTCACAGCCATTGCCTGCACCAATACCGATGGTCGGACACTTCACCATCTTGGTCACTTCCGCAGCCAACGCTGCAGGCACCTTCTCCAGTGTGATGCCAAAGCAGCCTACCTCATCCAGCAACTGGGCGTCATGCATCAGCTTCTCAGCCTCAGCCTGTTCCTTGGCGCGCACGGCATAGGTACCAAACTTATTAATTGACTGAGGTGTCAGTCCCAGATGTGCCATTACGGGGATACCAGCGTCAAGAATGCGCTTCACTGTGTCGAGAATTTCCTCACCACCCTCCATTTTCAGGGCGTCGCAACCACTCTCCTTCATGATGCGGATGGCGTTGGCCACACCCTCTGCAGCATTCACCTGATACGAACCGAAGGGCATGTCGCACACTACCAAGGCGCGCTGTGTAGCACGCACCACCGAACGGGCGTGATAAATCATATGGTCCACAGACATCGGCAGTGTGGTAGCATTACCTGCCATCACATTCGATGCAGAGTCACCAACGAGGATAGCATCGACGCCAGCCTTGTCGACGATGCCAGCCATGGTATAGTCATACGAGGTAAGCATGGAGATCTTCTCGCCTTTCTGCTTCATCTCCATAAAACGGTGTGTTGTTACTTTGCGATTGTCGCTAACTAAATATCCTGACATAACTTTTTAAAATTAAAAATTGACTATTGAGAATTGATAATTATAACTGTGTGAAGTCG
This sequence comes from uncultured Prevotellaceae bacterium, assembly GCA_900314985.1. Lineage (GTDB taxonomy): Bacteria > Bacteroidota > Bacteroidia > Bacteroidales > Bacteroidaceae > Prevotella. The sequence goes on along the minus strand of OMXL01000004.1, from coordinate 45,902 downwards.
CTAACCACTTCGTCACATAGTGGACGAATAGCATCAGCAGCGTTCGTTGTGGCTAAGCCTATCACATACATGCCTGCAGCTCGACCAGACTTCAAACCATTAAACGAGTCTTCGAAGACTACACAATCTTTGGGTTCCACGCCAAAGCGCTCGGCTGCCTTCAGATAGCAGTCGGGATCAGGCTTGGAACGTTCGAAATCTTCTGAAGTAAGAATGGCATCAAACAGACCACGGAACTCAGGCCGACTGGCATATACCGCCTGCATCTTAGGCTGGTTCGAGCTGGTTACCACAGCCGTCTTCACACCTTGTTGGCGCAGCTTAGCAACAAACGCCTCAAAGCCTGCCACATAGTTATAATCCATCTGTTGTTCAAACTGATTCAAGCGCTCTGTAATCAGAGGCTGCTTATCAGTCAGTTCACCTGAAAACCACGCATCGTATATCTGCACCAGCGTCTGTCCCTTAATCTCGTGCTCCAGTCCTGGATGCTCCGGATGGAACTCACGGCACTGCGAACCCCAGAATATCGTATACTGCGGCTCCGTGTCAAACACGACACCATCCAGATCGAATAATGCAGCTTTTATATCCTTCATTTTCACCTTATTATTTCAAAATCGGGTGCAAAGGTACGAATAAGTGAGCGAAAAAGCAAATATATTTCACTTTTTCCGAGGTTTAGTATGTTTTTCCAAAGCCAAGTATAGGGAAATCCCCCTGAGGGTATAGGGATAATCCTTTGTACTATGTCCATATTCTTCCTACCTTTGCAACGTGAACAATTAATACTTGCAATTATGAAGAAGATGATGATAGCCCTTTTCGGTATGCTGACGATAGCAGCATCGGGCAAGGCAATGAGTTACGAACAGGCTCGCAATGAGGCACTGTTCCTGACCGATAAAATGGCTTACGAGCTGAATCTGACTGATGAGCAGTATGAGGCCGCCTACGAAATCAACCTCGACTACCTGATGGGTGTAACGAGCTACGATGACGTCTATGGTGACTACTGGGAGCGCCGCAACCGCGACCTTAGCTACATACTCCTTGATGCACAGTGGCAGGCATATATCGCTGCCAGTTATTTCTACCGTCCACTATACTGGAGCGACGGTTACTGGCATTTCGGCATCTATGCCCGCTATCCACATCGCGACTACTTCTATTTCGGACGTCCAGTGTTCTATGCCACCTATCGTGGTGCTCACGCCTGGCATCTGCATGGTACACACGGTTACTACTATCACCACCGCCACCACTTCCGTCCTGCAAGACATACACACTTTGGCATGTTAGATCGTTGGAATCGCGGTGACTTCCACCACCATCACGGTGGAAAGCCAAGTCATCACGGAGGAAACTTAGGACATCATGGCGGTACAACAGGTCATCATGGTGGCACCAGCACAAACCATGGCAAGGGTCATCATCGTCCAGACAACTCTGGAGGACCACGCACCAGTTCTACACGTACTACTGTCAATCACAGCAGTGGCTCATTCGGTAGCAGCCGCAGCAGTGGCTCATTTGGCAGCAGCCGCGGCAGCAATGGAGGATCATTTGGCAGTAGCCGCAGCAATGGCTCATTCGGCAGTAGCCGCAGTAGTAGCTCCAGCAGTAGCAGCGCCAGTCGTGGAGGTTTTGGAGGAGGCAGCCGCAGCAGTAGCAGCCATAGCGGCGGCAGCAGAAGCAGCGGTTCGTTCGGCAGTCGTCGTTAAGATACGCACCTCAGCATTCATCATACGTTGCACCTCGCGCATCGTACATCCCGCATAAACAGATAAAATAGCTTTGTTGATAATGCCATGACCTACGGCCACCACCCGCTTACCGGGATAGGTGGCCGTTATGTATTGCAGAAAGTCAGCAGCACGCTGCAACAAGGCCTGTTCACTTTCTATGTCATCAGGCCATACCTCGCCTTTCAAATCGGGAATATAACGTCCTGTAAAACCTCCCCAGTCGCGTTCGCGAAGCAGTTTAGTAGTCCTTACAGGTAAACCATGAGGCGCGGCGATGATTTCAGCTGTTTGTATGGCGCGGTGCAGGTCGCTGGCAACAACGGCATCAATCGCTTCTCCTGCCAGTCGCTGCGCCACCTGCTGGGCCTGTTCTCTACCCTTCTCATTCAGGCACCCCTGCGTCTGTCCCTGCATGATCTGTCGGGCATTATCGACAGTCTCACCATGACGTACTAAGAAGAGAGTGGTTGCGCCACTCTCTTCTACTGTTTTCTCTCCGTTATACATTGGTAACAATGCCTTCGATATAGGTTTTGAGGATATGGATACCCGTCTTGTTGTCGCCACCCCAGGGAATGATGAGGTCCGCAAACTTCTTGGTGGGTTCGATAAACTGTTCGTGCATGGGTTTGAGGACTTTCTCATAGCGGTCAAGCACCATGTCGACAGTACGTCCGCGTTCTACCACATCACGACGAATGTTACGAATCAGACGAACGTCAGAGTCGGTATCCACGAATATCTTTAGGTCCATCATGTCACGCAACTTCTTATAGTGAAGCGTCATGATTCCCTCAAGAATGATAACGGGTTTAGGTTCTACGTGTATCGTCTCTTGCAGGCGATTGGAGATGAGATAAGAATAGGTAGGCTGTTCAACGGCCTGACCACTCTTGAGCATCTTGATATGCTCAGTGAGCAACTTCCAGTCGAAGGCATCAGGATGGTCGAAGTTGATGGCCTTACGCTCTTCGTCGGTCATTCCCGTCGTATCGTTATAATACGAGTCCAATGGTACTACTGCTGCACAATGAGGTGGCAGCACGCTGGCAATTCTCTTTACGACGGTGGTCTTTCCTGATCCTGTACCGCCTGCAATTCCGATAATGTACATTTATTTTTGTTCTTTTACTATATATACCAGTGTAGGCAGGTGGTCGCTATAGCCATTAAGCCATACACCACCAGCATGCGTACGCAAGGTGTTACCCTTGTAACGGCCTTCCTGCTGGAACAGATAGTCACGACGGAAGATCTGAGCTTTCCAGTACTTCAGCGTCGAATAATCCTTCTTTCCCTTCTGGTTCAGCAGAGAGTGCGACATGATAATCTGGTCGAAGAGATTCCACTTACCATCATACATCAACGTACCCGTACCACTGGCATGAATATTCCAGAATGGGTTGAACAGGCCACCAGGCTTCACATCCTCCAGTTCGCGCTGGGCACCAAGAGCCTTTGACATAGAAGGATCAGCAGGGTCGTCATTCATATCACCCATAATGAAGAGTTTTACGTTGGGGTCATCCTTCAGCAATGAGTCCTTCACGGCACGGATTTGTTTGCCACCTAACTCACGATAGTAGCTCGTTGCGCCACGTGAGGGCAGGTGGTTGACAATAATGGTAACATGTTCGTCGGCCAGTGTACCGCTACATACCAAGAAGCCACGGGTAGCACGACGTGCATCCTCAGGCTTATCATATATATAAGGTACCAACTTTACGTTGCGCAATGTGAACAATGCCGGATTGTATAGCAGACCGCAGTCAACACCACGATGGTCAGGGCCTTCAAGGAGTACATACTGGAAGTTACGCTTCTTCAGGGGTTCCTGTTCGCAGAGATCCTTCAGACATCCTGCATTCTCTACTTCAGAGACACCGATGGCAGCAGCACCTACAGTAGGTAACACGTCGGTACCCATCTCTGCCAATACGCGCGACATATTCTTTAGCTTGTTACGATACTTCATACCTGTCCACTTATTCCTGCCATCCGGCAAGTATTCGTAGTCATTATGACCTTCATCATGAAGGGTATCAAATAGGTTTTCAAGGTTGTAGAAACCAATGGCATAGACAGAATATTTCTTCTCCTGTGCCAATGCGTTTATCGTTCCTACCAGGAACAAAACGGCCATTAAGGATAGTAGTTTTTTCATAATCATTTAGATTTATTGCTGCGAAGATACGCATTATTTTTGAGATATTCTAATTTTTTTCAAAAAAAAACACGAAAAGATACTTTTTTTTGCATTTAATTCATTATCTTTGCAGCAGAATCTTTGAACCGAAATAACAAAAACACAATTTAAAACAAAACATTCTTATGCAAAAAAAGCTTCATTTAGCCGTGTTGGCTCTATTCGTCGCTACGACTGCGTTTGCTCAGGAGCCCAAGACCACTGTGGTCACGGAGGAAGAGCAGGCTGTCCTGAACGAGCAAGCCTTCACTTTCACGGAAGCACAATTGGGCGAAGACGACGACATGTCTCAGAATGTATCGATTATCTCATCGAATCAGAACATCTTTGCCAATTCGTCTGGTTTCCAGTTCAGCGCTGGACGCTTCCGCTATCGTGCTTTTAATCAAAAGTACAATGAGATTTACATTAACGGTGCTCCCATGAACGACATGGAGTCAGGACAGTTCCGTTTTGCACTGATTGGCGGTTTGAACCGTCAGACCAACAGTGGCCGCGAGACATCATTGCCCTTCGAGTTCAACAACTTCTCAATGCCGTCAATGGCGGGCTCTAATAACTACGATTTCCGACCCAGCCGTATGGCAACCGGACAGTATGCATCAATTGCTGGTGCCAACCGTAGCTACACCGTTCGTGGCATGTACACCTACAACACAGGTCTGAGACCCGACGGATGGGCTATCTCTGGTGGTCTGACCTATCGTTGGGCACAGCGCGGTTATGCAAAGGGAACCTTCTACAACTCGCTGTCATACTTCTTCGGTGCTGAAAAGAAGTTCAACGATGCCCACTCAGTAGCCTTCATCACCTGGGGTAGTCCCACAGAGCGTGCCTCACAAGGCGCAGCTACTGACGAGGCATACTGGATGGCCAACAGCAACTACTACAACCCCTATTGGGGCTATCAGGACGGTAAAGTTCGTAACTCTCGCGTTGTAAAGGACTTTTCACCTACAGTACTCATCAACTGGGACTGGAAGATTAACGACAACATGAAAGTGCAGACAGCACTGACTGGCCGCTACTCAATGTACAAAGGTACAAGTCTGGGATACAATGGTGGTGAGAACCCCGCTCCAGACTACTGGAAGCTCATGCCATCAAGCTACTACGATGTATGGTATGACGAAGCCGCCAACAATGCCGATGGCTACAACAAGTACTACTATGCTCGTACCTACTTTATGGGTAGCGAGGAAGCTCGCCAGATCAACTGGGATCGCATGTACTACACCAACCGTCAGGGCAATGCCACCAACAGCGATGCTAAATACTATGTGCAAGCTAAGAACATTAACACGCTGAACTTGACATTGGCATCTACCCTGAAGACCACTCTGAGCAAGACCACTAACCTGAATATCGGTTTCAGCCTGGGAACAAACCAGGGTGCTCACTACAAGACCATGGACGACTTGTTGGGTGCAAACGTCTTCCACGACATCAACACCTACGCTTTGGGAACTTACAGTGCTACGGATCCTCGCATCCAGTACGACCTGAACAATCCCAATGCTGTAGTGAAAGAGGGAGACAAGATGAACTACGACTACAACCTGTTGGTCAACAAGGCACAGGTTTGGGCTGCTTTGAAATACCAGAAGAAATCTTTGGCTGCCTTCCTTTCAGGTCGTGTTGCAGGTACCAGCATGCAGCGCGATGGCAAGATGCGCAACGGTATTGCCGAGAGCATGGGACTTAGCTCTTTCGGTAAGAGCGAGACAGCCCGTTTCCTTGACGGTGGTGTAAAGGGCGGTCTGACCTATAACCTCGGTGCAGGTAACGTCATTAGCATCGGTGCAGGCTATGAGATGAAGACTCCTACTGCCAACGCAGTATTCGTATCTCCTGAGATGACCAACGAGTTCTGTGCAAACCTGAAGAACGAAAAGATTTTCAGCAGCGAGTTTGGCTATCAGTTTGCTACTACATGGCTCAAAGCCAACGTTAATGCCTACTACAGCAAATTGAGCGATGTTACTGAGTGGCAGAACTTCTTCGACGATGACATCAACTCATTCTCTTACGTATCTATGACAGGTATCAAGAAAGAGTACTACGGTGTAGAGTTAGGTATCAAAGCTTCTCTCAACTCTGCATGGAGCATCCGCGCTCTGGCAGCTATCAGCGAGGCAAAGAACACGAACAATGCCCGCGTACGCTACATGAGTTCTGCAAAACCTATCGAGGATGACAATTTCTATGCAGAAGAGACTGTATTAAATAAGAACATGCGTGAAGCTGGTACCCCACTGTCAGTCTATGGCGTGACACTGAGCTACAGCGCTAGTGGTTGGTTCATTGACTTGAGCGGTAACTACTACGATCGCATCTACCTCTCTTACTCACCCGTTTATCGCTATGAGAGCACCATCGTAAACCGTAACAAGGCAGCCATTGCTCGTGGTATTGATGCCGAGCGCACTCTCGACGATGACGGCAACGTTATCCAGAGTGCCCTTGACCAGTCAAAGGGTAAGGGCGGCTTTATGATGGACCTGAGCATTGGTCGTTCCATCCGCATGAAGTCAGGCCAGCTGTCTATCAACCTCTCGCTGACCAACCTGCTGAACAACACAAAGTTGTGTACTGGCGGTTACGAGCAGAGTCGTAGTAACTACTCTATCGGTTCTAATGATGGCGAAATCAATACCAGCCGCCTGTACCGCTTCGACAAGAACCCGAAGAAATACTATGCTTGGGGTATCAACGGTATGCTGAACATTGGTTACAGATTCTAAAACACTGAAGCATTATGAAGACAAGAAATATTTTCCTATTAGCACTTTCAGCTATCTTTGCCGCAGCGTGCCACACTTGGGACGAACCTTCGGCGGAAGCTGGAATGGAGAGCTATGGTAATCAGTACATCCAAGAGACCAATGTGGTAACTATCGCCGCTCTGAAGACTCAGTACAAGAGCGTCATCAGCGACAATGGTCTGCAGCAGATTACCAAGCCCACACAGATTAAGGTGATTGTTACCGGCAACGATGAAGGTAGCAACCTCTATAAACAATTGTATGTATCTGACGGCACCGGTTCTCTCTATATGAGCATCGACAAGAGCGGTATCTTCAGCGAAGCTGCTGTTGGTCAGTGCATGCTCATCGAACTGGAGGGTCTCTATATTGGCGCTTATGGCAAACAGCCTGAGATTGGCACCTTCTATCACAACGATAGCAAGAACATGGATCAGGTCGGTCGCATGAGCCGCTATACCTGGCAAGACCATTTCAAGTTGATTTCTCCTGTGGAAGGTCTTAGCGCTAAACCTGAAGAAATTCGCAGCATGAGTGCACTGGATATGGAGAAAGACTGTGGCAAACTAATTACATTGGTTGGCGTCAAGATGAAAGGCGCTGACGGTAAGATAACCTTTGCTCCAGGCGATGGTAGTGCTCAGCTTGTTGGCGGTTGCGTTAATCGTGACATCGACGGCATGAGCAACGTGGTAGTTCGTACCAGCACATATGCAAAGTATGCTGCCATGATTATGCCTACTGAAGCTATTGACATCACAGGTATTGCTGCACGCTATAACAACACATGGCAGATTATGCCTCGCACACAGGACGACATCCAGAAATCTACACACGAACCCATCACTCCTCCAGATCCTGCAGGTACAGGAACGAAAGATAATCCTTACAACGTAGCAGGCGTACTGGCTTATGTTGAGTCACTTGGCGACAATGTAGAATCTCCAAACGACGTGTACTTCTCTGGTATTATTACCAGCATTACTGAAGAGTTTACCACTCAGTACGGCAATGGAACATTCATTGTCAGCGATGATGAATTTGCAAGCAACTCATTCACATTCTATCGTGGTCTTTACCTTGGCAACAAGAAGTTCACCGCTTCTGACACTCAAGTCAAGAAAGGCGACAAGGTCGTTATCTGTGGTAAGGTGGTAAAATTCGTCAACAACTATGGTTCTACACCTGAGACAGCACAGAACAAAGCATACCTATATTCTCTTAACAGTGATGGAGGTGGCGAAGGCGGCAGCGGTGACACAGGCGAAGCCAAGGGAACAGGTACTGAAGCTGACCCATTCAATGTTGCAGCAGCTATTGCAAAGTGCCAAGAAGTTGGTCAGACTGCTTCTTCTGAGATTTTCTATGTCAAAGGCATTGTAAACGCAGACTACACAGTTGATAGCTATAAAAACGCGACATTTGACTTAGTAGATGCTGAAGGAGCTTCACAGAAGTTCAAAGCATTCCGCGTAAAGGGTGCTGACGGCAAGGCTCTAAAAGAAGGTTATAAGATTCCTAAGGGTGCCACAGTGATTGTTAGCGGCAAGCTTGTTAACTACGGCGGAAATACACCCGAAACAGCACAGAACTCTGGAACTCTTATCAGCGTAAACGGACAAGCCCCTCAACTTGACGGTGAAGACAGTGGCAGCGGTGCAACTGGGGAAGCCAAAGGTACAGGAACAGAGGCAGACCCCTTCAATGTTGCAGCAGCTATTGCGAAGTGTCAAGAAACTGGAACGACAGCAACCACAGACATATACTTTGTAAAGGGTATCGTGAACGCTGAATATACTGTTGACAGCTATAAAAACGCAACAATCGACTTGGTTGACACCGAGGGAGCTTCACAAAAGTTTAAAGCATTCCGTGTAAAGGGTGCTGACGGCAAAGGCCTCAAGGAAGGATATAAGATTCCGAAGGGTGCTACCGTGGTTGTTAGTGGTAAGCTTGTTAACTACAATGGAAACACACCAGAAACGGCACAGAATTCCGGAACTCTTATCAGCGTTAACGGCAGTGCTCCAGAACTTGCTGAGTAATTACGCATTCTAATACTAACATACGAATAAACAAAAACGAAAAACAATATGAAAAAGATTTATTATCTGATTGCGATGGCCATGATGGCTTTCACATTCACCAGTTGTGAGGACGTGCCCGAACCATTCGGACAGCCCATCAACCCCAATTCAGGTTCTTCGACTACGGTCGATCCCGCTGGTAGCGGTACGGCTACAGACCCCTACAACGTAGCTGCTGCTCTGGATTATGTCAAGGGTTTAGGCTCTGATGCAGAGTCGCCAATTGATGTTTACATCTCAGGTATCGTTACAGAAGTAACTGAGGCTTTTGGTACTCAGTATGGCAATGCTACTTTCAAGATTGCTGACGTAGAGAATGGCAAGAGCGTCTTCACGTTCTATCGTGGCCTGTATCTCGGCAACGTCAAATACAGCGATGCATCTGCTGTTGGCGTTAATGTTGGCGACAAGGTTGTCATCTGTGGTAAAGTTATCTACTATAAGGGCACAACCCCTGAGACCTCACAGGGTAAGGCTTACGTAGTATCTATCAATGGTACTGGCGGTGGCACAAGCGGTGGTGGTACTGGCGAAGCTAAGGGCACAGGTACCGAAGCTGACCCATTCAATGTTGCGGCTGCTATTGCAAAATGTAAAGAGGTAGGCGAAACCGCTTCTACAGAGAAATACTATATTAAGGGTATTGCTGATGCAGACTACACCGTTGGCAGCTACAAGAACATTGAAGTTGAGATTGTTGACGCAGAAGGTTCTTCTGACAAATTTAAGGTATTCCGTTGCAAGGGTGCCAATAATAAGGACTTCGAAGAAGGTTTCAAAGTGAACAAGGGTGATGTCATCATCGTTTATGGTCCTGTTGTAAACTTTAAGGGCAATACTCCTGAAACAGCTACCGGAGCTTATATCGTAAGTATCAATGGTACAGCTACTGGTGACGGTGGTGGTGGAAGCGTCACGCCAGGAACACCCGCAGGTACAGGCACACAGACTGATCCATTTAACGTAGCAGCTGCAGTTGCAAAATGTAAAGAAGCTGGAACAACTGCAACCACAGAGGTTTTCTACGTTAAGGGTATTGTTAATGCAGAATATACTGTTGACAGCTACAAGAACGCAACATTCGACATGGTTGATACCGAGGGAGCTTCTGAGAAATTTAAGGCATACCGTGTAAAGGGTGCTGATGGCAAGGACCTCAAACAAGGCTATAAGATTCCAAAAGGCGCTACAGTAATTGTTAGTGGTAAACTTGTAAATTACAGTAACAATACGCCAGAAACAGCTCAGAACAGCGGTACACTGATTAGCGTGAACGGCAATGCTCCTGAATTTGATGATGGTACTAGTGGTGGCGGAAGTGGCACTGGCGGCGGCGGTGAAGCAGCATCTGAACTGACCAACGGAAACTTTGAGACATGGGCTAATGGTCTGCCAACTGGTTGGAAGTCGGCATGTACAGCAAGCTCAGCCACTCTTGAACAGAGTACTGATGCCCATGGAGGTAGCTATTCTGTCCTGGTAAAAGGTGGCGGAACTTCTGGAAACAAGCGCCTTGCCAGCCAAGAGATAAAACTGGCAGCAGGTTCTTACAACTTCTCATTCTGGGTTAAACCAACTAGTGGGAACAAGGCTCAGGTTCGTCCTGGTTATGTACCCGTTACTGATGGTTCAGCAGGCAGCTATCAATATGGAGAATATGCAACACTAAACGCAGGATGGCAGCAGGTTAGCTATGACTTCACACTGGCAGCAGAAACTACCGTATGCTTGGTAGTTATGAATCCAAAAGCAAATTCCTACACATCTGGCGAGGATGTACTCGTTGACGACGCAACTCTGACTAAAAAATAAGTAGCAATCAGACTCATACCATACGGCTGCACCCCACCCTCGGGCGTGCAGCCGTTTTTGTTTGTGCAAAAGAAAATGCATAAAACACTTGCGTTATTAAAAGAAATATTGTATCTTTGCAGACATACAAATATTGCAAACCTAAAACATAAATGATTATGAAAAGACTCAAATGGCTTTTTCTGGCAGCACTATTGCTGCCACTCAGTGCATTGGCAGCAGAGACGACGCTTGTCGTTGAGCTGACCACTGGCCAGACTGCAAATTATGTATTGCAGGACAAGCCAGTACTGACAATTGAAGGCACACTACTGAGGATTAAAACAGAAAGCGTGCAGACAGATTATGAACGCAGCCAGGTGAAGCGATTCTACTTCACAGGCGATCACACCGGTCTGAAAGAAACGTTGAAAGATGCGTTGGTGTACAAACAGACGGATGCCGACCATTTGGAGATTAACGGACTGTCACAAGGTGACCGTATCATGGTATGTGATATGGCAGGACGCCAATGTGGCAGCATCAGCCGTAGTGGCGATACCGCAACAATCAGCCTTAGCGGACAACAGAAAGGCGTTTATCTTGTAAGAGTAGGAAAAAGTCAAACAATTAAAATCGTAAAGAAATGAAAAAATATTTATTTACCATAGTAGCATTATTCTGCACAACCCTGTTGTTTGCACAGGAATATATGGTTGTTGAGGGCAGTAATGGCGAGACTGCAATTTTTGACATCAGCACAATCAGGCAAATTTCTTTTATACAAGACGAGCTGAAAGGGTCAGGAACAGAAGCCGATCCGTTCAATGTAGCTGCTGCAGTAGAATACATCAAAGGTTTGGGTGCAGACACACCATCGGAAAACGAACTCTTCATTACCGGCTATGTCAGAACTGTAAGAGAAGCTTTCAATGTGCAATATGGCAACGCTCAATTTACGATGGCCGACACAGAGTATAGCATGACAACTCTGACTTTCTACCGCGGCTTATATTTTGGCAATGAGATGTACAGCGATGCAACAGCTCTCAACGTCAACGTAGGTGACAAGGTTGTTGTCCGTGGTAAGGTTGTTTACTATAGAGGGACAACCCCAGAGACAGTACAAGGTCAGGCATGCATTGTTTCCATTAACGGCCAGACAGAAGGTGGTGGAACTGGCGGTGAGACTGGCTCTACAGGAACTGCAACCAATCCACTTACTGCCTCACAGGCATACAACATCGTGGCTGCTATGGAAGGTGGCGTCACATCAGAGGAAGTCTATTATATCAAGGGAAAAATCAGCAGCATCAGATACACCTTCAGTGCTCAGTATGGTACTGCCACTTTTAACATCACTGACGACGGTACTGAAAGTGACAAGCAGTTTATGGCATATGGTTGCTACTATTTGGGCAATAAAGCATGGGAAGATGGCAACACACAGATAGCCATAGGTGACAATGTCATTCTATGTGGCAAGGTCATCAACTACAACGGGAATACGCCAGAAACCGCAAACAAACAAGCCTACATCTACTCACTGAATGGAGCAACAGCAGAAAGTGGTCAAGGAGGTGGCGGTGGACAGACTATTATCCCTGCAGGTACAGGCACACAGGCTGATCCATTTAACGTAGCAGCTGCAGTTGCAAAGTGTAAAGAAGCTGGAACAACTGCAACCACAGAGGTTTTCTACGTTAAGGGTATTGTTAATGCAGAATATACTGTTGACAGCTACAAAAATGCGACATTTGACATGGTTGATACCGAGGGAGCTTCTGAGAAATTTAAGGCATACCGCGTAAAGGGTGCTGATGGCCAAGCTCTCAAGGAAGGATATAAGATTCCTAAAGGTGCTACAGTCATTGTTAGCGGTAAACTGATGAACTACAACGGTAACACACCAGAAACGGCACAGAACTCAGGAACTCTTATCAGCGTAAATGGTCAGGCTCCTCAGCTTGACGGTGAAGAAGGTGGTGGCGGTGGTGAAGCTGCAACCTCTCTAACCAACGGTAACTTCGAGACATGGGCTAACAATCTTCCTACTGGTTGGAAATCTGCTTCTACAGCCAGCTCAGCAACGCTGGAACAGAGCACAGATGCTCACGGTGGCAACTATGCATGCATCGTAAAGGGAAATACAACCGCTAACAAGCGCCTTGCCAGTCAGGAAATCAAACTGGCTGCTGGTTCTTACAACTTCTCATTCTGGGTAAAACCAACTTCTGAAAACATAGCCCAGGTTCGTCCCGGTTATGTTCCTGTAGTTGATGGGGCAGTAGGCAACTACACTTATGGAGACTATACTACATTAAGTGCAGGATGGCAGCAGATAAGTTATGACTTCACGCTGGATGCAGAAACGACCGTATGCCTGATTGTGATGAATCCAAAATCTAGTAACTACTCATCTGGTGAGGATGTTATCGTTGACGATGCCACACTGACAAAGAAATAAGTCATCGAGCAAACTTATATCAATCGGCTGCACCCTACTCTGGCGTGCAGCCGTTTTTTTTTGCAAAAACATTGCAATAGTTTGGAATACTGGAGGGAAATGTGTATCTTTGTACGGAAAACTATTTTCTAACCATAATGTCCAGAAATAGAGAAGAAGCGATTGCGGCTGGTGTAAAAGTCGAAGAGGCGCGACATAACATGAAGCGCCGTAAGCCATGGCATGACTATCACCGCAAAGGCACCTACATGCTGACATTGGTGGTTGATGGCAGGTTGCCTGTACTGGGGAGATTGATTATGCCCACACAACAACAGGGAGCTCACGTAGAATTGACAGAACTCGGAAAGGCCATCTACAACGAGGAGATAAAGAAGATTCCGCACTTCTATAAAATGATAGAGATCTGGAAAGTCTGCATCATGCCCGACCACATCCACATGATAGTGAGAGTAAAAGAGGACTTGCCAGACGGCAAGCATCTGGGGCAGGTTGTGGCAGGATTCAAAGGGGGCTGCTCACGAGCCTGGTGGAAGCCATCACCTTGCAACACAAAAAATAACCTTCACCTTCACCGCTAATGCCAAAATGCTCTATAAATAAAGGTTCGCGGGCATTTCCCGCGAGCGCGAAGGTATGTGGAACCTTCATCGAACCTTCACCAATGCAGAAGGTGAAGGATGGGTGAAGGTAATTTGAAAGCGCATTTCGGGTACTGATGGGCGGAAAGCCTTTGTACACGGCATTTCCGGCCTTGCTGGTGAAGGTGAAGGATATTTTTTGAAACGAACTCGCGCGCGCACGGTACACCCGCACGCGATCATTATTAATGCATCCCCCAAAAAATGACTAATATACTGAAAAGAGTGACTATCCCACATACGGGAGTGGCTAATACGGTAACGAGACAGCTGTACACAGCCATGTATTGGCTGTTCCCATCAGAAAGTGGTACCACTTTTGGAAAAGTCGTACCACTTTCCAGAAAGTCCTACGACTTTTCCGCATATACAGCTGTCTCGCTGCTGGCTACAGCTATCTCATGTTCGGGAACAGCTGTCTCATGAACGAGAACAGCTGTTACAGCATCGACGGCATTAATCGCAAACCCAGGTACACCCGCGCCACGTACCTATCTTTAATACAAAAAAGAAAATAAAGCTCAAAAACATTTGCGTAGTTCAAAAATTCTTTGTACCTTTGCAGCCGCAATATGCACTTATATTAAATAACAGATATTAATTAACAAGTAAAATGAAAAAAGGTATTCATCCAGAAAACTATCGCCCCGTCGTGTTTAAGGACATGTCCAACGGCGATATGTTCCTCTCGCGCTCTACCGCTAAGACTAACGACACTGTAGAGTTCGAAGGCGAAACTTACCCTGTGGTAAAGATTGAAATTTCGAGCACTTCTCACCCGTTCTATACCGGTAAGAGCAAGCTCGTCGACACCGCTGGTCGCGTCGACAAGTTCATGAGCCGCTACGGTAAGGCAGCCAAGAAGTAAGAGAGGTTTGGTTGTGAAACAATAAGATATTTCACGCTGAACAAGACATTGAAGGTGCGTACAGGGTAGTTGCATATGCCTTGTGGGCACCTTTACCATTCAAAACAGAAACATACAAAACAACTAACTAATAAGACTAAAAAATCCGACACTATGAAAAAGCTTCATTTACTGCTATCAGCAGCACTTCTCATGATCTTCGTAGCTTGCGGAGACGACAGCAATGAGTACAATATTGGTGGCAAAAAGGGTGAAGACACTCCCGTACAGCCTGACGATCGTCAATCATCAGGTCCTGAAATTGCCAAGTACAACCTTGAGTTCCCTGCACTGAAAGGGGGCAAAAGCGTAGTTGTGGTGCATAACGCAAAACTCACCAACAACAAAACTGTCGTAAATTTCAGTGTAGAATGGGATACTGAGATGCACGCACAACGTTGGACATGCTACCAAATGTACAGCGATGTGAATGCTCAATATGTTCAACGATATGACAAGGCTCACGACGTAGACAACACTTTATCATACGCAACAGGCCAATATCCAAACGACCCTGAACTACCTACAGAATACCAGTTTACAAAAGATTCATATAAAGGCTCAGGATATGACCATGGACACATCTGTCCATCACAAGACCGAGTATGCTCTGAAGAAGCTAATCGACAAACATTCTGTATGACCAATATGCAGCCACAAAATCACAATTTCAACGCTGGCATTTGGGAAAAAATGGAGAACCAGGTACGCACATGGGCAAAAAAATTCGACACATTGTTTGTCTGCAAGGGCGGCACTATCGACAAGAGCGAATGGATTATTAAATATCTTGGTAGCGGCAACAATAGAATTCCTGTACCCAAATACTTCTTCATGGCAGTACTCGGCAAGAAGGGCACCAGCTTCAAAGCTACTGGTTTCTGGATTCCCCAAGACAGCTATACATCATCTAGTATCAAGAGCTACGCCGTTACCATTCAGGCACTCCAGAATAATACCGGCATCGACTTCTTCTGCAATCTACCAGACGATATCGAGAACCAGGTAGAGAACATCGCACATTCGCAGATGGAGAAAGAATGGACGTGGCAACAATAAAAAATTGTAAAACCTTTGGTTTTCCCACAGAAAAGTCGTATCTTTGCTGCAAAGCAATGATACGACTTTAATTATTATATCAATATTACAACAAACAACACAATGAAAACCGTTTACGACTACACTGTCAAAGACAGAAAAGGAAAAGATGTCTCACTGAAAGAGTATGCAAACGAAGTACTGCTAATCGTCAACACCGCCACCAAGTGCGGTTTTACCCCACAGTACGACGAACTGGAAACCCTGTACAAGAAGTACCATGCAGAGGGCTTCGAGATTCTCGACTTCCCTTGCAATCAGTTTGGTCAGCAGGCCCCTGGCACTGACGAGAGCATCCACGAGTTCTGTAAACTGAACTTCGGCACCGAATTTCCCCGTTTCAAGAAGGTAAAGGTGAATGGTGACGATGCCGACCCACTGTTCCAGTTCCTGAAAGAACAGAAAGGCTTTGCTGGCTGGGACATGGAGCACCCCATTGCCCACATCCTGGACGACATGCTCACCAAGGCTGACCCCAACTACAAAGAGAAGGCCGACATCAAGTGGAACTTCACTAAATTCCTTATTAATAAGAAAGGACAAGTCGTCGCTCGCTTCGAGCCGACAGAGAAAATCGAGAATATCGCTAAGCAAATCGAAGAACTGCTGAAATAAAACGATGGAACACGTAAAATGTCTGATTATCGGCAGTGGACCTGCAGGGTACACTGCCGCTATCTACGCAAGCAGAGCCAATCTGAAGCCCGTAGAATATAGTGGTATGCAGCCTGGTGGCCAGCTGACACAGACCACCGAAGTAGAGAACTTCCCTGGTTATCCGCAGGGTGTTGACGGCAACCAGATGATGATGGACTTGCGCGAACAGGCCGAACGCTTCGGTGCTGACATCCGCGACGGTAGCATCACGAAGGTCGACTTCTCCAGTCGCCCCTACCACCTCTGGGACGAAGACAACAACGAGATAGAAGCCGAGACCGTTATCATCGCAACAGGAGCCTCAGCCAAGTATCTGGGACTGGACGATGAACGCAAATACAACGGACAAGGCGTCTCTGCCTGTGCTACCTGCGACGGATTCTTCTATCGCAAGAAGACGGTGGCAGTAGTAGGTGGTGGCGACACGGCCTGTGAAGACGCACTCTACTTGAGCGGACTGGCTAAGAAGGTATATCTCATTGTCCGCAAGCCTTTCCTGCGCGCCTCTAAGGTGATGCAAGATCGCGTAATGGCTGCAGAGAACATCGAGATACTCTTTGAGCACAATACCCTCGGACTGTTTGGCGAGAACGGTGTAGAAGGTGCTCACCTGGTTAAGCGTAAGGGCGAAGCCGACGAGCAGCTGGTAGACATCCAGATTGACGGATTCTTCCTAGCCATTGGTCACAAGCCTAATACAGACATCTTCAAGGAGTGGCTGGACACTGACGAAGTGGGCTACCTGAAGAAGATTGACGGTACACCACGCACTAAGCTGCCAGGCGTCTTTGTTGCTGGCGACTGCGCTGACCCAGTTTACCGCCAGGCTATCAGTGCAGCAGGTACAGGTTGTCAGGCTGCCATCGAGGCAGAGCGCTTCTTTTTGGAGAACTCATAATCCCCCTAAGTTAGGGGGACATAGGGGGTCTGAACAAACGCTCCTTCAAACCCCACCTTACCTCCCCTAACTTAGGGGAGAGACAAAAATCAGAAAAGCCCCGCTTCACAGCGAGGCTTTTCCTTGTAAAAACTAAATTAATCAACCATAAACCTTAACCATTAAAAATCTCTTGTTATGACTTAGAGTACGAAACACTCTATTATCGACAGATTCGCTAATCTTTATCGACATTGCAAAGATAATTAATATTTTTTATATATAGGTTTAGATTGCATTAAATATGGTTCAAATAACGTTATTTACACGAATATTCTACCTTTAATAACGTTTTTCAAACTAAAATACACCCATTTAACATCTTTTTAACCGTCAAAAGTAGGTAGTTTAGAGTAAAAGTCGTACTTTTGTTACCGTAAATAATCAAAAATGGTTAGCAGTCATATCATATTTATCGCCATTATCATCGCTTTGGTAAGTGTTATCATCTACCAAAAGCTACACCAGCCATCTCGGAGCCTGCATTTTCCGTTGCCTGAATGGATGGGACTGCATGTCAGCAATAATGATATCATGCTATTTTTGAAAGGAGGTAGTCATCACGTCAAGGCCCTTGTAGAAAACAGAGGTATAGAATTCAAGTTGAAATGCGAACCAGAGAGTATGATGGGCTGGTTCGATATGGAAATGTTAGACAGAATACTACTTCTGTTGCTATCTGACACGGCAAAACGCCTGGAACAAGGTGGAAAGGTCACGATGAGTGCCTATACCAATCAGCAATACGATAGTATCAGTATTCGCATCAGTGACAATGGGCCTCAGATAAGTAGTACCGGGCTATTGATAGTTCAGCATTTGGTAACCTACCACCGTGGAACCATCAGGAATGAATACTATGACCATCAGGGCAACACCATTACCATTGAGTTACCCATCAAGAAAGATGCCTATGAGACTGAACAGCTGGAAAGCGACACTTCCTCAGCTTTCCACATTCCCTCAAACATTGAGTTGCATGTACCCACTATAGACATCCCTACTGACTACGAGGCGGGCAACAACAGCATAAGAGAAATCATGAAAGCCCCCCACTCTGTCGATCAAGAATTCCTGCAGCGTGCCATCCGCTGTGTCAACGAGCACCTCAGCGAGACAGACTACGACCGTCAGACATTTGCTTCCGATATGGGATGCAGTGTCAGCACCTTATATAATAAAATTCGTGAGTTGACAGGTAAGAACATCAGCAACTTTGTCCGTGACATTCGCATCAAGACAGCTTGCAAGTTAGCCAAGGAGAATCCAGACCTACGTGTCAGCGATATTGCCTACCAGGTTGGATTTAAAGACCCCAAATACTTTGCCACCTCTTTCAAGCGAGTCACAGGAGCGCAACCGAAAGAGTATTTCTCACAATTGAGAGGGGAGGATTAGCTATTGGCTATTAGCGATTGGCAATTGGCTTTTAGCTTTTTCGTTTAACAGACAGCCAAAGACCGAGGAAGGTCAGGAGGCCATTCAGCATCAGCAGTTCATAGCCGAAGCGGTAGCCACTCAGTTGTCCTACGCATATATCCAGCAGATAACAGATGACAGGTGATGCCAGACAGATGTATGGCACCAAACGGTCGTTGGTTTTACGCTTTGTCAACAGTCCGAAGGCAAACAATCCTAACAGCGGACCGTAAGTATAGGAGCAGAGAATATAGATGGCATCGATCACACTGGTGGAATTAAGTATCCTAAACAGCAGGATGAACACCACAAAAATGCCAGCCATAGCAATATGCGCCCTACGGCGTAAACGCTCATCGTCAGGTCGTCCACAGATATCCACACAATAGCTCGTTGTCAAAGCTGTCAGTGCCGAATCTGCACTGGAGAAAGCAGCAGCCACCATGCCCAGTATAAATACAATAGAAGTGAGGGGTGAGAGGTGAGAGGTGAGAGAAATGAACTGAGGCAATAAATCGTCACCCTTTACCGGCAATGCCAGGCCTTGTTGCTGATACCACAGCGTGAGTAATACGCCCAATGACAGGAACAACAGGTTTGCTGGCAGAAAGGCTACGCCATAAGTACACATATCCTTCTGTGCGTCGCGCAGTGAACGGCACGTCAGGTTTTTCTGCATCATATCCTGATCCAAACCAGTCATCACGATGGCGATAAATGCACCACTCAAGAACTGTTTCCAGAAATACTGCTTGGAAAACCAGTCGTCCATCACAAAGACACGCGACAGTTCACTATGGTAGATAACCGATGCAGCATCACCCATCGTCATATCCAGATCGTCCACCACCTTATATATAATAAGGAGAAGAGTACCAAAGAGGCAAACAGTCTGTAGCACATCGGTCCATACCAGTGTCTTGATGCCTCCCTGTCGGGTGTAGAGCCAGATGAGTAGCATCATGACGACAACCACAATGACAAAGAGTAAGTCGTTATACCACATACTGCCAGCGTCTTTCCCTGCCGAAGGTGACAAGCCGCATTCCATCAATATCCAACACACCACATAGAAGCGAACAGCAGCGCCCGTCATTTTAGACAATAGGAAGAATGACGCGCCCGTCTTATAGGCACGCTGACCAATTCGCTGTCCCAGATAGCTATAGATAGTGGTCAGATTCAAGCGGTAATAGAGTGGCAAGAGCACAAAGGCAATGACTACATATCCAACGATGAAGCCCATACACGTCTGCAGATACGTCATACCGATACTATTCACCATACCAGGCACTGATACGAAGGTAACTCCAGAGATAGAGGCGCCCACCATACCAATAGCCACCAAATACCATGGTGACTGACGGTCAGCACGGTAAAAAGTCTGATTGGTTGCTCGTCTGCCAGTCCATCGGCTAATGGCAAACAACAGGGCAAAATAGCATAAAACGATAGCAATCATTGTCATAATTGGGTGCAAAGGTACTGGATATAATTGAGAATTGGAAATGGAGAATTGAGAATTTTCAATGGCAGCAGCAAATTTTTCACTCTTCACTATTCACTTTTCACTTTATTTTAGTACTTTTGCAAGCGGTAACACTAACCAACAAACAATAAACAATGGCAAAACAGAAGAAATTTATCCTTCAAGAGAGTGAGATTCCAACACAGTGGTACAACATCCAGGCCGACATGCCCAACAAGCCCATGCCGCCCATCCATCCTGCTACCAAGCAGCCTCTGGGCGTTGATGACTTGGCACACATCTTCCCCCGTGAATGCTGTGTGCAGGAGCTTGACACCGAGCATCGCTGGATAGACATCCCTGAGGATGTGCTGGAGAAGTACAAGTATTACCGTTCAACACCGCTGGTGCGTGCCTACGCCCTTGAGGAGGCGCTGGGTACTCCCGCCCACATCTATTTCAAGAATGAGTCGACCAACCCGCTGGGTTCACATAAGATCAACTCTGCCCTGCCCCAGTGTTACTATGCCAAGCAGGAAGGCACGAAGAATGTGACCACAGAGACTGGTGCCGGTCAGTGGGGTGCAGCCCTGAGCTATGCTGCCAAGATCTATGGTCTTGACTGTGCTGTTTATCAGGTGAAGATTACCATGCAGCAGAAACCTTATCGTTCAAGCATCATGCGTACCTTCGGTGCTGTGGTTGAGGGTTCTCCTTCCATGTCAACACGTGCCGGTAAGGACATTCTGACCAAGGATCCCACGCATACCGGTTCATTAGGCACTGCTATCTCTGAGGCTGTAGAGCTGGCTACCACCACACCTAATTGTAAATATACGCTGGGCTCTGTGCTCAACCACGTAGGTCTGCACCAGACTATTATCGGACTGGAGGCTGAGAAGCAGATGCAGATGGCTGGCGAATACCCTGACATCGTCATTGGTTGTTTCGGTGGCGGTTCTAACTTCGGCGGTATCTCGTTCCCCTTCATGCGTCACAACCTGAGTGGTGAGCGCCATACTGAGTTCATCGCTGCTGAGCCTGATAGCTGTCCTAAGCTGACACGCGGTCAGTTCCGCTATGACTTTGGCGACGAGGCTGGCTATACTCCCCTGCTGCCCATGTTCACACTGGGTCACAACTTCAAACCCTCTAACATCCACGCTGGTGGTCTGCGCTATCATGGTGCTGGTATGATCATCTCACAGCTGATTAAGGATGGACTGATGCATGGTGTAGATATTCCTCAGCTCGAAACCTTCGAGGCTGGCATGCTGTTTGCCCGTACCGAGGGCATCATCCCTGCTCCCGAGAGCTGTCACGCTATCGCCGCTACCATCCGTGAGGCTAACAAGTGCAAGGAGACTGGCGAAGAGAAGGTTATCCTCTTCAACCTGTCTGGTCACGGACTGATTGATATGCCAAGCTACGAGGCCTTCATCAAGGGCGACCTGCAGAACTACACTGTTACAGACGAGATGATTGCTGCAAACTTAGCAGAGCTGGATAAACAATAAAAGTGGAAAGTTGAAAGTTAAAACATAGAACATTCAACCCTCAACATTCAACATAAAAAAAGGCTGCGCTACTCGATGTGAGTTAGCGCAGTCTTTTTATTATATACTTTAAAACATCTTCTTAGAAACGGCCTGGGCCACCGAAGCCACCTGCAGGACGTCCACCGCCGAAGCCACCGCCAGGTCCACCGAAGCCACCACCACGGCCGCCACGGCCACCGCCAGGCATAGGACCTCCGAAGCCAGGACCACCCTGACCACGACGGTTATTACCCAGACCTCCGAACAAGTTCAGACGATAGATAACGTGTAGCATTGCGTAATTGGTAATAGCATTATACTCGACATCTGAACGCGACATCGCATCGATAGTACGGCTGAAGGTAGACTGCTCGTGCAGGATATCATAGAACTGCAATGATACTGTCAGTGCATTACCACGCAGGAACGACTGTGACAGTTGAGCATTCCAAATAAGCTCGTTGGTATTCATGGCATCATCGTTGTAACCACGACGGCTGTTCATATTCATGCTCGTCGACAGCTGAGTACCCCAAGGAGCAGTAAGCATCAGACTGGCACCATAGGAGAAGGTCCATGTGTCGAGGTTATTGTTCTCCTGCAGCTCACTGCGAGCATGTATGTACTCTAACGAACCGTTCAACTCGAATTCCAACCAACTGTTGCGATAGCTGGCAGCCAAGCGTTCGCCATAGGTAGTAGAGCGTGTCACAGACTCCTGCGAAGTCATCTGGTTAAGACTTACATAACCTACATTGTGTGCATAACGCAGAGTGGTGAAGGTATTGACATTGAAGTAGCCAGCAGAGTCGATAGAGGTATTGAACATCAACATACCGAAGGCATTCCAGTTGCCATTGATATTCTCTGGGCGGGTCGTTCTTACACCAGTCTTCTCATCGTAAGTCAACATACTTGAGATGCTGTTAGCAGTCGTCGAGAAGTTCAGGTTTGCCATCAAGCTACGCTGGTGACTCTGCCAGTAGTTATTGTACTGCAGGCGCATGTTCTGTGTGAACGAAGGCTTCAAACCAGGATTACCCTTACGGATATTCAGCGGGTTCGAGTCGTCAGTAATGTCAAGCAGGTCGCTCATTGAAGGCTGACTGGTGTTTGCACGGTAGGTCAGACGCATCTGGCTGACATTCGAGATCTTCCAGCGGAAGTCTGCTGTCGGAGAAAAGTTGGTAACCGTACGGGTCGTATCAGAGTGTACTCCCTTGTAGTCCTGAATGAAGTCAGACTTCTGGGGCACCATCTGTACACCGATATTGAGGTTGTATGCATCACGCACCACGCGCAGCATGACCTCGGCTGTATGTATATAGTTTTTGTATTCAGAATAACGACTCAAATCGGTAGACTTGTAATCTTCATAAGTACCAACATTAATACGTGACAGATAGTCGTCAAAGCTACGATAAGAAGGTATGACGCTCATGAAGCCCCACTCAGGATGATTACTCAGGTCGTAGGTACCACGGTCGCTCTTGCTATACTTATACTGATACTGGTACGAGAACTGCAGATAGGTACGACGCATGATAGGCTCGCTATAGGTCAGACGGATGCTGTAGTCCCAGTTCTTGGTAGGTGTTACAGCATAGCGGTTGTTCTCCAAATCAGCGGTAGATCCATAGTATTTCACATTGTCGTTCGAGAACGACTTACTCAAGCCCTCGCTGTAGTTAGCGCCCAAGCGCACCGTGAAGTTACGTCCGCTGGTGTTAAGCTTTCGGTTATACTGTCCCCAACCACCTACGCTCTTATTATCACTGTAAGTCAGGCTGTTACTGATATTACTATTTCTAACGATGCCCTCAGCTGCTAATTTGTCCAGTTGATTCAATGGGTCAGTAATACCCTTGAAGCTATAGGGGTCCTGGCTGAAGGTAGCACTACCACCATCTGTCAGTCCGTCACTTGAGTTGTAGTTAAACTGTGGACGGAACATGATATTGGTCATCGAGTCAGGTGTCCATTCCAGACGGAACTGACCGTTCCAACTGTTCGAGCGAGACAGATTGTTGTTAAGACGATTGCTGAACGAACTGACCGTTGAACTCATAAAGTTCTCTGAGGAGGTCTTGCTGACAGCATCACCGTCACTATGGTTCCAACGGATGCTACCATCCAAGGTAATCAGGTCTGTCTTCTCATAGTTCAGGTTCAAACCCGTCATCTTAGTAGCTGTCAGACCCTGACGGCCACCACCGAAACGGCCACCGCCGCCACCAAAGCCCATATCATTCACGTTGTTGGCACTGGTCATGAGGAATGCCTTGAAGTCATCCTTCATCAGACCACCGAAGATACGGCTGCTATAACGATCCTTGGTACCTGCTCCCAGGTCGGCATTGAGCATGATACCCTTATTCATACCTGTCTTGATACCAAAGTCGAGCACGGTTTCCTCCTCACCATCGTCAATACCACTGACGCGAGCCAGGTCGCTCTTCTGGTCATAAGCTCTTACGCGCTCAATAATGTTTGTTGGCAGGTTCTTCATGGCGGTCTTTGTATCACCTGTCATAAACTCCTTACCATCCACCTTAATCTTCTTTACCTCTTTACCGTTGATGGTAATCTTACCGTCGTCATCAACCTGAGCACCAGGCAGACGCTTTACCAGTTCCTCTACGACAGAACCCTCTGGCGTACGGTAGGCAGAAGCATTATATATAAAGGTGTCGGCCTTGACTATCACCTTCGACGCATTACCAGTAACCGTGGTACCTTTCAGCATGACAGCATCGGGCTTCAGCTCCAACGTACCCATGGCAACATCTTTGTCGTCGGTAACAGTAATACGTTTCGTATATGGTTTAAAACCTACACACGTTACTTGCAGGATGTATTTGCCTGCCTTTGGTGCTGACACGCGGAACTTACCCTCTAACGAAGTCAAGCCACCCGTAACCAGTGTAGAATCACTGCGAAGCAGTTTTACGGTGGTCTGTGCTACAGGCTCCTGGGTGTCGCTCTCGACTACCACTCCGCTCACATGGCGCTGAGCCATCACGACCAGATTACTCAATAAAAATAAAATAATGAATAGATGCTTTCTCATTGTCATTTAATGATTGATGTTTTGCTTTCTATGACGCACAAAAAGTTGAAAAGTTTAATAAAACTAAGAAAAAATGACGTAAAAATAACAATAATACCTCATTTTGCATACGACTTTGCCATATTTATTGTAATTTTGCACCCTGTAAACCGTTATGAACCAACAAAAGGTAGTCATATCGCAGCATTTTGAGCAGTCACTCCATCAAACTTTAACCGAGTGCAGCTACGACCGTCTGTTTGTCCTTGTCGACGAAACGACGGAGAAATGTTGTCTGCCCGTGCTGACTTCTCACCTTTCAGCTCTCACCTCTCACCCCTCACCTCTCACCCCTGGCGTCATCACTATCGGTGCCACCGATCAGCACAAGACGCTTGATGCAGTAAGTCATGTATGGAGCGAGTTGCAGCGAATGGGAGCTACACGCCACTCACTGATGATTAACCTGGGTGGTGGCATGGTAACTGATTTGGGAGGCTTTGCAGCTTCTACCTTCAAGCGTGGTATACATTTTATTAATGTACCCACGACCCTGCTATCCATGGTCGACGCTTCTGTTGGTGGTAAGACTGGTATCAACTTCGGAGGACTGAAGAACGAAATTGGCGTCTTCAATAATGCAGACTGTGTCATCTTAGATACAGAGTTCTTGAAGACACTCGACCAGGAGAACATCCTTTCTGGCTATGCAGAGATGTTGAAGCATGGCCTCATCGACTGTGAAGAGCACTGGGCAGAGATCCTTGGAAATCTAGAACACCTAGACAATCTAGAGGGACTATCCGCTCTTGTTGAGCGGAGTGTTGCTGTCAAGCAGCGCATCGTCACGGAAGACCCCACAGAGAAAGGACTACGCAAGGCGCTCAACCTCGGCCATACGGCAGGCCACGCTTTTGAGTCACTAGCGCTGGAGCGTGCGAGCTCACCTCTCACCTCTCACCTCTCACCTCTGTTACACGGCTATGCCGTAGCCTACGGTCTGGTCGTCGAGCTCTACTTGTCGTGCGTGAAGACAGGCTTCCCTACCGACAAGATGCGTCAAACGGTACAGTATATCAAAGAACACTACGGCAAGATGACCATCACCTGTGATGACTACCCCCATCTGCTGGAGCTCATGCATCACGACAAGAAAAACGAAGGTAGTGCTATCAACTTCACACTACTGGCTGGCATTGGCGACATACGCATCAATCAGACAGCTACAGAAGAGGAGATTAAAGAGGCGCTCGATTTCTATAGAGAGAATTAAGATAAACTACTACCTATTAAAATTTGCTAATTAACCAAGTTGTAGGGCCTATCCGTGAGGACAGGCCCTACTTACTTGTATTGATTAGCTTAGAACTGTGGACGAGGGCCACGACCTCCAGGACGACCACCACCGAATCCACGACGTCCAGGACGCGACTCCTGATACTTCTTATACTGGTCTTCAGTAAGAATCTCTTTCAGTTTCTCCTCATATTCCTTACGCTTCTCCATACGCTGCTTCATCTCTTCACGCTGAGCATCGGTCATCTGGGGACGCTCCGGACGCTGCTGGTTCTGCTGGGTGGTAGCACCCGACTCTCCGTCAGTATTCCGAGGACGAGGAGCACGCATACCTGGACCAGCAATCACCTTTTCATATTCCTTATTCAGCGCCAATACTTTGGTCTTTTGCTCATCAGTCAACTTCAGATTGTCACTCATGCGCTCAGTCATCTGTTCGGGAGTCATCTGTCTTGGACCACGGAACTGTCGCTCACTGTTCTTTTCATTCTCTTGAGCCTGTACTGCTGTCATTGACAGGAGGGCTACCATCATTAAAACGATTTTTTTCATAAGTTTGTTATTTATTGGGTTATACATGTTTGTCGCTTTTCTGTTATTAAGACGCAACAAAGATATAAATCGTTTAATTAATGACCCATCACTTTCAGCGAACAGCACATTTTCTTCAGCGAACGACCGCTTTTATTCTACTTTTTCACGACTTTATGACCATTAACAACGTACAGGCCGTGAGTAGGCTGTGCCACGCGCTGACCATTGAGATTATAATAGTGGTTATCACAGACAGGCTTGCTGTATATATTACGTATGCCAGTCTCATCAGGAACAATGCGTAGCTCAATATTCTTGATGGAAATTTGATCCGCTTTTTTCTGACGTGTAAACACAATCTTGTAATCACTCCATTCATCGTCCACGCTGAAGGGCATGGTAACATTCTCATTGGTAGTAGCGGTACCTGTATATACAAGATTACCAGAAGGCTGTTTGCTTATCTTGACGGTAATGGCCTTGTCTGCCTCGCCCTCTGAAGAGAAGCTGAGCTCGTAGTTACCTTTGGTGAGCTGTAAAGAGTGATAGACATTCTGATTATCATCCGTTTTCTGATTACCATACGACAATAACGTAGTAACTCTGTTCATCGTCCAACCATGACTCGTTGGGTCGAATCCTTCCTCTTCAATGCGTGGACGCCAGCGAAGGGTGGCATCATAAGGCATATCAAGGGTGTACTGCTTGAAGAAATTCCACATAGTCAGCGACGAGTTGCCGTCCTCAGTATTGACAGTAAAGTCATTATGTCCCATACCATCAATTTCGTAATAGACATAGGGGAAGCTACCGTCCATAGCCTCATAAACACTCTTGTCGTATTTACCACTGACACTGGTCTTCACAGGCACGGGGTTAGCGCCCAGTCGTGCCACCATCTCGTCAACAATAGTAGGCATCAGCGAATACTTCACGAAATTATCTTGCTTGCCGTGGATATGCAGGAAGGGAACAGGACGCTTGCCAGTATGACGCAGATGGAACTCATTAAGCGGGAAACCACTGATGCTGGCACAGGCAGCAAAGATGTCACTGCACGTATTCGCCAGCGCATAGGTGTTCATACCACCATTCGAGAATCCACAGGCGTAGATACGGTTACGGTCAACGTGGTATTGCTGGGCCACGTCTTCGACCATCGCCTTGATGAATGCCACGTCATCATTGTACCCGCCTGTGGCATCCCAGCCATTGACAGTACCTCCGAAGACGGGGAAGTAGATGGGTTCACCCTGCGGATAGGCAACGATGAACTTCTCAGCATCTGCTATCTCGTTAAAGCGAGGGCTCTGGTCGTTGCTACTGCCCCCGGCACCATGCATGGCAACAACCAGCGGAGCACCTGTCTCAATATCCTTTGGAACATGAAGCCAGTAGGAACGCGTCTTGCCATTCACGGTGATGACTTTAACGACGGGGGCATCGCTATAGCCCTCAAAGGGACCACCGTAATACTCATCCTCGTCGAAGCTGCTTTCCGTTGTGAACCAGTCGAAGTCAGCATAACCTGCCGGGCTGTTGGTTCGGGTGCTATAGCAGAACAAACCGAAACGGGCACCTACGAATATGGAGAGGTTGAATTTCAACTCGGTCTGTCCGCCCAGCTTAGTAAAGGTCTTATTATCCAATGAATAGTAGAACTGCGTCTTGCTGGTGCCATAGGTGATGCCGGCACGCAGATAGATGACATCGCCAATATCGATAGTCTTTGTCTTCTGCGATGGTGAGAAATTATCGTTGGTAGAGAGCTGATCCTGCCACCATACCAACTGTTTCTTACCGTCTTTTACCTCTACGGCAATGGCTGCGTAGGGGTCTTGCAGGATGCAGATACCGGCACGGTCGCCCTCCTGCAAATGACTGACGTCCAGACGAATGGTGCCAATCGACTGCTTCGAGGGATTTCCGTGGAAAGCAAAGATGCGCTGTGTCAGCATGTTACGGGCCTGAGTCAGACGATCCGTCGTTCCAGACGTTCTGACACGCAACCATCCTGGACGCTCAAACAGGCTCCATGTCTGGTCGTTGGGGTTGTGATTCCACTGCCACTGCATGCCGAGTGGGTAGGTGCGGAATCCATCGTTGGTAGGCATGGGAACTGATGGGGTACTCCCCACGATATTGGGCTTAGTACAGGTGGTATAGGGTACACCATTATTTGCGACGATGGGCCAGCCGTCCTCCCATGTCACTGGTTGCAGGTTGGGCATACGTCCCAGACAGCCAAGGTCTTGTTGCATGATGGTCCACCATTCTGTGATTTCTCCATTTTCATCAGCAACGTCAATAAGTGCCCCCTGGTGGATCGTGTTGGCAGCGCCATTGATCCACTTCTCCACCAGCATTTTCTCTTCATAGGGACCGAAGATGTTCTTCGAGCGAAACACAACTTGTCCGCTAGGCCATCCGCCGTAAGTTGCATAAATATAATAGTACTCTCCAATCTTGTATAGGTGACAGCCTTCGAGACCAGCACCTTCGCGTGTGACGACGGTCTTTTCCTGTATGAAGTTGAACTGCTCGTCGAGTTCGCACATCCGTATTTGATTGATGCCACAAGCCACATAAAGCTTACCATTGTCAAACAACATACCAGGATCATAGTATCCGCGCGACAACTGAATCTTATCCCAAGTGCCTTCAGGGTCAGTAGCTGTCAGCATGTAAGGGCCAGCGTCATTGCCATTGATGAGAATATGGAACTTTCCGTTGTGGTATTTCATCGAGCAGGCCCACATGCCTTTGGCATAGGCATTCTGGCCGTTCTGCAGGCTGTAGTTATCACTTGTCGACAGCTGCTTTAGCGGTTGTGCACAATATTCCCAGTTCACCAAGTCTTTCGATTTCACGATGGTGGCACCAGGAAAGTTGACCATCGTTGTGCTAACCATATAATAGGTGTCACCGACACGAATGACATCGGGGTCAGGAAAGTCTGCAAAGATAACTGGATTCATGTACTTACCATTACCAAGGTCGCTCACGGACTGTGAAAACAAAGTGGTTGATAGTAAGGCCACTAATGTACATAAGATTGCTCGTCTAAACATCTTGAATTATTGTTTTTTGTTAGTTATAAAATTTGTCGTATTAAAATACTATCTGCAAAGGTACAAAAAAGTTGTAAAACGACAGTTCTTCTATTCTTTTTTCTTTAATCATGTGGCTATTTCAAAATTATTTGTTACTTTTGCCAAAAATATTACTCAATACACACAAAACAAAATACATGAAGAATATATTGTTGACTTGTTGCCTATTCATCTGCCAAATGCTACAGGCACAAACCACAGAGATGCGTCAGTTCGTTGACCAGTTAATGAGCAAGATGACGCTGGAAGAGAAGTTAGGTCAACTCAATCTGGTACCTGCCAGCGACGAGATAGTCACAGGAGGAGCAGTTGACACGCAGGTGGGCCAGCGCATTGCCAACGGACAGCTGGGCGGCATCTTCAATCTGAAGGGCGTCGACAAGATTCGTGCCCTGCAGGATATTGCCGTCAAGAAGTCGCGTCTGGGTATCCCCCTCATCGTAGGTATGGACGTCATCCACGGCTACGAGACCATCTTCCCGATCCCCTTGGCACTGTCGTGCTCATGGGATATCCCTGCCATTGAGAACATGGCGCGCATCTCTGCCCGTGAAGCCACGGCCGACGGCATCAACTGGGTTTACTCGCCCATGGTCGACATCTGTGTTGATGCCCGTTGGGGACGTATTGCCGAGGGTGGTGGTGAAGACCCATACTTAGGTAGCGAGATTGCCCGTGCCTACGTTCGCGGCTATCAGGGAAACAAAGTGGAAAGTGGAAAGTGGAAAGTGGAAAACGTCATGGCTTGCGTCAAGCACTATGCGCTGTATGGTGCCTCAGAGGCTGGTCGTGACTATAACACGGTAGATATGAGTCGTCTGCGCATGTACAACCAGTATCTGCCCCCTTATAAGGCTGCTGCCGAAGCTGGTGCCGGCTCGTTTATGTCGTCGTTCAACATTGTCGACGGACAGCATGCCACTGCCAATCACTGGCTGCTCACTGACGTGCTGCGCGACCAGTGGAAATTCGATGGCTTTGTAGTCACCGACTACGGCTCTATCAACGAGATGTCTATATGGGGCTTTGGCGACTTGAAGAGCAACTCTGCCAAAGCACTGAAGGCGGGCACCGATATGGATATGTGTGCCAATGGTTTTGTGGGTACACTGGCTGCCTCGCTGGCAGATGGCACCGTCACCATGGCCGACATCAACCAGGCCTGTCGCCGTGTGCTGGAGGCTAAGTGGAAGCTGGGACTCTTCGACAACCCCTACCGCTACCTCGATGCCAACCGTCGTGCCAAGGATATCTACACCGCAGAGAACCGTGCCGCCTCGCGCCAGCTGGCCACTGAGACCTTTGTGTTGCTGAAGAATAGCCTCACCCCCTCTCCAAAAGGAAAGGGGAGCAAGCCACTATTGCCACTCAACGCCAATAATACCATCGCCCTCATCGGTCCGTTGGCTAATGACCGTGCAAACATTGCAGGCACCTGGTGCGTAGCCTATACCCCAGAACGCTATGCTACCATCAAGGAGGCACTGGAGCATCGCCTGCCCAAGGGCAAACTGCTTTATGCACAGGGCTGCAATCTGACACACGATGCCGACCTGCAGCAGGCTGCTGAGTTTGGCAAGAATATTCCACGTGTGGATGCTGCCAAGGCGAAGGCTGAGGCACTGGCTATTGCCAAGAAGGCCGACGTCATCGTCTGTGCCATGGGTGAGTGTGCCGATTTCTCTGGCGAGTCGTCGAGTCGTGCGACCTTGGAGATGCCCGATGCTCAGCGCGAGCTGTTGGAAGAGCTGGTCAAGATTGGCAAGCCCATCGTGCTGCTGAACTTCTCAGGTCGTCCCACCGTGCTCACCTGGGAACAAGCACATGTCGATGCCATCATGAACGTATGGTTTGCAGGTTCTGAGGCTGGCGACGCCATTGCCGACGTACTCTTGGGCGACACAGCTCCCAGCGGACGCCTTACCGTCACCATGCCACAAGCTCTCGGACAGGTACCTATTTATTATAACCACCTGAATACAGGTCGCCCCGTGGAGAAGGGTGCCGACAAATACCGCAAATATGCCAGTAACTACCTGGAGGTGCGCAACGACCCACTCTACCCCTTCGGCTACGGACTGACCTATACCACCTTCCGCTATTCTGACCTGACGCTAAGCAGCACCACAATGACTGCCGACGGTTCTGTAGAAGCCAGCATTATGGTCAGCAATACTGGTCAGCGTGACGGCGACGAGGTCGTACAGCTCTACATCCACCAGCAAGCATCATCTATCGCCCGTCCGGTGAAGGAGCTCCGTGGCTTCCAGCGCATTCACCTGAAGGCTGGCGAGCAGCGCCGCGTCACCTTCTGCATAGACCGCGAACAGTTGCAGTACCTAAATGCACAAGGTGAGCCTGTCCTCGAACCAGGCATCTTCGACATCATGATTGGTACCAATAGTGATGACACCCTGTCACAGGCGCTGAGAGTACAATAAGAAGTTCTGCTTACTTAAAGATTTTCTGAGCAAACATGGTGAGGTAGATACGCCAGTTGCGCCAGATATGCCCACCATCGTTCTCATAATACTCATAGGGATAGTGGTGGGCATCAAGATAGCTACGCAATTCCGTATTCATCTGCATGAGGAAGTCGTCCTTGCCAATAGCGATCCAGAAGAGTTTAGGCTTAGAGGCGAAGAGGCGTGCCATCTGTCCATCGAAATCCACGTTTAGCTTTGAGTTCTGGACTTGAGGAACTATCTCGCGCGGCATCCGACAGGCTGCCGACTGTAGACCATAGTAGTCGAACGCCTCAGGATAGAGGCGTGAGATACCAAAAGTATGACCACCGCCCATAGACAGTCCTGTAACGGCACGGGCTGAGCGCTTCTTAATAGTCTGATAGTGGCTGTCGACATAGTTAACAATGTCCATAAAGCTTTCTTCCATTGTCGACTTGGCACCACGTTCATTGAAAGCATTGCCATCAGGAGTGTACATACCCTCATGCCACCAACCAGGAGCAGCATTACATGTAGGATTACCGTTAGGCATCACGACAATCATCGGTACGCAACGACCCTCAGCGATGAGGTTGTCCATAATCTGTGACGTACGTCCCAAATCACCCCATGCTGTCTCGTCGCCACCATGACCATGCAACAGATACATGACGGGGAAGCGCTTCTTGCCATCGTATGTAGGTGGCAGATAAATAGTCATGCGACGTTGCTGTCCAAGCGTAGGACTGTCATACCATACTCGCGACAGGGTGCCGTGGGGTACGTTATTCACAGCATAGAGATGTCCTTTATCATTGTCAGACTTCGACACGATAAAGATATTGCTGAGTGTAGAGATATCACGATTCACATAGCTATTAGCAGGGTCAATGAAACGCTGTCCGTCGACCGTCAGGCTATACGAGTAGAGTTCTGGTGACAGAGGAGCTGTTGTAGCAGTCCACACACCATTGTCCTGCTTAGTCAGATCCAACTGCTGGCCACTGATTTCATTAAAGTCGCCAAAGACACTAACCGTCTGTGCAGAGGGATCGTAGAAGTTAAACGTCACAGAGCCGTCGGCATTTACCACGGGTGACTTCACACGGGGACGCTGCCCCAGTTGTTGCTGTGCAATACTGCCCATTGCCAGGAAGCTACAGGCAGCGAGGAATAGGATTCGTTTCATTGTTTTATTATAAGGTTTTGATCTGACGTTCAAACTGCTCGCGGTTACCTATGGCACCATTCTTGATGCGAGCACGATAGTTATAGATGGTGTTGACGCTGTAGTGCAGGAACTCAGCAATCTTTGAAGAGTCCTCAATACCCAGACGAATCAGGGCAAAGATGCGGATTTCAGTAGTAAGGCGGTTATCCTCCTTCGGCTGCACGCGCACTTCTGGCTGCAACAAGGCATTGAAGTCATTGACAAAGTTGGGGAAGAGGTGCAGGAATACGCTGTCGAAGTTCAGGAAGAGTTCTTCCAGTTCCTTCTCTTTGAGCTCTGTAGATTTAGACATCAGGAAGAGTTCTTCCAGTTCCTTGTTCTTCATCTTTTTGTTCACCATCTTTCGATAGTTGTCGAGCTTATCGATATACTGTGAACAGAGACTCATGAATCGACCAATATATTCCTCTTTCACGCGGTTGCTCTCTGACAGTTGGGAATTGAGCGTTGAGAGTTGAGCATTCAGCGTAGATAGTTCTTGGGTCTGCGATGCCAGTTGTTTGTTGGCTGTAGCCAGTTCGTCATTAGACTCTTTCAAGGCATTACGGGCGGTAGCCAACTGCTTGTTGCGACGATGTAGGAACAGGAGTACCCCCAACAGCAACAACAGCAGGATGCTGATGACTACGAGGGCTATCCATAGCTGGGCGGTATTACGCTCACTCTGTGCCTTGTAATTCTTAGCAATAGTGGCCAACAAGGGTGCTATCTGCCAGTTACGCTGACGAGAGCCGTAGCGGTTGGCACAGTCGCTGGTGAAACTGATATAGCTTGATGCCTTGTCGATATCACCATTCAACATCAGTTCGTTAGCCAATTCCCACATTGACCCCTGATCCATAGAGGCATTACGGATATCAGCCAACACAGACTCTACCAGCCAATGCATCATCTGAGCACTATCGCCACGCAACTTATACTCAATATAGCGATAGAGCGCCACAAGGGCATAAGGGTGAGAGCCTGGCTCAACGGTCTTCATCCACTCATCGTTAATCTTCATGGCCTCATCCAGCTTGCCCTCAGCCTGTGCACGTTGTTCGCGACGCAGGAAGCACGACTCACTGGTGGCTGGCAACGTAGCCAGCATCAACTGTTGGTAGTGTAACGACTGCGCATTGTAATACTGGTGCATATTGTCGAGACGCGTGTAATAAGCTAACTCGCTATAGACATTGTTATATGCCTCGTAATAGGTACCGAGAGACAGCGTGTCTAATTGAGAATTGAGAATTAAGAATTGAGAATTGATAGAGTCGAGGATGTTAAGGGCCTCGTCATACATACCGATATTTGAGCAGCGGATGGCCAACAGTGAACGACACCTGACGGCAGAAGACGGGTCGTCCATGCCATCAGCCAGCGAGACACACTGACGCAAGAAGTACATCGCCGAGTCGCTGACAAAAGGCTTGTAGAGCTCGTAGAGTTGGTAGTTCTGCTGATATTTTCCCCTTGGTGTCGTCTCCAGTGTCAAAGCATGACGAGCCTGTCCGATTTTCTGTTCACGGGCAGCGATGTAGTCCTGCGAATGAGCAATAGCCTCATCTATCTGCTGACAATATTCCGTCAGATTGCGCTGGCTAAAGGCCTGCAGCGTGAAGAGGGAAGTGTGGAAAATGAATAGTAATAGTAGTTTCTTCATTTCATGTTGGTTTCTTGGGCACAAAGATACAAAAAAGTCTGGAAAATGTCGCCATTTCCCAGACAAATTTTCATTGAATCCTTAATAAACAGTCTTTCTTTATACCTAACCTATTATTAACTGCTATTTCAATTCGAATGAACATTTTCCCATGATACAATCAGAAGCAGTACCGATGAGTGCCTCAAACTGTCCTGGCTCAGCAGTCCACTGACCTTTCGCCTCGTCGTAGAAGCTCAGGGCATCACGACCGATGGTGAGTGTCACATCACGACTCTCGCCAGGCTGCAGATATACTTTCTGGAAGGCTTTGAGTTCCTTAACAGGGCGGTCTACAGAAGCCTTCTTGTCGCTGACATAGAGCTGTATGGTCTCTGCACCAGCACAACGACCCGTATTGGTGACGTTGACAGTGAAGGAAATCTTCTCGTCGGCAGTCATCTTTTTCTTATCAGCTGTTGCCTTATCTAATTTAAAAGAGGTATAGCTAAGACCATGACCAAAGGCAAACAGTGGGCGAATCTTCTGTTTGTCTGCCCAGCGATAGCCTACATAGATGCCTTCCTTGTATTCCTCGTCGATAATCTTGTAGTCATCACGCCAAGTGCCAGGGAAGGCCTTCAAGGCGTGTGCACCACAGTCATCCAAGCGCTGATACCATGTGTAAGGCAACTTACCAGAGGGATTGACATCGCCAAACAGCACATCAGCAATAGCATTGCCAGCTTCTGATCCGAGGAACCATGCCTGCAGGATTGCTGGCACCTTATTGGCAAACGGCATAGCAACAGCATTACCACTGATATTGACATACACCAGACGAGGATTCACAGCCACGAGTGCCTCGATGAGCTCGTTCTGACCATAAGGCAGTTCATACTGCTTGCGGTCATGACCCTCACAATCCTGATAGTCGCTCTTGTTCAGACCACCGAAGAAGATGACAACATCAGCCTGCTTGGCCTTCTCTACAGCCTCAGCAATCAGCTCAGCCTGCGAGCGGGTTTCACGAAGACTGCGACCTACCGTCACACCGTCGAAGCTCTGGATGGTATCGCCCACATAGCCACGAGCGAAATCACATTGAACATTCAACATTGAACATTGAACATTCATTGCGTCAAGAGGCAAAATCTCGTGTTGTACTTTCAGCGATGACGAGCCACCGCCTACAGTCATCATCTTGATGGCGTTCTCACCCACCACGAGGATACGTTGCTGCTTCGACTTATCCAGCGGCAACAGGTTCTTCTCATTCTTCAGCAGTACGATACCTTCCTGTGCAATCTTTCTGGCTGCATCGTAGTGAGCCTCAGAACAGAGGAAGCCATAGGGCTTGTGGCGATTCATCGTGGTGCGATAGAACAGGCGCAGCACGCGACGCACCTTTTCGTCGAGTTCCTTGGTGGTGAACTTTCCTTCCTGGATGAGTTGCTTGTAGGCTACTGCCATGTGGTAACTGTCGTAGGCATTGGTACGTCCCATCTTCAGACCATCGGTCCATGTGCCAAACTCCAGATCAAGACCATTGGTGACAGCCTCTTCTGTGTTATGGCAGCCACCCCAGTCACTGATTACCACACCATCGAAGCCCCAGTCGCGCTTCAGAATCTTGTTCAGGAGGATATCGTTATGACAATTGTGCTGGTCTTTATAGAGGTTGTAGGCGCCCATAATGGCCCATGCCCCACCCTGCTGAACGGCAGCACGGAAGGCAGGCAGATAGATTTCATGAAGCGCACGGTCGCTGATGATGACATTCACCTGATGGCGATATTCCTCATCATTGTTCAGCGCATAGTGCTTCACACACGATGCCACACCCTTCGACTGCAAACCCTTTACGTAGGGTACCACCATCTGTGAGGCCAGATAAGGGTCTTCACCCATATACTCAAAGTTTCGACCTCCTAACGGTGTGCGGTTGATGTTGACGCCAGGACCCAATATCACATTCTTGTTGCGATAGAGTGCCTCTTCACCCAGTGACGTGCCATAGAGGGATGCCATCGTGGGGTTCCACGTGGCAGCCAGACAGGTCAGCGCAGGAAATGCCACGCACGAGTCGTTGGTCTGTCCAGCCTGTACCCACTCGTCCCAAAGCACGTCAGGACGCACACCATGAGGGCCATCGTCTGTCCACAGGTCGGGGAAACCGAGACGCTTCACGCCAGGACTCGAGAACTTTGACTGCGCATGAATCACCGCAATCTTCTCGTCGAGTGTCATCCTGCTGAGTGCATCGTCGATGCGCTGCTCCACAGGAACCGTCTCATCGAGATACTTGGGAAGTTGCTGAGCCTGAGCAGTGGCAGTCATCATCAATGATATTAATATACTTTGAACTTTAAACATAAAGCGGTAGCAAATTATTCACTATTCACTTATCACTATTCACTTCTTCTGGAACACGCGTACATAATCTACCTCCATGGTGGTAGGCAGTGCAGACTCGTCAACACCCTGGGAACCACCCCAGTCGCCACCCCATGCGAGGTTGAAGATGACGTAGAAAGGATCGTCATAAGGCCAATCGTCGCGACCTAAGCCACGGTTGTTGTAAGAGAGCTGTACCTGACCATCCACATAGGTGGTAATGTTGTCGGCAGTCCACAGGATGGCATAGGTATGGAAATCATCCTCTGCACCAGGACACAGCATCTCGTGGGTCACCTGAGTGCCCTGGGTATGAACGTGGGCATTGGCATGCAGGCTCGACGACACATAGTTGGGGTGATAGCCCACCTCTTCTATGATATCTATCTCACCATCAGCAGGCCAGGATGTACCGTTGACAGGCATCATCCAGAAGGCAGGCCATGTGCCCTTACCCTTTGGCAACTTGATGCTGGCCTCGATATAGCCATATGTCCAACCCACAGATCTCTTGGCATAGACACGACCTGAATAGACCTTGCCGTTCTCCTTCAAGGCAGTGATGCGCAGCTTACCGTTGCGTACCTCCGTCACCAGCGCCCCCTCGGGAGTCTTGTGGTTGACGTAGTTCTGCAACTCGTGGTTCACCCAACCGCTGTTCTGCACCTCATGGGTCCAGTCGGCGGCATTCAACTCCGAACCGCTATTAAACTCATCCTGCCAGACGAGTTTATAACCTTCGGGAGCATTAGAGTCAAGCGATGCATCCTGCGACACAGCGATGCTCTTACGGCTGTTGCCAGACATGATGACTACAGCACCAGTACGCTCATAGCTCGTAGGATTCTCTTCCACCGTAATAGTCACCGTACCCTTGGAACTGTTGGTATTCTCGTAGTCTACCTTGATGAAGTTCTCCGTAGCATAGGCGCCCCACTCTTTGGCTGTTGTGGTGACATTGACGGTAACAGTGCCACCATCTTCTGGCACAGCGAATGTCTCTTGCGAGATGGTGATGGCGGCATCAGGAGCCGCATCACCCTCGTAGTAACTGTATTTGTCGCTCTCGCCGCAGCCCCAGAGGGCTACAGCAAATGAGAGCATAAATGTATTTAGCATATTCTTTTTCATAGGTTAAATGTTCTATTCTGCTTTTTCAAAAATGATATCACTAATAACGATATTGGTACCAGCTGGAGCACCTCCGAAGTCAAAGACCATCGTAAACTCGTGAGCATCGCCTTTGGGTAGAGTAACACTGGTTGCCTTGTAAACAAAAGGTTCATCGGCTTTTACGTCATGACGACCATCGAAGTAGAAGTTATCATCATGCTTATTTGATTCGCTCTCATCACTCTGAGTCAGTTTGATGGTGGCGCCGTTAATGTTGTTGTCGGCAGTGATGGTGCACTGGAAGTTGTAGGGATCATTCTGTTTAGCACTCAGTGTAGTAAATATCTTTACCTGTCCCTGCCACTGTGAAGTTCCAATACCTTCAGGCACTACCAAACTCCACTTATTTCCATTGTGTATAATCTCTGGCTGAGTGTCAAGTGGACTCCATCCATCGTTTGCGAACCATGTAGAAATACCCTTGAATGCATCACCAGTATCTACACTCTTCCAAAGGTTGTTTGCATCGTCGTAGTTCAATACAACAGCCTCTTCAAAATAGATTTTACTAATCTTAACGTGAGCCCCTTCAGGTGCACCACCAAAATCAAACACAAGTGTCAATTCATGTGCATCATCTTTTGATAATGCAGCAGCTTCCGCCTTGTAAACCAGAGGTTCATCGGCTTTCACGTCATGGCGTCCATCAAAGAAGAAATTGTCGTCATGCTTATTCGATTCGCTTTCATCACTCTGAGTCAGTTTAATGGTAACACCAGGTATATCCATATCAGACTCAACGACACAATAGAAATTATATTTCTTTGCTTTTGACGCAGAAATGGTTGTGAAGATTTTTATCTGTCCTTGCCACTGACTAGATCCTATTCCTGCAGGAGCAACAAATTCCCAAATGCCATCTTTATGTACAATCTCTGGCTGAGTGTCAAGTGGACTCCATCCATCATTTGCGAACCATGTAGAAATACCCTTGAATGCAGAGCCGTTGTCCACAGCCTTCCAAAGGTTAGCACTACTCTCGTAATCCCAGTCCATAGTGGGCTTTTCTGGATCGTCACCACCAGGAGGCACTGTGCCGTCGTCATCAGCGTGGTTCTTCAGTACGATGCCAGAGACATTGACAGTAGTACCAGCCTGGCAACCACCGAAGTCAAGAACCAACATCACCTTATTCATATCAATACCAGGCATATCGCTCTTCCAGAAGATATAGTCCTGACCAGCCTTCAGGTCGATACGGTCAGCGAAATAGAACACGCCATCGTCGCCATCGAGCACCAGCTTCACAGTAGCACCATTCAGATCTTTGTCGCTATTGAAAACTGCTGAGAAGTCATAATTGGTAGCAGCATTGGTGGTGAGGTCGGTGTGGAACTTCACCTGAGCCTGCCACTGGTCAGTAGTAGCTTCAGGGAGCGTGATGGTATAGTCGTTACCAGCATCCACAAAGCCAGGATCAGCAATCTGAGACCAGCCAGGAGCATACCAGAACTCCATGGTCGGAGTAATGCCTTTCCACATATTGAACTGACTGTTGGGGTCGTAACCACTCCACTCCTTTTCTTCAGCCTCGCAGGTCAGGATAAAGCGCCATGCAATACTGCGGTCGGGCTTGTCATAGACCAGCACCAGTTTCTTGGCTGTCAGCTGCTCCACGCGGAACAAGGGGTCAGCATACTGGTCATCGCTGCTGATGTAAGGGAACAGCGTGTTGGCAGACAAGCGAATATAGCGCTGCTTGCTCACGTTACCCTCGGCGTCTGTCCAGTCGAGTTCCTCGAAGTTCCAAGTAGCAGTCTGCTCACCGAGTGCCACGTCGAGATCAGCATCATCGTTCTGGGTGTTCCATTTAGTTACACCCTTATTGACATAGGTCATACCATCAGCACCAGGGTTGTAAGTATAGCCACCACCCTTCTTTGTAGTGGCCGTAAAGGTGATGCGGTCATCATAGACGCCAAAGCCCTTCTTGTCGTCAGGACCTGCTGACCACCACTCTGTAGCAGCTGTACCTGCAGGGCCACAACCCATGTGACCAGCCTCTTTGTTGGCAATGCGCCACTCTTTGTCGGCAATGCGACGGAAGTCGGCCGTATAGTCTATCTTGGTCTCGTTGAACGTATAAGTCTTTTTGATGCCACCCTGGCTAAAGCCGTTGCGGTTGCCCAGCTTCATCTCGATGGTATGCGTGCCAGCCTCATCATTCTTATAACCCACCTCAGGGAGAGTAGAATAAGAGGTGCCGTCGAGAATCCATACAGGATAGGTACCAGGCTGAGCCTTATAGGTAGCCACCATCTGGTTGGTCTCCTGATCTACAGTCATCTGGAAGTCCACACCATCAACAGTTGGTCTGCCATTGGGATCTGCTCCGTCGAAACTGTCAGGAGAGCAGGACATCAGAAAGGCAAAGGGAATAGCGAAGAGTGAAGAAAGGGATGCCGCTCTCCACCACTTCATTGATATATTTCTTTTGGTTTTCATAATTCGTTATATTAGGGTAATTCGTGGTCTTTTAATAGTTATTCTGCTCCAGTGTGGGATCAGCATCGAGCTCGCTCTGAGACAGAGGAATGTGCTTCTTGCTGGGAGTCCATGAGTTAGTGCGATAGCCGTAGGTGTCGGGAACGAGCACGAGACTGGCCTTCTGTGTAGCGCCAGGGATACCCTCAGCACGTACCAGGTCGAAGTAGCGCTTACCCTCGCCACAGAACTCCAGATGGCGTTCCTTGAGGATGTCGTCGATGCTTACACCATCTACTGCTGCCAGACCAGCACGGGCGCGAACCTCGTTCACATAACCTGTAGCCTCCGACAGTCCACCATTGGTGCGAAGCAACAACTCAGCAGCATTCAGCAAGGTCTCTGCATAGCGATAGATGCGCTTG
This sequence comes from uncultured Prevotellaceae bacterium, assembly GCA_900314985.1. Taxonomy (GTDB): domain Bacteria; phylum Bacteroidota; class Bacteroidia; order Bacteroidales; family Bacteroidaceae; genus Prevotella. Next base: position 4,460 of record OMXL01000004.1, on the reverse strand, counting down.
TTGTTGTTATAGTTCAAGTTCTTAGAGGTCGGACAATCCTTGTTGTTCTCTGACTGTGGACGATATTTGCCATGCCAGATGTGAGTATCCTGATAACGATCTGTATAGCTGTAGCCACGAACGTCCCAACAGGTAGCCTCACGACGCAGGTCGCCATCAGCATACATGTTATAGGTTTCTATGCGCATAGGCAGGAAGCCCCAACCGTCGTTGCCGCCATCCCAGCCTTCGCCGCCACCCCAACCATTGGGTGAGCAGAGTGTGGGGAATACGGTACCACCGGCATTCAATGCTGCTGTACCCCAGTCGCGCTGAGCCTGGTCGTCGTTATAGTTAATCTCGAAGATGCTCTCCTGGCACCACTCGCCACTCTCCTTCCAGATGTCTGAGAAGCTGGGATTCAGGCTATAGTCAGCATCATTGATAATCTCCTTCATGAAGCCAAGGGCCTTCTGGAAACGGCTCTCATCATTCTGGTACATCACCATTTCGGCATAGAGCATATAGGCAAAGGCCTGACTCACGCGACCAGCCTCAGCATTTGACCAACGCATGGGCAATACGTTAGAAGCGATGATGTCTTCCAACTCAGGCAACAGGTTGTTATACACCTCGTCGGCCTTGATCTGAGGAGCGGTATAAGGCAATGACAGATTCTCCAGATAGAAGGGGATATTGCCATAATAGTGCCACAGAATATTATAATAGTACACGCGAAGCAGACGGGCCTGCATCTCCATCTTGTTGATGAAGTCGTCAGAGAGTTTGCCCTTGTTCCAACCAGCATACTTGATGGCGTCATTGCAACGCTTGATGCCGCTATAGAAGTCGCCCCACAGCGTGGCCAGCGTATTGTTGGCGTCACCCTCGAAGTTAAACAGGCGGTGCCAGTGCTGGTTGTCCTGATTGTGGGCACCACCTACCCAGAAGTCATCACCCATAATCTCACCATCTACGGTAAGGTCGTTATAGGCTACATTGTCCCAGTCGGGCCAGTGCAAAGGTGCGTAGGCAGAGGTCAGAGCCTCATTGAGCGTCTGCTCATTGGTATAGTATTCTTCAAGAGGTTCACCCGTCGGGTTCTTTACCTCCAGGAAGTCATCGCTACAAGATGTTACGAGGAAGGAGGAAAGAGGAAGGAGGAAGGAGAATACTCCTGCCCAAACCTTGTTATATATCTTGGTTTTCATAATCTTCAATTTTCAATTATCAATTTACAATTTTCAATTTACAGCGAGATGTTAAATCCGACAGTATAGGTGCGAGCCTGTGGATAGACACCATAGTCTACACCAGTATTCTGTGTATTGTGCTTCTGTGAGTCGTTGTCCCATCCTGCACCGATTTCAGGGTCGAATCCCCAATACTTGGTCCAGGTGATGAGGTTCTCAGCACGAGCATAGACGCGCAGGCGGTTGATGCCGATCTTTGCAGTCAGATTACGTGGCAAGGTGTAGCCCAGCGTAATGTTCTTCAGGCGCAGATAGCTGGCGTCGTGAACATACATGTCGCTGCAAACCCAGTTCTTAGAGTTACCCAGCGTAGGCACCGTGTTGCTGGTGCCTTCGCCAGTCCAGCGGTCGAGCACCCAAGTGGGATAGTTACCTGATGCGATGTCCTGACGATAGGTAGCGTCGAATACATCGACACCACTCACGCCCTGGAAGAAGACGCTCAGGTCGAAGCCCTTCCATGCTGCGTCGAAGTTGAAGCCGAATGACCACTTGGGAACACCATTACCGATGTTAGTGCGGTCGTCGCTGGTAATGGTACCGTCGCCGTTGACATCCACGAAGCGGAAGTCGCCAGGCTGGGCATTGGGCTGGATGAGTTCACCCTTGCTATTGGTGTAAGCATTCACCTCGTCCATGTTCTGGAAGATACCGTTTGTTTTGTAACCATAGAAGAAGGGGAAGGGCTGGCCGTTCTCAGCGCGTGTGCCACCATCAGCAAACTGGCTGATACCATAGTTCAAGAAGCCCGTGTCGTTACCGATGTTCTTCAACTCATTCTTCAGGTATGAGGCATTACCCTTCACTGCAAACTGAGCGTCGGCAATGTTCCACTTGTAGCCAACCTCAAACTCCCAACCGCTGTTCTCCATATCGCCCACGTTGGCCAGCGGACGCTGTTCGCCTACGTAGCTGGGGATAGGCATGTCGATAATCATGCCGTTGGTCTTTTTCTTATAGTAGTCTACTGAGAAGGTCAGCTTGTTGTTCCAGAAGCCGAAGTCGATACCGAAGTCGGTCTGCTCGCTCTCTTCCCATTTCAGGTCTTCGTTAGCCAGACGGTTGGCCTTAGAGCCGTAGACCATGGCCGATGTCTGTCCGTAGTAGTAGTTGTTGCTGCCACCTGTTGTGGTCAGTGTGGTATAGGCGAAGTCGCCAATATTATCGTTACCGTTCTTACCCCAGCTGAAGCGAACCTTCAGGTTGTTCAACCAGTCGTTGGTGCTCTTCATGAAACTTTCGTTCATAATGTTCCAACCCAGTGAGAAAGAGGGGAAAGTACCATACTTATTATTAGAACCGAAGCGGCTAGAGCCATCACGACGAATGGTGAACTGAGCCATATAACGCTCGTCGTAGTTGTAGCTCAGACGGGCAAAGAGTGACGACAGGTGATGCTCTGTATAGGGAGCGCCCCACGCACTAACCAGACTCTTGGCACCCGTTACCTTACCATCGGCATCGGTGGTCAGCTCCAAGCTACCGCCGGTAGTGTAGTTGATGCTGGGCTTGCTGGTATTCACCAGATTCCAGTGTGAGCCACCCAACTCGTCGCCCTTGCTCTTCATAGCTGACTGACCGAGCACCACGTTGATGGTGTGCTTACCGATAATCTTGTCGTAGGTCAGCGTATTCTCCACCTGCCAGTTTGTGCTGTTGCCCTTATAGGCTACGGCCTGCGTGTGGTCGCTATTATTGTTGCCAGAGAGATAGTACTTCTGCAGCGTAGCGCCCTCATAGCCCCAGAAAGAGAGCTCAGCATAGTAGTTAAAGTGGTATTTCAACTCGTCGAACAGTTGCAGATCGATAGAGAACTTAGGAGTAAACTTATGGCTCCAGTTCTTGTTGGGATTGCCCTGCATCAGGGCGATGGGGTTGTTCTGCTCGTTGTAAGAACCGATATAGCCAGGAATGGTGTAAGGATCGCCATTGGCATCACGATAGAGGTCGTAAGCGCTATACTGGTCAATCATGTTCTGACCCTTCTGACCCTTCAGTGTGACGGGCAGTGTGGGAGCCAGATAGAGTGCAGAACCAAGGGGTGAGCCCCATGTTGAGTTGGCATCAATACCAGTATTATGTACGCGCATGTAGGAAACATTGGCACCAACATCCAGCTTGTTCAGGAAGCTGCGCTCCTTGCTGGCATCAAACAGGTTGAACTGGTTGTTTGAGCGGATAGTCAGACGGTCGTAGTTTGACTGGCCATAGTTACCACCCACGATACCGTCCTGTGAGAAGTAGCCTAATGAGAGGTAGTAGTTGATTTTCTCAGAGGCACCGCTGATGCTGACGTCATGCTGTACGATGGGTGCATTGTCGTTGAACAGCAGGTCCTGCCAGTCGGTACCGAAGCCCTTAATGGCCTCACCATTGGCATCCAGCAGATTGTAGGGGTCGCTATAGAGCGGAGCCATGCCGTTCTGTACGTAGCGCTCGTTCTGCAGGATGGCATAGTCGGTAGCTCCTGTTACGTCGCGCTTCTTCCACGCACTCTGCCAGCCATAAGAGAAGTTATAGTTGATAGAGGCCTTACCCACCTTACCCTTCTTCGTGGTAACGAGGATAACACCGTTGGCGGCACGAGCACCATAGATAGCACCAGAGGCAGCATCCTTCAGCACCTCAATACTCTCAATATCGCCAGGGTTCACGCTCTCCATACCATTCTGGTCGGTAGGCATGCCATCGATAATATAGAGGGGTTCAGAGTTGTTGATGGTGCCGATACCACGGATACGAATCATTGACTTCGAACCAGGCTGACCAGAAGCTGAGGTTACCTGCACACCAGCAGCCATACCCTTCAGGGCATCCTCAGCACGCAGACGTGTCTTACCGTCCAAGTCTTCTGCAGAGACCTTGGCAATAGAAGCGGTCACCACGCTCTTCTTCTGTACACCATAACCGATGACGACGACATCCTGCAGTGTCTGTGTGTCTTCCTTTATGGTCACCTTCATACCATTAGCAGCTTTCACCTCCTGAGTGACGTAGCCGACATAGCTAATAATAATAGGTGTACCCGTACTTACATTAATAGTGAACTTACCATCAAAGTCGGTGATGGCTCCGTTTTGGGGTTTACCCTTCTCGACGACGGAAGCTCCGATGACGGGTTCCCCCTGATCGTCTGTCACAGTACCAGAGATGCTCTGGGCGTAGGATGCCATAGACACGAAGAGTGTCAACAACATCATCACAAACCTGCTTTGTTTCATACTTTGT
>OMXL01000006.1 GCA_900314985.1 uncultured Prevotellaceae bacterium | reverse complement strand
CAGTCAGCCATCAAGGCCCTCGACAAGACCCGTCTGACCCACTATGAGGGTGGTAGCCAGTATGCTGATGTCACCTCGTCCATGTATTGGGACTATAATGGTATTAAGAATAAGGGTATGACGCAGAAGGATCGTCCACATATCCAGTGTGAGAACTCGCACTCTATGGGTAACTCTATGGGTAACGTGCGTGAGATGTTCGACCTCTACGAGCAATACCCCTGTCTGACGGGTGAGTTCATCTGGGACTTCAAGGACCAGGGCTTGCTGACCAAGAGTTCCGACGGCAAGGAATACTGGGCTTATGGTGGCGACTTTGGCGACAACCCCAACGATGGCAACTTCTGCATCAATGGTCTAGTGCATCCAGACTGGAGCTATACCGCTAAGACCTATAATACGAAGAAGATCTACCAGCCTTTAGAGTTTTTGGCTGTCAGTGGCAAGAGCAATGTTTTCCGTCTGAAGAACAAGCTGGCGTTCCTGTCCAGCACCACCTATGATGTCAGCTACACGATTGTTGACGAGGAGGGTAACGTTCTGGGCAATGGCACTATTACTGACGACGTGGCTGCTGGTCAGTCGAAGGATATCACCATCGACAATCTTGCTTCCAGCCTCTCACCCCTTGCTTCTGACAAAGAGGCTTTCATCCAGTTTACCGCCAAGCAGAAAGAAACTACTGCCTGGGCTGAGGCTGGCTATGTGGTAGCTGAAGAGAAACTGCCTGTGCAGACGGCTGTGAAGCCCATGAAGGATCTTACTGCCTTTGCCAGTCTGCCTGACCTCACCGTTGAGGATGGCACTACCAGCATCGTTGTTACGGGCGAGAACTTCAAAGCTTCCTTCAGCAAGAGCAAGGGAACGCTCAGTAGCTATACCTATGATGGCGTTCAGATGATGAAAAAAGCCCTGCTGCTCAATGCTTTCCGTCTGCCTACTGACAACGATGGCAGCAAGAAAGCCAGTTGGGATGCGCTGGGTCTGCCTACTCTTAGCTCTACCGCCAAATATACAGGTAGTGCTGTCAGCAAGAGCGACGATGGTAAGACCGTTACCGTTAGCATGAGCAGCACCTATGGTACAGGTGCCAACACCTTTGATGTAGCCCTCAGCTTCATTGTCTGTGCTGATGGTACCATCATGGTCAACTCCATGATTCGTCCTGCCAATGCTGGTGCCATCCTGCCTAAGCTCGGCTTCCATCTGGAGATGCCTAAGGCCATGGAACAGCTTAGCTGGTTCGGTCGTGGTCCGTGGGATAGTTATGTAGACCGCAAGGAGGCCTGTCTGCCTGCCATCTATAACAGTACGGTAACTGACCAATACGAAGAATACATCCTGCCCCAGGAGCATGGTACCAAGCAGGAGGTGCGCTGGATGTCGCTGACCAACGAGAATGGCCAGGGCCTGCTCTTTGCTGCTCCCGACCAGATGGCAGCTTCTGCCGTTCACTTCCGTCCTGACAGAGACAACCGCTCGAAGCACACCTATCAGTTTAAGAGTTGTCTCACCACTGTTGTCAATCTTGACGCTGTCACTCGCGGACTGGGTAACAACTCCTGTGGCCCTGACGTGATGGATAAGTATGAGTTGCGTGCTGCCAATACAGCTTTCCGCTTCTTCATCATCCCGCTGAAGGCTGGTGTCAATGCTGCTCAGGCTGCCCGTGTCGCTATGCCCGTCTGCCAGCCCGTCAGTTGCGAGCGCCTCACCACTGGCCGTATTAAGATGACCACTCCCACAGAGGGCGCTACCATCTGGTACAGCATCAATGGTGGTGAGTATCAGAAATATACAGCTACTTTCCAGCACGACGATGCCTGCACCATCACGGCCTACAGCTCGCTCGATGGTCTGATGGATAGTCCTAAGCTGACTTACGACTTCTCCTTATTTATTAATAAGAGCGCATGGAAGGTTATCAGCTACGACAGTCAGCATAGTGGCAACGAGGCTTCGAAGGCTATCGATGGCAAGTACGACACCTTCTGGCATACAGAGTGGGGTAGCAACGAGCCTCGTTGTCCGCACACATTGGTCATCGATATGGCCCAGACCTACGACGTTACTGCCATCACCTATCTGGCACGCCAGGACGGCAACTCAAATGGTATGGTGAAGGCCTACGAGTTCTATCTCAGCAACGACAAGAATAATTGGGGTTCTGCTGTAGCTACTGGCGAGTTTAAGAACACCACCTCGCTGCAGACTGCTAAGCTGAGCACCGCTAAAGCGGGCCGTTATCTGAAACTTGTAGCTAAGAGCGAAATCAATGGTAATGCTTGGACCTCGTGTGCTGAACTGGGTATCGAGGTTGTTCCAGGAGGAACGGGCATGGACGCTACGCTAAATGATAAAGGACAAATGAAAAATGATATCATGGTCTACGACCTGCAGGGTCGCAGACATGATGTCGCTTGGAATCGTCTGCCTCACGGCATGTACATCGTCTCAGGACACAAGGTCGTGAAATAAGCCACAAGATAGGCTAATACAGCTCTGGGATAGCTGTAGCCAGTTACGGGAACAGCTAATACGCGTCTGTATTAGCTGTTCTTTTTTCTGTATAAACTGTATTCAGCGCATCTCTGTTTTTTATGCACTATTTCAAATAGACCTAACAACCTAACGTAAAAATCGTAACAGGCTGTTTTTTAGGCGTTTGTAAATGCGCAAAAGTATGTAGACCTAACGTTAGGTGTTACGTTAGGTCTGACGTTAGGTCTATCCATCAGTCCTGTTTTTGTTTTCCATTGGTTTGTAGATACTTACAACGATGCACGTTAGGTTGTTAGGTCTTTTGTAAAAAGTGATACACTTTCCGATAACAGAAAGTGCACAACGGGGAGCGTTGTGCACTTTTTCTTCACTCTTTTCTCAAATGCTTAGTACCTATAAATATAATAGGTGCCGCCATCGCTCTGGACATATTGGCGGAGTAGCTGCTGGATGTATACGGCATTCTCGCGAACGCGTTGTTCGTTGCCGTCGTAGCCGTTGATGAGGACGACGAGGTGGTGAGTTTCCATCGTCATCTTGGTGCGCTCGTGGTCGCTGGTAGGAGTTCCAACGCCACCCTGTGCATCGCGATAGACGGGTAGGCCATGGATGTTGATGAGGCCACGGCCAATGCCTTCGTAGGGTTCGCCCTCACGACCAATGCCCAGCGTCAGCGTGTCACCCACAAACTGGTCGGCATCGAAACCGCCAATGCTGTAACCATAGGCAATGGAGGCAAGGTTTACCAAGTCGACCAGCGTGTCGCGCTGGTACAGTTCCTTGCCTTGCAGCATGCGACGAATCAGGGCTTCTGAAGCAGGACGATAGCGCGACGGGTCCTTGCCGCAGGCTTTATACATTCTGCGGGTGGCAGCAATGCTCGTGATATCCTTTAGCGATTCGGTGGTAATCTCCTGACGGTATTTCTCGCCCCACCGTTCTATCTCTTGCCATAACTCAGCACAATAGGGGGTGTTGACGACCTCTGCTTCTACACAAGCGCCCACAAAGTCTGGACAGACATTGGCTATCTCGTTTGAAACTATTACCTTTATCATAATGACTACAAAAAAACTCTCTTTGACAATCTTGTGTATAGGCGGGCTACCAACGCACCAGAGAGGTTATGCCACACACTGAAGATGGCACCAGGAATGGTGGCCAGCGGATAGGCAGCAAAGTGTAGCGTTGCCAAACTGCTGGCCAATCCTGAATTTTGCATACCCACCTCAATAGAGATGGCTATCTTCTTCGTGTCCGACAGTCCAAGCAGTCGTCCTATCAGGTAGCCCAGCGTCAGTCCGCAGATGTTGTGCAACGCTACCACCACGATGATAATCAGTCCTCCTGCCAGCAGCTTGTCAGCATTGGCAGCAATGATGATGGCTACGATTGTTGCAATGGCTATCGACGAGAAGGCTGGCAGATAGTCTGTTGCGCGCTCCGTGAATTTAGGCCATAGCCATTTTACCACGAGTCCGACCACGATGGGCACGATGACTACCCAGAGAATGCTCAGCAGCATGCCCACCACGTCCACGTTAACGCTCTTTCCTGCCAACGCCCACGTCAGCAGGGGTGTCAGGAACGGGGCGAGTAGGGTAGAGACGCCCGTCATTCCCACAGACAGCGCCAAGTCGCCCTTGGCCAGATAGGTAATCACGTTCGATGCCGTGCCACCAGGACAGCAGCCTACCAGCACCACACCCAGCGCCAGCGCCTCGTCCAACGCGAACAGCCGCGACAGCATCCATGCTAACAGCGGCATTACCGTAAACTGCGCCAGACAACCGATGACGACATCCTTTGGACGACTGAACACAATCTTGAAGTCCTGCAGGTTCAGCGTCAGTCCCATGCCAAACATGACCACTCCCAGCATGTAGTTAATCACCGTTGGCTTCACCTGTTGCAGCATGCTGGGAAATATCAGCGCCAGCACCGCTACTGCCAGCACCAGCACACCCATATACTCCGATATGTAATGACAAATCTTCTTCATCCTTCTTCTCTATAACGGGTGCAAAAATACACAATAAACCTGAATGCACCAAATATTTATAAGGGTAATGAAAGAATTCTTTTCTGTATAGTGTCTGAATAATATTTCAGATATTTTCAGATATGTTTGAAAAAAAACAGTTTTCTTTTGCATATTCCTTATAAATTAGTATCTTTGCACTGTGAATATGAATTTTAATGCATTAAACTAAATAAATATGGCAAAAATGAAAGGCGCCATTGTGGTGGATACCGAGAGGTGTAAGGGATGCCAGTTGTGCATCATCGCTTGCCCGCAGAAGGTTATCGCCCTGGCCAACAAAGTGAATCTGCACGGCTACCCCTACGTGGAGGCTGTCAACGAGGAGGCCTGTGTGGGCTGTGCCTCGTGTGGCATCGTCTGCCCAGACGGCTGCATTACTGTTTATCGTAAAAAAATGGAGGAGTAAGTTATGGCAGAAGAGAAAGAAGTTGTATTGATGAAAGGCAATGAGGCTATTGCCCATGCTGCTATTCGTTGCGGATGCGACGGCTATTTCGGCTATCCTATTACTCCGCAGAGTGAAGTGATTGAGACGCTGGCTGAGTTGAAGCCTTGGGAGACCACTGGTATGCAGGTGGTACAGGCTGAGAGTGAGCTGGCATCTATTTATATGGTATATGGTGCTGCCGGTGCCGGTAAGCGTGCCATGACGTCGTCATCGTCTCCTGGTATCGCGCTGATGCAGGAGGGTATCACCTATATGGCTGGTGCCGAGGTGCCTGGCGTGTTTGTCAACGTGCAGCGTGGCGGCCCTGGTCTGGGAACCATCCAGCCCTCACAGGGTGACTACTTCCAGGCTACGCGTGGTGGTGGTAATGGTGACTACAAGGTCATCGTGCTGGCCCCCTCTTCTGTACAGGAGATGGCCGACTTCGTAGATCTGGCCTTCGAACTGGCTTTCAAATATCGTAACCCTGCCATGATTCTGAGCGATGGCGTCATTGGTCAGATGATGGAGAAGGTGGTGCTGCCTCCGTTCAAGCCCCGTCGTACAGACGAGGAGATCATCAAGCAGTGTCCTTGGGCCTCGACTGGTAAGCCTAAGAACAGAGAGCGCGTGGTGATTACCTCGCTGGAGCTGAAGCCAGAGATTATGGAGCAGCGCAACTTGGCACTGCAGGAGAAATACCGCAAGATTCAGGAGAACGAGGTACGCTTTGAGGAGCAGCAGTTGGACGATGCTGAATATGCTATCGTTGCCTTTGGCTCTGCAGCCCGTATCGCTGAGAAGTCTGTAGAGATAGCCCGTGAGCAGGGCATCAAGGTCGGACTGTTCCGTCCCATCACGCTGTTCCCATTCCCAGAGAAGCAGATTGCTGCCCTGTCGAAGAAGGTGAAGGGCATCCTGGTGGCTGAGATTAACGCCGGCCAAATGGTTCAGGACGTTCGCCTGGCAGTGAATGGTGCTGTACCCGTAGAGCAGTTTGGTCGTCTGGGTGGTATCGTTCCTGATCCCGAAGAAATCGTGAAAGCTCTTAAAGAGAAAATAATGGAGATATAAGAAGATAAAGGGAGATAGATGGAGATAAAGGACAAATGTCTTCTATCTTCGTGGCGAAAGCCACATATCTTCTTATAACTTCATCTAACTTCTTAAATAAAAGAATTATGGATAGAAATCAAATAGTTCAACCAGAGAATATCGTCTGCAAGAAGCCGACGCTGATGAACGACAACAATATGCACTACTGCCCAGGCTGTAGTCACGGTGTGGTGCACAAGCTGATTGCCGAGGTCATCGAAGAGATGGGTATGGAAGACAAGACCGTAGGTGTATCGCCTGTAGGCTGCGCTGTCTTCGCGTACAATTATATAGATATAGACTGGCAGGAGGCTGCCCACGGTCGTGCTCCCGCACTGGCTACTGGTATCAAGCGCTGCTGGCCTGACCGTCTGGTATTCACCTATCAGGGTGATGGTGACTTGGCTTGTATCGGTACCTGTGAGACCATCCACGCCCTGAACCGTGGCGAGAACATCGTCATCATCTTCGTCAACAATGCCATCTATGGTATGACGGGTGGTCAGATGGCTCCTACCACGCTGATTGGCCAGAAGACGTCAACCTGTCCTTACGGTCGTGACCCGGAGATTCACGGTTATCCCCTGAAGATGGCTGATATCGCCGCCCAGCTGGAGGGTACCTGCTACGTCACTCGTCAGAGTGTAGAGAGTGTAGCCTCTATCAACAAGGCTAAAAAGGCGCTGCGCAAGGCTTTCGAGGCTTCGATGGCCGGCAAGGGCTCTTCTCTTGTGGAGTTCGTTTCTACGTGTAACAGCGGCTGGAAACTGACACCTGCCAAGGCTAACGAGTGGATGAAGGAGAATATGTTCCCCTTCTATCCCAAAGGAGATTTAAAGGATACAACGGGAGATAAATGAAGATAGAAGGAGATAAAGGGAGATAAAGGACAAATGTCTTCTATCTTCGTGGCGACAGCCACATATCTTCTTATAACTTCTTCTAACTCCTTAAAAAAGAGAAAATTATGAAGAAAGAGATAATAATTTCAGGTTTCGGAGGTCAGGGTGTACTCTCGATGGGTAAGATTCTGGCCTATAGTGGACTGATGGAGGATAAAGAGGTGACATGGATGCCTGCCTACGGTCCTGAGCAGCGTGGTGGTACTGCCAACGTAACAGTGATTGTCAGCGATGAGCGCATCTCGTCGCCCATCCTGAGCAAGTATGATATTGCCATCGTACTCAACCAGCCCTCGCTGGAGAAGTTTGAACCCAAGATCAAGCCTGGTGGCATTCTGATTTACGACGGTTTCGGTATCATCAATCCTCCAACACGTAAGGATATCACCATCTATCGTATTGATGCTATGGATAAGGCTGCTGAGATGAAAAATTCAAAAGTTTTCAACATGATTATCCTTGGTGGTCTGCTGAAGGTGGCTCCTGTGGTCAGCAACAAGGGCGTTGAGAAAGCGCTCTTCAAGACGCTGCCTGAGCGCCATCACGCGCTGATACCGCTGAACATGCAAGCCATTGAAGAGGGCGGAAAAATCATTCAGCAGCAGTAAAAAGGGCTCTATCAGATAAAAAAATGAGTATAATGTGCATTTTTTAACAAAAATACTTGGAGATAATAAATATTTTTTGTTACTTTGCAGACGTATACTAATTGGATAGAATTACTTATAAATATTATTAACAACACAACAAATGATGAAAAAGTTAATTTTAATGTGTGCTGCAGCTATGCTGACAGTGTCTGCTTCTGCGCAGAAGACCACCATCACTTCTAACAAGGCTGGTGACAACTGGTACATTGGTGCCAATGTAGGTATTGGAACTCCTATCTCTACCTTTAAGGTAAATAATGAAGACTGGGGTCGTCTGAAGGGCTTTGCTCCTAAGTTGGGTGTTCGTGTTGGTAAGAATCTGACCACCGTATTCGGTCTGGCTTTGGATGCTGACCTCTACATCGAGTCTACTGAGAAGTCAATGATGAAGCAGAAGACTTTCGTTGACGCTATCAATGTTGACATTTTGGGTACCTTCAACCTGAGCAATGCTTTTGCTGGTTACAAGGGTGAGCCCCGTGCTTTCGAAGTAATTGGTCTTATCGGTGGTGGTTACAGCCGCACATTCGGTGAAAAGTCTACTGGTCTGAACGCTAAGGCTGGTTTGGACTTTGCTTTCAATCTGGGCGCTGCCAAGAACGTGCAGCTCTATATCGAGCCTGCTCTCGTATTCGGTCAGCCCAAATCTGTATGGGCAAACCCCTTCCGTAAGGTTGCTTTCGGCAATGAGAAGAAGTTCAATGCTCTCGCTCAGGTTAGCGTAGGTCTGAACTATAAGTTCGGCAACAGCAACGGTTCAAGCAACTTCAAGATTGAGCAGCTGCGCGACCAGGCTGAGATCGACGGTCTGAATGCTAAGATCAATGAGCTGCGTGCTGACAACAAGGCTAAGGATGGTAAGATTGCTGCTGACGGCCGCACTATCGCTGACCTGAAGGCTCAGCTGGCTGCTTGCCAGGCTCGTCCTGCTCAGACCATCATCGAGGAGCGTATCATCAAGGAGGTTAACTCTACGCTGCAGCCTATCGTTATCTTCGGTCAGGGTAAGACCACCGTTGATGCTGCTGGTATGGCAAGCTGTGAGATGGTTGCTAAGTATATGAAGAATCATCCTGAGTCAAAGGTTAAGATTCTGGGTTATGCTTCACCTGAGGGTTCTAAGGAAGTTAACGACCGCATCGCTAAGCAGCGTGCAGAGTCTGTTAAGAACGTGCTGGTTAAGAAGTACAAGATTGCTGCTGACCGCCTCGAGGCTGAGGGCCAGGGCGCTACTGACAAGCTGTCTTCTGAGAATGACTTCAACCGTGTAGCTAAGTTCATCGACTTGAGCCTGCTTAAGTAAAGGGTTGTTATTAAAACCAATTATAAATCCTCGCAATTATCACATTGCGGGGATTTTTTCTGTCATTTTGTTGGCTATTAATAGAAAAAGGTGTATCTTTGCAGCTTAAAGCAAAAAATATACTAAACAGATATGAAACATCCATTGCGTAGTGCTGTGTGCACGGAAGGTAGGAGAATGGCTGGTGCCCGCGCCTTGTGGGTGGCCACTGGTATGAAACACGAGCAGTTTGGCAAGCCGATTATTGCTATTGTCAACTCGTTCACGCAGTTTGTACCGGGTCATACCCATCTGCACGAGATTGGTCAGATAGTCCGTGAGGAGATAGAGAAGATGGGCTGTTATGCTGCTGAGTTCAATACCATTGCTATTGACGATGGTATCGCTATGGGACATGACGGCATGCTCTACTCGCTGCCTTCGCGCGACATCATTGCCGACTCTGTGGAGTATATGGTCAATGCCCACAAGGCTGATGCCATGATCTGCATCTCTAACTGCGACAAGGTGACACCAGGCATGCTGATGGCTTCTATGCGACTGAACATCCCAACGGTATTCTGCAGCGGTGGTCCTATGGAGGCAGGTAAGTGGCGTGGTGAGAATGCCGACCTGATAACGGCCATGGTGAAGGGTGCTGACCCCTCTGTCTCTGACGAGGAGATGAAGGAGATTGAGAGCTGTGCCTGTCCTGGTTGCGGCTCGTGCTCAGGCATGTTTACCGCCAACTCCATGAACTCGCTGACAGAGGCCATTGGTCTCTCTTTGCCCGGCAATGGTACCATTCTGGCTACCCATACCAATCGTATTGAACTGTTCAAGGCTGCTGCCCGTCAGGTGGTGAAGAACGCCTTTGCCTACTACGAGGATGGCGACGAGAGCGTGCTGCCTCGCAACATCGCTACGCGTAAAGCCTTTATGAATGCCATGGCGCTGGACATCGCGATGGGTGGCTCTACGAATACCGTGCTGCACCTGTTGGCAGTAGCTCAGGAGGCTGGTGCTGACTTCACCATGAAGGATATCGACGAATTGTCTCGTCGTGTACCATGTCTGTGTAAGTTAGCTCCTAATACGCAGAAGTATAGCGTGCAGGAGTGTGGACGTGCTGGTGGCATCCTTGGCATTCTGAATGAACTGAATAAGGGTGGCCTCATTGACGGCTCTGCTCCCCGTGTGGATGGCATGACGCTGGCAGAGGCGATGGAGAAATACGAAGCCTCCCCCGACCCCTCCAAAGGGAGGGGAGACGAGAGCGATCCCAGACATATTTATTTCTCGGCTCCTGGTAATCGCTTTTCTACGAAGATGGGTAGCCAGAGCGAGCTATATCCTTCGCTCGATACCGATCGTGCCAATGGTTGTATTCGCGACCTGGAGCACGCCTATACCAAGGATGGCGGCTTGGCTGTACTCTTTGGCAACATCGCTCAGGATGGCTGTGTGGTCAAGACGGCTGGCGTTGACGAGAGCCTGTGGCACTTCGAGGGTCCTGCCGTGGTCTTCGACTCACAGGAAGATGCCTGCGAGGGTATTCTTGGCGGCAAGGTGAAGAAGGGCGACTGCGTGGTGATTACCCACGAGGGTCCGAAGGGTGGTCCTGGCATGCAGGAGATGCTGTATCCCACCTCTTATATTAAGTCGATGCACATGGGTAAGGAGTGTGCCCTGATTACGGATGGTCGCTTCTCGGGTGGTACCAGTGGTTTGAGCATCGGACACATCTCGCCCGAGGCTGCTTCTGGTGGAAACATCGGAAAGATTAAGGATGGCGACATCATCGTGATAGACATTCCCAACCGTAGCATCAACGTCAAACTGAGTGACGAAGAATTAGCTGCTCGTCCGCAACAGCCACTAAAGCGTAATCGTGTAGTAACCAAGGCTTTGCGTGCTTACGCACAAAGTGTTTCTTCGGCAGATAAAGGTGGCGTTAGAATCATTGATTAATTGAGAATTCAAGATGAGAGATAGAATAACTGGATCGAAGGCGCTGATGCGTGCCTTGCAGGCAGAGGGCGTAAAGACTATCTTCGGATATCCTGGAGGTAGCATTATGCCTGTCTATGATGCGCTCTTCGACTATACACGAGGTGAAAAGAAGTGTTTTGACCATATCCTTGTTCGTCATGAACAGGGAGCCACCCATGCTGCCGAGGGTTATGCCCGCGTCAGTGGTGAGGTGGGTGTGGCCTTGGTGACCAGTGGTCCTGGTGTGACGAATACGCTGACGGGTATTGCCGATGCGATGCTCGACTCAACGCCTATCGTCGTCATTGCCGGACAGGTGCCCATTGCTGCACTGGGTACTGACGCCTTCCAGGAGGTTGACCTCGTGGGCGTCTCGCAGCCTATCTCCAAATGGAGTTACCAGATACGTCGCGCTGAGGATGTGGCGTGGGCTGTCAGCCGTGCGTTCTATATTGCCCGTAGTGGTCGCCCGGGTCCTGTCGTTCTCGACTTTGCGAAGAATGCGCAGGTGGAGGAGATTGACTGGGAACCCAAGAAGGTAGACTTCATCCGCTCTTATGTGCCTTATCCCAAGTTGGATGGCGATGCCGTGCGTCGTGCTGCCGAACTCATCAACAATGCCAAGCGTCCGCTGGCGCTGGTAGGGCAGGGCGTAGAACTGGGTAATGCGCAGGAAGAGTTGAAGACCTTCCTCGAGAAGGCTGACATTCCTGCTGGTCGTACCATGCTGGGACTCTCTGCGCTGCCTTCTGACCATCCGCTGAATGTGGGCATGTTAGGCATGCATGGCAACTATGCCGTCAACCTGAAGGAGCAGGAGTGTGACGTGCTGATAGCCATTGGTATGCGCTTCAGCGACCGTGTGACGGGCAATCTGAAGACCTACGCCAAGCAGGCTAAGATTATCCATCTGGATATTGACCGCAGCGAGATAGACAAGAATGTAAAGACCGATGTGGCTGTGGTGGCCGACTGTAAGGAGTCGTTGCCTGCCATTACCGCATTGCTCGATAAGAACAACCACCAGGAGTGGCGCAACTCGTTTAAAGTACTTGACGACAAGGAGCGCACCAAGGTCATCGAGCCAGCCATCCATCCTCAGCAGGGTCCGCTGCTGATGGGCGAAATCGTGAATGCTGTGGCCGAGCAGGTGCCTGCAGGTACCGTACTCGTTACCGATGTGGGTCAGAACCAGCTCTTTGCCACCCGTTACTTCAAATACACGCAGAAGCGCAGCATCTGTACCAGTGGTGGTTTGGGAACGATGGGTTACGGCATGCCTGCCGCCATTGGTGCCACGTTTGCTACCGACCGCACCGTCTGCTGCTTTATGGGCGACGGCGGTTTCCAGATGAATATCCAGGAGTTGGGTACCATCATGGAACAGCAGGCTCCCGTGAAGATGATTCTGATGAACAACCACTATCTGGGCAATGTGCGCCAGTGGCAGGATATGTTCTGGCTGAAGCGTAAGTCGTTTACCAAGATGCTGAACCCCTGCTACGAGTCTATCGCTCAGGGCTATGGCATTCCCTATCAGGCAGTTACCGACCGCAAGGACCTGGGCGCAGCCATAGAAAAGATGCTCAGCACCAAGGGCCCGTACATCCTGGAATGTGCCATCAAGGAAGACGATAACGTACTGCCGATGACGCCTCCAGGCATGAATGTCAATGAAATGATGTTGGAGATCTAGCGCTTCGCTAGTGAATAGTGAAAAGTGAATAGTGATAAGTTATGGAAGAGAATAAAAAGAAACTATATACCCTGTTGGTCTATTCGGAGAACGTGGCTGGTATCTTGAACCAGATTACCGCTGTGTTTACCCGTCGTCAGGTCAATATCGAGAGTCTGAACGTGTCGGCATCCTCGATTGAGGGTGTACACAAATACACCATCACGGCGTGGAGCGACGAAGACCAGATCGTCAAGATTACACGTCAGATAGAGAAGAAGATCGATGTTGTCAAGGCCAACTATTTCACTGACGACCAGCTGTTTATCCGTGAGACGGGCTTGTATAAGCTGGCTACCGAACTGGTGATGAAGAATTCTGAGATTTCGCGCACCATTCGTAAGTTTGAGGCCAGCATCACGGAGGTGAACCCCACCTACGTCATCGTGATGAAATATGGTGTCACCGACGACATCATCTCGCTATATCGTGCCCTCGACGAGTTTGGTTGCGTGCTGCAATATACGCGTTCAGGTCGTATTGCTGTGACTCGTGGCACGCAGGAGCAGGTCAGCGAGTTCCTGGAACAACGGGAGAGAAGCGGACTGCGTCCTAGTGAATAATGAAAAGTGAATAGGATCATGGATAAGATTGGACGTTACGAATTTTTGGCAGAGCCGTTCCATTGTGACTTCTCGGGTCGGCTGTTTATGGGACATTTGGGCAACCACATGCTCAATGCTGCCGATTTCCACAGCTCGGCGCGTGGTTTCGGCATGAAGTACCTCATGACCATCCAGCGCTCGTGGGTGCTGTCGCGCCTGGCCATCGAGATGACGGAGATGCCCCAGCAATATACGAAATTTAATGTAGAGACGTGGGTAGAGAGTGCTATGCGCTTCTTTACCAGCCGTAATTTTGCCGTCGTCGGAAACGATGGCCACACTTACGGCTACGGCCGCTCTATCTGGGCCATGATAGACACCGAGACACGCCAGCCCACAGATATCTTCAGCATCGACAATGGTGCCATCAACGACTGGATTGTCAGCGACAAGCCCTGTCCCATCGACAAGGGCGGGCGCGTGAAGATGTCGGACCAGGCCCAGCTGGTGCGCACCATCGACACCTATTATAATGATGTAGACATCAACGGACACATCAATAGCGTCAAGTACATCGAGCACGTTCTCGACCTGTGGCCAATAGATTGGTACAAGGAGCATCGCATCCAGCGCTTCGAGATAGCCTACGTGGCTGAGGCGCATGCTGGCGACAAGCTCTCGTTCTATCGTGAGGAGACGGCTGATGGTGAGTTCTGTGTGCGAATATCTAAGGATGATGGTGTCGAATGTTGCAGAAGTAAGGTAAAATTTGTATAAATTTGAAAGAAAATTTGGCCGTTTGCTTACAAATTGCTATCTTTGCAGCTGATTTTATTAGTTAAGTCTCTCGTCGCACCCTCGTGTCAGGGTGGGAGTGGACCGTTAAGACGACGGCTCTCGTGCAGGGCTGGCATGGTACACAGAGATAAGTATAACATTAAAACATAAAACAATTATGGCAGAAATGAATTTTGGTGGTGTCATCGAGACTGTTGTCACCAGCAAGGAGTTCTCACTCGAGAAAGCACGTGAAGTATTAAAGGATGAAGTTATCGCAGTCATCGGCTACGGTATTCAGGGCCCTGGTCAGGCCTGCAACCTGCGCGACAATGGCTTCAACGTTATCGTCGGTCAGCGTCAGGGCAAGACCTACGAGAAGGCTGTTGCCGACGGTTGGGTACCTGGCAAGACGCTCTTCTCTATCGAGGAGGCCGCTGAGAAGGGTACCATCCTCTGCATGTTGCTCTCTGACGCTGGTCAGATTCAGGTATGGCCTACCATCAAACAATATCTCAAGCCTGGCAAGACGCTGTACTACTCTCATGGTTTCGCTATCAACTGGAGCGACCGCACTGGTGTTGTTCCTCCCAAGGATGTCGATGTCATCATGGTGGCTCCTAAGGGTAGTGGTACGTCTCTTCGCACCATGTTCTGCGAGGGTCGTGGCTTGAACTGTTCTTATGCCGTTTACCAGGACGCTTCGGGTAAGGCCAAGGAGAAGACACTGGCCTTTGGTATCGGTATCGGAGCAGGTTATATGTTCGAGACCACTTTCCAGCGCGAGGCCACCTCTGACCTCACTGGCGAGCGTGGTTCGCTGATGGGTGCTATCCAGGGCCTGTTGCTCGCTCAGTACGAGGTGCTGCGTGAGAATGGCCACACACCTTCTGAGGCCTTCAACGAGACTGTTGAGGAGCTCACCCAGAGCCTTGGCCCGTTGTTTGGTGCTAAGGGTATGGACTGGATGTACGCTAACTGCTCTACCACCGCTCAGCGTGGTGCCCTCGACTGGGCTCCCCGTTTCCACGACGCTATCAAGCCCGTCATGCAGTGGCTCTATCTGTCTGTAAAGACTGGTAACGAGGCACAGATCTCTATCGACGCCAACTCTAAGCCCGACTATCGTGCTGGCTTGGAGAAGGAGTTGGAGGCTATGCGCAACCAGGAGATGTGGCGTGCTGGCGAGACTGTTCGCAAGTTGCGTCCTGAATATCAGGAAGACTAATCAGGGGCTCGGATATTTTTTGACGACTACCATTCTCTACAGCTGATACACCTTTGTATTGGCTGTAGTTTTTTTTTATGCTTTTTTATCTCTTTTCTTGTCACGAAATAGAAAAAACATGCTTACCTTTGCAGCATACAATTAACCAAACGACCTATTATGAAGAAACTATTCTTACCGCTACTGCTTATGGCAGCACTATCTGCGCAAGCAGGTGACAAAAATCCCGTGTTAACAATTGAAGGTGGTCAGGTACAAGGTGTACTGGCTGACGACCATCCCGACGTGTTTGTCTATCGTGGCATTCCCTATGCTGCGCCTCCCATCCGCGAGAACCGTTGGAAGGAACCACAGCCCGTCCAGCCTTGGAAGGGCGTGAAGATTTGCGACACCTTTGGTCGCCCCAGCTATCAGGCCATCCAGTACACGGGTGGCTACTACACCGAGTGGGGCTATGGCAAGGAGGCAGCCTTCAGCGAGGACTGTCTTTATCTGAATGTATGGACCAAGGCTCCCGGACAGGCTAATAAGAAGCTGCCCGTAGCCCTGTGGATTCATGGCGGTGGCTATCGCGAGGGCTTCGGCTCTGAGCCTGAGTTCGACGGACAGGAGTGGGGTGCCAAGGACGTGGTGCTCGTCACCATCAACTACCGTCTGGGCGTCTTCGGCTTCCTCGTTCACCCAGCGCTTTCTGCTGAGAGTCCTCACCACGTCAGCGGCAACTACGGCATCCTCGACCAGATAGAGGCACTGAAGTGGATCAAGAAGAATATCGCCCAGTTTGGTGGCGACCCTGACAACGTGACCATCTTCGGCCAGAGTGCCGGTGGTGGCAGCGTACGCACGCTGTGCGAGAGTCCCTTGGCTCGTGGTCTGTTCCACAAGGCTGTCATCATGAGTGCTCAGGGCTTGAGCATCCCCGATGCCAACGGCAATCCCATGGGTGGCCGTTATAGCGGTGGCTCTTTTGCTGACGCTGAGGCCAGAGCCAAGAAGGTGTTCGACTGGGCTGGTCTGACCGACTTGCAGAAGATGCGCGCAGCCTCTACCGAGACTATCTTCGCCCTCAACACCCTCTACCACCAGATTAACAGCGACGGACAGCAGGGTGGTGGCCCCATGGCTGCTATGTTCCGCGGTCTGCCCTTCATGCCCATGATTGACGGTTATGTCAGCGAGAAGAGCTTCGACGATGCTACCCGTGGTGGCACGCTGGCCGATGTTCCTTATATGATTGGCTTCACGCTGAACGATATGGGTAACATGGCTCCCAACATCGCCGAGTTCTGCAAGGTTCGCGCTGAGAAGGGCGGCAAGGCCTGGGCCTACGAGTTTGCCCGTCCTCTGCCCGACGATGGCTCTCATCCTGAGGTCACCCAGCGTCTGAAGGGTGCCTTCCACTCCTCCGACCTCTGGTTCGTCTTCAAGAGCCTGAAGCACTGCTGGCGTCCTTGGACCAAGGGCGACTGGGACCTCTCCGAGAAGATGCTCACCGCATGGACCAACTTCGTCAAGTATAGCGACCCCAACGGTCCGAAGGGTGGGGCATGGAAACCCTGCACCGAGAAGAACCCCAAGTTCATGGTGTTCAAGCTGAACGACAAGGATGCCGAGGCCTCCGTCTATGGCGACCCCGAGATTGCTCCCCGTCCCCAGGGCTTCCCGTTCTAAAGTAAGATGAACAATAGTTGCCAGACTCGACGAATGTTTGGGCACGACTATGCGGTGCCTGGGACTTACGAGGTGACCATGGTGGTTGCCGACAATAGCGGCGACGTGCTGGTGACCCCAGGCATCTCTGAATGCGAGAAGCGCACCAAAAAGATGGCCTTGGAACAGCGGTTGCGCCTGATACATGTACAGGCTGACCCCATTGGGCAATATTGGAAACCCGAGCGCAGCCGCTTTGAAGCCTGCGCCTATGGTACGCTGCTCATCCTCGCTCCTTGGCCCGAGGATATGCCCACCTTTACTAGCGACTACGAGAAATTCCATTACCTTAACCGCCTGGCTGAAACCATCTGTGCCATCGGCCATACCACAAAGGTGACGGTTCAAGGCTTACGCCTTTCGAACGGTGGCTAAATGAGAGGATAAACGGGGCGGATACTTTTCACAGATGTTCTTATTTCATGGTAAAATCAAGGGCTTGCTTCTGGGTGTGAAGCAAGCCCTTAATGACTGTATGGGGGAAGTCCCTCGTGTGCATTTGCCCTAATAATGTCGATAAAAAACACCCCACCATCATCGCGATGGCGGAGTGCGCTTAAAAAACTTAAACTTAATAACTTAAGTTTACTAACTATAATATTAAACTGGGACCCTGCGTACCTCACGGTGCCGTGGTTGGATGTCCCTATATATTACTACCACACTTCCCTTACAGTTACCGGGAAATAGTGTATTTCTTAGAAGCCCCACAAGAGCACAGAGGCTCCTGTGAGGCTGATAGAGTCTTAATCTTCGTCGAACCAGTCGAAACCACGGCTCATACCGTCTGATACGGCATCTTCATCTTGGGCATCAATTATTTCGTCAGTTAAATTGATACCTGTCGAAGAAACGGCAATCATGTGTTGCAATTCTATTTTAATTGTCTCCATTGAAGGAGTAATATATGTCTTTTTCATAATCGTTCTATTTTATAGTTCAACATTAATTACCATTAATTGATCATTAATTAGTCATTAATTATTTAATGATAACTTTGCGACCATTCATAATATACAGGCCATTGGTAGGCTGAGCTACACGCTGACCAGCGAGGTTGTAATAACCCTCATTATTTGACTTTGAAGTCTCAACCAGTTTGATACCAGTTACCTCTTCATCGAAGTTCATGTCGATACGAGAAGCTGCAATCGAAGTCTGCAGATATGCACGGTTCTTGGCAACTGTCTTACCAGCTGCTTTGTAGAAGCCCAATTGATTGTTTACCACATTCAGAATGTAGTTGTACTTTCCTCCGCCTGCCTCGTAAGCCACAGCTTCGTCGTTACCACGCTTGAACAGGTTACTTGTTACATCAGCTGTAGTCTCAGTAGTAGTCTCAACTGTATAGGCCTTTCCACCGCCATCGGTAGCATGGAGAAGAACGCCTGTTCCTGCTGCAACCTTCTCAACTTCTACCATTTTGATTTCACTGCTTACCTCCTTAGCAATGTAAGCCTTCAGGTTCCCGTTTGTAGAGAAATCAAGGTCGAAGTTGCTAGCATAGGTAGCATAGCCTGCTTCGCTGACATAGATGTCAATTTCTGAAGGTGCTGCTCCAGCTACTTTCTTATAGAGATGGACGTTAGCAGCTGAGGTGTAATAGCGGAAACGTTTCTGTCCTGAATCCGAATTATATCTGATATTATAATCTCCAATCTTTATAATGGCATTTCCTGCATTAGAGAAAGTGATTGCATTAGCCACGGCATCATCACTTATATTTAAAGTATTGCCGCTACCAGTATGGGTCAAATAATAGGAATTTGTTTTACTCTTTATTGAATAGCCTCCTGTGATAGCTTTTATTTCAAACTCTGCAGCTTCAGTATCAGAAGATACCTCGATATTATTACTGGCATCATATTCATATTCAACAGTATTACTCTTTTGGTCGACTTTATCACTTGCCAAGTTTCCGTCCAAAGCAACTTGTTCATCTTCGTAGACGATTAAATAGTCACCATCTGCTAAATCATCTACTGCTGTCACTTTTACATAATAACCTGTTGCACTTGGCTCTGGAGTTACTCCAACAGGATTAACGATGATTTTGCATGTTGCTTCACCTGCTGCATATACATCTGTCTGGGCAAAAGTTGCCTTAATGATTGCAGTTCCAGTGCTTGTTCCAAGGGCTATTACTCCTTCATTTGAAACTGTTGCAACATCGTTATAAGACGAAGAGAAAGTGATAGAAGAGAAGTTAATGCCAGCATCCTTGCTGAAAGCAGGAGCAGTAAAAGATTCTCCCTTTGTGATTGTTACTGATGTTGGGTCATAGACCAAAGCTGGGGACTTTCGTACGACTGTAGCACTGAGTGTTACTTCTGTATCGTCAGTAAAATCATCACCACTAATAGTAATCTTACCATCCATGTTGTCATTGACTGTTGTTGGGTTAGCTGTGACTGTGATAGTCTGAGCACCTGTTGCATCCTTTGAAATACTGGTAGGAGACACCGTGTATTTGTCATTGTTGACAGACAACGTCAAACCTGCAGTCAGATTGGCTGGCGTTACAGAAAATGTCATTGCTTTGCTGCCAGATGCTTCAACTTCGCCAAATGAAAGAGAATTACCACTAATGGAAATAGCAGGGTCAGAACTTGCTGGTATTCCTGTTACAGAATAATTACGCAAACGGATGCCTTTGCCGGTTGGTGCATACATTTGAATTTTGAAAGGAACCGATATGTCGCCTAAGCTAATGGGGGAATCTGTGCTGATATAAGATGATGAAGTGGGGGTTGCAGTTGTTTTCTCGACAATAACAGCGTCTGTTGATGCATTTAGAATGCGAATGGTTAAAGGATGATTAGTTCCGCTTCCAAAGGTTGCAACAGTATATGTGAAAGATAATGAATTATGAGCAGCAAATGTAGGAGAAGTAATGGTTCCGTTGTCTAATTTCAGATATGAACCACCTTCAACTGTACCGCTAGATGTCCAACCTGTGGGAATCGCATAACCACTTGAGCCAGAACCAGAGACTAAGGTTACTGGATCCGTCGCCCACACGCTCGAACTTCCCACTATCAGGGCACATAGCAGGAGCATTGATTTAAGTAATAGTTTTTTCATAATAATTGATGTTTAAAAAGTTATTATATGTTAGTTATGATGTACTATAATGTCGTTTTTCATAGGCATACAAAAGAAGCGAGGACTGTGTCTCCACATCCCTGACTTGCGGTCCTGAGAAAACCGATGATAATAAGATATAGATACAATCAGCCCACGCTATACAGCGTGAACCGTTGCCACCTCCGTCTTGTTTATCATTTGAAATTTCTCAGGTTCCAAGTCACAAGATCGAAGCACAACGCTTCATTTTTAATATGTCTGCCGCACAGCCGAGGCCACACGACGATGCAAAGATAGTATTTATCTTTGAAACGACCAAAAGAAAAGTGGAAAAAGTTTATGAGACGAACCTTTTCCACATTGTTGCGCTTATTGTGCGGTAGGGAGTTTATGCCAGTGGTGACGATCAACCTTCTCAATCCAATGGTCAGCACGCCAGCGAGAAATGATTTTTCTTAGTGCGTCCTCTCCACAGTCATCCTTCTTCAGCGCCCTAAGGTCAGCAAGCGTGAACGTTGGAGCCAGTTGGTCGAAGATAGAGTGGTTGGCACCATAGCGCTGACACTCACTTTTTGCGACCACATACTGATTCTGCAGGGCTTCACCGAAGGCTTTTATCTGCTGTGTCAAGCAGTATTCTGCCATCAGCAATGCAAAGTTAAGACAGGCTTTGCTCTCTTTCTCCTTGCCACTCAACAGGTGGAACACCACTCCACAACGGAAACCGATGACTGCGGCACGCTTGCGGTAGGTATCCTTCACGCGGTCGATGTCTTTGGCTGCCTCTATGCGCTTCTCTTCTACCCACTGCTCGATGGCCTTGCGCAGACGGGGCGTATCGATAAACCCTGAGAATGAGCGCAAACGGGTGACGGCCTCCTGAATATTGGCTTCGTCGTCAGCTGAGCGTCGACCAAACTTTGGCATCTTTGAGAAACTGCCGTCGGGCATCTCGGCTACCAAGACACGACTTGACAGACCATTCTCAATGTTGTCCTGCTTGAAGCACTTGCTAAGGGCTCCATTGGTGCCCAGCATGGTCCAGTTGTAGGCCACATTGACCACTCCCGACTCTGCCTGGTCGGAGTTATAGTCCTGACCCCATTCGCCCTTATCAAAGCTCAGACGGTAGATGTCGTACTTGCTGGACCACGAGCCTGCGCCGTTGGTCTTGCGCAGCGTGTCAAGCTCCTCGCAGAAGGAGTAGAGCGTGTGGCCCTGAGCATTCTTCAGACGCTTCAGAAGCGTTGAGCACGAGACAGTTACGGGCAGCATGCGAATCAGTACGTGTGGATCTTGGGGTGCTGGCTCATTGGCTTTGCGACCCTTCTTGCGCTCCTTCCACGTTTCTTCTTTATTTCGTGCCAATGCATCCTCCTCGTCGAACTGACGCTTCCAGACGTCGATGGCATTCTTGACCACCGACTTGTTCGAAGCCTGCTCGCCACGGATAATCGACATCAGTCCAAGATGCTGCAGATTGCCGTCGCAGTACTCTACTTGCACTTGGTCAGCGTAGGCCGCTGCAATAGGCAACACTCCGCAGAGCACAGGCATGTACATCGAGGCAGGAACGCCCACCAGCGACTCCTTCAGACCAATAGGCAGTGTCTTAGGATTACACAACGGGGTCGGTTCCGCTGTGTAGTTTTCGTCGCTTTCGTCAGTCGATAAGCCCTGTTGCAACGCATTTACTATCTGCTTCATCTGCTTCGAGATGCCTTTTGGCGTCTCTTTGCAGGCAGAGTCGACGACCGATTGCAGTTCAGTCTCGGTGAGTCCATAACGGGGCATCACCTGCATCAGCACCTCTTTCTTGTTGTCGCAGATGGCTCGTAGGTTGACGGCCAACTGGTGCAGCTTCACGTTGCGCTCGCCCTCCTGAGGCTCACCGCCATTACGGCTCCACCACTCAGCGATAATGTCTGCATACTCAACACCTTTAAAAGTGTGGTGAGGGGAGGGTGCAGAACTAACCTCGGACTGCATGCTTTGTGCCTCTTGCTTCTCAACGACAGCGGCCTTGAACAGCTTCTCGTTGACATAGCGGGTATGGTCAGCGGGTACCATATAGATACACCTTGCCACATCTTTCACGGCAGCATCGGGCTTAAAGCCAGTAGATTCCGCCATCAACGCTTGAGCCTGCTCAACAGCCATTCCCTCAGGCAGTTCCACCAGAACGTGGGTGCCAAGACGGACGCTCTCCTCAATCAGTAGTGGCTCCAAGGGCGAATTCTTCAACAGTCGGGCACAAATTTCTGCGGTATGTCCCTTCTCGTCGAAGTCCAGCATCAGTCTGTTCAGCGGTTTCTGTGCATCGGCAATGGCACGATGGTTGTTGTTGAACGCTGCGCAATGCGGTGTCCAAACAGGCAGACGATGCTTCAGCTGCTCGTCACCATTTTTAATACGCTCACACATATCCTTCAGCCAAGGCTCTCGACGCAGGTTCTCCCAATCCTCGCGGCTTGCAGGGATGGCTGGCGCTCCGTGGCTCTTGCCGATACATGTGAAACACTCTTGCATAATCTTCTCTTCTTTTAAATTTTCTTTCTTCATAACTAATTCGAGTTTTGTGAGGAAGAAAAGCCTGGAAACGCTGGCCAGCTTATCTCATGAGATTTCTTCAGCTCACTTGCCTCGAGTTCTTTATTAAAATTATCAGGTGCAAAAGTAGTATTCGATTGGTGTGACCAATCAAAAACCATAAAAAATCTGCAGTAAGGTTAATTGGGGAAAATGAATATCGTTGATTATCAGTAGATTACATATAAGAAAAGCGAGCGTTTCCATTTCTTAGGAAAAGCCCGCTTATGGCTCAAAACACGTTTTCGATTGAAAACTGACTATTTTACTTGTTTTCGATTGGCTGGATGCTGTTGAAGAAGAGCTACGATTGAGCTACATAACCTTTGAGCCAGTCTGTATAAAACTCTCTGCGACTGT
Source organism: uncultured Prevotellaceae bacterium (assembly GCA_900314985.1). GTDB lineage: Bacteria > Bacteroidota > Bacteroidia > Bacteroidales > Bacteroidaceae > Prevotella. The sequence goes on along the minus strand of OMXL01000006.1, from coordinate 69,504 downwards.
CGCCCATATATTTCGCCAACGTCTTCACCTCAGGCCTGTTCTCATTAGTATTATAATAGGTACGCGCGACGGCCAGCGCCTTCTTGTTGATGACACCAGCAGCTATCAGCGCTCCAATAAGGCGACCCTTTATCTGCAGACGCTGGTCGCTGTTCCTCCAAGTCATTGCTATACCCTCGCCATACTCCGACGCCATCAGGTCGGCCACCAGCTTCTCGCGCCAAGCAGTGGTGTAGCGTTTCTTGTCGGCACTGACCTTGTCGAACCATTCCTCGCAGAGCATTATCTGCAGGTTCTTCTTGGGTGCAAACAGGTTCAAACCTGCCACATCCTCCTTTTGACGATTGTGCTCAGAAGCAGGACTGCCCTGCAAGCGGGGCTTGTCGTACTTCTCCATATCCTTCAGGAAAAAGGCAACCCTCGGGTCGTTCTTAACGATGAATTCAGCGACACGCTTCTCCAGGGCAGCCATACCGATCTGTCTGCCACAAATCCTGAAGACCTCTTCCAAATCTTCCAGATTGATGCCCTGTGTGTCGATGGTTGCCACGTCCTAAAGTTCCTCTACAAAGCCCCTTGCCAACGTCGATTCAGGCGTGTACTTAATCTTCACCACGTAGTCGTAAAACTCCTCCCAGAACTCACGCTCCCACGTCAGGCGCTTGCCCAGTTCGTCAAGCGTAGGCTCTATGTAGTGGAAAAACATGATGTTCACATCCACGAGTTGGGCAAAATAGCCATCGCTGCATTTACCCACTTCAACACCCACTTCCACGACCTCTTCGTCTGACTTGAAGCCCATGCCATTCATGCGCAACCGCTCCTTCATCAGCACAGCCTCATGGGCAGAGTCGTTCACAGCAGCATACTCATAATCGTCACCAACTTCTTGAGCCCTTTGGCCAGCTCGCTGCATGCTAAGCAGAAAGAATTTTTCTACGTCAACACGCATATCTGCCTCTGAGCACAGCACTTCGCAGTCGGTCAACTCCGCACGGTTCCACACCACACCCTTGGGCGAGTTCTTGTATTGCACAATGGGGTGACTGTGGGTCTCCAGCGTGTATGTGCCGTCCTCGTCCACATGGCTTTCACCAACGATGTATGTGGCTATGTGCTTACCCACCTCTCCATTACAGTAGATGTAGTCGTAGGGGGCCTCTAACTTCATGATTTGAGCTTCCATATACCTTAAATATTTTTTACTGATGCAAAGATACAAAATTTTTTCAATCTCCATCGCATGCAATCCATAAAATGTGACTTTGTGACATGTGACATTTGTGACATTAAGGTGTTTAGCAGTAGAATGAGGTATATATATTTTAACATACCATTCCGACTATTTTCTGCTCCACACATCTTGCAGGTCCTTATTGTCACAAAGTCACAATGTCACATGTCACAAACTGCGTGTGCGAATCTGACTAATAGGGAAATATCTACAGCTAATACTGACGCGTATTAGCTGTATACGGAGTGCTTATACAGCTGTCTTGTGAGCGTATTAGGCTAATACGACGCAAGGCATTATTTCACCACCAATTTGCCATTCGCGATGTAGATGCCCTTGGAGAATTGAGAATGGAGAATGGAGAATTGAGAATGAAGTTTGCGGCCTTGGAGGTCGTAGACTTGGTGAGGGACAAGGGGCGAGTGGTGGACGGTGCTGATGGCGTCGATGGGGGTGTCGCTGACGAGGTGGTAGACGGTGATGTAGCCTGGATTCTCGTTGTAGGGCGTGCAGTCGAGGGTGGCGCTATAGAGCTTGTATTGGTGGAGGGTGGCGCTGGTGTAGGCCAGGCAGCGGTTCTGGTCTTTGGTGAGGATGACCAGCGTGCCGTCGGGTTGGAAATGGAGCATCCACTGGGTGGCTTTGCTGCTGGTGGTCAGCAGGAGTCCGCTGGTGTTGTATGAGAGGTAGCTGACATCGTCGAGCGAGCAGTTTTGGAGGGTGTAGAGGGGCTTGGCGGTGCTCTTCCTGACGAGTCGCCAGACGTAGCTTTCAGTGCCCGTCAGCTGTTGGGCCTGGTAGTTGCTGGTGGTCTGTAAAGCCTTGTTGACGAGTGTGTTACTCATTGCGTCGCCGTCTTGCAGGAATACGTAGCGCTCGTTGGGAACGATGGTGGTGACGGCCTCCAAGTGGTAGGTCTGTGCCGCCAGGGTGAGGGTCAGCAATAGCAGGGTGCAGGTGAGTAGGCTTTTCTTCATAAGGTAGTTAGTATTCGTTTTTTCAAGCTTTCTTCGGGGACTAATGGGTTGCCAGGCTGATGTAGCCGTCGTCGTTGACGATGTGCTCTTCGGCCATGAGTTGCCGTAGGGCGTCGTCGATGGCCTCGGTGGGCAGTGGCAGTCGGCGCAGTTCCGACAGGTGGTGGCGCTGGCCGTCGCTGAGCAGCTGATGGATTTGGCTTTTGGCTACCGTCTGCCCTTGGCGGTCAAGACAGACGTCGCATTGTCCGCAGTCGTGGGTGTTGGTCTCGCCAAAGTACTCTAAGAGCAGGCGCGAGCGGCAGTGGCTCGTGTCCTGCATGTAGTTGAGCATGGCGAGGATGCGCTGGCGATACTGCTCCTGGCGATGCTCATAGACGTCGGCAGACAGCTGGACGTGCTCGGGGTCTTCGCGACGCTGCAGGTAGCGGATGGTGGGCACCTGCTGGCGAGGGATATACTGGATGATGTGCTTGTGGCTCAGCGACTTAAGTACTTCGTGGAGGTCGACGGGGCGCAGTCCACACTGCTGGCTGATGAGCGTCTCGTCGATGTAGCCGAAGTCGGCAAAGAGTCCGCCATAGTTGCGCAGGAGGGTGACGATGAGTCGGTCTTCGTTGTCGCTGAGGTTCTCCAGCTGATAGAGGTCCTGACGCTCTTGCAGGAAGCGAACGCGCGTCTGCTGGTCGGGCGCAGGGTCATACTCTATATAGCCTGCACGCTGCAGAATCTGCAGGGCGGAATGTACGCGGACGGGGAAGTGGTGGAAACGCTGGCAGAAGATGTCGATGTTGAACTCGCGCGTGATGCCGAAGCCGTCGCCTGTGGCTATCTGGTAGAAGTAGGCGAGGTGCTCGTAGACCTGCCGAATCTCGTCTTTGGGCGGGAAGGTGTCGTCGATGCGCTTGGCGAGTTTGGCGTTGTCGCTGTTGTTGTAGAGCAGAATGGCCTGTGCGGGTAGCCCGTCACGACCAGCACGGCCAGCCTCCTGGAAGTAGGCCTCGATGGAGTCAGGACAGTCGTAGTGCATGACAAGTCGGACGTCGGGCTTGTCGATGCCCATGCCAAAGGCATTGGTGGCCACGATGATGCGTGTGCGGTCGCCCTGCCAGTCGCGCTGGCGTTGGTCTTTCACCTCGTGCTCCAAGCCAGCATGGTAGAAGGTGGCGCTGAGTCCGGCATTGCAGAGCTCCTGAGCCAGTTCCTTGGCACGACGGCGACTGCGCACATAGACGATGGCCGAGCCGTCGGTATGCGTAAAGGTGTGGATGAGTTCGTAGAGCTTGTCGGCGGCATTCTTCACCGAGTAGGTGAGGTTCTTGCGCTCGAAGGACATGCGGAAGACGTTGAACGTTGAACGTTGAACGTTGAACGTTGAACGTTGAACTTTGAGGTTTGAACTTTGAGGCTTGAGGTTTGAGGTTTGAACTGTGAGTTTCTCGCAGATATCCTCGACAACTTGGGGCGTCGCGGTGGCCGTCAGGGCCAGCACGGGGACGTCGGGCAGGAGGGTGCGGATGTTGGCAATCTCCAGATAGGAGGGGCGGAAGTCGTAGCCCCACTGGGAGATGCAGTGGGCCTCGTCGACGGTGATGAACGAGACCCTCATGTGGCGCAGCTTGGTGACGAAGAGGTCGCTGCCAAGACGTTCTGGCGACACATAGAGAAACTTGGTACGCCCGAGGATGCAGTTCTCCAGGACGCGCAGGATGTCGTCGTGCTGCATGCCGCTATAGACGGCAGCGGCCAGGATGCCCTTCTGACGAAGATGGTGCACCTGGTCTTTCATCAGGGCGATGAGTGGGGTAACGACGATGCACACCCCTTCGAGAGCCATAGCGGGTACTTGGAAGGTCAGCGACTTGCCGCCTCCCGTGGGCATGAGACCCAGCGTGTCGCGTCCTAAGCCTATCGACTCGATAATCTGCTGTTGGATGCCGCGAAAGTCGTCATAGCCCCAATAGTGTTTGAGTATCTCTTTGTAATTACTCATCCTCCGACGGCCTGATGCCCTCTATCTGCAGCTGTACCTCGCCACGCTTATAGGTGTTCTCCTCGATAGTGTAGACGATGTCGAACGAGCGCTTAGACTTGATGTAGCGGGCTGCTGCCGACTGTCCGAATGCAATGCCGTTCATGACCACTGCCGACTTGGAATCGACGAGTTCCAGCTTGATATGTTCCTGATGGCGACCCACCACCTTGGAGGTGCCATAGTCGAAGACGTTGCGCGTGATGAAGAGCGGCTTGCTGTTGCCTGGACCGTGAGGCGCCAGACGCTTCAGCTCGTTGAGCAGTCGCTTGTTGATCTGCTGGAAGTCCAGCTCCATATCGATGTCGAGCGTCTGCTGCGTCTGCTCGGGCAGGATGTGGTTGTCGACATACTCCTGGAAGCGGCGGCGGAACTCAGGAATCTTCTCCTGACGCATGGTGAGGCCGACGGCATAAGTGTGACCACCGAAGTTCTCCAGCAGGTCGCGGCACGACTTGACGGCATCGTAGACGTCGAAGCCAGCCACAGAACGGGCAGAGCCAGAGGCCATACCGTCGATGATGGTCAGCACGACCGTAGGACGGAAATAAAGCTCGGTGAGACGTGAGGCGACGATGCCGACAACACCCTTCTTCCAGCCCTCGTCATAGAGCACGATAGACCGCTGGTGCTGCTGACTCTCCAGGCGCTCCACAATCTCGTTGGCCTCGACGGTCATCTGCTTGTCGACATCCTTGCGCTGTTCGTTATATTCATTGATGCGCGTGGCCATCGTCAGTCCTCGCTGCAGGTCGCGCTCTACCAACAGGTCGACAGCCTCGCGACCGTTCATCATACGACCAGAGGCATTGATGCGCGGACCAATCTTGAAGACGATATCGCTCATGGTCAACTCACGATTGGTAAGGCCGCAAATCTCGATGATAGCCTTCAGACCGATGCTGGGCGACTGGTTGAGCTGCTTCAGTCCGTGGAAGGCCAGCGTGCGGTTCTCACCCTCTACAGGAACCAGGTCAGAGGCTATGCTGACGGCGCAGAAGTCGAGTAGGGGAATGAGGCGCGAGAAGGGAATGCCGTTGTTCTTGGCAAAGGCCTGCATGAACTTAAAGCCCACTCCGCAACCGCAGAGGTGCTTGAAAGGATAGGTGGAGTCGTTGCGCTTGGGATTGAGGATAGCTACGGCAGGAGGCATCACCTCGTCGGGTACGTGGTGGTCACAGATGATGAAGTCAATGCCACGCTCCTTGGCATACGCAATCTCCTCGACGGCCTTGATGCCACAGTCGAGTACGATAATCAGTTTTACCCCTGTCTCTGCGGCAAAGTCTATTCCCTTCTTGCTGACGCCATAGCCCTCTTCCTCGCGGTTGGGGATATAGTAGTCGATGTTGGAATAGAACTGCTGCAGGAACTTGTAGACCAGCGCTACGGCTGTACAGCCGTCGACGTCGTAGTCGCCATACACCATGATACGCTCTTTGCGCCCCATGGCGTCGTTCAGTCTGTCCACTGCCACGTCCATGTCGTTCATCAGGAACGGGTCAATCAGCTCGTTCAGCATGGGACGGAAGAAGCGCTTCGCCGCACTCTCCGTCTTGATGCCTCGCTGGATAAGTAGGCCGGCCATCACGGGACTCATCCCGATCTTCTCGGCCAGCTCCTTAGCCGCCTGCTGTCTGTCTGGTGTCAGTGGTTCGTAATTCCATTTAAATTGCATTTATGTTTTATTTTATTTTCTATCGTCTACAGGGGTATCGTATGCCATAGGTACACAATACGCCTTCAAAGTTACGAAGAAAAAACAAATAAATGGAACGTGCGACTGTTTTTTTAACAGAAATTGTAATTTTCGATGTTTCGATACTTCGAAGTTTCGATACTGATGTTTCGAAATCTCGAGGCTAACTGTAAATCTTGCTCTCGCGACGGCCTTGCAGTACAGCGAGGGCATTGAGCGCCAGTGCCTCCATCTCGTCTTCGCCAGGGAAGGTGTAGACGGGTGCCAGGAAACCAATGCGGCGACGCAGCTCGCTGACGATATAGTCAGAGTGGGCCATGCCGCCAGTCAGCAGGATGGCGTCAATCTTTCCGCAGAGCACGGCAGCTTCAGCAGCGATGTTCTTGGCCACATGATAGAGCATAGCCTCGACGATGAGTTTGGCGTGCTCGTCACCATCCTTGATGCGTTGCTGAATCTCGCGCATGTTGTTGGTGCCCAGATGGGCGTTGAGTCCTGCCTTGCCAGCAATACGCTTAAGTAGCTGTTTCTCAGAGTATTTGCCGCTGAAGCAGAGGCGGATGAGGTCGGCAGCAGGCAACGAGCCAGCACGCTCTGGCGAGAACGGCCCTTCGCCATCGAGTGCGTTGTTGGCATCAATGGCGCGACCGTGTTCGTGGGCAGCGACAGAGATGCCTCCTCCCAAATGACAGATAATGAGGTTCAGGTCTTCATACTCCTTGCCGATGCCTCGCGCATAGCGACGAGCTATGGCGCGCTGGTTCAGGGCGTGCCAGATGCAGATGCGGGGCATGAGGGGCGAACCGCTGATGCGTGCCAAGGGCGACAACTCGTCAACGACACCTGGGTCGGCAATGAACGAGCGACAGCCAGGAATACTGGCAGCTATCTCGTGAGCTATCAGACAGCCGAGGTTGCAGGCGTGGTTGTGCATGACGCAACCGTGCAGCGTGTCGTCAATCATTTGTTGGTTAATTTCATAGACACCACCAGCAATGGGCTTCACCAGTCCACCACGTCCGATGACGGCATCAAACTCCAAAGGAATATCGGCGGCAGCCAGTTCGTCGAGTACCAGTTGACGACGGAAATCCTGCTGTTCAGTAATGGCATCGAAGGGCGCTAACTCTTCGGGTGTATGCGTGATGTTACGCAGCAGGATGGGTTTCTCGTCTTCATAGACGGCCATCTTGGTCGATGTAGAACCAGGATTGATGACAAGAATTTTCATATTGGTGGGTGGTTAGATGGCAGCAAGCGCTAATGAGTAATACTTTGAGTCTGGACTGTCGGCACGTGACGGAAGCACGCAGCAGCATTGGGTACCCTGCAGTACACCAGCGGTCTTGGCATAGCCGAAGAGCGTCAGCGTCTTGTAGAACACGTTGCCAGCCACGATGTCGGGGAAGATGAGGGCATCGGCTTGTCCATCAATCACACTCTTGATGCCTTTCTCATGCAGCGATACGCTGTCGAGCGACGTCTTGAGATCCAGTGGGCCATCGATGATGCAGCGTCCGAAGGCGCCCATCTGTGCCTCGGCAATGATGTCGATGTAGTCGGCCGTATAGGGGAAAGCTTTGGTGCTGACCTTCTCGGCGCAGTGGATGAGCGAGATGCGTGGCTCCTCAATGCCCAGTGCGTGGCAGACGTAGTTCATGTAGCGAATCTGCTGGCGTCGCTGGGCTGGGGTAGGAACGGGAATGACGGCTGCATCGGTAAAGAACAGCAGCTTCTCGTATTTGGGAATCTCGGCCATAGCCACATGGGTCAGTACATGACCTGGACGGAGAATGCCCTTCTCCTTGTCGAGAATGGCGCGCAGCAGTACATCGGTATTGATGAGTCCCTTCATCAGAATGTCGGCATCACCGTTCTTACACAGGGCTACTGCACGACGGGCACATTCGTCCTTGTCGTCACCATCCACATAGATGGGTTCGATGAATCCCATCTCTTTACCTTTCTCTACTGCATAGCGGGTGCTGGCGTCATTGGCGCACACTACGGCCACACGTTTGCGGTCTCCCCGCTCTTGCAGGAAGACGATCATGTCGTTAAGGGTTCTAATTGATTTCATAGTATTTGATTTTTAGTTGTTATTGTTGTTTTAGATATGGTTTTCTGGTTTCCCCGATGGCTACCTTTCGGCGCGCATCGGGTTATTCAGAAAGTCTTCGTAAGCCAGTCGGATACCGTCCTCCAGCTCGGTCTTGTAGGTCCATCCCAACTTGGCAGCCTTGCTGACATCGAGCAATTTGCGGGGTGTTCCGTTAGGACGAGTAGTGTCCCATTCGATACGTCCCTGGTATCCAATTACTTTTGCAACCAATTCTGTTAGTGCCTTGATAGTCAACTCCTTACCAGTGCCGGCATTGACCGTCTCGTTGCCTGAATAGTTGTTCATTAGGAAGACGCAGAGGTTGGCGAGATCGTCGACATACAGGAACTCGCGCAGTGGACTTCCGTCGCCCCAACAGGTCACACTCTCCAGTCCTGCCTCCTTGGCCTCGTGGAAACGACGGATGAGGGCAGGCAGTACGTGACTGTGCTCTGGATGGTAGTTGTCGTTAGGACCATAGAGGTTGGTGGGCATCACGGAGATGTAGTCGGTACCATATTGGCGGTTGAGGTATTCGCAGTACTTCAGTCCGCTAATCTTGGCCAATGCGTAGGCCTCGTTGGTCTTCTCCAGCGAACTGGTCAGCAGACAGCTCTCAGGCATGGGCTGTGGTGCCATGCGAGGATAGATACAGCTCGAGCCTAAGAACTCCAGCTTCTTACAACCGTTCTTCCAGGCAGCGTGGATGACGTTCATCTCCAGTATCATGTTGTCGTACATGAAATCGGCCAAAGCACTCTGGTTGGCAATGATGCCACCCACTTTGGCTGCTGCAAGGAACACATATTCAGGCTTCTCCTCCGCAAAGAACTTCTCGACAGCGTCCTGACGGGTGAGGTCGAGTTCTTTGTGCGTGCGCGTAATAATATTGGTATATCCCTGGCGCTGTAGTTCGCGCACAATGGCGCTACCTACCATGCCACGATGACCAGCGACGTATATCTTTGATGATAGTTCCATTTTAACTTTCCACTTTCAACTTTCCACCTTCCACTATTTCACAATTCCTTTCTCCAAGTATTCTGCCAGATTGGTGCGTACCTTCTCTGCGGCACCTTCAGAGGCAACCTTGGCCATGTCCGAGTCGACCATGATGTTGACAAGCTCTTCGAAGCTGGTCTTGTTGGGATTCCAGCCGAGCTTAGCCTTCGCCTTGGTGGGGTCGCCCCACAGGTTGACTACATCAGTAGGACGGTAGAAGTCGGGGCTGACCTCAATCAGCACCTTACCTGTAGCCTTGTCGATACCTTTCTCGTCAGCACCCTCGCCCTGGAACTCCAACTCGATGCCAACGCGCTTGAAGGCGTGGTAGCAGAATTCGCGAACAGAATGCTGTACGCCCGTAGCGATAACGAAGTCGTCAGCCTTAGGCTGTTGCAGAATGAGCCACATGCACTCCACATAGTCCTTGGCATATCCCCAGTCGCGCAATGACGAGAGGTTGCCCAGATAGAGCTTGTCCTGCTTGCCCTGCTTGATGCGGGCAGCAGCCAGCGTAATCTTACGCGTTACGAAGGTCTCACCACGACGCTCCGACTCGTGATTGAACAGAATACCTGAGCAGCAGTACATGTTGTAGGCCTCACGATACTCCTTGACAATCCAGAAGCCATACTGCTTAGCCACAGCGTAGGGCGAGTAGGGGTGGAAGGGCGTGTTCTCGTTCTGTGGCACCTCTTCAACCTTACCATAGAGCTCTGAGGTCGATGCCTGATAGATGCGGCAGGTCTCGGTCAGTCCCAGCTGGCGCACAGCCTCCAAGATGCGCAATACACCCACAGCATCGACGTCAGCCGTGAATTCAGGAGAGTCGAAGCTGACCTGTACGTGACTCTGTGCTGCGAGGTTATAAATCTCTGTAGGACGCACCTTGCCGATAACGCCCAGGATAGACATTGAGTCGCCCAGGTCGGCATAGTGCAGGTGGAAATGGGGCTTACCCTCGAGATGGGCTATGCGCTCACGGAAGTCTACCGACGAGCGACGAATGGTGCCATGCACCTCGTAGCCTTTCTCCAATAGAAACTCTGCCAGATACGAGCCGTCCTGACCAGTGATGCCTGTGATGAGTGCTATGTTCTTCATTGATGTGATGGGTCTAATGAGTTTAATGGGGCTAATGGGCCCAATGGGTTATTTGTCTTGTCCAGAGAACTGCTTAATGCGCTGTTCCTCTGAGAGTTTGCAGATAAGCAGGGTGTCATTGTTCTCAGCGACGATGAATCCGTCGAGTCCCTGAATGACCACCTTCTTCTCCTGCGTGGTATGTACAATACAGTTTGTCGTTTCAAAGAGAGAGATGTCAGGACCAATGCAGGCATTGCCATAGAGGTCTTTCTTAGACTGCTGCTGCAAGGAACCCCAGGTGCCCAGGTCGCTCCATCCGAAGTCGGCAGGACAAACGAATATCTCTTCTGCTTTCTCCATAATGGCATAGTCAACGCTGATATTCTCGCATTCTGGGAACAGCTTATCAATCTTCTCCTGCTCCTCGGGAGTGCCATAGATGGGCAGCATGCTCTCGAAAATCTTCGACATAGCAGGCTGATAGATACGGAAGGCATTGACGATGGTGTTGACATTCCAGATGAAGATGCCTGCATTCCAGAAGTAGTTGTTCTTCTGAATATAGCGCAGGGCAGTCTGCTGGTCTGGCTTCTCACGGAAAGAGTCTACACGGAAGATGCCCTTGTTGCGCAGGGAGTTGGCCGAGAGGTTGGCCTCGATATATCCGTAGCCCGTCTCAGGACGCGTGGGTTTCATACCCAGCGTGACGATGGCGTCGCTGTCGGCAGTAAACTTCATGCAGTCCGTAATAATGCGGCGGAACTCCTCTACGTTCAGCACTACATGGTCGCTGGGCGATACCACGATGTTGGCCTTGGGGTCGCGCGACTTGATGCGCCACGATACATAGGCGATACATGGTGCCGTATTGCGACGGCAAGGCTCGCAGAGGATGTGGTCTGCTGGCATGTCGGGCAACTGTTCGGCAACAGTAGCGGCATAATTCTTATTAGTTACTACCCATACATTTTCCGCGTCTACAATACCTGCAAAGCGCTCTACAGTGAGCTGCAGCAACGACTTGCCAATGCCCAGCACATCGATGAACTGCTTGGGTTTGTCTGTCGTACTCATTGGCCAGAAACGGCTACCTACACCGCCTGCCATGATAACCAAGTGATTGTTGATTCTTGCCATAATGTTAGTTCAAAAGCTTTTATCCTGCAAAGATATACATTAATTTTTAATTATGCTAATTTTGTGGCATCTTTTTCTTCATCAAGTGTCTGACGGCAAACCACACGATGGCGATAACCACCACTGCTACGATGAAAATCTTGATGTATTCGGCATATTCCTCAATCTTGTCGTTGAGCTGATCCTCGGGGACAATGGTGTGCAGATACCAGCCCAGTCCTGCCAGAATGGCGTGCCAGCAACCAGCACCTATCGTGGTGTATAACAGGAACTTCCAATAGTTCATCTTAGCCAGTCCTGCAGGGATGGAGATGAGGTGACGAATGCCTGGGATGAGTCGTCCTGTCAGCGTAGCCACAATGCCGTGGTCGTCGAAGTAGCGCTCCGACTTCTCTACCTTCTCTTGGTTCAGCAGACACATCTTGCCCCACTTGCTGTTGGCAAAGCGATAGATGACAGGGCGTCCAACGTAATAAGCCACCACGTAGTTGATAGAGGCACCCAGGTCGGCACCGATGGTGGCAAACAGGATGACGAGCCACAGGTCGAGTTGTCCGCTGGCAGCGTGATAGGCTGCTGGTGTGACGACAAACTCAGAGGGGACGGGTACTACCGTGCTCTCCAACAGCATCAGAAAGAGAATGGTGCCGTAGTTTAGATTTCCTAATAGGGATGTGATGAAATTCATATAATTCTCAATTCTTAATTCTCAATTTTCGTTCCATGAACGAAACATACTCGCTGGGTTCCGTGCCTTCTGGGAATAGGAATCCCAATACGAGCTTAGCCTCACGCGGATTGAGCTCTACGCTCTTGCTCAGATACTCAATGAACTCATTGTTCTTACCGAGGTCATAGCAGCAGAGTGCCATATAGGCGTGGCCCTTGTTAAAGTTAGGATCGTAGTCGTTGACCACGTCGAAGAACTTCTTGAACATCTCGTAGCTGCTGTTGACGTAGCGGTTGTCGTAGAGCGACACGATGATGCGCAACAAGACAGATGGGGAGTTGTCAGACTCGCGGATAGCCTTCTTAAAGGTCTCTTCCGCCTCTGCTAACATGCCATTTTCCAGTAGGATATGTCCACGAATCACCAGCAGGTCGGTAGTGTCGCCAGGCAGTTCCATGGCTACATCAATCATCTCCAGCGCCTTCGAAGGTTGCTTCATGCTGCTATAGCAGAAGGCCAACTCCAGATAGATCTGTGGCAGTACCTCTGATTCCTCATCGGCAACCTCTAAGGCACGTTCCAGATAGGGAACAGCCTCTTGGTGGCGGTTCAGATTAACCAGACAGACGCCCTCGTTGAGTAGTACGAGATCGTCGTCGGGCATGAGTTTCTCTAATCGACTAAAATACTCGAAAGCCTCTTCGTAGTTGCCCAGACGGAACAGTCCATTGGCCTTGCTGGCCAGTCCGTCAGGGTCGTTAGGGTCGATGGCAATGGCATATTCCGAACTGGTGATGGCGTTAGAATAGTCTTCATCCATCAGTTGTGCGGAGGCTAGCGCATTCCAATAGTGGACAGAGTAGGGGTTACGGTCGATAAGCTCGTTGAATAGCTGTTCTGAATCTTTGTACTTACCTAATCCGAAGAGTGTGCGCGCCATCAGTTCCTTGAAGTCGGTGCTGTCGTCACCCTTCGAGCGCATCATCCATTGGTAGGCCTTGTCGTTGACGCCATAGTCCACATAGAGGTTGGCGCAGTCCTTGATGAAGTCTTGCCACTCGTCTTCATCCACGCTCTTGGCAATGTTGCGCAGATAGCGGTCGGCCTTCTCAATGTGTCCCTCGGCTACCATGATTTCTGCCGTCAGGTAGTGGTAGTCGGGGTCGTCTTTGTCGCCAATGGCATCGGCATAGTGATGAGCCGTCTTAAAGTCGCCTTCCGTCAGGGCCTCGCGAGCCTTGAAAACGTTGGGCAGTGTGGCATCAGGGTATAGATTTAAAGCATGGTCTATCGCCTCAACGGCCTTGTCGCCCTCGCCCATATAGTTGTAGTAGTCGGCAAGGTCGACAAGGTCGTCGGCGTCTAAGAAGGGCTGCTCGCCTACTTGTCGTGCTGACTCGTAGCTGTCGAGCAGTTCCTTGAAATCTTCTGAATTAAAATAGTCTTCGTTATATTGCATTTACTTTTTCCACGAGTCCTTCAGACCTACGGTCTTGTTGAATACCAGGTGGTCAGCGGTAGAATCGAGGTCAACGGTGAAGTAACCGATGCGCTGGAACTGCAGGAAGTCGCCAGCCTTCTTCTCCTTGAGGTAGGGCTCAACATAAGCATTGTTGAGTACGCGGAGAGAGTCGGGGTTCAGCAACTCACGGAAGTCGCGCTCGTCGGCAGCAGGGTTCTCGATGGCGAAGAGTCGGTCGTAGAGGCGTACCTCAGCAGGCACGGCCGTCTTGCTGTCCACCCAGTGCAGGGTCTTACCTTTGATTTTGCGGTCGGCACCAGGCAATCCACTACGAGTTTCTGGGTCGTAAGTAGCATATACGGTGGTTACGTTGCCCTCGGCATCCTTGTCGCAGGCGTGCTCCTCGTCGCACTTGATGATATAGGCGTTCTTCAGACGAACCTCCTTGCCAGGAGCCAGACGCTGGAACTTCTTCTCAGCAACCTCCATAAAGTCGTCGCGCTCAATCCACAGCTCACGAGAGAAGGTGATGGTGTGTGTGCCGTCGGCCTCGTTCTCAGGATTGTTGATGGCTGTCAGCTCCTCGCTCTTGTCCTCAGGATAGTTGGTGATAACCAGCTTGATGGGGTCGAGCACGGCACTCACGCGGGTGGCCTTCTTGTTCAGGTCTTCACGCACGCTGGCCTCCAGCAGGGCGTAGTCGTTCAGCGCGTCAAACTTGGTGTAACCGATAGAGTCGATGAAGTTGCGCAGACTCTGTGCCGAGTAGCCACGACGACGCATACCGCAGACGGTTGGCATACGGGGGTCGTCCCATCCGCTCACTAGCTTCTCGTCAACCAGCGCCTTCAGCTTACGCTTCGACATCACGTTGTAGGTCAGGTTCAGGCGGTTGAATTCAATCTGGCGGGTACCGTCGTACTTCTCGTCAACGATGTCGGGATTGAAGTCGGTAGCCTTGCCCTCAGCCTTCTGCTCCTTGATATACTCGCGCAGCAGTTCTACAAACTTGTCGTAGAGCGGACGGTGAGGCACAAACTCCAGCGTACAGATAGAGTGGGTAACACCCTCGAAATAGTCTGACTGGCCGTGGGCAAAGTCGTACATGGGGTATGCGTGCCACTTGGTGCCTGTACGGTGGTGAGGTATCTGGATGATACGATAGATAATCGGGTCGCGGAAGTGCATGTTGGGGTTCGCCATATCCAGCTTAGCACGCAGCACCATGCTTCCCTCCACAGCCTCAGGGGTATTCATCTGCTCAAACAGGCGCAGGTTCTCCTCGATGGGGCGGTCGCGGAATGGGCTGGCCACACCGGGTTGTGTGGGCGTACCCTTCTGCTCGGCAATCTGCTCTGAGGTCTGCTCGTCAACATAAGCCAAGCCTTTCTTTATCAGCCATGTGGCAAAGTCCCACAGCTTGTCGAAGTAGTCAGAGGCGTAGTAGATGTTGCCCCACTTGAAGCCGAGCCACTTGATGTCGCTCATGATGTTCTCTACATACTCTGTATTCTCCTTGGTGGGGTTGGTATCGTCGAAACGCAGGTTGCAGACGCCACCAAACTCCTCTGCCACACCGAAGTCCATGCAGATGGCCTTGGCATGTCCGATGTGAATATATCCGTTGGGCTCTGGTGGAAAACGGGTCTGCAGACGTCCACCGTTCTTGCCTGCTTCTAAGTCTTCTTTTACGAACTGTTCTACAAAGCTGAGGCTTTTCTTCTCCTCGCCATTGTTAGTGATTTTTTCTTCCATAATAAAATAAGCAATGTATAATTTGACTGCAAAGGTACAAAATGTCAGAAGAAACACCAAAAATATTGGCGTCTTTTCTGTTCTTTTTTGTAAAAGACTATTGGGGATTTTTGGTTTTCTTTATTTTTATAGTGTTAAAATTATAAAAATGCTTGGAGAATTGACATAAATCAACTATCTTTGCCAACGTTATCCTGAATACAATCTTTTTACCTTAAAAAGACTAATACCTAAATGAGATAGGATGTCCTCCACTGTGAAGTAGGGGACATTTCTTGTTTTTTTTACAAAAATGCATCTTTTGTTTTAAAAAAATTTGCCAATTGTGAAATTATTCGTACCTTTGCACCGTATTGTCTGACTAAAATTAAATATTATAGATATGTCTTTAGAAGAAAAGAATGCTAATCTTACTGGAAATGAGGAATTGTTGGGTGCTGAGAACGACGAACAGTCTTGGTTCTCTTTTCAGAACATATTTGCCACTCTCATCCTGAATTGGCAATGGTTCTTGCTCACCATGTTCATTTTCCTTTGTGGTGCATTTATTTATCTCCGATACACCACGCCAACCTATTCTGTATCAGCACGCGTACTGATTAAAGAAGACAAAAACTCCCGTCGTAGCAACACGAATATGTTGGCTAGTATGCAGGACTTGGGCTTTATGACCAATTCTGTAGGTCTGGAGAACGAGATGGAAATCCTTCAGAGTAATCTGTTGCTTCGCGATGCTGTGATGGATATGAAGCTCTATGCTGAGTACTTTAGCAAAGGTTATGTAAAGAAGAATCTGGTTTATGGAACTCAGCCGATTAATGTGGATATGGATCGTGCCAGTCTTGATACCCTCGATCAGATGCTTCTCGAAGAGACACGTTCGATGGAACTTGTAATGACTCGCAAGAATCAAAATATAGAGGTTTCGGGTACCTTATTAAAAAATGGAAAATCTTCTGGTTCATTTACAAAAGTGATAAAGAAGCTTCCAGCCATTTGTCAGACCGAATATGGAACGTTGACTTTTACCAAGAATACCCTTGTTAAGGAAGATAGTTTGGAAGGTACTTGGATCGTTTCTATTGTACCTCCTATGAGTGTGACTCGTAAGTATCTTTCTGCTATGAGCGTAGCTGCTACTTCTAAGCAAACTGATATCGCTGAGATTACCCTTAAGGATGCTAACTATAAGCGTGGCATTGATTTCCTGCGTGCATTGGTTGTCTGCTATAACCGTCAGGCCAATGCTGATAAAAATGAGATTGCCATGAAGACTGAAAAGTTCATCAACGAGCGTATTGAAAAAATCAATGATGAGCTGGGTAGCACTGAAAGTAAGCTTCAGAATTATAAAAAAGCCAATGAGTTGATTGATCTTCAGATGGACGCTGCACAGTCACTCCAGATGACCAATCAGTATTCAACGAAGTTAAATGAAGCAACCTCACAGATACTGTTGCTTGACTATCTGCGTGAATTTGTGGAGAATCCTGCCAACCAGTATAACATCATTCCTTCAAATGTGGGTTTGACGGATGCTGCCTCTATGGCATTGATTACCAATTACAATCAGAGCGTACAGGAACGTAACCGCTTTTTGCAGACTCTTAGCAGTCATGCACCGCAGGTTCAGACACTGACAGCAACGCTCGACCAGTTGCAGACTTCTATCCATAGTGCTTTGACACAGGCTCGTCGTACCGCAGAGATTCAGCGTAAGAGCATTCAGGATGAGTATTCCAAGTATCAGGGACGTATCGGTCGTTCTCCTGAACAGGAGCGTGTGCTGACCGAGATTGGTCGTCAGCAGGATGTACGTTCGGGTCTTTACTTGATGTTGTTGCAGAAGCGTGAAGAGAATAGTATTTCACTCGCTGCTACAGTCGATAAGGGTAAGCTCATTGACAATCCACAATTTGATGGCCTCGTTAGTCCTAAGCGTGCTATCATTCTGTTGGCTGCACTCGTGTTAGGCTTTGCGCTACCATTGTGTGTACTCTTCTTACTCAGCTTCTTCCGTTATCGTATTGAGGGCCGTGATGATGTCATGAAACTCACCAGTCTGCCCATCGTTGCCGATGTGCCTGTGGCTAGCGATAGTGTCAAGACCACTGCAGGAATTGTGGTACAGGCTAACAAGAATAACCAGATTGATGAAATATTCCGCTCTTTGCGTACCAATATTCAGTTCATGATGAAGGAAAACGAGAAGGTTATCCTCTTTACTTCATCAACATCTGGTGAGGGTAAGACCTTCCTTGCTGCTAACTTGGCTGTGTCATTTGCCCTGCTTGGTAAGAAGGTTATCCTCTGTGGTTTGGATATTCGTAAGCCAGCTTTGGGTAAACTCTTCAACCTCAGTGACCGTAAGATTGGTGCTACAGCCCTGTTGGTAAAGAACAGTGTGACAGTAGAAGATGTTCGTTCGCAGGTTTGTGCGTCGGGTGTTAACGATAATCTTGACCTGCTCTTGGCTGGTCCTACACCTCCCAACCCAACAGAGTTGCTGGCTCGCCAGAACTTAGAAGATACTATTGAGATTCTTAAGCAACAGTACGACTATATTATTCTGGATACAGCTCCTGTAGGTCTGGTATCTGATACTCTTCAGATTGCCAAGTTTACCAATGTCAGCTGCTATGTTTGTCGTGCTGACTACACTCCGAAGGCTAATATCGGTGTTGTTAATGGTCTTACCAAGGAGAATAAGTTGCCCAATACCTGCATCATCCTCAATGGTGTGGATATGTCGAAGAAGAAGTACGGCTACTATTATGGCTATGGCAAGTATGGTAAGTATGGTCGCTACGGCTACAGCCGCTATGGTTATGGCAAGTACGGCTATGGTAAGTATGGCTATGGCAATTATGGTAACTATGGTAACTATGCCGACTCTCGTTATAGTAACAAGGACGACGATAGTATCAAGAAGTAAAGCCTGACAGTATTAGATATTACATTATTAATATATGATAATAGCAGTAGATTTTGACGGCACCATCGTAGAGCATCGCTATCCTCAAATTGGCGAGGAGATACCCTTTGCTGTGGAGACGTTGAAGATGCTTGTTCAAGACCGCCACAAACTCATCTTGTGGTCTGTACGTGAAGGTGAGTTGCTTGAAGAGGCTGTTAATTGGTGCAAGGAACGTGGTTTGGAGTTCTATGCTGTAAACCGCGACTATCCTGAAGAGACAGTGGAGAATAATCCTCACTTCTCTCGTAAGCTCAAGGCAGATATCTTCATCGACGACCGTAATCTTGGAGGTCTTCCTGACTGGGGGACTATGTATCGTATGATTAAGCACCACAAGAAATGGCATCATCTCATCGATGAGGCTGGTCATTCCTCTTTTGACGATCACAGACCTCCCAAGAAAAAGCATTGGTGGCAGTTCTAATTTTTTCATTTGAAACATAAATAACAAGTATATGAAGAAGCTAAGTCTTTTTTTTACCGTATCGTTGTTCATAGCACTCTTGTCTTCGTGCGGTAGTGTTAAGAACATCGCTTATTTACAAAACAGCGATACAATCAACTATGAAAAGTCGAAGTATCTCTACGATGCTAAGATTATGCCTAAGGACGAGTTGACCATCACTGTTAATACAACTAATGCTGAGGCCTCACTGCCTTTTAATCTGTTGATGCAGAATGCTTATCAACAGGGACGTACACTTTCTACTGGTGGCGGTACACTGATGCCTTATCTGGTAGACACCGAGGGCTGCATTAATTATCCTATTATTGGTCGTCTCCATGTAGCAGGACTTACTAAACGCGAATGTGAGCGCTTGATTCAGGAGAAGATTCAACCCTATTTGGCTGAGAGTGAGAATCCAATTGTCACCGTACGCATGTCCAGCTATTCTATCTCGGTGTTGGGTGAAGTTGCCCGTCCGGGTAGCTATATGGTATCACGTGAAGAAATCAATATCTTTGAGGCTCTGGCTCAGGCTGGTGACCTTACCATCTATGGTGTACGTGATCGTGTCAAGCTCATTCGTAAGGATGCTTCAGGTAAGAAGGAGATTCACACCCTGAACTTGAATGATGCTGACATTGTTAACTCACCTTATTATTATTTACAGCAGAACGACGTTGTTTATGTAGAGCCCAATAAGGTAAAGGCTCAGAACTCAAGTGTGGGTAGCATGACAACGTTGTGGTTCAGCGCTACAAGTATTCTGATCTCGCTGACCTCGCTGTTATATAACATTCTAAAATAAGAGCACTATGTCAGAAGAACATCATCATCACCACCATCATCATAAGAAAGATGGTGCGAGCCTTTTTAAACAACGCTCGTTGCAAGCTATCGAGACCCGTAAGAAGATTGAGAAATGCCTCAAGATAGGTCTTGTTACTCTTGCCATTCTCATGGCGCTCGCTGTTGTTGCATCGCAATTCCTTCTATAGAATTGCGATGCAACCCTTTGTAACCTACTATTTAATGAAAGATGGAAAACTATAAATATCACATTTTTGCGCCATATAGAGTATGCCCTTTGGGTGCGCATGTTGATCATCAGCATGGTCTGGTGACGGGATTTGCCATCAATAAAGGTGTTGACCTTTGGTTTAATGTCTCTGCCGATAGTCATGTGCATCTGGAGTCAAAGACCTTTGAAGGGATTGTTGACTTCGAGATAGATGCGCCCTCACAGGTTCGAGAGCGCCATTGGGGTGACTATGCTCGTGGTGCTAAATACGCATTGAGGAAGCGTTTTGAACTATCAAAAGGCATCAATGGTGTTATTCAAGGGTCGCTGCCTGTGGGAGGACTTTCGTCGAGTGCTGCTGTGCTGATAGCTTATGTGATGGCCTTTGCCAGGGCGAACGATATCACACTACAACCTTTTGAGATTGTAAAAATTGCTTCGGAAGCTGAGCGCGAGTATATCGGACTGAACAATGGTTTGTTAGACCAGGCATGTATTGCGTTAGGGAAAAAGAATGGTTTGCTGTTCTTGGATTGTGACTCTAACGACTGGCGCGTCATCAAGCGTAACCCTGAGATGCCTGAGTTTGAGATTGGTATCTTCTTTAGTGGACTGACACGTTCGTTGGTGAATTCGGATTATAATCTGAGGGTGTATGAGTGTAAGACAGCTGCTTGGAACATGTTGGCTTATACGGAGCAGCCCTTGAAAACTTTCGATAAGACTTTCTTGCGTGATATCCCTAAGGCAACGTTTGACAAGACACGCATCGCTATGCCTGCGCGTTTTGCTCGTCGGGCAGAGCACTTCTATTCGGAGTATCGTCGTGTACGCCAAGGAGTGACAGCATGGGAAACAGGTAATCTGAAACTGTTTGGAAAACTCTCTTTCGATTCCTGTGAAAGTTCTATTCATAACTATGAGTGTGGCTCTCCTGAGCTTATCGCCATCTACGAAATTATGCGTTCGCTCCCAGGTGTCTATGGTGGCCGCTTTTCGGGAGCTGGTTTCAAGGGAGCATGTGTAGCTATGGTCGATCCTGCTCATAAAGAAGAAATAGAGAAAGTGCTTACGGAGCGTTATCTCGACCAGTTCCCAGAATATGAGAAGACATTCCAGGTGTTTTGGGTAAAGCCAGATGATGGAGCGAGATTTGTATAGAATAAAAAGAATATGAAAAATATCGTTATTGCTGCCGGCTATGCCACAAGGTTAGGGGAGTTGACTAAGAACTTTCCGAAACCACTTTTGATAATAGGAGAGAATACCATTCTAGGTCGTATGCTCGATGACATTGACCGGATACCGGAAATTGATGAACACGTCATTGTCACGAACCATAAGTTTGCACCAATCTTTGAGAAGTGGACAAAAGATCAGCATTATACAAAACCCATTACCATTGTTGACGATGGTACTGAGACAAACGATACTCGACTGGGAGCTGTATGTGACCTTTTGTTTGCAATGAATAAACTGAATATCAATGATGATCTGTTGGTGGTGGCAGCAGACAACTTGCTGTTCTTCAGCTTTCAGGAATTTGTGGACTTTGCCAAAGAGAAGGGTTCCAGTTGCATTATGTGCCATGAACAACCTTCGATAGAGAAACTGCAGCGTACTGGTGTGGTGGAGTTGGATGACAATATGCGTGTATTAGGTATGGAAGAAAAACCTCAGGTGCCCAAGAGTCATTGGGCAGTTCCTCCTTTCTACATCTATCAAAAGAAAGATTTGAACATTGTTCGTCACTCTGTGGAGAATGGTTGTGGTAAGGATGCACCCGGTAATCTGGCACACTATATGGTAGAGCATACTACGATGCATGCCTGGCCTATGAGTGCTGGTCGTTTCGATATTGGTAGTCTGGATACCTATTATGAGGCAGTAGAAAAATACGGAAAATAGAATATGGAAAAGATTGATTTGAATAAAAAGACCATTCTGGTCACTGGTAGTGCCGGTTTCATCGGTTCTAATCTCGTAAAGCGTCTTTTTAAAGATATTAAAGGTGCCACTATCATTGGCATTGACAATATGAACGACTACTATGATGTCAGTCTTAAGGAATGGCGCTTGAAAGAGATTGAGAGTCATGTTCCTGAGGATATCAAGTATGTCTTTGTGAAAGGCGACATTGCCTCGAAAGATACCATTGATGAACTGTTTAAGAACTATAATCCTCAGGTCGTAGTCAATTTGGCTGCACAAGCTGGTGTGCGCTATTCTATCACGAATCCAGATGCATATATCCAGAGCAACCTTATTGGTTTCTATAACATCCTTGAGGCCTGTCGTAATAATCCCGTAGAGCATTTAGTTTACGCATCCTCTTCGAGTGTCTATGGTGGCAACAAGAAGGTTCCATTCAGTGTTGACGACCGTGTGGATAATCCTGTATCCCTCTATGCTGCCACGAAGAAGAGTAATGAACTGATGGCTCATTGCTATTCTAAACTCTATGATATTCCTTCTACGGGCCTGAGATTTTTTACCGTTTATGGCCCTGCCGGTCGTCCTGATATGGCATACTTTGGTTTTACCAACAAGTTGCTGAAAGGTGAGACTATTCAGATCTTTAATTATGGCAATTGCCGTCGCGACTTTACCTATGTCGATGATATCGTAGAGGGTATCGTTCGTGTGATGCAGGGTGCTCCTTCCAAGCAGAAAGGTGAGGATGGTCTTCCCATACCTCCCTATGCCGTGTATAATATTGGTGGTGGTCAGCCTGAGAACTTGTTGGATTTTGTACAGATACTACAAGAGGAACTTTTACGTGCTGGTGTTCTTCCTCAGGACTATGACTTCGAGGCTCATAAGAAGCTTGTGCCGATGCAGCCAGGAGATGTGCCAACTACTTATGCTGATGCTACGGCTCTGGAGCGTGACTTTGGATTTACACCGAAGATTACTTTGAGAGAAGGACTCCGTAAGTTTGCCGAGTGGTATAAGCAATACTATTGCTGATGGACTAATGATAAACAATAAAAAACCGCTGAATAGTTGTTCAGCGGTTTTTATTATTGTATTAGCATAGTTTTCGTGATCCGTCGCCAATGATGACGTCGTATACCTTAGGCTTATGCCCATACTTCTCATCAAAGCGCTTGATGGCGTCGTCAATGAATTGGCGGTAGAGATTGTTGCGTACCAGATTGATAGTGCAACCACCAAAGCCGCCACCCATAATGCGTGAACCAGTGACGCCATTCTCGCGGGCTATCTCGTTGAGGTAGTCGAGTTCTTCGCAACTGACCTCATAGTCCTTTGACAGACCTTCGTGGGTCTGGTACATCAGCTCGCCGACACGTTCGTAGTCACCTTCGTTGAGTGCATCACAGACAGCCAATACACGGTCTTTCTCGCCTAACACAAACTTGGCACGGCGATAGTCCTCTTCGCTGATGTCTGCCTTGACCTCTTCCAGCTGTTCCCACGTGCAGTCGCGCAATGTTTCGAACTTAGCTTCAGGATGCTTGGCAGCAATGTGCTTGACCACATTCTCGCACGAATTGCGACGATCGTTGTAGGGCGAACCAGCCAACTGGTGCTTGACAACAGAGTCGAGGAGTACGAGGCGATAGCCGTCGGGCTTGAAGGGGAAGTATTCGAACTCACGACTGCGACAATCGAGGCGCATCAGACAGCCAGACTTGCCAAAGACGCTGGCAAACTGGTCCATGATGCCACAGTTGACACCACAGTAGTTGTGCTCGGTAGCCTGTCCGGCCAGTACCATATCCCACTGGCTGACCTTATTGTCGCCAAAGAGGTCGTTGAGTCCGAAGGCGAAGCAGCTCTCCATAGCGGCACTTGACGACATGCCTGCACCGAGGGGCACATCACCAGCAAAGGCAATGTTGAAACCCTTGACGTCGGCTCCGCGCTTGCGCATCTCCAAGGCTATACCATAGATATAGCGTGCCCACGAGGTCTTAGGACCATCAGGGTCGGAGAGTTTGAAGTCAACGCGGTCCTTCAGGTCGATGGCATATGCCATCACGGTATCTTCCGTACCATTGGGACGAATCTCGGCCATAACACCTTTGTCCACTGCTCCAGGGAAAACATAACCTCCATTGTAGTCGGTATGCTCACCGATGAGGTTAATGCGTCCTGGTGAAGTATAGACGTGTCCGGTCTTGCCGTCGAAGTGCTTAATAAAGCGACTTCTCACAAAATCGATGTCCATCATATATATTAATGGGCTTTTTGCTTATTTAGTTACACCAAAACGATAGATAGTCTTCTGCTTGTACTGCTCTCCTGGATTCAGCACTACTGAGGGGAAGTAGGGACGGTTAGGAGTGTCGGGGAAGTGCTGTGCTTCCAGACAAACGGCAGAACGACGTGGGAAGGTGCAACCGTTGGCGCCCTTGTAACCCGTAGCGAAGTTTGCTGTATAGAGCTGCAAGCCTGGCTCTGTGGTGTAGCACTCCAGCGTACGACCGCTCTTAGGATCGGTGATGCGTGCAGCAAATGACAACTCGCCCTCTTCCTTCTTGTTGAGCACGTAGTTGTGGTCGTAGCCGTGACCGAACTTAATCTGCTCGTTGTCAGCCTCGATCTCCTTGCCAAAGCTCTTTGGCGTGCGGAAGTCGAATGGAGTACCAGCCACCTTCAGAATCTCACCGGTAGGAATAGCGGTATCATCAGTAGGCAGATAGAAGTCGGCATTGATCTCGCAGAGCTGCTCCTCAATAGTAGGAGTAGGATTGGCGGCACCTTGCAGGCAGAAGAAGGCGTGGTGCGTCAGGTTGACGATAGTCTTCTTGTTGGTGGTTGCCAGATACTCGATGACGAGTTCGTTCTGGTCAGTAAAGGTGTACTCTACGGTAACATCCAACTCACCTGTATAGCCTTCCTCACCGTATGAAGAGATACGATGCAGAGCCAGTGAGCGGGGACCCATCTGACGAGCTTCCCATACCTTGGCATTGAAGCCCTTCTTACCGCCGTGCAGGTGGTTGGGGCCGTCGTTGAGTGCCAGTTGGTACTCCTTGCCGTTCAGCGTGAACTGCCCCTTGCAGATACGGTTGCCCCAGCGACCAATCAAAGTAGAGAGGTAGGGCTCGTTGCCGCTGGTGAGTTGTTGGATACTATCGTGACCCTGGATAACGTTAGCAACGTTACCATCCTTGTCGGGCACCATGATGGCCATAATGGCACCACCATAGTTAGAGATGGCTACCTCATAGCCCTTACGGTTACGAAGGATGTACAGGTCGGTCTTCTTACCGTTGATCGTGGTCTGGAAGTTTTCTCTCTTCAGACCACTCAAATTCGCATTTTCTGTAATGTTTGTCATAATCTAACTGGTTTTAGTTACGAAAATCTACTTGCAAAGTAACTAAAAATAAATGACAATGACGAATGAAGTGCGAAAAAAAACGTTAAAACACGACTAATTGAATACTATTTGAATATTTTAAGAAAATCGCCCACTACATAAGAACTACCACCAACGAAGACAAAATCATCGCGTAGTGCATTCTTCATACATTGCGTATATGCTTCACGCACAGTAGGGTAGCGTTCTCCCAGCAGTCCATGTTTAGCTGCTTGTAGCTGTAAATCGGCCTCGTTAATGGCTCGTTTGTTGTCGGCCTTGGTAAAATAGTATATGGCTTTCTTTGGTAACAGTTGCAACACTCCGTCAAGGTCTTTGTCACTGACCATACCAAATATAATATGCATTTGGCGACATTGTTGCTGCTGCAGTTGCTTAGAGAGATATTGCCAGCCGCCGACATTGTGTCCAGTGTCACACACCACTCTGGGGTTCTGTTGCATAATCTGCCAACGACCCATCAGTCCTGTTGTAGTGGTAACGTGTTCGATGGCACGCTGAAATTCAAAGCGACATTTCTCTTGGTTCTCTGGCTTCTCGCAGATGCTGAGGTAGCCTATCATGCCCAAGTGGAAGGCGACACACATGACCGTATTCATGTTTTTGACCTGATAGGCACCGCTGAGATCTCCGTGCAAGATACCATTATTGCGGGTATGGTATAGCATGCCGCCTCCTGGAAGACTGTCGGCAGAGATGACCTCCTGATAGTCTTCAGCAAAGACGATAGGCGCATTCATTTCCTTCGCTTTGGCCTCGAAGACGGGACGCGTCTCCTCGTTGGCCTCACCAATCACTACCGATACACCTCTTTTAATAATACCAGCCTTCTCAGCGGCAATCTTGGCCAGCGTGTCGCCCAGATACTGGGTGTGATCAAAGCTGATATTGGTGATGATAGAGACGATGGGGGTGATAATGTTCGTACAGTCGAGGCGACCACCGAGACCCACTTCGATGACGGCAATGTCAACGTGCTGGTCTTTGAAATACTGGAAGGCCATTGCCGTCGTCACCTCAAAGAAGGAGGGGTGCAGCGGTTCGAAGAAGGCACGCTCACGCTCTACGAACTGTGTGACATAGAGCTCGCTGATGGGCTGTCCATTGACGCGGATGCGCTCACGGAAGTCCACCAGATGCGGTGATGTGTAGAGTCCAACCTTATAGCCGCACTCCTGCAGGATGGCTGCAATGGTATGCGAACAAGAGCCTTTGCCATTGGTGCCGGCAATATGAATAGTGGCATACGACTGATGTGGGTGTCCCAAATGCTCGTCGAGCAACAGGGTATTGGTCAGTCCCTCCTTGTAACCTGCATCGCCCTGTCGTTCGAACATGGGCATCTGGTTGAAGAGGTATTGGCAAGTCTCTTGATACGTCATGGCGGTAATTGTTTGTTGCAACTGAGTCGCAACCTACTATTAAGTTTAACTGAAATAATTCTTGAACTTCTGGAAGATAGAGCGCTTGGTGTCTGCGTCGCCCTTGAAGTTGTCGCTGTCACGGAACTGTTCAATGGCCGTCTTCTCTTCCTTCGTCAAGGTTTTGGGAACATATACGCTGACGTTGACGACGAGGTCGCCATTGCCACGTCCGTAACCTTGTACGGCAGGTAGTCCCTTGCCACGCAGGCGCATCGTCTTGCCTGGCTGGGTGCCGGGCTCCATCTTCACCTTCAGCTTGTTGCCTTCGATGGTCGGTATCTCTACCTCGCCACCCAATGCCGCTGTGGGGAAGTCGAGCAGCAGGTTGTATATCAAGTCGTTGTCGTCGCGGATGAAGGTGTCGTTGGGCTCTTCCTCGATGAATACCTGGATGTCGCCGTTGATACCCTTGTGGCGTCCGGCATTACCCTTACCGGGAACGTTGACAATCATACCCTCGGCAACACCAGCAGGAATGGTAATCTCGACTACCTCTTCGCCCTTGACGACGCCAGAACCGCCACACTCGTGACACTTGTTCTTGATGACGGTACCCTCACCGCCACAGGTAGGACAAACGCCCTGTGTCTGCATCATACCGAAGATGCTCTGCGTGGTGTGGGTGATGACACCTGAACCGTGACACGTAGGACACTGGTCGTTGGTACTGCCAGCCTCGGCACCTGAGCCGTGACAGTGGGAGCAGGTGATATCCTTGCGAACCTTAAACTTCTTGGTAACACCGTGGGCAATCTCCTCCAGTGAGAGTCTCACCTTCAGGCGAAGGTCAGAGCCACGGTGCTTCTGGGGACCACGGCTACCACCGCCAAAGCCTCCAAAACCTCCTGCACGGCCACCGAAGATGTCGCCGAACATGGAGAAGATGTCGTCCATGTTCATGGAAGCGCCACCGAAACCTCCGAAGCCACCGCCCATACCCGGTCCGTTGAATCCGAACTGGTCGTACTGCTGACGCTTCTGCGGGTCGTGCAGCACGTCGTAGGCCTCTGCGGCCTCCTTGAATTTCTCTTCGGCCTCTTTGTTGCCGGGGTTACGGTCAGGGTGATATTTGATGGCGATGGTGCGATACGCCTTCTTTATCTGGTCTTCTGTGGCGTTCTTGTCAACACCAAGCACCTCATAATAGTCTCGTTTTTGTGCCATTATTGTCCTACTGCCACTTTGGCGTGGCGGATTACTTTATCGTTCAACATATAACCAGTCTGCAGGCAGTCGATGACCTTACCTTTCTTGTCGTCGCCCATACCGGGAACCATTGCTACAGCCTCGTGCAGGTCGGTGTCGAAGTCGGCATCGGTCGTATCCATCTTCTTCACGCCCAGGCCTTCGAGTGCCTTGATGAACTTGTTGTAGATGAGCTCCATGCCCTCACGCAGGACGGCAGGGTCATCGGTCTTAGCGCCATTCTCGATGGCGCGTTCCATATCGTCGATGACAGGAAGCACAGCCGTTACGGCCTTCTCGCCACCATTAAGGATGAGCTCGGTCTTCTCCTTCAGTGTGCGCTTGCGGTAGTTATCAAACTCAGCAGTTTTGTACAACATCTGGGTTTTCAACTCTTCTATCTCTGCCTTGGCAGCCTCCAGCGGGTCTTTCTCTTCTGCAGGTTCCTCTGCCTCTTTGGTAGCTTCCTTGACTGTTTCTTCGTCAGCGACTGAATCGTTGACTATTGTTTCTTCCTGGTTTACCTTTTCTTCTTCTGTCATAGTGTTAAAATTTTAAGTTCTAACAAACCGAAAGCAAATTCCGTGCCACAATTAAGCATTAAGCATTAAGCATTATGCATTGTTACGCGTACATCTCGGCCTTCTTCGCTTTGATGGCTTCGTCATAGATGTAGTCATCATACGTTGTCAGCTTGTCAATGGTTCCCTTCGGTGTTAGTTCGATGATGCGGTCAGCCACAGTGTTGATGAACTCATGGTCGTGTGAGGCAAACAGAATGTTGCCCTTGAACGAGATGAGGTTGTTGTTGAAAGCCTGAATAGACTCCAAATCCAAGTGGTTGGTGGGTGTATCGAGAATCAGACAGTTAGCGTTCTTTAGCTGCATGCGGGCTATCATACAACGCATCTTCTCACCACCAGAGAGTACGCAGACCTTCTTCTGGATGTCCTCATCCTTGAAAAGCATGCGTCCCAGGAACGACTTCATCATCACTTCGTTGCCTGTGCCAAACTGGCTGAGCCAGTCTACGAGGTTCATCTCAGACTTGAAGAACTCTGTGTTGTCGAGTGGGAGATAGGCGGTAGTGATAGTGACACCCCACTTATAAGTACCGGCATCAGCCTCACGGTTGCCGTTGATAATCTCGAAGAGGGCTGTCATGGCTTTGGGGTTGTGTGACAGGAAGACAGTCTTTTGGCCCTTCTCAATGGTGAATGACACATTGTCAAAGAGTACTGTTCCGTCGGCATCAAGTGCCTTCAGACCCTCAACCTCCAGAATCTGCGTACCAGGCTCACGCTCCATGGAGAAGATGATGCCAGGGTATTTACGTGTTGACGGAGTGATTTCCTCCACGTTCAACTTCTCCAGCATCTTCTTACGAGAGGTTGTCTGTTTAGACTTGGCCACGTTGGCAGAGAAGCGGCGAATGAATTCCTCCAACTGCTTCTTTTTCTCCTCAGCCTTCATCTTCTGGTTCTGAGCCTGACGTAGCGCTAGCTGGCTGGACTCGTACCAGAACGAGTAGTTACCTGAGAACAGTGTTACCTTGCCAAAGTCGATATCTACGGTTTGGGTGCTGACAGCATCCAGGAAGTGACGGTCGTGAGATACTACGAGCACACACTGCTCCAAATTAGAGAGGTATTCCTCCAGCCACTGTACAGTGTCGAGGTCGAGGTCGTTGGTAGGCTCGTCGAGCAACAGGTTGTCGGGGTGTCCGAACAGTGCCTTTGCCAGCATGACGCGCACCTTCTCGTTGTTAGAGATGTCCGACATCTGTGCATAGTGCTGATCCTCCTTGATACCCAGATTCTGCAACAGCTGTGCGGCCTCGCTTTCAGCCTCCCAACCGTTCATCTCGGCAAAAGCCATCTCCAGGTCGGCAGCTAATACTCCATCCTCCTCGGTCATTTCCTCTTTAGCGTAGAGGGCCTCGCGGTCCTTCATGTTCTTCCACAGTGGCTGGTGTCCCATGAGGACTGTATCCATCACTGTGAATTCATCGTATTTGAAGTGGTCCTGCTCCAATACCGACATACGCTCGCCGGGGAGCATCTCAATGGTACCCTTGTTGGGCTCCAGCTCACCGCTGATAGCGCGCAGCAGGGTAGACTTACCGGCACCGTTGGCACCGATAATACCATAAATGTTACCACTCGTAAACTTTAGATTGACGTCCTTATACAACGTCTTCTTTCCAAACTGGATAGCCAGATTTGTGACTGTTATCATTTCTTTCCTTTACCTTATTTATTATTACGGGGTGCAAAGGTACGAAAAAAAACGCAAACAGCCACATTTTTATGTAACTATTTCAATATGATGTCGTTAATGATGGCAGATACATAGTTGCGCTCCCAGTCTTTCTCATGATAGCGCTGTCCGTCATACTGCAATAGGTCTAAGTCTATCGTTACTATTTCCTTGATACGCCCCGTCTCTGCCTCCGTCTGTTTCAATAGCTGTTGCAGATTGTCGACCGGTAGCTCTGTATAGCCTGCTGCCAATCGGTTCATGTACCACTTGCCACTGCCTTTGATGTCTGCCGTCCACAGTACGCGACTCAGACGACAGTCATCCAGCACAAAAGATAAGCGTTCTGATGCCCATCGGATATGGGCACTCTGTCGACAGTTAGATCCTAACGCAATGATGACGGCGTGCTTCATTTTGCTTCGGTAATGATGCCGTGACGATAGGCGTAGAGCAACTGACGAAGGTCGTCAATCTGTTCGCGCAACTCGGCACCACGGTCGGTATCAGCTACTAACATGCGATGGGCAGAGAGTTCTACGAGTTGGGTGGTCGACTTGATGTCTGTTCCTTTCTCGATAGCTTCTGATGCGCTGGTAAATGGTTCATGCTGAACCAATTGAAAACCTCTACTGTGATAAACCAGTGTGTAGCCGGCAATGCCAGTCGTTGAGTGGTAAGCCTGTGAGAATCCACCGTCTATCACCATCAGTTTGCCATTGGCCTTGATGGGATTCTCGCCCTTCGAGGCATGTACGGGAACGTGACCGTTAATGATATGTCGGTTGTCGCCCTTCACGCCAAAAGCATCGAGAATACGGTCCACTACCTCTTCTGAATCACGCAACTGAAAATAGTAGCCTTTCTCCTCTTTGAAGGTTGCCTTGTCGGTTAGGAAATAGCGTTCGAAAGTAGCCATCTTAGACTTGTCGAAGAGGGGAGAGTCCTTGCCGCACCAGAGGTAGAGGAAGTAGTCGCGAGCAAAGAGCCGCAACTCCTTCTCCGTGTCGCTCTCAAAAGCAGCGCGCACCAGCATGCCGATGTTGTGCATCAACTCCTTGCCGCTATAGCGCTGGCCGTTGTACAGCTCCACCTCCTTCAGCGAACCGTCGGCGTTCAAGGGCACAGAGGCGTGGAACAACAGGTTCTGGTTGCAGATGGTGTACATGCAGCCGTGCGAGAGTATCATCTTGATATGCTTCTGCAGCTTCTCGCTGGCTTTGAACGAGTGGTGCAGACGCTCCATCAGCTGGTTCTCCTCAGGCGTCAGCTCGCAGGGATTCTTCGGGTCGATGGTGGGGAAGTGATTGGAGCGCATCTCATACTCCTTGCCGTCCAGCACCAGCACACCACGCTCGTAGTCGATGTGATCGAGCAGACAGCGGTCCAGCATGCCCCATTCCGGACGACGCTTGAAGATCTGCGCCTCCTTCTTGAACTGGATAATCGAGATAGCCTTGTGCATCTGAGCCGTCAGCTTGATGTATTTCTCTTCCATTGTGTTGCCCGCCATCAGTTTGGGGATGAACTCCTCGCAGGGGTCGTCGCCATATACCTCCATGGCAAAGGTAGCCAGCGGTACGAGGTTGATGCCGTAGGCCTCTTCGACGGTGGCCAGATTGGCATAGCGCAACGAGAGACGCAGCACGTTGCAGATGCAGGCATTGTTTCCTGCTCCTGCACCCATCCACAACATGTCGTGGTTGCCCCACTGGATGTCCCACGAGTGGTATTGCTTCATCGTGTCCAGAATGATATGGGCCCCAGGGCCTCGGTCATAGATATCGCCCAAGATGTGTAACTGGTCGATAGACAGTCGCTGGATGACGTTGCAGAGGGCAATGATGAAGTCGTCAGCACGACCCGTAGAGATGATGGTGTCGACGATGACACTCACATAGGCGGCCTTGTCGGTATCGTCAGAACGCTCGTGCAGCAACTCTTCGATGATGTAGGCAAAATCCTGAGGCAGCGACTTGCGCACCTTGGAACGTGTATATTTCGACGATACGTCGCGGCAGACGGCTACCAGACGGTGGATGGTGATGTGATACCAGTCGTCCAGGTCGTCCGACTCTGCGGCCTTAATCAGTTCCAGCTTCTCTTCAGGATAGTAGATGAGCGTGCACAACTCGCGACGCTCCTTATCTCGGATATCACCGGCAAACAACTCGCTGACTTTGCGGCGAATGTTTCCCGATGCATTCTTGATGACGTGTTTGAAGGCAGCACTCTCTCCATGCAGGTCGGCCAGAAAGTGTTCTGTACCTTTGGGCAGGTTGAGGATGGCCTCCAGATTGATAATCTCAGTGGCGGCTGCTGCTACGGTAGGAAAGGATGTAGACAATAGGCGCAAGTAGTGCATGTCGTGTTCTGAGAATGTTTTTTTCATAGTCTTATCTTTTGGGTTCATCATATCTTCAGATGGTTATCAATGTGTTTCCTCAGATGTCGTGTCTGACGGTCGTCGAGTGGCGGCATCGGCATCAGTCCTTCGTCGAGTCCCGTCAGGTCGCTGGTCAGCTGCATAATGCGACGGGCAAACTGGTAGAGGTGACGCTCTTTGAGTGCGTCGCACAGTTGGTCTTCGGCACAGTCGTGATTACGCAACTCCTTATCCAGTTCTGTCAGGTGCGACAGCGTCAGACGACTATGCATGGCCAGTCGGCGTAGATGTCGGAAGGTAGCCATCAGTCGGTCGTTCTCCGTAGCAAATTGCATGCCGATGGCTTCTTCGATGGTCTTTGGTGGCTCGTAGACGTCGGGCATGAAGCAGGGCATCTGGTGGATGTCGAAGTCGGGCGTATCGACATGCAGGATGTTGATGCCGCGACGAACAATCTCAGCCACCTGCTCCTGATGTACATGACAGTAGAGCATGCGCCACTGGTTGTGGTCGGTGATGGTGACGTACGATTCGCCCAACCATCGCTGGTCGCCCGTAATGCCCACTTTTAGCAGTTGGCGCAGGGTCAACTTCGTGTCTTCAGTCATCAACTCCAACGTGTTGCTGTCCATCACCTTGCGATAAACCTTCCACATCTGCTGTGCCATCTCGCTGGCGTTGATGCTATTGGTAATCAAACAGTTGCGAATGATGACCGTGCGACGGTTCCAACCCAATTTTGTCATGCACTCTTCCTCCATCTTGCCCTGTACGATGACCGCATAGGCCTGCTGGATAAGGGTACGCTGGAAGAGCAGTCGCTTGGGTAGCTTCTCTTTCCAGTAGCGTTGTTTCATGGTCCACGGTTCCAACTGTCCGTGGGGAGTCACCACCAGTCGTGTGCCTCGGCGCTGGGCCTGACGGGCTATGCGATAGGCGGCATGCTGCCAGCATCCGTGAATGTGCAATAGGTCATAGTGCCTGTCGCGCAACATCTGGAGTGCCTCATGAACCGTTGTTACTGGTTCCATTTCGACCTCCGTACCCATCTGCTCACACAGTATCCTCACATACTGCGTGATGGCCTCAGGGGCATTGCTGGCATAGTAGTGTAATATTCTCATGAAAACATGTTTTTGAAGAATACGCTCATGCCTAATTGCATCTTCTTGCCAACGGTCAGACGCTGGTCGAAGAGCTTGATAGCATCGAGGGTAAGCGCTTTGTTGACGGCAATGGCGTCGTACATGCCGCGTCGCATGCGAAACCATCGGCCTCGATGACCGTCACCGTCACGTCGCTCGGCCTTGAGCAGGGTATTGGCCGCTTCTTCCATGTCGTCAAACAACTGGTGCGTCACCTGTGGCGTGCCGTGCTTCAGTCGGCAGTAGACGGCTGTCACGGTTCCTTCTGTTAGTCCTGTAAGCCATTCGCTAACGAGGGGTGGGCGAGTGATGTCAGCAAAAACGATGCGGTCGGACAGCGCCGCCTTGACGCCGATGTTCAGGGCCAACTGCAGACGGCTTCTGTTGGCTACGCTCTTGGGTAGGAAGGTGGTGTACAGATGGGCGTTGTCTTCTTTCAGGCGCTTCAGTACGTCGGGGGTCTCGTCGGTCGATGAGTCGTCAACAATGATGACCTCACCCTGCGCAGCACTTGCCACAGTCAGAAACTGTGGCAAGTTACGCTCGAGTGCTTCGGCCTGATCATGCACAACGATGACCACCGAAATGTTGTAGTTTCCTGTTCTTCCCACTTACTTCTTGGCGTCAACAGCAGCCTGCTCGATGGGCAGACAAGCCTTGTAGTTCTCGATATATTTCTCGAAACCTGCGACATCCTCGGCAGTAGGAGCGATAGAAACGCCCGTGTTGCCTGCGAAGACGACTTGCTCCAGGTAGTCGGCCAGATTCTTGCCATTCTTGTTAATAAGGTAGCCTGCCAACAGAGCGATACCCCAGGCGCCACCTTCACCAGCGGTCTCCATCACGCTGATGGGGCTGTTTAGGGCGGCAGCCAGCATGCGCTGACCTACACCGGCAGTCTTGAAGTAACCACCGTGACCGGTGATGCGGTCCACCTTGATTTTCTCTTCCTTCAGCAGGATGTCGTTACCAATCTTCAGCACACCGATGGCACCATAGAGGTGGCTGCGCATAAAGTTTGCCAGATTGAACTTGTCGTTAGCTGAGCGGACGAACATGGGACGACCTTCGGCCAGACCTGTTACAGGTTCTCCGCTGACATAGTTATAGGCCATCAGACCTCCACAGTCGGCATCGCCCTCCAGAGCCTTGTTGAACAGCTTGCCGTACAGCTCGTTCATATCCACGGGTACGCCCAGCAACTGCTGATATTCCTTGAACAGACCCACCCAGGCGTTGATATCTGAGGTACAGTTGTTGCAGTGTACCATGGCTACGAGGCTACCGTCAGGCGTGGTCACCATGTCAATCATCTCGTAAGGCTTGCTCAGTGGCTTCTCCAATACAATCATTGAGAATGAAGAGGTACCTGCTGATACGTTACCCGTGCGCTGCTTGACGGCATTGGTAGCTACCATGCCGGTGCCTGCGTCGCCTTCGGGAGGACAAACAGGTACACCAGCCTTCAGGTGACCAGAGACGTCCAACTTCTTGGCACCCTCAGCAGTCAGCACGCCGGCGCTCTCGCCAGCATTCAGCGACTTGGGCAGGATGTCGAGTAGTCTAAAGGGCAAACCTTTAGCAGCGAGAATCTTGTCGAATTTCTCCACCATTGTGGCGTCATAGGTCTTCGTGGCGGGGTCAACGGGAATCATACCCGAGGCATCGCCTACGCCCAGCACGAATTCGCCTGTTACCTGCCAGTGAACGTAGCCAGCGAGTGTGGTCAGGAACTTGATGTTCTTGACGTGTTCGTCGCCATTCAGGATGCACTGGTACAGATGTGAGATGCTCCAGCGCAGGGGAATGTTATAGTTGAACAGCTCCGACAGCTCGGCAGCAGCCTTGCCGGTGTTCGTGTTACGCCATGTACGGAAAGGCACCAGAATCTGCTGCTTCTCGTCGAAAGCCATGTAGCCGTGCATCATGGCCGAGAAACCAATGGCTGCCAGCGATTCAATCTCGCAGCCGTACTGCTTCTTCACGTCCTGACGCAGGTCGCTATAGCAGTCCTGAAGCCCCTTCCAAATAATGTCGATACTGTAGGTCCACAGTCCGTCTACGAGTTGGTTCTCCCACTCGAAAGAGCCTTGTGCGATGGGTTTATTGTCTTGGTCGATGAGTACGGCCTTGATACGGGTGGAACCAAATTCGATTCCCAGAATGGCTTTACCAGCCTCGATGGTTTCTTTTGCGGTCATAATAACTTTATTGGTTTAGTGATATTTATTTGAATGCAAAATTACCCATTTTTTTGCAAATAGCCAAATAAATCCGGCTATTTTTTTTAGATAATTTGTATAGCTGATCTGGTCTCGTTATACAGCTGATACGGTCTCATTATACAGCTAATAATCTTGCGTATCAGGCTGTCTTGCGACTGGCTTAGTCTGTCTCGTAACTGGCTTAGACTGTTGTCATTGAAGACGCCTCATTTCTTACAATCTTACAACCTTACATTCTTACAAGGTGCGTTTCCGTAAGAGTGCTAAGATATGCTAATTATAATATATATTATAATATATATTATAATTAGAGCACCATTGCCACGTAGGGAAGCATACTGTGTAAGGTTGTAAGATTGTAAGGTTGTAAGGTTTCGTGTATTAATAGATTTCTTTAGAAAATGTATACGAGTTTCAAAATAATTTTGTATCTTTGTATGCGAAATAGAGACGAAATGCGAAAAGGGTATGAAAAGGACGAAGATATGGTTGGTCATCTTATTGGTAATGTGCAGCATAGGCGTGTATGCTCAGCAGGTGAAACTGGATACGCTGACGGTTCGCTATGTCGATTTCGATGGTGAACCCCAGCAGGGTGTTCTCATTTGTAATAAGCAGATAGCGAATGACTTGAAAGAAATATTTAGTGCTTTGTATCAAGCGAAATATCCTATTGAACGCATTCGCCCTATCTTGGAATATGGTAACGACGACGAGCGTTCGATGCGTGCCAACAATACGTCGTGCTACTGTTATCGCGTGGTGGAAGGTAGCACCAAGTTGTCGAAGCATGCCCAAGGTTTGGCCATCGACATCAATCCGCTGTACAACCCCTGTGTGAAGCGTAAGAAGGATGGCATGCTGCTCATCCAGCCGGCAACGGGTAAGCCCTATGTCAACCGCTCGAAATCGTTCAAATACAAGATTACGCAGCAAGACCTCTGCTATCGCCTTTTCATCCAGCACGGATTCCGCTGGGGTGGGGCATGGCGCTCGCTGAAAGACTACCAGCACTTCGAAAAATAGCATAAATATAAGAAAAATTCCCGATAAATTTTGCATTTCGCTATCTTATTCGTACCTTTGCACGTTCAAAAAAGAATAAGGTAGAGAAATGATATCAGTAGAATCACTACACGTGGAATTTGGCATAAAGCCACTCTTTGCCAATGCCAGTTTCGTGGTCAACGATCGCGACCGCATTGCTTTGGTGGGTAAGAACGGAGCAGGAAAGTCAACCCTGCTCAAAATACTCTGTGGACAACAGAAACCTACCGGTGGCGTGGTCAGCATTCCCAACGATACGACGATAGGCTATCTGCCGCAGGTGATGATTCTGCAAGATGATACCACCGTCCGACAGGAGGCTCAGAAGGCCTTTTCGAATGTGACGGAGCTGAAAGCCGAGGTGGATGCGCTGAACCAGCAGTTGGCTGAGCGTACCGACTACGAGAGCGAGAGTTATCTGGCACTGGTCGAGAAGTTTACGCTGGAGCATGAGCGCTATATGATGATGGGTGCAGAGAACTGCGAGGCAGAGCTGGAGCGTACCTTGATGGGTCTGGGCTTTGAACGTTCTGATTTGGAACGTCCCACTAGCGAGTTCTCTGGTGGTTGGCGCATGCGTATCGAGTTGGCGAAGATTCTGTTGCAGAAGCCTGATGTGCTGTTGCTCGACGAGCCCACCAACCATCTGGACATCGAGTCTATACAGTGGCTGGAGCAGTGGTTGGCGCAGTCGGCAAAGGCTGTGGTATTGGTCAGTCACGACCGTGCCTTCATCAATAATGTTACCAATCGCACGCTGGAGATTTCGTGTGGCCAGATTATTGACTACAAGGTGAAATACGACGAGTATGTCGTGTTGCGTAAGGAGCGTCGTGAACAGCAGCTCAGAGCCTACGAGAATCAGCAGAAAGAAATACAGGAGATGCGCCAGTTTATTGAGCGCTTCCGCTATCAGGCCACCAAGGCCGTACAGGTGCAACAGAAGGTGAAGCAGTTGGAAAAGATTGTGCCCATCGAGGTTGATGAGGTCGACAACTCTGCATTGCACTTGAAGTTCCCACCGTGTCTGCGTAGTGGCGACTATCCCGTTATCTGCGAGGATGTCCGCAAGGACTATGGTGC
This sequence comes from uncultured Prevotellaceae bacterium, assembly GCA_900314985.1. GTDB lineage: Bacteria > Bacteroidota > Bacteroidia > Bacteroidales > Bacteroidaceae > Prevotella. The sequence goes on along the minus strand of OMXL01000006.1, from coordinate 31,799 downwards.
CCATACCGTCTTCTCGAACGTCAACCTGACCATCAAACGCGGTGAGAAGGTGGCTTTCGTGGGTAAGAACGGTGAGGGTAAGTCTACGCTGGTGAAGTGTATCATGGGCGAGATTCCGTTCGATGGTCACTTAAAAGTAGGACATAACATCCAGATAGGCTATTTCGCACAGAACCAGGCGCAGTTGCTCGATGAGGAACTGACTGTATTCCAAACCATCGATAATGTTGCTAAGGGCGAGATACGCTTGAGAATCAACGATATATTAGGCGCCTTTATGTTTGGTGGCGAGGCCTCCGACAAAAAGGTGAAGGTGCTGAGTGGTGGTGAGCGCAGTCGTCTGGCTATGATTCGTCTGTTGCTGGAACCCGTCAACCTCTTGATTCTCGACGAGCCTACCAACCACTTGGATATGCCGTCAAAGGATGTGCTGAAAGAGGCTATCCGTGCATTTGACGGTACGGCCATCATCGTTAGTCATGACCGTGAATTCCTGGACGGCTTGGTCAGCAAGGTCTATGAGTTTGGTGGCGGCAAAGTGCGTGAACACTTAGGTGGCATTTATGAGTGGTTGCGGAAGGAACATGAGGCGCAGATTAGTAATGGGTCTAATGGGTTGAATGGGTCTAATGGGCCCATTAAGCCCACTAAGCCCATTAACCCTACAAAGAACGACTATGCCACCCATAAAGAGCAGCAGAAGCGCCTGCGCAAGGCTGAGAAGGCTGTGGAGGAGTCGGAGCGAAAAATCAGTGATATGGAGCGTCGCCTGAAGGAGTTGGACGACCTGCTGATGATTCCTGAGAATGCCGCAGACATGACGCTTGTTACAGAATATACCACCACCAAGAAAGCCCTTGATGAGGAGGTGGAGCGCTGGGAGCGTCTTTCGGAAGAATTAGAGACAATCAATTGATAAAACTATGAAAAAAGTATTTGTAATGATGGCATTAGCAATGATGACCGCATCGGCATCGGCACAGCTTAAGTCGGGTATCAACCTGAACGACCTCGACAAGTCTGTACGTCCTGCCGACGACTTCTATGAGTATGCCTGTGGTGGCTGGATGAAGGCCAATCCACTACCTGCCGCCTATTCACGCTACGGCAGTTTTGATCGCTTGGCTGAGGATAACAACAAGCGCATCAATGGTATTTTGAAAGAGTTGCAGGAGAATACCTATCCTGCTGGTACTGTAGAGCAGAAGCTTAGCGACCTGTATAAGTTGGCGATGGACTCTGCACGCAGAGAGAAAGAGGAATTGGCTCCCGTGATGCCTCTCATTAAGCGTCTGGAGGCTGCCAAGAAGAAGGAGCAACTCTTCGCTATCCAGTTGGAGATGATGCCTTATGGTGAGTCGGAACTGTTTGGTTCCTACATCGGAGCTGACGAGATGGATGCCATGAAGAATATCCTGACGGTTCGTCAGGGTGGCTTGACACTTGGTCAGAAGGACTACTATCTGGAGAATGACGAGGCTACGGTGAAGATTCGTGAGGCCTTCAAGAAGCACATTGTCCGCATGTTCCAGCTCTTTGGCTTCAGCAAGAGTGCTGCTGAGAAGAAGATGAAGAACGTGATGAAGGTGGAGATGACACTGGCTAAAGCCTCTAAGTCTCGTACGGAGCTTCGCGATCCTATTGCCAATTACAATAGAATGACGCTCAGTGATTTCCTGGCAAAGTATCCACATCTGCAGCTGGAGAAGCAGATGAATGCGAAGGGCATCAAGAGCCAGTATATCCAGGAGCTGATTGTGGGTCAGCCTGCCTTTATGGAGGTGGCCGACAAGCTGTTTGCCTCAATGACGGCTGCTGAATATCGCGACGTGATGGAGTGGGGCTTGATTGACGGTTCTACGGGCTATCTGAACGATGCTGTGCGTGCCGCTAACTTCGACTTCTATGGTAAGGTGATGTCTGGACGTAAGGAAGACCATCCCTTGTGGCGCCGTTCTACCAATCAGGTGCAGGGCGTGATGGGTGAGGCCCTTGGTCGCATCTACGTAAAGAAGTACTTCCCTGCTTCTTCTAAGGAGCGCATGAAGACGCTTGTGGAGAACCTGCGCGTGGCTCTTGGCGAGCGTATTGCTGCTCAGGATTGGATGGACGATTCTACGAAGGTGAATGCCTTGCTGAAGCTGAATACCTTCTATGTAAAGATTGGCTATCCTGATCGTTGGACAGACCTGACGAACTTGAAGATTGATGCGAAAAAATCTTACTATGAGAATATGCAGGAGTGTGCTCGCTTCTGGCAGGCTTGGCAGATAGATCACACCGCAGGAAAACCCGTTGACCGTGATGACTGGTTCATGAATCCTCAGACCGTAAATGCATACTATAATCCTACCACGAACGAAATTTGTTTTCCTGCTGGTATTCTGCAAGTTCCATTCTTTGATCCAGAGGCTGACGATGCCTTTAACTATGGCGCTATTGGTGTTGTAATCGGTCACGAGATGACCCATGGGTTTGATGACCAAGGCCGTCGCTACGACAAGGTCGGCAATCTGTGTGATTGGTGGACGGAAGCAGACGGAAAGAATTTTACAGAACGTACGCAGAAGTTTGCTGATTTCTTCTCAAAGATTAAGGTACTTCCTGACCTGAATGCCAATGGTCAGTTGACGCTTGGTGAGAATCTGGCCGACCATGGTGGTCTGCAGGTTTCTTATGCTGCCTTCAAGGAGGCTACAAAGCGTAAGCCACTGTCAACGATTGACGGCCTGACACCCGAACAGCGTTTCTTTATTGCTTATGCTGGTGTGTGGGCAGGCAATATCACGGAGGCTGAAATCCGTAATCGCACGAAGTCTGATCCTCACTCACTGGGTCGCTGGCGTGTGAATGGTGCCCTGCCTCATGTGGATGCATGGTATGACGCTTTTGGTGTCAAAGAAGGTGACAAAATGTTCTTGCCAAAGGCCGAACGCCTGCCTCTTTGGTAGTCTGATATAGACCAAAATAAGAAAAATGCCGTCGTAAATGTAAATTTACGGCGGTTTTCTTTTGCGTTTATATTTTTTTTACTATCTTTGCAACTGACAATTATAACTACAGCAATAACTACAGCATAATGATAGACGAAAACAACCCTTTGACAAGTGATCTTCAACGCACCGTAAATCCTCAGCAGGTGCTTAATAAAACGATGGATTCAGAGCAACCTCTGACTCCGCAACAACTGTTTTCTCCCCAGCGTGCGGCCCAGCAGACACAACAGCGTCAGTCTGTTGGTAAGAAGTGTCCGTTCTGTGGAGCCATTAACGATGCTGAGGCTATGTTCTGTGCACAGTGTGGTCAACCCATCAGCAAGATGACGTGTCCACACTGTAGTTCTGAGATTGATCCCGATGCAGACTTCTGTGAGGTCTGTCATCACTATATCAAAAAAGATGTTTGTTCATATTGTGGCGCTCATCTGGAAGGCAATGAGGCCTATTGTCCTGAGTGCGGTAGCCCTCGTGGCGGTATGGTTTGTCCTACGTGTCACACACTGAACGACTTTGCTTTCTGTAAGAAGTGTGGTGCAGCACTGACTAAGGAGGCACGCATGCTGGTGAAACAGTTGCAGGCTAATCCTGACTACCAGCAGTTGTTGGAAATCGTCAGAGACTACTCCAATCTGGAAAATGCGATGCCTTACAACTCAGAGCGTGACATCGTTAGAGAACAGGCTAATGCCAAACTGCGTGAGCGAGTGCTCTCGCTGTTACAGAAGGACGAGGGCGTGGAAGTTCCTGTGATTCCTAAGGTGGAGTCAAAGCGTATGACTCGTGAGGAATTGGAGGAGATCAAGGCTGTGAAGATTAAGATGCTGTCGACCATTCTCGACAAGCTGGCTGTGCCACCTACGACATCACCTGTCCAGGCGCGTAACTTCGCCATGGCCAGCAAACCTGTAGGCGTCAGATTGGCATGGGTATGCAACTATAAGCATGCTATGCATAGCAGTCCATGTGGATGTGCCAAGCCTCATTTAGGTGGAAAGTGGGTGATTTTAGGTAAAAATAGTACTGAAGAAATTAAAGACGACAAATAAATATGGATGTGACCAATAGACCGTCAACTCCCCTTAATATGGAAGCTACCATTAGGGTAGGAACTCCACAGGCAGCGCAGGCTGGAGCTTCTGACATTACTGTTAGACCTGGTATGACCATGCAGGATAGCAGTGACGATGATTTCCGTGATGGTGACTTCGTGCTGAAAGGCAGATTGTACCGTGGCATTAAGTGCTTGAGCGACAACTCTGGTGAGGCTCAGGTATTCTTGGTTCAAGGCGACGAAGGTGAGCGCGTACTGAAAGTGTACTATCCCAACTTTACCATTAAGAAGGGTCTGATGCGCATCATCCAGAACTTCAATCTGGAGATGATTGTCAAGATTACCGACTATGGTAAGACATATGTGGAGGGTAAGAACCGTGACTATGAGCTCATGGAGTATCTCCGTGGAGGTACGTTGGCAGACTATGACCTTGACGGAAACTATAACCAGTTCCGTCGTATAGCCCTGCAATGTGCAGCTGCGTTGGCCTACTGTCATAACAACAATATTATCCATAAGGATATTAAGCCTGGCAACTACTTCTTCCGTGATACCGCCCACAAAGAAATTGTGCTGGGCGACTTCGGTATCTCCAGTATTATGGAGGAAGAAGGACGCCTGCATAAGACGACACAGGCTCGTACTCCGGTATATGCCGCTCCTGAGATGTACAACGACGTCATCGATGGTGAGGTGGAGATTACGCCTGCTGCCGACTTCTATTCGCTGGGTATCACGCTGATGACGCTCTGGCTGGGTGAGAACCCGCTGAGTCAGAACGAGCGTGTCATGATGCGTAAGAAGAACGAAGGACGTCTGCCACGCATCAACGAACTGCCTGATCGTGTGAAGATGATTGTGCAGGGCCTGACAGCTGTGAATCCTGCCAGTCGTTGGGGATATAATGAGGTAGAGCGATGGTTCTTGGGAGAAGATGTCCATGTGGATATCTCATCTCCACTGCTGAAATACCGTAGCTTTATCGTTGACCCAGAGCGCAACCTCGTGGCAGATAACGTACACGAGTTGATACCTCTGTTGATGGACAATGAGCGTCTGGCCACCAGTTACCTCTATAATGGTCGTATCCCTGGATGGTTGGAGCAGTGCGGTAACGTGAAGCTTAGCTCTGCTGTCAAGGATATCATCGTCAATCGTTATCCCGCTGACCAGCGTGCTGGTCTGATGGCTTCTGTCTATGTGATGGAACCCACCTATCCTTATGTTGACCTGCGTGGCAATAAGTGTGACGACATCCATAGCGTAGCAATCTCTATTCTGAGTTATATGGAGGAGTATGCTTTCGCACTGAGAAATCCGAACGATAACGTCTTCCTATATGTTGAAGCACATACGAAGGCGGATATTGCTCGTTTGCGTAGCTATTTCTCACCAGACTCTACGCTGACGCAACGTGTGGCTATTCTGCGACTGGTCTATGAAATTGACCCGGAGATTCCGTTCTTGGTCAAGTATCCGTCAGGCAACGTGCAGGATATCGTTCACTCGTTTGGTTACGAAGACTGTTCGGAGGATGAATGGGTTAGTCTGAGCGACGGACGTCTGTTGTCGTGGATGTACAGCCACGAGGATCTGATGGCATGTGAGGCACTGCGCATCATGACGGAGGGTAAAGAACCCACGCGCTCACTGGGTTATAAAGTGCTCTACAATCTTGACCGTGAGGCCGCTTACGACCTCCGCGATGCCGACAACCCCTATAAGGTTGGCGAGATTATGCGAGACGAACTGAAGACCTGGCAAGATCTGACCCCTGAGGAGTTTGAAGAACAGGTGGGAGAGTTTGCTGATCCTAATGGAAGATTCTATTATTTCGCCCAACTGCATGGCTGGTATGAACAGTTGGCACAGGCAAAGGCTTGTTTCGACCTGAAGAGCGAAGAGAACAAAGAGCGCTTAGGAGCCTACGACCTGCGTACTGCTGCTTACCGCTTCTGTCGTTATCTGGGTGCAATACCAACCTATCTGTTGGAAGATGGAACAGAGCTGAATGACGGTACCAATTTTGAGAAACAGACACGTCGCCCCATCTTGTTGGGTGCTATGCGTCGCGGTGCCTTGAGTCAGTGGATGTCTGTATTCTTCCACGAAGATCCTCATAAAAACTTTGAGGAGCCTTATAGCTATGAACGCCGACTGGAAGAATGGGTCATGAACCTTGGTGAGGTTGATCAGAACCAGCCGTTCTATAAGCGACTCGTTACTGCTAAGGAAGAGACCACCCGTAAATATACTAATGTAAAGAAGGAGTATAGCAGAGCGAAACGTAAGGAACACCGTTGGCGCACTACGTTCTATAGCCTCTGTGGTCTATGGATAGCACTGCTGGTGGTATTTGGTATTGACAATCGTGCTGATGTGATGTCGCATACGTCAATGACTATTCTACTGCCTGTTGGTGGTGTTAGTGCGATTATTGTAGGTATGAGAGCATTCTTCAGAGGATATGGCTTTGTACTCAGTGCCTTGTGGGGTGTTCTTGGACTATTGTCGGCGATGGTACCTATCGTTACGATGAAGTACGTCTATAACCAGCATCCTGGTATGTTTATTCCTACCGCTATCATCTTGACGTTGATCTATATGCTGATTTGTCATCTCACGGATTACCACAGAGATTCGAAGATGGAGAACCAGTTTATCAGCGAGGTGATGGAAGATGACGTGAAGACAAGTCTGATGGAACCGCTGGTATATACCTTCAAGCAAAAGTCCTTCAAGTTCAAGGGCTCTAAGTTTGCTATGCTCGATGACGTGACCAATCAGGTACGCTCCATCAGTGGTGAGTCAGTGTTGCATTATAAGGTATGGACGATGATGGCTGTTCTGATGTTGGCAGAGATGATTCTCTTCAACCCCAAACTGATGAATTACAAGATTCCTGAGAAGAACAAGATCAGTCTATCTCCAAATAAAGTATTAGAACAATTACAAAAGGACGTTGAATAAATATGGTTTGTGAGCATTGTCTAAAGGAAAACCGCTCGATAGCCAAGTTCTGTAAGTGGTGTGGACACCCGCTGATATCGCAGAATATTCTGGATCGTTTGGCTGGTCTCGACAACGTAAAGCAACAGCTGAAGACCGTTGTCGATACCTATACCTATCTTCATTCGCGCAGGGATGTGATGAATGTCCGCCTCAGCGTGAATACCATTATTATTGGTGAGACAGGTACAGGTAAGACCGCCTTGGCAGAGGTGTTACGAGACTATTTCCATCAGCATAAAATCATACAGAAGCCCAAGTTGACGATGGTTGATGCCGTCGACTACCAGCGTTTTGTGGAAAAGTGGGAGGAGAACGTGAATGAGGCCAAGGGTGGCATTCTCTTCTTCGACAATGTGCAGAAGTTGTTGCCCGATCGCTATTCCAACCAAGTGAATCCGCTGGATAAGCTGTTTGTTGAGATGGATAAATGGGATGAAGACCCCATTGTCATTATGGCAGGTCTTCCTAAAGGTCTTGACGACTTCTTGGCTGCTAACCCTGCGGCACAGAACCGTTTCAAGTACACCTTCCGTCTGCCAACACCAGGCTATCAGGAACTGTGTGACATCTGTAAGATGGAACTGCGTGCCAAGTATGGTCTCACTGCTTTCTCACCGGAAGCTGACCAGAAACTGTTGCGCTTCTTCCAGTATCAGACGAAGATCAAGGACGATACCTTTGGCTATGCTCATGTTGCTATCAAGACGGCAGAGGATATCTTTACCTCATTTATCAGTCGTGGCTCTGCTGCTGTGATGATTGAGGAGCGTGACATCAGAGGCTATGTACCAGAGGAACGTACGCTGGAAGAGATCCTCAGCGACCTCGACCGTTATATCGGTATGGACGAAGTCAAGACGGCTGTCAAGGAAATCGCCTTTACTGTACATAATAATATTCAGCGCGCGCAACGTGGTTTGGGCGAGCAAGAGAAGATGGGTATCCATATCGTCCTGACAGGTAATCCTGGTACCGGTAAGACTACCATCGCCCGTAAGTTGGGTGAAATATTGGAGTCGATAGGTTATCTGGATAGCGGACATGTTGTGGAGGTAGACCGTTCGAAGATGGTCAGTCCCTATCAGGGCGAGACACCCAAGGTGGTCGACCGTCTGTGCGACAAGGCTATGGGTGGTATCTTGTTTGTCGATGAGGCTTATACGCTTGCACCATTGAGCAGTGGTGGCGAGAAGGACCAGCAGGGCACACAGGCTCTGGAACAGCTGATGAAGCGTATGGAGGACGATCGCGGCAAGTTCGTGGTCATCGCTGCTGGCTATCGTCAGGAGATGGAGAACCTGTTCCGTATCAACCCTGGTGTTCGCAGTCGCTTCAGCTACTTCCTCAATATCGATGACTACACGCCTGACCAGCTGTTCCAGATTATGATGGTCTTCGCAAAGGAGAAGAAGTACCAGTTTACTCAGGAGGCTCAGGATCTGACGCATAAGATGATTACCGAGTTGTATAACTCGCGTGATAAGGACTTCGCTAACGGACGTACCATGCGCCAGCTCTTCGACAAGATATGTTCTAAGCAGGCTGAACGCTTGCAGCATGTCGACATCTCGACGCTCTCTAATGAGCAGCTGATGATGATTGACGTCAAGGATATTCCTTACGAAGCTCCACAGGCTGTCGACTATACTCAGTGTCTGGCCAAGCTCAATGGTATGGTGGGTCTTGCTGCCGTCAAGAAGGAAATCAGCAACCTTGCCGCATTCCTCAACCTTCAGATTCGTCGTGGCGAGACCAATATGTTCCAAGGCAAGCACTATGTCTTTACGGGTAATCCTGGTACTGGTAAGACTACTGTGGCACGCATCATGGCTGACGTATTCCGTACGCTGGGCATCCTATCGCGTGGCCAGTTGATAGAGGCTGACCGCTCGAAACTGGTAGCTGGTTTCGCTGGACAGACAGCCATCAAGACCAACCAGTTGATTGACTCCGCTATGGGTGGCGTACTGTTTATCGATGAGGCATACACGCTGAAATCGAACGATCAGGACTCATTTGGTGCTGAGGCTATCGATACGCTGTTGAAGCGTCTGGAAGACGATCGTGGTAAGTTTATCTGTATTGTTGCCGGTTATACGGACAATATGCACGACTTCATCGATACGAACCCTGGTCTGAAGAGCCGCTTTACGCAGACCATCCACTTCGATGATTATACACCAGACGAGTTGACAGAGATATTCCTCAACCTCGCCAAAGGCAAGAACTTCACTGTTGATGAGGAGACCAAGGCTACTATCCATCGTCAGTTTGAACAACTCTATCTGCGTCGTGACAAGAACTTCGGTAATGCCCGTGAGGCTCGTCGTATCTTCGATCAGGCTGTCGAGAAGCAGAGCCAGCGTCTGATAAGCATGGTGGGCACTCCCGACTTCAAGGACGAGGATATGTACCGTATCACTTCTGCCGATCTCGAGATGGAGGCAGCTGCTACGGCACGTCCACTCGACGAGGTACTCAACGAGCTCGACGAGTTCATCGGTATGCGCTCTGTGAAGAACATGATACGTCGTCTGGCCGTACAGAGCATGTTCATGAAGCAGCGTGCAGCTATGGGTGCTGGTAGCGTACAGCAGATGTCTATGAACTTCATCCTGACAGGTAATCCTGGTACTGGTAAGACCAGTGTGGCTCGTAAGATGGGTGAGGTACTGCAGGCTATGGATATTCTGCCTACAAGTAGGGTTATCGAAGCCAGTCGTGCTACGCTTGTGGGTAAGTACATGGGTGAGACGCCTAAGATTGTCAACAATATGTGTGACAAGGCTATGGGTGGTATCCTCTTTATCGATGAGGCTTACACGCTGTCGTCGGATAACGACATGTATGGCAAGGAGGCTATCGATACGTTGATGAAGCGTATGGAGGATGATCGTGGTAAGTTCGTGGTTATTGCTGCTGGCTATAAAGATGAGATGGAAACCTTCCTGGCTGTTAACCCAGGACTGGCCAGCCGCTTTACCCATAAAATGCATATTGATGACTATAACGAGGATGAACTGTTGGCAATCTACAAGAAGATGGCCTCGAAGGACAACTACAAGTTGTCGCCTGAGGCAGAGTTCAAGCTGATGGATCTCATCTGTCGTAAGGTTATTAACAAGAATGAATCGTTTGGTAATGCGCGTGAGATGCGTAACATGCTTGATGCAACCATCCAGCAGTTGTCTATGAGGGTAAGTGGATTGCCTCAGGATGCTATCACGCAGGAGACCTATCAGTTGATAATGCCAGAAGATATTAAAGAAGAACTATGATAATTTGTCCAAGTTGCAGAGAAGAAATTGAAGAATATTCACACTATTGCGACCAGTGTGGACAGGAATTAGTATACTGTAGCAATTGTGGAAGGGTCGGCATGGGACGCCGCTGTACACAGTGTGGTGGACTGATGGCCGGTGCTGAGGAGGTACAGCAGAAAATGCAGGCTTCCAGACAGGTATCTGTGTCGGTACGTGCCAACGACCTTGCCGTATCTATTGTGAACGATCTTCAGCAGTCTCATAGAAAGCCAGAGGGTCATGATATGCCCGTCATGAGCGGCATTCCTACCTTGACACTCTATAATCCTACACTTGACATCCGTATGGTAGGTGTCAATGGTGCGGTAATAGGTCGTAAACAAGGCCCTTATTCGTCGTTGTTTGTGGATAATATGTATATCTCCGGATTGCATGCCCAGCTGATTTATAAGCCGGATACAGGGTGGTGCATTATTGATAAGCACTCTTCAAACGGTACCAAACTCAATCAGCGCGACTTGTTACCCGATATTCCAATGTCATTGAAATCTGGTGATATCGTGACGCTGGCAAACATTAATTTACAGGTTAGTATAAGTTAATAAAGGAAAGTATAAATGAGCAAGATTGTGTTGACAGCCGCCAGTCGTGTCGGCAATGTTAGAAGTAATAATGAGGATATGATATTGGCTTATGACAGGTTTATCAGAAGCGATATCTATCAGACCGTCTTAGCACCAGAGAATCTTGACCGCTTCATCGTGGCCGTTGCAGACGGAATGGGTGGACACAATGCTGGCGAGGTGGCCAGTGAATTGGTTCTGCAGAATTTGAAGTTTTATTTCAATGACTTACCCAAGGGATTGACTTCTGGTGAACTGGAGGAGGTCATGAACGAATGGCTGCAGTCAATCCATCAGACTGTTAACGCACGGGGTCGCGCCAATAAGTCAATGTCGGAAATGGGAACGACGCTGGTGGGACTCATCTACTATGGCAAGCGCTTCTTCTGGTTGAACTGTGGCGATAGCCGTCTGTATCGTCTTCGCGATGGACAACTGGAGCAACTCACCACTGACCATTCTCTGATTAATGCCAATGGCGAGAAGAAGCACTCCAACGTTATTACGAACTGTATTGGTGCTGGCTGTGATGACACGTTTATTGATATGATTGAGTTTACGAACAACTTCCTGCCTGGCGATACCTATGTACTCTGTACTGATGGTCTGAATGACATGGTTCCTGACGAGGTTATCCGTGAGATGTTAGTAAATGGTGCAACTGCCAATGCTCTTTGCGAGGAGGCTATTAATGCTGGAGGCTTTGACAATGTCTCAGTGTGTGTCCTTCGTGTTGAGAATCTTTAATAAATTGATGTAAGTTAGATGCCTTTAAGATTACCTGACCGCTTGCCGGCCATAGAACTGCTGAAGCACGAGAACATCTTCGTGATGGATGACTCGCGTGCCCACATGCAGGATATTCGTCCGTTGAAGATAGCTATTCTCAATCTCATGCCGCTGAAGATAACGACAGAGACTGATTTGATACGCCTGTTGTCGAATACTCCGTTGCAGCTGGAAGTGAGCTTCATGAAGTTGAAGAGTCATACGCCTAAGAATACGCCCATCGAACACATGATGATGTTCTATCGAGATTTCGAGGAGATGCGCCATGAAAAGTATGATGGTATGATTATTACGGGTGCCCCTGTGGAGCAGTTGGATTTTGAGGATGTCAGCTATTGGGCAGAAGTCTCCGATATCTTCGCATGGGCGCGCACGCACGTAACGAGTACCTTATATATATGTTGGGCAGCACAGGCAGGCTTGTACTATCATTATGGTATTCCCAAATACCCACTGCCCAAGAAGATGTTTGGCATCTTCCCGCAATATACGCTGAATCCACAGTTGCCTATCTTCCGTGGTTTCGACGACGTGTTCCAGATGCCTCACAGTCGTCATACAGAACTGCATCGTGAAGACATTCTTGCAAATCCTGACTTAGAGCTGATTGCTGAGTCACCTGAGTGTGGTGTCAGCATCGTGATGGCTCGTGGTGGTCGTGAGTTCTTTATTACGGGCCATTTGGAGTATGCTCCTGATACGTTGGACAAGGAATACCGTCGCGACAAAGATACGCGCGATGATGTTGATATGCCTATCAACTATTATAAGAACGACGACCCTTCACAAGGTCCGAAGGTAACGTGGCGCGCACATGCTAACTTGTTGTATAGCAACTGGATAAACTACTATGTTTATCAGGAGACGCCTTACGATATTAACCAGATTGGTTAAGTGAAAAGTGAAGAGTGAAACGTGAATAATTTGCTACCGCTTACAAAACTCGAACTGTTGGCTCCTGCCAAGAATTTGGAGTGTGGCATAGCGGCCATTGACCATGGCGCTGATGCCGTCTATATTGGTGCCGCTAAGTTTGGTGCCCGTGTAGCTGCAGGCAATAGTGTTGACGATATCCGTCAGCTCTGCCACTATGCCCATCAGTTTGATGCCAAGGTCTATGTTACTGTCAATACCATTATCTACGACGATGAGCTGAAAGATACCGAGCGCCTCATCCTTGAGTTGCAAGAGGCTGGGGTCGATGCCATCCTCATTCAGGATATGGGTCTCTTGGAAAGTTCAAAGTTTAAAGTTCAAAGTTTAAAGTTCCACGCTTCCACCCAGACTGACAACCGCACCTCAGAGAAAGTGCGCTGGTTGCGCTCGTTAGGACTCCGTCGTGTGGTGCTGGCTCGTGAGCTGTCTGTCGAAGAGATTGCAGCCATTCACCGTGAGGTACCCGATGTAGAGTTGGAGGTCTTTGTTCATGGCGCCCTGTGTGTCAGCTATAGTGGTTTGTGCTATGCCTCTCAGCATTGCTTTGGCCGTTCTGCCAATCGTGGTGCCTGTGCGCAGGTCTGTCGCATGAAATTCGACCTGCTTGATGCCGATGGTCGTGAGTTGGAGCACCAGCGTCATCTGCTGTCGTTGAAAGACCTGAACCAGTCTGCCCACCTGGAAGAGCTCATTCAGGCAGGTGCTGTCTCGTTTAAGATAGAGGGACGCTTGAAGGATGTTACCTATGTGAAGAATGTAGTGGCAGCCTATAGTCAGCAATTGGATGCTATTATTGCTCGTCATCCGCAGGAGTATTGTCGTGCGTCAAAAGGCCATTGCACCTATTCGTTTACTCCTAATCTGAAGAAGACTTTCAATCGCGGTTTCACCACCTATTTCCTGCATGGTCGTCAGCCGAATATCTTCTCGCCTGATACTCCCAAGGCAATGGGAGAATTTGTGGGTACAGTCAAGGAACTGCGTCGCGACTCGTTCAATGTGGCTGGCACATCAGCCTTTGCCAATGGCGATGGCCTCTGCTTTATAAATAAGGAACACGAGTTAGAGGGCTTCCGTGTGAATCGTGCAGAGGGTAACCGCCTTTTCCCACAGCAGATGCCTCGCAACCTGCGTCCAGGAATGGCGCTCTATCGCAACCATGATATGGAGTTTGAGCGCTTGCTGGCAGGTCAGAGTAGTGTACGTAAGATTCCCGTCTCGTTCACGCTAAAAGAAACGTCCGATGGCTTCTCGCTATCGGCTTTAGGAGTGACTGCTGCTATTGTTTGTGAACATCAGCAGGCTGAGAAGCCACAGCGTGACAATATCATCCGCCAGCTGTCTAAGTTGGGTGGAACACCATACGAGTGTAGTGGGGTAGAGATGCCTGCTGACTTTAACTACTTCATTCCCAGCAGCCTCCTTGCCGACCTCCGTCGTCAATGGGTAGAGAAGATGAGTGGTGCCCTTTCACCTGTAACCTCTCACCTTTCACCTGTCACCTCTCACCTATCACCTCTCTCACCTCCCAAGTACCCTTACCCCTATCTTTATAACATTTCCAACCATGCGGCAGCCGCCTTCTATGGTGTCAAGGAACCAACCGCCTTCGAGCTCAATACCCCCTCCCTTTGGAGGGGGAAGGGGGAGGCTCCCCTGATGCAGTGCCGCCATTGCCTGCAGTATGCTATGGGCTATTGTGTCAAGCATGGTGGACAGAAGCCCACCTATAAGTATCCGCTATTCCTGCGTTTGGGCGATGGTCGTCGCTTCCGCTTAGAGTTCGATTGTAAACACTGTCAGATGAATGTCTATGCAATGCATAATTCATAATGCATAATTCATAATTGTATGTGGAAGAAACATAATAAGCGTCATCTCTTGCTATTAAGCATTATGCATTATGCATTATGCATTCTTCTGACGGCCTGTTACAATCATGGTCAGCAGACACCTGATGCCTGGGATCTGACAGAACACCAGATTGACTCCATCTCTTTCTCAACTACGCATCACTATACGCAGAACTACAACTTCATGGTGACTGCTGACAAGTTGCCATTGGCTGATGCCTTGCCCGATATGGCGTTCGACACGCTGTATGTTGTTCGTGGCGAGCGCATCGTGGTCGCTGACATCCAGAAGGTACCTGCCGACACCATCGACTCTGTATGGGTCAAGGTGGCCCACGACCAGATTACGCAAGGGTGGATTCGTGAGAGCGAGTTGCTGCAAGGCGTCTCACCCGACGATCCTATCTCGCAGTTCATCGATGTATTCTCTGACACCCACCTGCTCGTTTTTATGGCTATCTGCGTATTGGTGGGTAGTGCCTATGCTATGCGTAAGCTATTGCGTCGCAAGGCATACATCGTTCATTTTCACGATATTGATTCGTCATATCCTGCGATGTTATGCGTGCTTATCGCCATTTCTGCCACGCTTTATGCCTCTATACAGATGTTCGGTGCCGAGTCGTGGCGCCACTACTATTTCCATCCGTCGCTCAATCCTTTTGCCCTGCCGTTCCATCTGGCATTGTTTGTCGCCTCTGTCTGGGCCATCATCATCGTAGCTGTTGCTGCCCTCGATGATGTCCGTCATCAGCTTCAGACCTTCGATGCCTTGCTATATCTTTCTGGACTCGCTGCTGTTTGTGCCGTCGACTATGTCGTCTTCAGCATCTTCACCTTATATTATATAGGCTATCTCCTATTGATTGCCTATATTGCCTTTGCCGTATGGTGCTACCTGCGTCATCCCCACTACCGCTACCGTTGTGGTCAGTGTGGTGGCAAGATGAAGCAGAAAGGCACTTGCCCACACTGCGGTGCGGTGAATGCATAACCGATTTCCGATTCTCTCTGCTGGGATGGAACAGAACAGGGCTGATAAGAATATGGGATGGCGCGGTAGTCAGAAGAACTACCGCTGGCCTGGTACTTACCATATCACCATAAGTGTTTTGGAGCGTCAGCAACAGCCTTTGGGACGTATCGTGGGCGATGTGAGCAAGCCCGATGGCGACCCACTTGCCCCGAAAGTTCACCTTTCGGAGATTGGCAAAATGGTAGAACACGAACTGCTACATAGCATCCACGCCCATTATCCGATGATAGATATTGAAGACTATGTCGTCATGCCCGACCACCTCCACTTTATAGTTGTGGTACATCGCGACATTGTTAGCAGCCATGGGCGCGATACGCACCTGGGCCAAGTTATTGCCGGCTTTAAGAAAGGCTGCAATCGCCGCTATTGGGAGCTTACAGGCCAGACTGCCCAGATATGGCAGGGACAACCTGCCGTAGCGAGCCCTTCACTATGCCCTCCCTCTGCATCTTTCTCGCTTCCTGCGGTTTCCCCGTCTTCTTCTGCTGGCCCGCTTCCTGCGGTTTCCCCATCTTCCGCTGCTGCCTCGCTTCCTGCGGTTTCCCCGTCTTCCGCTGTTGGCTCGCTTCCTGCGGTTTACCCGCAGGCCTCTCTCGCTTCCTCGCAGCCCTCCAAAATCCCCTCTGATGCCAGCACAGGCCGCCCGCCGCTCTTCAGCTATGGCTACGTAGATGTGATGCCCCTTAAAGAAGGGCAGCTGGAGCGTCAGCGCGAATACATCCGCAACAATCCGCGCTACCGACTGATGCGCCAGCAGCACCCTAAATGGTTGGTAGCACAGCGAGCCTCCGTCGCTACTGCCCTCACGCTTCCAGCCCTCAAGGGCTATCTGCAGCGAGAGTGTGGTGCCGCTCAGTTTAATACTGGTAAATGGGAAATGCTCCAGCAGCGCTTGCTCACAGAGAATAATGCCATCGTCTGCGATAGCTATGGCAACAGCCAACTGCTGAGCGCCCGCCTGTTGCCAGTGGTCTGCCACAGAAAGGATGCCCCTCTCTTTCAACAGCAGAAGGCCCGCTGCCTTGCTGCTGCCGCTTCAGGCGCCATCCTTGTCTCTGCCCGTATTGCCAAGGGCGAACAGGATATCATCAATAGCATTATGCAACAGGGCTACCCCGTGGTCACTGTCGAGGACAATGGCTTTCCATCCCTCTATCACCCATCAGAGCATCGCATGGACCTCTGCCTTGCCAACAAACTGCTGATTGTCACCCCTTGGCATTACGCCTATCGTCGCGTCGACGATACCATCTCTGTTGCCGAATGTAAAGCCATGAACTGCGTCGTTCAGTCTATTTGCCGCACCAAGGATTCTTGGTGGAAGGAAGAATTATAGGAATACTAATTCACCGTTTCATACGCTCAGCGAGTGTGTTTCATTTAAAATATCTCTCTGATTTCTTTTTTGTTTCAATAATAATCACTATCTTTGCACTGTCTTCATACCGAAGCCCCGCTTGAGAGCGGTGCTGTTGAGGGGTGGGGACCTATATATAGGAAAAGCGTTATCTGACGCTTTGTTCTTGACGCATCGGAATCTGGCAGTTCCAAACAATCAGTCAAGTGACAAAGCAACAATGACGCTCAAGGGTATGTAATATCCGTATCAGCGTAGTTGTCAGCCACAATTGGCTTTCTGCTATTGCTGTCGTATATATACATACGGCGTGGGCTTCGGCGTTGCTCGTTCTTACTGATTGGGCGATGCCAGAGCCTCGATGCGTGGGACGAGTAACAGGTAGGATCCCACGCTCTTTTTTATATATTAGCATAGTATTTGTTAATAACTTAAGGTAAAGGGATCACCTTTAACTAGAAGCCAAAATGAATAAAAAATTCTATCCAAACGATGGCAGACCTCCTATTTCATTTGCCAGCACTGATGAGATAGCTGAGTATATGGGAGAAATAATGCAAAATTTAGGCCCTATTGAAGTTGATGGAAAGAATGTGTTAACCCAGATTTATGGGCAATATCTGAAATTAGGGGAAGTGAAATGAAAAAGTAACTAAAAAGAAAAGAACATGAAACAGATAAAATTATGTAGAGTGCTGTTGCTAATAGCTATGTCTTTGCCACTGTTAGTTTCTTGTGGAGGTGATGATGATGAACCTTCAAATGGCAATAATAACTCATTTAAAGTAGTAGACGGAGTCCATGTTAATGCAAGGAAGCTGTTATATTTAGATGTTTACAAACAAGGATATTCAGATTATTATCAGAAAGAATATAGGACAGACAAGATACGCTTCACGATGTCGTATGATTCAAAAGGAAGATTAGTAAAAATTTGTGCACCATTTGAGCGCTATTCTGGCGAAGTCGTTTCAATGATGAATATTGATTATGATTTGAAGTTTGTCGAATACTGTAATAGTATTGACTTGCATTATGTTTCATCGACAAAGAGCTTTGATTATTTACCAACATATCTTCGTTGTTTTTTCACTCTAAATGGTAAAGGCTTTATTTCGAGGTTTGGTGATTGCGAGTTGTCTTATAACGATGAAGGCTATCTTGTAGGGGCCAATACAGAAAAGAACATATGGACTTTTGCATATAATGATGGAGACATTTCTAAATATCTGGTAGAGAAACTCAAAAGTGGTAATATTGAAATCTTTTATGCCAATTATTCAGAGAAGGAGGGCGACTTATATTTTGCGGTAAATGACCCTGATGGCTCGAATGGCATTGAAGGCTTAAATTATAATAATTACCGTGCAATCTCAGTTCTTATTGCATATCATGCAGGATTGTTTGGAAATATCAGCAAGCATTGTATTAATCTTCCAAATTCATCAAGTAATAATGCGATTATTGAACAATTTAGTGATGTCGATAATGGTAATAGAATTTACCATTGCTCATTTGTATTCGACTAAAAAGCGTAAAAAAAACTATGAAACAGATATTAGTAATGTGCTTATCGCTTTGTATTAGCCTCTGTGCTAATGCGCAAGCAACAGATTTAGTGGTTGACTGCCAAACTCCAGGATGGCTGTCGAGTAAAATCAACTATGGTGACCAGCAGACTGTAAAGAATTTGAAGGTAACTGGGTATATTAATTCTGATGACCTAAAATTTATTGGGCGACTGATAGGAGAAGAAAGCCTTAATGGACATATTGATTTGTCAGAAGTTAACCTTGTAGGCAATAAAATGGATGCTAATTCTTTCTCGGTTTTTGGAAAAACAATACAACGATTAGATTTGCCCAAATCTGTTAAAGAGTATTCGCAATGTCTTCTAAATTATAGAGGAGGAGAATACTTATATTTGGCCGTAGACACATTAGTGTTCGATCCAATTTATATAAATTATGTAAGAGCTAACTTTTTTGATAAGGTACAATTTGGAAAAGCAATCAAAAACCTTGTGGTTGGAGAAAATGTCGACTCAATACCAAGTCAATATAATGGTTTTTGGGAATACGAGGGGATTGAGTCTATCTATTTTAAAGGGAAATTACGCTATATAGGTGATTACGCTTTTAATGCGACATCTTCACTTTCTCAAATGAATTTTGAAGCATTTGACAGTTTGGAATATATTGGTTATAGGTCATTAATTGGAAACCAATTAGCAATAGACACATTATATCAACCTAAAAAATTAGCAGACTTTCCCATTCTCTATTTCCCTTATGGAAATAATGCACACATTTTTTTTGATACAACATTGAAAAGTATAACTGGTAGTGGTAGATTATCTGGATCGATTTTTCTTCATTTTAAGACCATGATTCCCCCAACGAGTGCTGTAACAATGGGAAACACTATTACAATACATGTCCCCAAAGGTGCAAAAGATGCGTTTTTAAATGATATTCGTTTCAAAGAAGCAACTATTATAGAAGATAATCCAGTGGAAAGTATTACACTGAATGAACACTCAATTACTTTAAACAAAAATGAACAGTTCAACCTGTCTGCAACAATTCTTCCAGAAGATGCTGATGATAAGAACATAAGTTGGGAATCGAAGGATACTTCTGTCGCGTCTATTGATGAACACGGAACTGTAACAGCTATAAAAGAAGGAGAAACTCAGGTTGTTGTTACTTCTATAGCAACGGGAATACAAGACCAGTGTACTGTATTAGTTAGGAAGAACGTTACTAATATTTCTCTCGAAGAAGATCAGATATTTTTTAATGTGATTGGTGAACAAAAGCAACTTGTCGCAATTATTACACCTGATGATGCTACTGAGAAAGGTGTCACATGGAAAAGTTTTAATGAACAGGTTTGTACAGTCTCAGACGATGGATTGGTAACTGCAACCGGTATTGGTAGTACTCTTGTTACAGCAACAACTGTTGATGGAGGATTGACAGTAAACTGTGTAGTCAAAGTAATACAGCATGTTGGAAAAGTATCTTTGAATAAGGTCGCGTTGGAATTGAAGGTAAATGAGAGTGAACAACTGATAGCAAATGTTTCTCCCGACAACGCGGATAACAAAGCCCTTACTTGGTCATCGTCCAACAATCAGGTCGCTACAGTTGATGCCAACGGAAACATTCAAGCGGTGAAGGCTGGTGAGGCATGGATAAAAGCTGTTTCTGTTGATAATGCAGAAGCAAAGGATTCTTGTAAGGTGACTGTCATACAGCCAGTAACGGGTGTTACAATTTCCCTGCCTACAATCCAATTTACAAATATTGGTGAGAATATACAATTGGAAGCAACAGTATTGCCAGAAGATGCCAGCAACAAGGAAGTAACATGGACAAGTTCAAATGAATCTGTATGTATGGTTGCTAACGGAATGGTTGTCGCAACAGGATATGGCACAGCAGTAGTGATGGCAATAACAAAAGATGGTGGCTTTATGGCTAGCTGTTCAGTGATTGTTGAGAAAGAAACGATTCCTGTTACTGGCATCACCCTCTCACAGACATCTGCAACGCTTAAGAAAGGTGAGACTCTGCAACTGGAGGCAACTGTAACGCCTGATGATGCTACAAACAAAACGCTGATATGGAAATCGTCTGACGAAACCAAATGCGTTGTGACACAGTTAGGCTTGCTTGTCGCTCTCACCGAAGGACAGGCTATCATAACTGTTATTCCAGAGAATGGTGTGGGGCAAGCACAATGTAATGTACTTATAGTAGATGAAGGTTCCTCCATAAGCACTGTTTCCGTTGATGCTTCAAAATCAGAGATGCCCATTTATGATATTATGGGCCAAAGAGTTTTACATCTGGTGAAAGGTCACCTATACATCTGTAATGGCAAAAAGTTCATTGCCAAGTAATATAGGAATGAAAGAGAAGAAATGCGGGTCGGGTCTCCTTGATCCGCTTTTTGCTTGCCTAACACTAAGGCCGTGACAATTGGGACAAAGGACAGTGCATTATTTCTTCGAACTTCTTGGTAGGTGCAAGTAATCGCTGTCCCAATTGTCTCAATGTGCACACGGGGACAGTCCCCATGTGCACTTGAATTTGTTTTAATTCATTTTACACTTCTATTGAAGAAAAAGATATGGTATAGATTGCCGATTGTGACAAGTGGGTGATAAATAATGCTTTCACGTTTCACTTTCTGCGTCCCAACCCTTTATTTGTTAAGGTTCGCGCGAGTGAAACGTGCGCAGGTTGGTTCCACTTTGCTGTCACGCTGATTTCATGAGGAGATAGCTGTATATGGTGGTGTATCAGTTGTACACAAAGAGAAACGGTGAGCGTTTTGTGAAAATCGCTCACTGTTTTGGCCAAAACGCTCAGCGTTTTTCTGCCGCAACAGTTGTCTCGCTGGTGTGTACAGCTGTCTTGCTGATAGCTGGAGCTGGTGGAGGCTCAGTGGAAGCTCAGTGGAAGCAAAGTGAAAGGATAGGGTTGCCCCTTCACCGCGCGAAAGCTCATGCACAGGGCGTTTGACCCTATTCGTGAAACGTGAAGGCTTTTTTTGCGGGTTGGTTCCGCTGATCCGCTTTTTGCTTGCCTAACACTAAAGCCGTGACAATTGGGACAAAGGACAGCGCATTTTCTGTGCTGTTATTCGTAGTTCGGATATTAGGAAGTTCGGAATTTTATGTCTATTAAATAATAATATATAATTACTATAAATATCGGAACTTCCGAACTTCTTGGTAGGTGCGAAAAATCGTTGTCCCAATTGTCTCAATTGTCACGGAGCATGAAATCGCGGCAAGACCTCCCCAGGTACCCTAATCTCTCAAAATGCCTATCTACACAGGGATTCCGAGAGGGTACCTCTTGTTTCAGGAGGTCCCCAAGAGGTACCCTAGACTCCCCCTTGGGGGAAAACCTCTTGGGTAGGTCTGGGGTAGGTCTCAGAATAAACTCCACACGCTGAAACCCTAGTAAATAAAGGGGAAGGGGGAATGTTAGGTCTTTTTTGAAAACGGCTGTTTTTCAAGAACAGCTGATACGGCTCAGAGACAGCTTATCCCAGTTGCGGGAACAGCTAATACAGAAACGAGAACAGCTAATACGCGTCTGTATTAGCTGTTCCTGCTATGCTACTTTATAGATTTCATTTTTCAATCTTTTCTATCTTGGCATCGCCAGGCTTGAAGAGTAGTCCCGTGCAGCGAGTGGCATCAGCCTTATACTCTTTCAGCTCGATGGCATTCCAGTTGATTTGGTCAGTACGTTGTGCCAGTGGAGCGTGAGGAATGATGCTGCCATCACGAACAAGGATGATGGCAGGGATGTGTCCAGCCTCGATGGTCTGATAGCCACCGGCATAGACCTTGCCCGTCTGGTAGTCAATCCACTTACCCTTGGGGAGATAGACCATACGGCTGTTACCACTCTCCAGGAGTGGTGCCACGAGTATCTGCGATCCAAACATATACTCGTCTTCTACGAGCCAGGCTCCGGCATCGTGGGGGAACTCGACGAGCAGGGCCCGTACCATGGGGAGTCCGCGCTCAGAACAGTCTTTGGCTTGTGCATAGACGTAGGGCATCAGGCGGTATTTCATCTCGGCACACTCGCGGAAAGCCTGGGTGAACGACTCGGAGATGAGCCAGGGCTCTGTGGGAGGTGCTCCGTGGGCACGGGTGTGACTGCTCAGGAAACCAAAGGGCAGCCAACGGCGATAGATGTCTTCTGGCGAGGCAGTAACGAAACCGCCCATATCGTGACTCCAGAACGAGAAACCACTCAAGCCAAAGGAGAGTCCGCCACGCAGGTCACCCAGCATACCAATGTTATTAGTAGCTGCATCGCCACCCCAATGCAAGGCGTAGCGCTGAGAACCCGCCCATGCTGAACGTGCCCAGATGATGCCGTTGCCAGGATACTGGCGTTCTACGGCTTCCCACAGCGCCTTGTTGTAGCGCAGGGGATAGAGGTTGTGCTCGTAGAGTCCGCCCTGACCGTTATGGTAGAAACCGTTGTAGGGAGCCGCCTCGCCGAAGTCGCACTTGATGGTTGATACGCCCTGCTTCAGCAGATTGCTAATCTTCGATTGGTACCAGTTGACAGTCTCAGGATTGGTAAAGTCGAGGATGGCATCCTCGACGGGCATGCCACCCGTGGCATTCTTTACGTGCAGACCTTTCTCAATGATTTCTGGGAAGAAACGGTTCTTGGGCGTGAAGTAGGGTAGCTGCCACAGACAGGTATGGAAGCCGTCCTTGGCCAGTTGCTTCAGCATGCCCACAGGATCTTTGAAACGGTCCTTGGCAAACTCGTAGTCGCATTGCCAGTCGACACCAAACCAGCCTGTATCGAAATGGATCACGTCAGCAGGTATGTGATTGTCGCGCAGTTTCTTGGCAATATCGAGACCTTCCTCTTGCGAGAAATAGGTGATGCGACTCATCCATGTGCCAAAGCTCCACAGCGGTGGTAGCGGACTTTTACCCGTAATGTTGGTGTATTCGTCGAGGATGTCTTTGGGAGAACCAAAGAACACGAAGAGGTCTATCTGCTCGTCAGCCATAAACAAGCGCTGGGCTCCGATATAAGAGGCACCGAAGTCGGCAGTGACGGGCGCTGCGGTGTGCATGAAGATGCCGTAGCCACGATTGGAAAAATAGAAAGGTACGGGCTTGTACATGCCGTCCGTCTCAGGACCTTGTGGGTCGGTGACGCTGAGATGCACCTTCTGACCTACCTTATTTAAAGAGGTGAACGACTCGCCACAACCATAGAGGCGCTCGCCAGGAGACAGCAGAAAGACAGGATTTACAGAGCGCGAATTGTCGCTGCCACGCTTGATGAACGAGAAAGGTAACAGCTTGACCTGTGTGGAGTCGTTGTCGATGATATGACGGGTTTGTGTCAGCACCTTTCCTTGGGCGTCCTTCAGCACCAGACGGAAGGGGAAACGCTGAATCTCGATGCGACCATAGTCGGAGCTATAGGCAATCTTCTGACCATCGTCTACGCTCTTGAAGAAGGAAGTGGAGGCGCCCTTCATGGCCTTAAATGCATCGCAGAACATTGGGTCGCTGCTGTCGGTATTCTTGGGCACAACGGGCGTGGTAAGCAGTCGGATGCGTGCTGCTCTGGGCGATATGAACTCAATGCTGAGACGTAGCGAGGGGTCGTTCTCGTAGGCAGCATCAGGGAAGTCCAGCATCTGCATCCTCACTGGCCAGTAGCCATTCAAGTTGAAAGCCTGACGTGGCGACAGGCGATAGCGCTTCCATTGCACCAGTCCCTCGCCTTTGTTCTTGTCGAACGATACCAGCGAGTCAGCCAGAAAATAGGTGTTGCTCAGGTCGCTGAAGTCGGTCGACACGTCCTTGGGCATACATTGCAGGTACTGAACTCCTGCATTGGTCTGAATCTGTGCATGCAGACCCATAGTGGCCATCGCACAGAGTAAGGTTAATAGTTGTTTCTTCATCATTCGTTTGGTTATTTTAGTTCTAGTTCTTTCTGTAGGCGGATAATCTCATCGCGATATTGGGCTGCCTGTAGGAAGTCGAGCTTCTTGGCAGCCTCCTTCATCAGGCGAGTGGTCTCGGCAATGCTCTTCTCCAACTGTGGACGCGTCATCTGTTCGATAATCGGGTCGGCTGCGAAGGCCGCTGGCTGTTGGCTATTGGCTGTTGGCTTCTGACCATTGGCTTCGCGCTCCAGTTCAACCAACGAGACGGTCAGTGCCTTCTTGATCTGGGTAGGTGTGATGCCATGCTCCTCGTTGTATTTCAACTGCTTGGTGCGACGACGTAGCGTCTCGTCGATGGTCAGTTGCATGGAGGCGGTAATGCTGTCGGCATACATGATGACCTTACCGTTGACGTTACGAGCTGCACGACCAGCCGTCTGTGTCAGACTTCGATGAGAGCGTAGGAATCCCTCCTTGTCAGCATCGAGGATGGCCACCAATGATACCTCTGGCAGGTCGAGACCCTCACGCAACAGGTTGACACCCACCAGCACGTCATAAGTGCCATTGCGCAACTTCTCCAATATTTTTACACGGTCGAGTGTGGTCACCTCGCTGTGGATGTAGGCCGTCTGGATATCGTGGTTCAGCAAGTATTCCGACAGTTCTTCTGCCATACGCTTGGTTAGTGTCGTAATCAGTACACGCTCCTTGCGCTCAATGCGTTGCTGTATCTCGTCCATCAGGTCGTCAATCTGGTTCTCTGTAGGACGCACCTCAATCTCTGGATCAAGGAGTCCAGTAGGACGAATCACCTGTTCTACAACAACACCCTCGGCCTCCTGCAACTCATAGTCGGCAGGTGTGGCAGAAACATAGATCACCTGTGGCGTCATCTCCTTGAACTCGTCGAAAGTCAGCGGACGGTTGTCGAAGGCGGCAGGCAGACGGAATCCATACTCCACGAGGTTGGTCTTGCGAGCACGGTCGCCACCATACATAGCACCAATCTGGGGCACCGAGACGTGGCTCTCGTCAATCACCAAAAGGAAGTCATCGGGGAAGAAGTCGAGTAGGCAGTAGGGGCGCTCGCCAGCCTGACGACCGTCGAAGTAGCGCGAGTAGTTCTCGATGCCCGAGCAATGGCCTAACTCCTTAATCATCTCCATGTCGTACTCTACACGCTCCTTGATGCGTTGCGCCTTGATGCCGTCGCCTTGCTCTTCGAAGAATGCTACCTGCTTCACCAGGTCGTCCTGAATCTGACGGATGGCGATGTTGGTCTGCTCCTGGGTCGTCATAAAGAGGTTAGCAGGGTAGAGCTTGTATTCATCAAACAGCGCCAGCCTGTGCATATCCATGCTGTCCAGTTCTTCGATGCTGTCTATCTCGTCGTCCCAGAATGTAATGCGTAATACCGCCTCGCTGTAGGCCATCGCAATGTCAACGATGTCACCTTTGACACGAAAGCATCCACGCTTCAGTTCTATATCATTACGGACATATAGGGCAGCTACCAATTTTCTTAACAATGCGTTGCGGTCGATGATTTGTCCACGATGTATCTCAATGATATTCTCGTTCAGTGCCACAGGACTGCCCATACCATAGATACATGAAACTGAAGATACGACGATAACGTCTTTTCTTCCTGACATCAAAGCACTTACTGCGCTGAGTCGAAGACGGTCTATCTCTTCGTTGATGGCCAAGTCTTTTTCGATGTATGTATCTGTAGTAGGTAGATAAGCCTCTGGTTGGTAGTAGTCATAATAGCTTACATAATATTCTACCGCATTCTCTGGGAAGAACCCTCTCATCTCTTCATACAACTGAGCAGCCAGCGTCTTGTTGTGCGAAAGGATGAGCACAGGTTTGCCTACATTGGCGATGACATTGGCTATGGTAAATGTCTTACCAGAGCCAGTAACACCCAGTAGTACCTGCGCCTTGTCGCCCCGTTCTATGCCGTCCGTCAACTGTCGGATGGCTTCTGGCTGGTCGCCTGTTGGTTTGTATTGTGAGGTCAGAATATAGTCCATAAGTTGTGCAAAATTACAAAATAATTCCTAATTCAACGCCCTGAATACTAATTTTTATCAAAAAACTTTGTTTTTCTCAGTGGAAATGCGTAATTTTGCACGTCAATTTCGTTTAGCGCATGAAGAAAAACGTTTTTCTCACACTTTTGGCTGGCATCCTTCTCTCAGGATGTGCCAATGAGTTTAACAATATATACAAGTCAACCGATACTGCTTATAAGTACGAGTGTGCCAAGCAGTATTTTGCTATGGGCAAGTTCAATCAGGCTTCCCTCCTGCTGCAAGATGTAGTGCTTGCACAGAAGGGTCGTAGCACTGCTGAGGAGAGCCTCTATATGTTGGCTATGGCGGAATATAACAATCGTGATTACGAAGCAGCCAGTCAGACGTTTAAGAAGTACTTCTCCAGCTATCCCAAGGGTAAATATGCTGAACAGGCAGCTTTCTATATCGGACAGTCACTCTTTGAGAGTGTTCCTGAGCCCCGTCTTGATCAGACTCCTACTGTTGGCGCTATCACTGCCTATCAGAACTTCATGGACTTCTTCCCAGACTCTAAACTTCGCGAGGTTGCCCAGAAGCGTCTCTTCCTGTTGCAGGACAATCTGGTGCAGAAAGAATATCTCTCTGCAAAGTTGTACTATAACCTTGGCGGCTATTTTGGCAACATCAATGATGGTACGGAGTCTAACTACGAGGCTTGTATCATTACTGCTCAGAATGCGCTGAAGACCTATCCGTATACTGACAAGCGTGAGGACTTCTCTGTGCTCATTATGAAGAGCAAGTACTACCTCGCCAAGAACAGTTCTGAGAAGAAGAAGGTAGAGCGCTATCGCGATGCCGAAGACGAGTGTTATGGCTTCCTGAATGAGTTCCCTGAATCTAAGGAGGCAGCTACCGCTCAGGATTTTATCGAGAAATGCAAGAAAATTACAAAAGATTAATTATAGAATATGGATTACAAGAAATCAAAAGCACCGGTTAATACCGTTACCCGCAACATTATGGATCTCTGCGAAGAGACCGGCAATATCTACGAGAGCGTAGCAATTATCTCTAAGCGTGCCAACCAGATTAGTCTTCAGATCAAGGAAGACCTTTCTAAGAAGCTGGCTGAGTTCGCTTCTTATAACGACTCACTGGAAGAGGTCTTCGAGAACCGCGAGCAGATTGAGATTTCACGCTACTACGAGAAACTTCCAAAGCCATCTCTGTTGGCTACACAGGAGTTTGTTGAAGGCAGAATCTACTGGCGCGATCCCATCCGTGAGCAGCAGGCAGCTAACGACTAATCACTGTCTTGGCTATGATCCAGCGTAAACAAACCGTATTCCTGCTTATCGCAGTCATACTGGGTATGGTGCATTTCCAGTCGTGGCTACTCTTTGCCCTGCAGATGCTGGCGTCAGCAGATAGTCTGATAGCTATCTTCTTGTTCAAGCGTCGTCCCCTGCAGGCCACTTTCTGTCTTACTGCCATGCTGGTCAACATCGTCTGGTATATCGTGCTGGCTGTAATGATTCAGCAGGGACTCCTGCCAGAGTCATTGCCGCTGACGTCCGCACTGCCCATTCTCGCAGCCATCTTCTGTCTGCTGGCCCGTCGTGGTGTCCTTGCTGACGAGAAGTTGGTGCGTGCAGCTGATAGACTGCGATAGACAAACACGTACATATTTATTAAAGGAGCATCCTGACGGGTGCTCCTTTATTTTTATGTTCAAATTGGAAGTCCTTGTTATTTGGCTGTCAGAATCTCACGAGCACGAGAGACTTGCTCGGCAGTGGGAGTGGGGACGTCTTTCAGGGAATAGGGCACGCCCAGTTGTTCCCATTTGAAGGTACCCAGCGTGTGATAAGGCAGTACCTCTACCTTCTGAATATTGTGCAGCGTATCAAGCATCTGACGAAGCTTGGTAAGCTGCTCTTCATCGTCTGTGATGCCAGGCACCAATACGTGACGAATCCATACTGGCTTCTCGATGTCTGACAGATAGCGTGCGCAGTCAAGAATATTCTCGTTACCGTGGCCTGTCAGCCAGCGATGCTTCTCGCTATCAATATGTTTGATGTCGAGCAGTACCAAATCTGTGCTCTGCATCAGTCTCTCGAACTTCGAGAAGAAAGGCTCTTCACGTGTAAAAGGCTGGGCAGCTGTATCCAGACAGGTGTTGATGCCACGACGATGGGCTTCTTCAAACAGGTCGATGAGGAAGTCTATCTGTAGTAATGCCTCACCTCCGCTGACGGTAATGCCGCCATCAGGACCCCAGTAGCTGCGGTAGCGCTCCGCTTTGTCGAGCAGCTCAGTGACGGATGCAGGGGTACCGCATCCCGCACTGTCTGTTTTCCAAGTATCTGGGTTGTGGCAATAGCGACAGCGCATCCTGCAACCCTGCAAGAAAATAAGGAACCGAATCCCTGGCCCATCAACAGAGCCAAAGGATTCGGTGGAGTGTATATAGCCTTTACTAGTCATGCTAGATATACTAGTTTTCTAGTTTGATTACAGGCTCTCGTGTGACTGGCGTGCAATCACATCTTCCTGCTGCTCACGCGTCAGGTCGATGAACTTCACAGCATAACCAGATACGCGGATGGTGAAGTTAGCGTACTCAGGCTTCTCAGGATGCTCCATAGCATCGCGCAGCTTGTCAACACCAAACACGTTCACATTCAGGTGGTGAGCACCACGGCTGAAGTAGCCGTCCATGACGCGAACCAAGGTGTTAGCACGCTCCTCGTCGTTCTGTCCCAGTGTGTTGGGGCTGATGGTCTGGGTGTTAGAGATACCATCGAGGGCATACTCGTAAGGCAGCTTAGCAACAGAGTTCAGCGAAGCCAGCAGACCGTTCTTCTCAGCACCATAGCTGGGGTTAGCACCAGGAGACAGAGGAGTACCAGCACGGCGTCCGTCGGGCAGATTACCTGTGTACTTACCATATACCACGTTAGAGGTGATGGTGAGGATAGAGCAGGTTGGGGTAGCGTTACGATAGGTAGCGTGCTTGCGAATCTTCTTGACGAAGGTCTTCAGCAGCCATACTGCAATCTCATCAGCACGGTCGTCATCGTTACCATAGCGGGGGAAGTCGCCCTCAGCTACATAGTCTACGTTGAAGCCCTCTTCGTCGCGAATCATCTTTACCTTAGCATACTTAACGGCTGAGATAGAGTCAACGACATGAGAGAAACCTGCAATACCAGTAGCGAATGTACGACGTACGTTAGTATCGATGAGCGCCATCTCAGCAGCCTCGTAGAAGTACTTGTCGTGCATGTAGTGGATGAGGTTCAGGGTGTTGACATAAACACCAGCCAACCAGTCCATAGCCTGATCGAAGCGAGGAGCCAGCTCCTCCCAAGTCAGATACTCATCCTTGATGGGACGGAAGCCAGGAGCAACCTGCTCGCGGGTCTTGGCGTCAACACCACCGTTACAAGCATAGAGGAAACACTTAGCCAGGTTGGCACGTGCACCGAAGAACTGCATCTCCTTACCAGTCTGTGTAGCACTTACGCAGCAGCAGATGCTGTAGTCGTCGCCCCATACAGGACGCATCACCTCGTCGTTCTCATACTGAATAGAGCTGGTCTTTACAGAGATCATGGCTGCATACTTCTTGAAGTTGTCAGTCAGACGGGGAGAGTAGAGTACGGTAAGGTTTGGTTCGGGCGAGGGACCCATGTTCTCCAGTGTGTGGAGGAAACGGTAGTCGTTCTTGGTGACCATGTGGCGACCGTCCATACCCATACCACCAACTTCGAGGGTAGCCCAAACGGGGTCGCCAGAGAACAGCTGGTTGTAAGAAGGAATACGGGCAAACTTCACCATGCGGAACTTCATAACCAGGTGGTCGATGAGCTCCTGAGCCTCGTCCTCAGTCAGAGTACCCTCTTCCATATCACGCTGGATGTAGATATCGAGGAATGTAGATACACGACCTACTGACATAGCAGCGCCGTTCTGTGTCTTGATGGCAGCCAGATAGCCGAAGTACAGCCACTGAACAGCCTCACGGGCGTTGTTGGCGGGCTGAGAAATATCGAAACCATAGATCTGAGCCATAGCCTTCATCTCCTTCAGGGCCTTGATCTGCATAGAGATTTCCTCGCGCTGACGGATGATGTCGTCGCTCATCACACCAGCACCGCAGTTGCGCTTGTCGGCTTCCTTCTCGGCAATGATGAAGTCGATACCATACAGTGCCACACGACGGTAGTCACCTACGATACGGCCACGGCCGTAAGTGTCGGGCAGACCAGTGAGGATGTGGTTATGACGCACATGCATCATCTCCTCAGTGTAAGCATCGAATACACCATCGTTGTGGGTCTTGCAATACTTGGTGAAAATCTCATGCAGCTTCTCTGAGGGCTGGTAGCCATAAGTGGTGCAAGCCTGCTCAGCCATCTTGATGCCGCCAAAAGGCATGAAGGCGCGCTTAAGGGGTTTGTCAGTCTGCAGACCAACTACCTTCTCCAGGTCCTTCTTACTCTCATCGATGTAGGCAGGGCCATAAGCTGTCATGCTTGACACAATTTCTGTCTCCATGTCAAGCACACCGCCCTTGGCACGCTCCTCCTTCTGCAGCTCCTGCAGACGTCCCCACAATGTGTTGGTGGCATCGGTAGGTGCAGCCAAGAAAGACTCGTCGCCTTCGTAAGCTGTGTAGTTGTTCTGAATAAAATCTCTAAGGTTGACTTCCTCGGTCCATTTGGTTCCCTTAAAACCACGCCATTCTTTTCGCATAAATCAATTCGTGTTTTTACTTTTTTTGTTATAAATATTGTTCCTATTATCCTTTTGCGGCTGCAAAGGTACTACTTTTTTATGAGTTGTGCAACTTTTATGCAATGAAAAAGGAGCACCCGATGTGGATGCTCCTTAATTATAATAGGTGTGTCAGCGGCAAAACCGCTGACAACACGGTTTCAAGGATTAGTCCTCCCAGTTCTCCTGAGACTTGCGGATGTAAGTCTTGTAGCGGAGCTGAGCCATCTTCTGAGCCTCGGCGAAGAGCTCCTCGGCCTCGTTAGGATAAGCCTTCTTAACTGACAGGTAACGAACCTCACCGAGCAGGAAGTCGTGGAAGTTCTCCCAGTTGGGCTCCTTAGAGTCGAGAGAGAATGGGTTCTTGCCTTCGTCAGCCAGAGCGGGGTTGTAGCGCCACAGGTGCCAGTAACCGCACTCAACAGCCTTCTTCTCCTCAGCCTGGCTCTTACCCATACCGCCCTTGGCCTTCAGACCGTGGTTGATACATGGAGCGTAAGCGATGATGATTGAAGGTCCGTGCCATGCCTCAGCCTCGCGGATAGCCTTGAGGGTCTGTGCGTGGTCAGCGCCCATAGCAATCTGAGCT
>OMXL01000039.1 GCA_900314985.1 uncultured Prevotellaceae bacterium | reverse complement strand
GAAGATGGAATGGCTAATAGTTCATGAGGACGAGCGCAGGGCAATGGGTCTGAAAGCCCGTGAATGGGCAGCCAGTAGGAAATTGTCAGTTGTGATGTCTGAGTATGAAAAGCTATTATTGAATGTTGTTAGTTAGTTATTGATTTATATGGATAAAATGACAGATAAAGGTGAGTTAATAAGTATAATCGTTCCTGTATACAATGTTAAGTCTTATTTGACTCGATGCTTTGAAACCATAACTTTACAATCGTATCAAAATCTGGAGATTATCTTGGTTGATGACGGTTCTAAAGATGGTTCGGGTGATTTGTGTGACTTTTTATCAAAATCGGATGAAAGGTGTACTGTTATTCATCAGCCAAATCAAGGATTGTGGGCTGCACGCAATTCCGGACAGAAGGTGGCCAGTGGTAACTATATAATGTTTGTAGATAGTGATGACTATTTGCATGTTGATGCTGTGAAGCTTCTCTATGAAGCTCTTGTAAATCATCCGGAATGTGGATTGTCCATGTGTAGGTATA
Organism: uncultured Prevotellaceae bacterium; assembly: GCA_900314985.1. Taxonomy (GTDB): domain Bacteria; phylum Bacteroidota; class Bacteroidia; order Bacteroidales; family Bacteroidaceae; genus Prevotella. Next base: position 31,484 of record OMXL01000039.1, on the reverse strand, counting down.
AGCGTACGACATCACTTGATGAAGACATATCTCTTGGTGTGGAAAGACCGGAACAAGTTATTTCCGTAGAACAATTGCTGAATTTGAGTGATAATGTTCTTCCAGACATCGTATGGAATAAACTATATAGACATTCCTTGATTGATGGTATATGGGCTAGGGAATACCGAATTGCGCAAGATGTGGACTTTAATTTCAGAGTTTATATGCATCTGGAATATGCTGTTTTAATTGATTCGGAACTTTATTTTTGGATGCAAAGATCCTCCTCTGCAATGCATCAGTCGAATTATCGTCCATCTTATTTAAAGATAGTAACCGGGATTTGTCATAGAAATTATCTTGAGTGCCCCAATGATTTGATATCATTGAAGGCGTACTTCCTCCAGCGTTTGTATCCGAGGTTACTTCTTTTAAGACTTTATGCTTGGGATACAGAAGAAAGGAATAGTGCAATCTCGCATTGTGATACTTGTATGCGAGATACATGGCGTTCCTATTTGTTATGTAAGAGGATAAGTCTCTTAGAACGTGTGAGTTGCATGATTTTATTAAAATGTCCGCCTAGCCTTACTGGTGTGTTGATGTCTATTAGAAGAATGCTTATATAATGTTTTTTTCATTACGATGATGAAGATGACAATCTTGTTATATCCTAATTAGGGTAGAGCCAAGATTCCCTAATTGTACGACGTAGATGCCTTTGCCGAAGGTTGGCAAGGGGAGGGTTACGTCAGACTGATTGGTGGTGATGCTTGTTTGATAGATGCGTGTGCCTGCAGTTGAATATATAGAAAGGGTGATGGGCTTCTCGGGAATAGTGTCAAATACGACGTGTAGTAGTCCCTCTTGTGCCCAAATAGCGGCATCATGTGGTTCATGCTGGCTAATTTCCTTGATGGCAGTAATGCCCAGTATGTCCAATAGTCCACGGTAGGCGTCAATCTCACCATAACCGTATTTGTTGTTCGGATAGTCAAGGTCTTCTTCTGGATGGCGACAGGTGCGCTGAATAACTCCCATGATGTCATCGCGTGTCAAGTCGGGTTTAGCTTGTAGCCAAAGGGCAATGATGCCCGCTACTACAGGTGTTGACATGGAGGTTCCGGAGTCTACACGCCAAGGATAGGTGCGCCCATTGACGTCGAAATGTGCCACATCGTAGCTGGTCGTTGTGGGATTCTCCTCTAGATAATAGCTGCTGTATGCTGACACAATGCATCTGCCAGGGGCCGATACATCGGGCTTGTTGCGCCCGTCCAGTGTTGGACCTATTGACGAGAAGGGACTCCATTGTCCTGCTTCCTCACCTGCGAAAAGGTATTGTACCCAGTCGCCTTCCATATTCTTAAAGCCTGTGCGGTGTGAGGTTGAGGCCACACAGATAGGAGCCTTCAGACAGCCGGGGCTTAGAACATTATACCCCAACTTGGCGTCATTCCATCGTGGATCTGTATCAAGATTTGCGAACGCATTGGAATACGAGCCAATCACTGTTGCTTGCTGCTCCTTGCCACCGATGACAAGAGCAATGGGGGGCAATTTGTAAAGGGCTACATCGCTATACAACTGTACCATCGCAATCATGCCTTGCTGGTCAAATGCCGATGGGTAGCTGTTGATAACAACGGATAGCGTGTCGTTGTCGATAAAGAGGGTGTCAATCAGCACGCTATTCCAGCGCTCATCATCAGCTGCAATCTGTAACTGATGGGTGGGCGTATTGCTGTCTTTGTAGGCATATAACGTCAGCGTGACGGGCTTCTCGCTCTTGATGCGATAGAGTGGGGCATTCCTACCTGTTTTGAGGAATGCACCTGCCTGTTCTTTACCAACAGGCTTGTCAAAATAGGTCAGTTCTCGACTTTCGTTACCTGCTGAAGCTACAAAGATGCGTCCAGGACCGATAAGGCGTTCCAAGAAATCGTTGTACAGCAGGTCGTCCTCATCCATATAGGGTGTGTATCCCTCGCTGAATGATACCACACAGGGCTTCTTCTGTTGTTCAGCATAGTCGAAGATGTATTTAAATCCCAGTGCGTCAGTAGCAGAGGTATAGAGGTAATAGTCTTGTGGAGCAATAAAGGAGGTGTCGCTGGTGACAGCATTTGCTACCAGACAGAGGTCACTCTCGTAGGCCACTCCACGATAGGGGCTGTCGTAGCCACTGCCCGCTGCAATGCCAGCGGTATGGGTGCCGTGTCCCTGACTCTTGCCGTCAATAGCACAGCCCTGTGATAGGATATCGTTCTTGGTGGTATAATCTCTTCCAACGGGTAGCTTACCTGTTGCTTGGTCGTGTTGTGCCAATTGGTCCCAAAAGGCTTTGATGCGATAATCGCTGAGCGACACATTATTATAAAAGGTGGGGTGTGTCAGGTCGAAACCGATATCCACCAATCCAACGACAACGCCATTACCTGTAAAGGCTTGATGCTGTGGAGTAGCCTGGTAGACTGGCAGGATGTTGCTGACCAATGGTACTGTGTCGAGTGTCGCATCGGCGCGTCTGTTAGCTTCCACACGAAGTACGGCAGGGTTCTCGGTAAGTCTTCCTATTTGAGACAGAGGGATGGTGATAATGCTGATGTCACCTAATTGGGCATAGATGGTACCACCATATTCTATCAGCATCTCTTCAGTGAGTGTTTCGCTGGTACGCACAAAAGCGGTGGTAAGCATCTCGCTCTCTGCCCGTTTGGTATTTCCTGATACACCCTCAACTGCTATCTTCTCTCGGAGCCACATTGACAACTTGTCATTTTGGGCATGTGTTGTTAGTGGCAATAAAAGAAAGAGGATGGTTATCAGTGCCTTAAAGAAATTTTTAGCGTATGTTTCTTTATCGAATTTTTTGGAGCGCTCAAGAGAGGCAGTTGCCATCTTTATTCGTTTCTCTGGATTTTGATAGAGGTCGAGGATGGCGGCGGAAAGATGGTCAACGAAATGCTCGTTGGTATCTAGTAGGATTGCATTCTCAGTTGTGACTTCCTCTGGTATCCCACCGCGTATAGTGGTGATGATGGGAAGTCCCATTGCTTGTGCTTCTAAGACGGTTGTTGGAAAAGGATCGTCCCACACAGAGGGTATCACAGCTACATCGGCCATTCGCAGATAGTCAGGCATTTGATTGTAGGGTACGAAGTCGGTGAAAAAGATGCGCTCTTTCAGTGATGAAGACTTCTCTCTGAGCATATGTGCAAAATCGTTGTCGTTGTTTGTGTTTCCATAGAACGAACTACCAATGACTAGAAGTTTGATATTCGAATAGCTCTTCAAAGTGTTCATTGCTTCAATCAACTCTAAAATGCCTTTCTCCTTGGTAATTCTACCACTGAATACTAACACAAAGTCATTGGTGCTTAACCCCTTGTGCGTTCTGATTTTTTTACCATGTGGCGAGAAAGCTTTTAGGTCAATACCGTTATATACAGTATGTGTCTTAATATTTTTAGAATCAATAGCTTGTACGCCTTTTCGGATAAAATCGGAAACAGTGATAATGCTTGTTGCAGCTCCATATATTTCTTCGCATTTTTCTGTTGCGGGGGTTAGTTTCTCATTGTGTAAGTGGTAAATGAGTGCCGCATTAGTCCTTCCCATCAATTTTAATGAGTAGGCTGGTCTATTTTCTATGACAATCATGTCATAGTGTTGCCTGGCAATCATCTTCATCGCCTTATGTAGAAAGTACTCTATTGTATAGTGATAGTAGCAATAATGGATAAAGAAGAATCGGAATAACTGCATGTCAATTTTAGCTTTCATACTGCTGACATCAATGTATTGATAGTGGTTGACGTCAGACTTCTGTGAAGGATGCTTCTCGATATTAGGATGCCATACACTATAGACCGTGATGTCGTGCAACTTATGTTTTTCGTTGTACTCTAGATAGAAGTCAATGAGGTTCTCTACCGCACCTCCTTGTACAGCAGGAACGGGCAGTATGCCTGATGTCAAAATTGCTATCTTCATACGTTACCAGTCTAATATTTCTTTCCCATTCTCGAAGTGGAAATAGTCTACAATTATTGAGAATTTTTCGTCACAAAATTCTTGATCCTTAGATTCAAGGAAACAGAGAGGAACCTCACCTATAAACGATGCCCAGCGCGAGTAACTGCTGAATGGGCCGATAATGCGGTCGCAAAGGCTCAGCGTGTAAAGATCAAGGATGGCACCTGATGGCTCCTTGCCAAAACGCCGGCAAATGCAGCCTTCAAACAGATTGAGTGAGAAGTCTTCATTGCTGCTAATAAAGAATGCGACACGTTTTCTACTATATAGCTGCTGTATACGGAGCATGAACTCATGATATTCCTCCAGGGAGTAAAAGAAACGTCCGTCATTCCATGTGGCGTAGTCGCCACGGCGGATATGGATGCCCACCACCATGTCTGCCTCTGCTCGTAGCACGGACATCATGTCCTTGGCACGTTGCATGATCTCGTCTTTTGGACGGAAGATACGTTGTAACTCTGGTAGTGTTTGTTGCAAGTAACGTGTATCGTTACGTGTGCTCCACCCCTTGGTAAATCCCAATAGCTTGAAAATCTTGTCCCACCGTTTATTGTGTGTTACTTTCCACGTCAGTCCCTTATAGTTGTTCCATCCGTTGCCACGCTCCAGATACCACTTGTGCCAGAGGGGAAAGTATATGAAAGGACAATGTAGCAGATGGGGAAAGTCCTCAATGGTCCAGTCGAAGAAGAGAATGGTCATCTTCTTTCGCTCAGCAACACACTGGGCGACACTGGCAACATAGGTCCACAACCTATTGCAGGTTTGTCCTGGGGCATCACATATTACTCTCATTGTATTAGGTCATTAACAAATACTATATGATAATCTTCCCAAGTTTCTATGCTTGGAATCACAGTGCAAATATACGAATTAATTGATAAATTACCATTTGTTTTTCAAAAAAAGTGTCATTTGACTCCAAAGTCTTTATCATTTAATTCTTTAATAGCCTTTGACGATGGCCTCAACGAGGTCGGGCCGTTAGTTAATTTTAACGTCTAAGAAGTGTATTGTTTCCACTAATTATTGTATCTTTGCAGCCGAAATAACAAAGCCATAAGCAAATAACTAACTTAAATTATATCCAACTATGAGACGTATTTTACTTTCATTCGTTCTGTTACTACTATCGTTGTCACAGTCATTCGCTTACCAGCAACAGTCGATTAACATCACCGTGAATGGTCAGCAGCGAAACATGGTAGTATTTACCCCTGATGTGCTACCTGCCAAGTCGCCATTGTTCATCGTTACGCATGGCATGAACCAAGATCCAGAATATCAGTATGGTTCTGATAAAATGTTCCAAATGATTGATGCTGAGAAGTTCGTTATTGCCTACCTGCGCAGTAACGGAAATACGTGGGATACTGGTGGAACGAACGATCAGAATTTCGTTATCAAGACTATTGATGAGATGTCTTCCCTTTTTGACATTGACAGAGACCGTGTCTATTGGTCGGGATTCTCGATGGGTTCTATGCTTATCCATCACTGTATCGCTAATATGCAGGACAAAATTGCCGCCTTTGCACCTACTAGCGGTATCCAGTTTTCCGAAGAGCCTTGGAATAATTGCACTAAGCCAGTCAACCTGCTGGAGTGCATTGCCTATGGCGACGATGTTTTCGGCTATGAGGAATATCATGTTCATGATTATATCGAGAACTACGCTACACACGACAAACATACCCAATATTCGAAGACTGTTGGTTACAAAATCGATGGCAGCTGGTACGATGGCGATTTGGAAAAATGGACGGGAGGACCCAACGGCGGTGAGGTATGGCTCTATTCCTATAACAATGGTGGACACTGGCCCAATGATATCAATCCCCGTCTCATCTGGAATTTTTGTAAGCGCTTCACGTTGAATCAGCCTAAGGCTAAAATCACGCTACCTGCTGGAGAGACAACCTATCTATATATGGCACCCGAGGGTGAGGCTTCATTCCCTGACATTCCTATTGAAGCTACAGCAAAAGCTATGAGTGGCCAGATAGAAAAGGTGGAATTCTATGATGGTAGTACACTGATAGAGACACTGACCACTGCGCCCTATACTGCCACATTGATTGCTCCTACTGCTGGACAACATGAGTTACGCATTGTTGTGACAGACAGCAATGGCAAGACGGGTGAAAGTTCATGCGTAGTAAACTGTATTGCTGCGTCTGACGAATACAACATAGCTAATACCTTTACTACAGAGGGCGTCGTTCCACAGAACTGGTATGTATGCAATGGTAAGCAGAAGCGTGCGGGAGGTGGACTTCCCTATACTACCGGCTGTCGCTTGTTGCGTTTTACCAATGATACAAAAAGTTTTGAATACGGACTGCTTGTGGTAAATCCTGGCGGCAGAGAGAAAGCTGCATGGGCACGATTCGGTGACAATGCTGCTCGCTCACACATGACGCTGCATGCAGGTCACTATTCGTTGTTGACCAGAGTGTTAAACTGGGATCAGCCGGAATATGCCCCAGTAACATACACCATTGAGACACCCGACGGACAGGAGGTGGCGTCAAAGACCTTTGAGATTAAAAAGAATATAGGTGGCAACACTGCCAACTCTTTCTCGAGTGGTAGAGGACAGACCTTCGAATTTGATATTCCGACGACAGGTAACTATGTATTTAGTATCTATACTGATGCGAAGCAGAATGCCGACTTTGTGTTGGGTACGGCTAAGCTACAGGCTAAATCGTATAGTGAGTCAGGTATTATGGAGATCACTAACGACAAACAGTTATTGGGTAAGAAAGGCTGCTATGATCTTAGCGGACGAAAAATAGATAATAACCAACTGCCTTCTGGACTGTATATTGTTGACGGCCGGAAGGTGATGATCAAGTAATTAGTATTTCTCAAGCGTCCAGTGTCGACCGTCTTTGCTGAGTAGCAAGCGGTCGGCATCTAACGCTTCAATCTTTACACGGATATTGGTGAATGGCTTCATGCCATATTCGTCCTCTACCATGACGGTGTCTGACTTCTCCTGATAGATTGATGAGCATTGCATGAACAGGCTGTCGCCTACATGCTGGAACTTGGCAAAGACTGCTTGCCCATTATTCTTGCGGAACTGTGTGATAGTTCCTGAGAAGCTTACATACATATCTGTCTTTTCCGTCAGTCGCCATTGACCCAACAAATCACCAGCATCTCCACCCTCTTGACAAGAAGTGAATAGTGAATAGTGAATAGTGAATAGTACACCAATAGCTAAAAACTTAAAGTATCTTGCCATGATAGTTGATTTTAAGGTTAAACGTTGAGCAATCACCATAGATGTTGCCCTTGTCAAAAGCCCATGCTGCCGACATCTGCCATGGCCCCTTGGTATAGGTACCTTGTAGCATGGCATCGAAGGAGTGACGCTTGGGGTAGATTGGCTGATGGTATGTTCCCCATCCTTCTTGGTATGAGCCTTTTACTAGATACGAGATATGGTCAGTGACCTCACCATTGACGGCCAGATGCCATGCCTTGATACGATTGTCGCAATAACCATTATAGCCATCCTTATTATAAATAGGTGACGTGATGAGGGCGATGCCTGGCGTCATGCCGTAGTAGACATAACCACTGTAGAATAGGTGATTGTAGTAATCATCGATTCCTGTCACGAGGTCGGTAATTTGGCTGCGGATCGGTTCTGGATAGTCACCACGGTCGTAATGCAATGGGCCAGACTGGTTAGTGCTTTGGAAATACTCTATCACGGCACCACGTACCCATTGGCGACCAGGTGCCTTATTGGTATATTCTATGCCCCACAAACCATCCCATCCGTTGCTCTTACGCATTCCAGAACCGTCCTCGAAGGGGTCGTCATAATATATTTGAAGCAAGTTGTTACAATTGATGTTCCAACCCAGTTGGACAGTCATAGAACCGAGGTGATTGCCATAAATCCAATCTTCTATGGCGTCGTTTTCAAAATATTGACTGTCACCTAGGGGTAGTATGACGTTCCAGAAGGCCTTCAGATTTGCAGACTTTCTGCTGGCAGTGAGGACACCATCCTTTTTAGCGTAGTTCGTGCCAGCAAATTGGGCAACATGCTCTATGCCTGCTGTGACGAAGAAACGCTTTTCAGGATTAGTACGAAAGTAGAGATGCTTTTGGTGATAATATGCTCCTGTCGTGTAGCCAGGATTGACATCCTCAGCCTTATAAAAACCATCTTCACGATATCCATTATCCATGAATTTGCCATAGCCACCATCAAAATGCATTTGCAGCCATCCTTTGGTATATGGTATAGTCCAGAAGTCATTGGTGCCAATGTGTAGCTGTGGCACAGGCTTGGCGTTGATGCCTTTGGAAAAATGACCGACAGACAACTGACTATTCCTCAGGACGGGCTTCTGCTCACGGATACCAGCCTCTACATAAAATCCTTTCCATTGAAGGTTGGCAAAGCATTGCTGCAGATAAGCTTTATGATCGGCATGTACAGATGCGATCGCATCGACTCCCCCTGACAGCAGGAAATCATTGCCTAATGGATGCCTCACGTTTAGCGCTCCTCTTACATAGCCAGTGTTAGCTCTTGTCGACAATACATGGTGGCGGTTGCTGACCAGTTGATAAGCGGTAAAATCGCCCGTTCCTACTGCCGTCTCTGCTGTCAAGTCATAGGTCACCTCAGTCTTCGAGGTCTCTTGAGCCTGTATGCTGACAGCCAACAGTGTTCCTATTGCTATGTGCAGCGCTCTCTTCATGGGTTTAGAATTTCTTGCCGAATGCGATGTTGAGGAAGGTGAGTACTACAATCTTGATATCCAGCCACCATGAGCGATTCTCTAAATATTCCAAATCCATCTCCAAGCGTTTCAGCATTTTCTCCATCGTGTCGGTATAACCGTTATAGATGGTTGCCATCGACGTAATACCTGGTCGAATCTGATAGAGGCACTCGTAGCGAGGATCATGCTCCATGATTTGTCTGATGTAGAACTTACGTTCAGGACGAGGCCCTACAAACGACATATCGCCCACCAGTACATTCCAGAACTGAGGCAGTTCGTCAAGGTGATGGTCGCGCAGGAATTTGCCAGTCTTGGTCAGTCGGCGGTCGGTCTTGGCGTTCCACAATTGTGGCTTGCCTTCTTTCTCTGCATCGACAACCATGCTGCGGAATTTATAGATATAGAATGGACGTCCAAAACGCCCGATACGAATCTGCTTATAGATAACCGGTCCATCATTGTCGCGCTTGATGGCAATATAGCAGAGCAAAAAGAGAGGAGAGAATAGAATGATACAGACAAGGGCAGTCAGAAAATCGCACCACCGTTTGACTTCCTTTTCGAAAGCGGTCATTCCATCATAAATATACGTATACTCTTGTTTCATGAACTATTGTCGTCGGTGTTCTTCTTTTTTGATTATAGAACGTATGCCTGTGGCAGTTTATTGTATGTGCTCTTTATTTTTTTTCCAGTAATTGCCATTGCCAGTGTCTCTTGAATGAAAATAACTGCTTTTTTATTTTGTTTTTCGCTCGATTTATGCTACCTTTGCACCCCGATTTGCACATGAAGATACTTCAGTTAGGTAAATTTTATCCTGTTGGTGGCGGTGTCGAGAAAGTAATGTACGACCTGTTAGTGGGATTGTCAGAGCGAGACATTCCCTGTGATATGTTGTGCGCCTACGACGGAGAGGGTAGCCAGACTGTTACCATTACCAATCAGAATCGTATTTTTTGCACAAAAACATGGATTAAAAAGTATGCCACGATGGTGTCGCCTGCGATGGTTTCCCATCTGCGGATGATAGCCTCTGAGTATGACATTATTCATGTGCACCATCCTGATCCGATGGCTGCATTGGCTTTGAGGCTTTCTGGATATCAAGGTAAGGTGGTGCTCCATTGGCATAGTGATATTGTCAAACAGAAAAAGCTTTTAAGTCTTTATTTGCCTTTACAGAAGTGGTTGATTCGTAGAGCAGATCTGATTGTCGGCACTACACCTGTTTATTTGGCCCAGTCTTCCTATTTGGAAGATGTACAAGAGAAATGTACTGTCTTACCCATTGGTATCGATGCTCTCAAGCCTGATGCTGCGCGTGTGGCAGAAATTCGTCAGAAGTATGAGGGTAAGAAGATTGTATTCTCTTTGGGACGCCTTGTTCACTATAAAGGTTATCGTTATCTCATAGATGCAGCCAAGTATTTGGACGATAGTTATGTTGTACTGATAGGCGGCTCTGGAGCTCTTCATGACGAACTCAAGAAACAGATAGATGTTAACCATCTCGGCAGTCGCGTGAAGTTGCTGGGACGTGTGCCGGATGACGACTTAGCTGCTTACTATGGTGCGTGTGATATCTACTGCCTTAGCAGTATCATGAAGACAGAGGCTTTTGCCATCGTACAAATTGAGGCGATGTCTTGTGGCAAACCCGTTGTAAGTTGTAACATCGAAGGTAGTGGTGTACCCTGGGTCAATAAAGATAACTACTCCGGTTTGGTGGTTGAGCCTGAGAATGGACAGGCTCTGGCTGATGCCATCCGTCGTATTGTGGAGGACAAGTCACTTTATTATACCTACTCGGCAGGGGCCCAAAGCCGTTTTGTCGAGTATTTTAAAAAGACTCGAATGATTGACCGTTGTCTGGAGTTGTACCAGCAAGTTCTTGCATAATCATTCTTGCTGTTTTCTCATAAGTATACGTTGAGGCTATTTGTTCGTCAATATGAATGGGTGACGAGGGTAGCTGTTGCAGTTTCTGATAGAGATCATTGGCATCTCCTGCTTTAAAGTAGGTCACAGGGAAGGTGCTATATACCTCTTTATATACTGGGATGTCAGACAGGATGACTGGGGTACCCAGACTCATGGCTTCCAGTGGTGGAATACCAAAACCCTCGTAGAGTGATGGAGACACCAAGCAGGATGCCTTCGATAATAATTCGTAAACCTGTTGGTTACTCGCATCAGACACCATCTTAATCTTGTCTTTGTTGGCAAGTATTGTTTGTAGCATCTCATCGTCCTTTGTGCGGAAATCCATACGACCGATAATCGTTAACGTTGGTGTTTCTTGACCTTTGCTCAGCAGCTGTTGGTAAGCCTGCCAAAGTATATGGAGTCCTTTGTAGCGTTTAATATTGCCTAAATAGACGAGTCCAGAACGCTCTGTTGGTAGGGTATGTGTCTTTTTATACGCTAGCAATTCACTGCTCAGTCCATTACAGACCACTTTAATGGGACGGTTCGTATGAAAATATTGTTGGATGCGCTGACGTGAGAAATTGCTGACAGTAAACACACCTTGAGCCATGCGCAATGCTCGCTTGATATACCAGCGTAATGCCATGCGGTGGAGGGTAGAACCAAACTTCTCCGTATCGAAAAAGACAATATCGTGAATGGTGGCGTAGATAGGTATACGGATGCCCATGGGGATGTTGAAATTGGGCGTATAGAATACGTCACAGCGATTCACCTCCTTTGTAGGGAAATGCAATAGCTCCTGTAGCGTGAAGCTACCATAACAGCATTCTACTATTGTGCAGTTAGGATGTTCAGCATATTGTGCTAACATCTTGCGGTTGCCTATGAGCACGAAATCTGTGTTAGGCAATTCTACCATGTGGCATACCACATTCTCGATAAAGGTGCCAATACCACTTTGGCCTATCAGTCGACAGTCAACGGCAATTCTCATCATTTATTCTCAGTTGTGATAGTCAATTCTTGTTCCATCGTCAATCCTCCTATAGGATTTCTCATATTTCTTATTGTTGATGACTCTTCGCACTCTTTGGGCGTATTTTATGTTTTTGGAGTCAATATTCATTTCTTTCAGTCTGGCATCGTTTTGTGAATTTCCAGACAAGTCCTCCATTCTTATGTTGTTCAGTTGTATGGATGATGTGTAGTGAATTTTTTCTTTAATCTTTCCCCTGTCCAAATCATAACGGTCTAATAGATAGAACATATAAATATTGGATATCCCTTTGTTCAGGCGAAATGTCATGCCGTCTATCTGCACATTATGGAAACAACGTTTTCTGTGTTCTGCTCGTTGATTAGTTGGAGCCCCCCAGAAACCCATTTTAAAAAGATAGGCATACTTACTCTGATAGATGTTCATGGTGCAGTTCCTGAACACGACATCACAGCCAGTATAGATGTTATAGGCATAATCCGTCAGGAACGGGTAGAAACCATCGAAGGTACAATTTTCGTACGTCAGAGTACCATAGAGCGATGAAAACCTATTGTAGATATGATAATTCTTTTCTTTGAGGTTTCCTGCATACTTTGCATCTTTTACTTCCTTGAGATAGTTGTCGTTTTTGAAGATGCAGTTACCACAGCTAATATCTCGTCCATAGCAATGGATATCAAAACGATTGATAGCACAGTCTCTCAGTCGTGCCGTATTCACATTGTTGTTTCCAATCACTCCCCAAAGTGGTGTTGTGGCATTCATGCGAATAATGTCAATATTCCAAACGTTATTCATGTCCAGTCCATAGCCCCATTGGTTAATCTTTGAGAAGGTGTTCTCAATGGTGTAATCTTGGATGGTAGCATTGGTGACATTGATGAGGGTTATGCTTGAGCAGTTGTATAACGAGATGTCTTTTGGAATGATGACCTTGATATGAGATATGAGCAGGTTGTTGGTATTCGTGATGGTTAGTAGTTTAATCGTCTTTTTGCACTGAGATGAACATTCCAGGGTGATATTCTTAAAAACAGACTGTTGGTCGTTAATCTTCACATACTTATATGTAGGTGATGAGGCCGAAGTATTATATGGGGCAATAGGCTTATTTTGAGCTATTCCATCTTTGATGAATAGAATGTCATCACGATACTTCTTCCGCTGGTCAGTATAGTCCCAGTCTTGCCATGGCGTTCCTGGCTTTCCATTGGGGAAATAGGTTTCTGGCGTATCGTGTCGATAAGTCCAAGGAGTTGTATCATGAATTATTAATATCCTCAAGCCGTCTTTGAGCTCTTCAACGTTCCTAAAGTCGCCTTTGTCTATCATTGTTTTGCTGATGGTATTGTTTATGCCAAGGGAATTCCTTGACATGCGAAACAATGTGCTCTCGTTTTTGGCAGTTTCATCAGTCGTTATCTTGAAAGTCCATCCATTGAAGTCTGTCTGCTCCGAAAGGGGGAGGGGCTCTTCCTTTCCTGTAATGGTCAGTTCAATGGTTTTGTTACTATTTCCAGACACGTAGTCCGGGTATGTAATAGGTGTATTCTTTTTCTGTGCGAGTAGGTGAATATGGTACAATGCCTTGTACAAATCAGGACTATTGGAAGGGTATGCCTTAACAGCCTTGCTGATGGAATCAGTAAGAGCAGAAGGATTGTTCTGTGCCGACGTGAGTGTTGTGATTGACAATAGTATTGCAATGAAGGAATAGGTAAGAGAAATAAAGCTATAATGCTTGATTCGAAATGCTTCTAATAGCCATTTCGCAATTCGTTTCAATAAATAGATGCTTTTCCCTTTCAAGGTCTGGTATTTGTGTACTGGAATATAGTCTTTCCAGGGGGTCTGTCGGAGATAATAGTAGTATCTGTCAGTATATGGATTTTTACTTTCTCTATGCCATGGTTTAATAGGACCAGAGAAGTGTATGATAGCTGGTTGAAAGAGAGCTTCTTCCTGATGCAGATAGCGCTCAGGAAGTTTTGCATTCTTGATAAGGAAAGAATCCATGACGTTATACTTCAGCGGCATAAACTGCTTTTTGTCATAGAGCATTCCGTTTAAGACATCCTGATCATGGAATTTGATGTCATTCGTCTTGATGAAGTTGATAGCAGATGGAAAGTTATACACTTTTCTCAATCCCTTCAAGTCTATGAGCAAGACGCCTGCATTAAAGTAGGAGAAAGATGTATCATAATGTAGGCGTTTGCAACCATTGGCAGCCAATACAGGTGCCTCTTCCAGTGCATAGATACAATGATTCTCTGAGAATGTGTGGTGCCAGATCTCCTCAATGGATTTGTCAATAACGATGTCGCAGTCCAGGTATAATATCCGATCTATTGACTCAGGGAGCACTTCAGTGATGAAAAGTCTGAAATAGGTAGCAATAGACACATAGGTGTTGGCTGTTCCTTGTCCAATGGGAAACTGTTTTACAATGTCTACATTGACGAAATAGAACGATAGCTGGCAATGATAGGAAGAGACAATGCTGTGTAGCAATTTCTGGTTGTCCTCGCTGATACTATCAGAGATGACATAGAATGAATGTATTCCAGTATGATTAGCTAGAAAAGAAGCCATAACCACACCGGCATGTTGGGAATAGTTGTTGTCGAAGGTGAGTAATAGATTCATTTTCTTCCTATTATTTTCTTGATAAAGTATCTGACGTAACCACAGAACTTATGTAACGAGTTGTCTCTGATATGAAGCGTTTCTCTATAGACCTCGTTGGCATGAACCATAGAGAGCCCTTCAAATGCCTCATAGGCGGAAACAGTGATGTCCCTATGCTGTATGCCCTCTAAACCATAGCGCTTGTAGATTAGGTACATCATGTTGTAGTCTGCGGCATAGCGATAGTGGATATCGAAACCAATCTCTTTGGCCAATTGGGTACGAACAAAGAAAGACTGATGGCAGGTAGGCATATTTCGCTTGATATAGGCAGGTTCGCAAGCTTGTTCTATTGCATCGCCTTTTTCTCTTCTATAGAGCGTGTTGCCATATATGATAGTATGCTCTTTACTCATATTTGTGGAGATCTGAGCAACAACGTCATCGCTATAAAACCAGTCGCCAGCATTCATGAAGTTAACCCATTCTCCTGTAGCATGGTCAAGACCTTTATTCATCGCGTCAAAAATGCCACCATCGGGTTCGCTAATCCAGTAAGCGAGCTGATTGGCATACTTTTGAATAATGTCGACAGTACCATCTGTGCTATTTCCGTCAATGATGATATATTCTATATTGTCGTATGACTGATGAAGAACAGATAGAATTGTTTTTTCTATCAGGTCAACGGCATTATAGCAGATGGTAATGACACTAATCTTAGGTTTCATAATACTGACGACTTGATGATACGGCAAGGGTTACCTGCAGCAATACAGTCAGCAGGAATATCTTTGGTAACGACGCTACCAGCACCAATAATACTGCGTGCGCCGATGTGTACTCCTTTAAGAATATTACAATTGGCACCAATCAATACATCATCCTCTATGACGATGGCTGCTTTGTTGTAGGGAATCACTTCTTGACGGTCTTTCCGACGCTGTTGCCAGCTTAGGTTGTGAATATCACCATCTATGATGCTGCAATTTCCACCGATGTTTACATAATTGCCAATGGTAATGCTATCTGTTGCCCATATCATGCCGCCACTCATGCCTGAATGGTGACCGATAGAGAGATGGGCATGTGGATAAACACAGATGCTGGCATACGTGTTGTGGCAAAAAGGACTTAGATTGTCACCACTATAGAGTGCGAAATGGTCTCCGATGGAAACTGTCGCATCTTCTTCTATCTGTAGATATACCTTATTTCTAATATCAGAATCAAATCCAAGCTCAACACCCAGGAATCGAAACTTCCAGCGGTTGAAATGTTTATACCATAGGCCTCTCACTCCATTGAAGGGGTGCGTCAGCTTGTTTTTTAGTCTTATCATCGTATTTCTCATAGTACTATTTTTGTAAATCAGTAAACAACTTGATATGCTTTTGGGCGATAATCTCATTTGTTAACTCGTTCTTGAGGTAAGAAGTTGCATGGTTGAGTATGGGTTGCATCTCTTCTAAGTCAAGTGCCTTTGTCATCGCATTAGCAATATCTTCAGGATTTCTGACATCACATAGCAAACCGTATTCCCCTTGTCCTAATACGAAGGGTACGGCTCCAGAGTCCTTGCCGCCAATGACGGGAATCCGGCGTGCCATACCTTCCAGTAGCGTATTTCCGAAAGACTCTTCTAAAGAAGGATGAATCAATGCCGATGCGTGGTCTAGAATATCTATGAGTTTGTCGTGGTCTACAAAGCCTATAAAGTCAACGTCCTCTGTAAGGTCTTCTTGTACCCATTGTTTGAAAGTGGCAGCACTCGTAGCATGTCTTCCAATAAGAATGAGCTTGGCAGTGGGGTGGGATTTGTGAAAGAGTGAGAAGGCCAGCAGTAGTCCATGATAATTTTTTCTCTCTTCTAAGAGGTCTTGTGCTATGGATACAAAAACAGGCGTATCTGGATAATCCGTTCTTCCCTCTCTGATGAATTCTGTTTTTACAGGATTCTCAATAATGTTACATTCTACAGTCGGATATGTTTCTTTGACGAGTTTGTAGATATAATGAGAATTGGCAATAAAATGGATAGACTTATTGGCCATGACTCTTTTAAAGAGGGTTCCGCTAATGATTCGCCACATGATTCTGGCTTTGTATCCTTTCTGGTATTGCTGGATAACAGGTGACCAGTCGCGAATGCTACAAAATACGGGTTTCTCTTTTGCAAAGGAAGCTGTTGCCAATGCAAAGTCGTATGTCCAGTGCGTATGTACGACATCCATTTTTTTAATGTGCTTCTGAAGCTCTTTCTGAAGACGACTTACCATATACCACTTCATAAAAGTGGCAGCTTTGGGCATGCGGCTGTATGTTGAAACGATATGTACTTCTAATTGTTCGCCACTTAGGTGAATGACGGGACCTCTTTCGTCACTCGACGTAATGACAATGACACGATGTCCAGCTCTTAATAGACCTAGTGTGATCGCATTGACTGAAGATGCTGCTTTATTGATATTTGGAATAGTCTGTCCAGCATACAGGTAGTCTTTGCATTCTATAGGATTGAAATATGATACGATGCCGATAGTCATTCTTTTTCGTCGTTTTGATGATAATCTCCTAAGAGATAGGGGGTACTATATAAAGGGAGTAGGAAATAGAAAGAAAAAGGAGTTGAACGCACTAAGAATGCTGCACAACCAATGAGTAGCGTACAGAGAATAGCACGTGGATTATTTCCGTTAATGGCTGTGACGATATAGAATAGGAAGACAAGGAAGAGACATATAATGCCATAATCGTAAAGAAATACTTTGTAGCCGGAATTACCAAAGCCGAAATCCTCAATCTTATATTCACGACCATACAAGATATCGATGCTTTGGAGATAATCGTCATAGATGGCATCAAAGTCATCTGTTACACGGTTGTTGCCGGCGATGTCACCGTCCTCTGTAATTTCCAGTCGTTCTATGATAAGTGTAAACAGCATGTTGTCACCTTGCTCATAAAAGAATGCCCCAATACCGACACCCACTATGAGCACAATGATTCCGAAGACTTTCATAAACACCCGTTTGTGCTGTATCCATGCTGATGCGAACAGAACGAAGATAAATAGCATGTATGCTGCCAGTGAGAAAGTAATCAATGTGGTGACAATCATGACGATGTTATACCATTTCTTCCATTGGCCAATTTGGGTGAGAAGAAGAAATGCTGTTGCTGTTCCAAGATGACCAGGCTCTAAGAATACGGAATGAAATCTGGGAATGAATGCCAGAAAAGCGCGGTCGTCAATGAGAAAGATGTAGTAATTCTGAAAAGAATACAATAGTTCCTCGTTAGCAATGGAGGATGATGGCAAAGGAAATCCGAAAAGATATAGAAAGAATCCTCCAACAGATAGGCAGAGGAATCCTCCCATGCTGATGCATACTATCTTAATTAGCTTTTGCAGATAGGATGTATTTAGTTTCAGAAGTGTGAAGATGATAAAAGCAGTAAAAACCGCTTCAGTAAAACCAATAATGTTGTTTAGGTTGACAATTCGCATTAATACCAATGCGATAAGTGCCAACAGAGCAGATGACTCATAGTTCTTTCTGTCAAAAATAGTCTCTGACGTGAAATAATAGGAGATGTATAGAGAGATGATAATCAGAAAACTCGGAATGATGGCATTGAACTTGACTGTTCCCCACATAAACCAAGGCATGAGCGATCCCCAATAGGCCCATAATATACCCGCACAGAAGAATCCGAAAGCAAGGTTCTTCTTCTGTATGAGAAATATGTTTCCGATAGTCATCTGCATGTCGTTATTTCTTTACGAAATGAATCAATGTGTTTCGCTCACTGGGAGTAAATGTGGAGAACCATGCCGTGATGGCACCAATCAAGACGATGATAGGTATTGTAAAGAAAAACCTATAGGTAGAATCCCATGTGTATTGCTGTATATAAGAAAGCACAATGAGAATCGTGATTAAAGGAAGTAATCTGAGAGGTACTTTATAGAGGAATACCTTGACATTAAGTCCTGCTGTTTTATGAAGATAGGGTAGGCGCATGATGGCTACTAATGCCTCAATACCTATATACCAATACATGACCTGCTCGATGGAACCATTTGTCTTTAAGCTAATCCAAAATACCGCCAACGATAATAGTTTCGGAGTATACATCAGAAGCGTATAGTTGCGAATTTGTCCAATCGCTTGAGCGGCAGAGTGCAAACCATAAGTTACTTGGTCTATCAGAAAAGTAATAAAAATGCACTGACTGAAAAATACCGCACAAACAGGTACGTCTCCCAACCAAACGTGTAACACGTTGTCCATCTCAAAAATGAGTGGGATGAAAATGAGTGCCATTACTGACACGATGAATTTGCTTTCCTGCTCCGCTAAATGAAACATCTGTTTCCGCTCATGCTGACCTTCAGCTTTCATAATCTGCGGATTCATGGCATTGACAATAGAGGTGACAATGAAAGAGAGCGCTCCGTATATCTGGTTGGCGATGCCATAAGAGGCATTGTACACGGTTCCAAAGAACTTGTTGACAAGGATGGCAAGTCCTTGTTGTCTGCATATTACTGCCCCCATGCCATAGGTCGTCCATGTAGCGAATCCCATTAGTTCTTTCATGCAACCTTTGTCGTAGTCAACAAAGACTTTGGATAAGTGACATTCCTTGAAACGGAAGATGGCATATATGGCGAAAGCAACAAATTGGAAAAGTACGATGAACATCATGATGCAGGCATATACTTTCAACTTGTCAAAGTCCAAATGGAGAAGTGTCAGTGCCAGAATCAGTTTCAGAATGCCGTCAATCACCTCAACGACAGAAATATAGATAATGTTTTCGTGGGCTATGAATAGCGCTTTGAAAGGTGCCGACATGAAAGTGATGAAGAGAATGCATACCGACATTAAGTATACGAACTTTGCTGTTTCTCTACGTGACTCTTCAATGTTGAGGTAGTCCATGCAAAGGTAGTCCATCAGGCATAGGAACACAATACACAAGATGAGGCTGATTAGCAGATGCAAGATAATACTGTTGGCAAACATCCTTTGTACCTTGTGATGATCTTCTTTTCCTTGGTAATAGGAGAGATGTCTCTGGGTTGTGATGACCAATGCATTGGTGATGAAGCCTATCATGGCAACAATGCCTGCTATCAAGTTGAAAATACCATAATCAGACTGTCCCAATGCAGAAAGGACCAGTCTGACAGTGTATAGCGAAAGACATGTGTTGATGACAGACTTGCTATACTGTGCAATGGTGTTGACAACAATTCGTTTTGCAGGTTCCATGAGGAGACTTACTTGGATTGCTTGGTGAATGGCGCAAAGATATCATCTTTCAAAATGTAGATAATGGTGCCGAAAAATGCCAAGAATAGCATACCCAATACAAATAACATGCGTTTGGGACTGGAGGCCTTGATGGGTACTGAGGCACCTTTCATGATGGTGAAAGCTGGGGTGCGCTCCTGAACCTTCGCCTTGGCTGTAAGCATCTGAGTGTTGAGAGTCATATAGGCATTGTACTTCAGCTGCATGTCATTCTCAAGGTCGGTAAGCATCAGTTCTACACTCTTCATGGTTACATCCGTATTGGCATCTGAGGATGCACCATATTTGCGACGCACTTTTTCGTAGTCTGCCTTCGCATCAGCAGCCAGTTTTTGGTAGTATTCGTAGTCGATACGAGCCTTATTGGTTCGGTAGTCGGTAATGAATTCCTGTAACTGTTGCCTTACTGAGTCTGCCAGCGTCTTACAGATAAGACGATCTTGCGCTTTTGTTGATATGGTGATGATGCCATTTTTCTTATTGATACTGATTTCAATATTGTTTCTGATGGCTTCAGCAATATCATTATCAACGTTGGAAAGGTAATATGGGTCAAAACCCTTGTCTGAACCTTTAACCGATTCTTTCTTTGGAAGCAACTTCTTAATCCAGGTGATAGGATATTTCCACCAAGCTTTTTTCTGATGCTTCTTAAGATAATTGTAGTAGTCCGTATTAATCTCTCCTTCCGAATCCTTTACCTTGATATGAAACATCTTGGTAACGAAACCATTGTCCTCCATCAGGTCTGGATAAAGAAGAGGCGTAATGGCATCGGAAGTCTGCAGATTACCCATATCCAGTCCGAATGAAGAGGCCAAGGCACCCAATGAACCTCCCATACCGGAATTCTCCATCTCAGGGGCAAGTGTTATTTCAGAGGTGTAAGTGCGTGGTACACTAATGATATAAATGCATGAGAGGACAAAGGTAATGGGGAGCGTCTTATAAAACAGACGCTTGTTTGCCCATATCTTTTTTGCAACCTGTCGCAGGTCAATTACTTCTGGATTGTTTGTCTTCTTTTCTTCCATACTCTTGTGTGTTACTTCAAGATGTTAGCAATGGTGATAGCCATGGTGGCGATAGAGGCGGCAGTGCTGCCGATGGCGAGGTATTCGCTGATACTCATCTTACGGCCGATGGCTTTCTGAGGTACGACAATCTCGCAGCCTGGACGAATCTTGGCACCGTCACTGACCTTGGCAACAGTTCCGTTCATATAAATGACGTATGCCATGTTCTTCTTGGCATAGCGGTTATAGCCGCCGGCGCGCTTGATATAGTACTTGGCGCTCTTACCATCTACGTAGCCGACAGAGTTCGGGTACATAACCTCACCATTGATCTTTACTGTGCTATTGTAGGTGGGGATAAAAATTTCGTCGCCTTCGCGCAGGACGATATCGGCATCACAGCCAGGATTCTTCAGCGCTTTGTCAAGCTCGATACCTACTGGATAGCTTTCCGGAATCTCTGTGATTTCTTCCAAGTTGACTGTCTGGTTCATCTCGCTGATGGAACGTTGGTTGTTGATGGCAATCTCCTGCATGATACGCTCCTTCTCTGCCTTCTGCATCTTGGCAATTTCCTCAAAACGCTGGCGTTCAGCTTCGTTGACCTTACGCTGTAGGCGAGCACCTTCAATGAATGCCAACTCTGTGCCACCACCGGCACGATGGAAGAGGTCGCTCAGTCGCTCGTTCTTCTTGGTGAGTGTATAGTCGCCAGCAAACATGATTTCGCCACTGATGGTAACGTTCTGCTGTTTGAAATATCCAGGGCTTTTGCGGACATAAACCTCGTCGAAAGGCATCAGTCTGAACGACTGCTGACCATCGATGATGAAGCCGTCCTTCAGCGAGAACTTAAAGGTCTGGGCGAGTACGGAATCGGTAGTCAGCGCATTGGGATTCGACACGCGACGTGAGATAAGCACATTGTGCATGGATGCCGTCTCTTTCAGTCCACCAGCCTGCAGTACAAAGTCCTCCAGCGTTTCGTTCTCAGCATATTTATAGGTACCTGGGTATTGCACCTCACCATGGATGGCGATAGTCTGCTCTACTTGCGACTCAATACGGGTGGGGATGAAGAGCACGTCCTCGTTTTTCAGCGGGATGTCGGCTACGGTGCCATTCATAATGCCCTGGATGTCTACTGACAATGCCTCCAGCGTGCGGTCGGCCTTCATGCGGTGCATCACGGCATGAGCGGTAAATGCCTCTTCGGTCACTCCCTCAGCATGTTCTAACAGAGTCTTGACGCTATAGATGTCGTCGCCAATCTGGTACATGCCCGGACGGAATACGGCACCTTTGATTTCTACCATGTTAGAATAACGGGGTAGGATAGAGTCAACGCTGACAGAGTCGTTGTCGGCCATGCGGAACGATGCCATGTCAAACTCGTTGACATTATGTACTGAGTATTGGCTGCCCGACTTGCGGACAATGCGTACTGACTTGCGGTAGGCATCACCCGTGAAGCCGCCTGCGTAGTTAATTAGGGTTCCCACACTCTCTGTAGATTTCATCTCGTAGTACATGGGGCGCTTGACCTTACCTGTGACGTTGACCAGACAGTCGTAGGCACCCACCACGATGACGTCGTTGTCACCCAGACGGACATTGCCGCTGAGCTTGCCGTTGAGGATATAGTCGTAGACGTCGACGGTGCTGACCAGACGATTGTTGCGATAGACCTTGATGTTACGCAGGGTACCAATATCGTTAGGACCACCAGCCATATACAGGGCATGGAACACAGAGGCAAAGGCGGCCAATGTGTAGGTACCAGGGGTCTTCACCTCACCCATCACGTTGACGGTGATGGTGCGTGTCTGACCTACTGACAAACGAATCTTACTGCTGCTATAGCGGGCACCCAACTGCGAACGGATGCGACTGTTGGCCTGAGATACCGTAAGACCTGCTACTTGAATGGGGCCAAAACCTTCAACCACTACAAAACCATCGGGAGAGACGGTTGCCTCGACAGTCTTCTGAGAAGCGCCATAGATGTCGATGAGTACAGCATCGCCAGCTCCTAAGACGTAGTTGTTGGGGGTGGCAATATTCATGTTGGGTTCGAAACTCAACTCCTCGTTGTTGAAGATGTCGCGACCAAAGACTTTCTTGTCGCTCTTACCTTCCTCAATCTTCTTGTCCTTCAAGTAGTTCTTTATGACCATACGGTCGTAGAGGTCGAGTGAATCGGGCAGAAAATCATCGAGCTCAGCCTTCATATCCTGCTCATCCTCAGAGATATATCGCTTACTCTTCTTGTATTTGTCCTTCGTGGCCTTTCGCTTGTTGCTGAGCTTTTCGTCCTTCAGCTTTTCGGTCGTGGTAAGCTCACTCTTGTCCTTGGCATTGTTACGACGCAGACGAGCATCAATCTGCTCGTCTTCTGTCAATGATTTGTCTTGGACACTACCCATGCCTTCATTCTTCTGCATGCGCTCGTACTTCTTGCGGACACGACGAATCTGCTCGATGTCGACACCTTTTTGTACGAGTTTGGTAACAATCTGCTGCTGTGAGTTGCCTGCCTCGTGCTCCTTGACGATGAATCTGATTACTTGGTCATCAGTCATGGACGACTGCGCATAAATGCTACCTAACGAAAAGATGGCAAGAAGTGCCACAAGTAGGATTTTCTTCATATCTGATATCAGTAATTGCTAGTATAATATATAATATGTAACTCAGTTTCTGCAAAATTATTGCAAAGGTACACATTATTTTGTTATTTACAAAAAAATGCCGCTGATAATTTGGAGGTTTCAGGAAAAGATACTACCTTTGCAGAACGGATACGTCCGAATTAGCTTGGGGTTGACTGGATTTGACAGCAGGCTGAGATGGTACGTAAGCATGCGGAGTGACGGCTGTGGACTCCATAATCACGTCGGTCGAACAATTAATTGGCGAAACAAAGTACGCTCTCGCTGCCTAATCGAAGTACAGTAGATTACTGGCTTTATTCTCTTACAAGGTGAGAGAACGAGACATCGCTCTTCTGGATGTTGTTCCGAATCAGGAAGGTATAGCGGTGCAGGTAAATCGGAAATAGTCTCTTGGGAGCCTCGACTGGGGGATGAAGTTTTAGAGGATAAGGTTGCAGTTGGTGGCTTGGGTCTTGCTGCATCACGAAAATGAAGACCAAGATAAGCATGTAGAAAGCGTATGGTTTCCCTGTTTGGACGAGGGTTCGATTCCCTCCAGCTCCACTGACGTTACGCTGTCAGGAATCTCGCCCTCGTGAGGGTTCTTTGACCTAAAGGTCAAAGCGACTTCGTCGATGACGACTCCCTCCAGCTCCACTACCATTATACCGTTTAACTTTTAATCTTGATGGCTATGAAAGTAGGAGTTCCCAAGGAGATTAAGAACAATGAGAATCGTGTGGGCATGACGCCTTCAGGCGTTGCCGAGTTGGTAAGACGTGGACATACTGTCTATGTACAGCATACTGCAGGGGAGGGCAGTGGTTTCGGCGATGAACAGTATCAGGCTGTAGGTGCACAGATTCTGCCGACCATTGAGGATGTCTATGCACAGGCCGATATGATTGTGAAGGTCAAGGAACCCATAGCCCCCGAATACCCATTGGTACGCAAAGGACAGGTGGTATTTACCTATTTCCATTTTGCCTGTGAGGAGGAACTGACCCATGCCATGCTGAAGAGCGGTGCTACGTGTATTGCTTATGAGACGGTAGAGCGTGACGACCGTTCATTGCCGCTGCTCATTCCAATGAGTGAGGTCGCTGGTCGTATGGCCGCTCAGAATGGTGCCTACTATCTGCAGAAAACCAAGGGTGGCAAGGGTAAACTGATGGCTGGTGTGCCAGGCGTCAAACCCGCCAAAGTATTGGTGCTGGGTGGTGGTACCGTTGGTGAGGCTGCCGCACGTATTGCTGCCGGTATGGGTGCTGATGTCACCATTACTGATGTGTCATTGCCTCGACTGAAACAGTTGGCCGCCGAGTTGCCAGCCAACGTACATACCTTATATAGTTCTGAGCATAACATCCGTCAGGAGTTGCCCACCGTCGATGTCGTTATCGGTTCGGTGTTGATTCCTGGTGATGCCGCTCCCAAACTGATTACCAAGGACATGTTGTCGTTGATGGAAAAGGGTACCGTACTCGTTGATGTAGCTATCGATCAGGGTGGCTGTTTCGAGACATCGCATCCCACCACACATAGCGACCCCGTCTATACCATCGATGGCATTGTGCACTATGCCGTTGCCAATATCCCTGGCGCCGTACCCAATACCTCCACGATAGCGCTGACCAATGCTACGCTGCGCTATGCGCTGGCACTGGCTGACAAGGGTTGGCAGCAAGCTTGCCGTGACGATCGCTCGCTGGCTCGTGGTGTCAATATGGTAGATGGAAAGTGTACCTACGAGGCTGTCGCTAAAGTATGGAAACTTGAATATACTCCATTAAAACTCTAAGAACGAACGATTTATGGATTGGATGAACATTGGAGCAACGGTGTTGCTCGTCATTATTGGCATTGCCATCTATATTCACAAAAGAAAGAGCGAAGAGGCTTAAACCATCATGAGGCTGCTCATGATGTAGTCGCTGACGAATAGCCCTTTGCGGGTTAGTGCCAAGTGGTTGTCGACGATGCGTAGAAGACCATCGTCGATAAACTTTTGTGCCTCTTTCATGCAGAAACGACGATGGCGGTCGGAGAGCGTACTCAGCTCCAGCCCGTCACTGGTACGCAGGGCGGTAGTGATCCGGTCGTTATAGTGAGTGTCGTCGTCGATGTCTTCGTATTCGCAAGGTCTCTCGCCCTGTTCGATGCCTTCTATGTATTGCTTAATGTCGCTGACATTCCACGAGCGTCGTTTCCCATCATAGCTGTGGGCGGCAGCACCGAGTCCGATATAGGGAATATCCTGCCAGTAACTGCTGTTGTGGAGCGAGCGATAGCCAGGCTTAGCAAAGTTAGATATCTCATAGTGCTCGTAACCAGCAGTAGTTAGCTTATCGATAAGTAGCTCATACATCTGCCGTTCCAACTCCTCATCAATTCTCCATTCTTCATTCTCAATTGTCAATTTCCATAGCGGAGTGCCTTCCTCTATCATCAGACAGTAGGCAGAGATATGCTCTACGCCCAGTGCGAGCGCAGCATCAATGTCGTGCTCCCAGTCTTTGAGTGTCTCATTGGGGAATCCATACATCAGGTCGATGCTGATGTTCTGGATGCCGGCATCGCGTAGTATCTTGACGGCCTGCGGTACCTGACTGGATGTATGACGACGGTGTAGAAACCGCAGGCGTTCATCGTCGAAGGTCTGTGCACCCATGCTGACACGGTTGATGCCTAACTGTGGTAGCACAGCAGCATATTCTGGTGTGACATCGTCGGGATTCATCTCGATGGTTATTTCAGGGGTGAGGGGTGAGTGGTGAGTGGTGAGAGGATACACCTTATTTATATATAAGAAGAGCTGGCGCAGTTGGTCGGTGGTCAATTGTGAGGGCGTACCACCACCCAAATAGATGGTGTCTATTCTCCCCCTCTCTATGGAGGGGGCTGGGGGGAGGCTCATCTCTTTACATACCGCATCGACGTATCGTTGACGCCATTTTAATGACGTCGTTGAGTAGAAGCCGCAGTAGATACAACGACTCGCACAAAACGGAATATGGATGTATAAACCTGCCATCTTGAATGCTATGAGACTGCAAAAGTACTAATAAAGTTTAATATTTAGAAGGTTTTGTTGGTTTTTTGCATGAAAATTTCTACCTTTAGCCTCCGATAACCGAAACAAAAAGTAATAACCTACAAACAATAAGCCTTATGAAAGTTTATCAAACTAACGAAATCAAAAACATTGCATTGCTTGGCAGTGCGGGTAGCGGCAAGACTACTCTTGCCGAAAGTATGGTCTACGAAGCTGGCATCATCAAGCGCCGCGGTACCGTAGAGGGTAAGAACACCATGAGCGACTACTTCCCCGTTGAACAGGAATATGGCTACTCGGTGTTCTCTACTGTTTTTCATGTAGAGTGGAACAACAAGAAGCTGAACATCATTGACTGTCCGGGTTCTGACGACTTCGTAGGTGGTGCTATCACCGCCCTGAACGTCACCGACCAGGCTGTCATTCTCATCAACGGCCAGTATGGTCCTGAGGTAGGTACGATGAATGCTTTCCGCAATACCGAGAAGCTGAAGAAGCCCGTGATCTTCCTGGTAAACCAGCTGGATCGCGACAACTGCGACTTCGACCAGATTCTGGCTCAGCTGAAGGAGGTCTATGGTCCTAACTGCGTTCCCGTACAGTATCCTATCGCTACCGGTGCCGGTTTCAACAGCGTTATCGACGTGCTGCTGATGAAGAAGTACTCATGGAAACCCGAAGGTGGTGCTCCTATCATCGAGGATGTTCCTGCCGACCAGTTGGAGAAGGCCAAGGAGTGGAAGGCTAAGCTCGTTGAGGCTGCCGCTGCTGGTGACGACACCTTGATGGAGAAGTTCTTTGAGAGCGAGGACCTCAGCGAGGACGAGATGCGTGAGGGTATCCGCAAGGGAATGGTCACCCGTTCTATCTATCCTGTCTTCTGCGTTTGCGCTGGTCGCGATATGGGTGTTCGCCGTCTGATGGAGTTCCTCGGCAACGTAGTACCTTTTGTTAGCGAGATGCCTGTCATCAAGAATGCTGCTGGCAAGGATGTTCCTGCTGATGCTTCTGCTCCTACATCACTTTACTTCTTCAAGACCGGTGTAGAGCCTCACATCGGTGAAGTTCAGTACTTCAAGGTGATGAGTGGTATCGTTAAGAGTGGCGATGACCTGACCAATGCTGACCGTGGCTCTAAGGAGCGCATGGGTACGCTGTATGCTTGTGCTGGTGCTAACCGTATCCCTGTTGACGAGCTGCGTGCCGGTGATATCGGCTGTACCGTGAAGCTGAAGGATGTAAAGACTGGTAACACGCTGAATGGCAAGGATGTAGAGAATAAGTTCAACTTCATCAAATATCCTAATTCTAAGTTCTCTCGTGCCATCAAGGCTGTCAACGAGGCTGAGACCGAGAAGGAGCAGTCTAAGGAGTTGCGCCAGATCATCGTTCACGGTCAGGGTGAGTTCCACCTGCGTACCTTGAAGTGGCGTATGGAGAACAACGAGAAGATCCAGGTAGAATATCTGGAGCCAAAGATTCCTTATCGTGAGACGATTACCAAGATGGCTCGTGCCGACTATCGTCATAAGAAGCAGTCGGGTGGTGCCGGACAGTTTGGTGAGGTACACCTGATTGTGGAGCCTTATACCGACGGCATGCCAGATCCTACCTCATTCACCATTGGTGGTCAGGAGTTCAAGATGAACATCAAGTCGAAGGAAGAGAAAGACCTGGAGTGGGGCGGTAAGCTCGTCTTCATCAACAGCGTTGTTGGTGGTGCCATCGATATGCGTTTCATGCCCGCTATCTTGAAGGGTATCATGGAGCGTATGGAGCAGGGCCCATTGACCGGTTCTTATGCCCGCGACGTTCGCGTCATCGTCTATGACGGTAAGATGCACCCCGTAGATTCTAACGAGTTGTCGTTCATGTTGGCTGCCCGTAACGCCTTCAGCGCTGCCTTCAAGGAGGCCGGTCCAAAGGTTCTGGAGCCTATCTACGACCTGGAAGTGCTCGTTCCTGCCGACTATATGGGTGATGTGATGTCTGACCTGCAGGGTCGTCGCGCCATCATCATGGGTATGGACTCAGAGGCTGGCTATCAGAAGCTGACTGCCAAGATTCCTTTGAAGGAACTTGCTTCTTACTCTATCGCTCTGTCGTCGCTGACTGGTGGCCGTGCTTCGTTCACCACAGCGTTCAGCAGCTACGAGCTTGTTCCTAACGACATCCAGCAGGAACTCATCAAGCAGCATGAGGCTGAGATGAAGGAAGAAGACTAATGCAGCGATTGCTCGTAATCCTTCTGCCGCTCTGTATGCTGGCCTGTTCAGACGGTGCCAGTGTGCAGAGCGGCACTATTTTTCCGCAGGACGTGGAGCTGTTGCCTGGCGACGTGGTATTCCGTCGCGGTTCAGGAGTGACCAGTCATGCTGTACTGCTGGCAGAGAAGGGTGGAGCCTACTCGCATGTAGGCATCGTCGTCGATTCGGCAGGCGTACCGATGGTGGTTCATGCCGTACCCTATGAAGACGATGAAGACCGTGTAAAGATGGAGCATCCCAACGAGTTCTTTGCACCAGCAAAGGCGCAGCGGGGAGCCGTCTATCGGCATCGTTCCAGCGAGGTGGCTCGTCAGGCTGCTGAGGCAGCCGTCCAGGTGTATCGGCGTGGTGTGCTGTTTGACCACGACTATAACAGCAGCGATACGACGAAGATGTATTGTACTGAACTGGTTATCTTTGCCTATGGCAAGACACAGCAGCCGCTACCGGGACTTCACCCTCACCACCTGCATCTGGTAGGCTTTGAGAGCGACTGTTTTCTGCCTTCCGACCTGCAGCACTGTAAGGATTTGAAGCAAGTAACAACTTTCTAAACCAAATAATTATTAACCCTTAAAACCAACAGAACAATGAAGAAATTATTATCTTTTGCAGCTGTCTGCCTGTTTGTGCTGACGCTGTGCTCATGTAGTTCCGCTGATACGAATACGCCGGAAGGTACTGTGACCAAAGCTATCAAGTGCATCATCGACAAAGACTATGAGGGCTATATCAACATGATGACCTTCAAGAAAGTGAAGAGCGATGAGGATAAGGCACAGCTGGTGGCCCTTGTCAAGGAGAAGATGGATAAGGAGATGGAAGAGAAGCAGGGCATCAAAGACTATGAGGTCGGTGCTGCTGCCATCGAGGAGAATACCGCCGTCGTTCCTTATAAGATAACCTACGGCAATGGTGACACCAAGGAGGACAAGATGAAGCTCACGAAGACCGAAGATGGCAAGTGGCTCATCGATTCCGGTAAATAAAATAAGAGAAGCTCGTTACCCCTTCGGTAGCGAGCTTTTCTCTTTCCTCTTTCCTCACTCTACAAGTGCTGCTGCCTCTTCAGTAAGGTAGGGTAGCACCTTCTTGTAAGGAATGCAGAAGTTAGGCATTCCGACAGCGTAAGGACCAATCTCATACTGCTGATAGAGGAATACGAGACCATTCTTAGTGAATGTTGGTGGGAACTGCGGTACAGGAATGTGGTTGACGTCTGGCACATTCTGCAGCACGTCGGCCAGCTCCTCGTCGCTGATTCGGTGGTCCTCAAGGTCAGAGAAGTAGTCTTTCACACCCTCTTTGATGAGTTTGTAAAGCCCTGCACTCTTGGTGCTGCGGAACAGGTTCTGGTGCTTGATGCTGAACGTCATTGTGTTCGCATTGTACTCCGACTCATAGCCAATCTCCTTACCAGTAGCCTTGCTGATGGTAATACCTGTAGCGGTGGCATAGCCGTGGGCACCACCCGTGAAGCCCTCCGTACAATAAGAATAGGTGACGTAGGTGTCGCTCTCCTCATCGACAGAGATGCGCTGGTAACTGCTGTAGATCATACCCATATCCTCCCCTCGACATTCGCGGTCTTCCTGCCACTGGGTCTTCAGTTCATGATACTGTGTCTTGGCCACCTTCTTGATCTCAGCCTTGATATCAGTACACTTCTTAATGCCCAGCTGCTTCAGGATGTATTGGCGGATGCCTTGCAGTAGCGTGTCGTTGCCCGCTACAGGCCAGTCCACGCTGACGCGTACCTCCACCATCGTATCTGTCAGCTCAATGCCGATGCTGTCAGTCTTCAGCAGGGCTGTCTCGTTGGCAACTGCTGTGCTGTCGATGCTGACGGAATCAGCATCCACACCGCTGTCTGTAGAAGCACGATGGCCGCAGGCGGTTAACGCTGCGGCCATCGCTATGGTCATAAAAAGATGTTTCATCTTTTCAACGTTCAACGTTCAATGTTCAACGTTCAATGTTCAACGTTCAATGTTCAACGTTCAATGTTCAACGTTTAATTACTCGCCTTTGATAGCTGCTACACCAGGAAGCACCTTACCCTCGATGGCCTCGAGCAGAGCGCCACCACCAGTAGAGATGTAAGAAACCTGATCAGCCAGACCGAACTTGTTGACACAAGCTACAGAGTCGCCACCACCAATCAGAGAGAAGGCACCATTCTTGGTAGCCTCAGCGATAGCGTCGCCGATGGCACGTGAACCAGCGGTGAAAGCGTCGCACTCGAATACACCAGCAGGACCGTTCCACAGAATGGTCTTAGCACCCTTGATAGCCTCAGCGAATGCCTTCTGGCTCTCAGGACCAGCGTCAACACCCTCGAAACCAGCGGGAACCTTGTTGGCGGGGCAGGTGATGATCTCAGCACCCTCCTTGACAGTCATGGTACCGAAGTCGAGACCGTTGGTAGCTGTGCAGTCGCTGCCCAGAACCAGCTCTACGCCGTTCTTCTTAGCCAGCTCCTCAACACCCAGAGCGACATCCAGCTTGTCGAGCTCAACGATAGAATCACCGATCTCACCGTTGTGAGCCTTAGCGAAGGTGTAGGTCATACCACCGCAGAGGATGAGCTTATCAACCTTACCGAGCAGGTTCTCGATGATACCAATCTTAGAAGATACCTTAGAACCACCCATGATGGCAACGAAAGGACGCTTGATGTTAGACAGTACATTGTCAACAGCCTGAACCTCCTTCTCCATCAGCAGACCCAGCATCTTGTTGTCAGCGTCGAAGTAGTCGGCGATAACAGCAGTAGAAGCGTGCTTGCGGTGAGCTGTACCGAAGGCATCCAT
>OMXL01000076.1 GCA_900314985.1 uncultured Prevotellaceae bacterium | reverse complement strand
GTGACGGCTTGTCCATCTGCCTGCAGGATTGTATGAATAGCATAAGTCATAAGCTGGGGCAAACGACCATTTTCCAGCCTTATCCATCAGGAAGGAGAAGTTCTTGGTGTGGTCATCGTGGTTGCGTGCAATGACGTTGAACACCATGCGGCGATACAGTTGCTCGAAGTCCTTATAGTTCAATCCCAGTCGTCGCAATACGCCAAACAATTCTTCGTATGAATGGCGCACGTCTCTGTCCATATGAGCAATACCAGCTGCCGTCTGCATATGGATTTTCTCACCCGTTGGTGTTCGGTCGAAACGGCGTGTCATGAAGTGGTTGCAGTCACCTTCAGGCAATAGACGACACTCCGACATGGTGATGCCGCAGGCAGTAGCCATCTTGTAGTAGGCATATTCTATGTTTCCGATACCTTGCGGATTATCGGTTATCTCATTATGCTCACTATAAGTGCCTCCGTCGAACTTCAATAGCCAATATGAAAATCCTTCTGGTGCTGGAACCTGACCAGAACGCACTTCTCCTGTTTCTTCTTTGTAGGCAATAATTGCCTTTGGCTTCGCACCACCTGCAGACGTTCCCACTTTAAGGATGTCGAGAATGGACTTGTCGTTCTGGCGAATGAGTTCCTGAAACCTACTTCGTTCTTTGAAGATTGAATCAGATAATGCCATCAGTTCGCGTATATAGATTTCTGTCGATTCGTTTACGCCCTCCACATTGGCAGCAGGCACAAACTCCAGAGCACCCATGGCTCGTTTACCAACGTAGCATAGACGATCGAGTGGAGTAATCATACTCTCCGTTTTACCTTGCTGGGCGAACCATTCCGTGATAAGTTGGCTACCAAACTTATCGGGGAGGGCATCAGCTATCAAACCAGGAAGACCGCTGAAGCACTTCGTTCTTGCATTGGTGGGGAATGAGACGACACCACGGGTTCTTGCCAATGGCATCATTAGTGGGGAGATATCCAAGCCAGACCTGCGAAAACGGTCATCATACTGAAAGTCTGCAAAGCCCCTTTCATCATCCCACGACATGGCTCCCACAAGGTTGCCCCACAGGTATATCTGTATAACTGGTATTTCTTCCATTGCTTAATCTTTCTTTGTTCTTACACGCTTTACCTGCTTGCCTTGCCTGCTGTTTAAGACCACTTGATATACGAGAAGCTTTTAGCCTCGTCCCAAGCTTGTTCAATATGGCTGTATCACTAAGTTCTGTCCACATATTATCAAAGTCTTATGTATTTCGGTTGCAAAGATATAAATAAAAATTGTAAATGCAAAGATAAAGACTAAAAACATTGTAAAATAATTGCAAAAACAACGATTAAACCTTGTTTTTGTTTGGTTGACTCCATCGTTTGGGGCATTTTTTACGATTACGGACAAGTCTGTACTTTTTACCCCCTGTTTTTCGTACTTTCGGTTGTCACTATCTAATAATCAGTACGCTAAAACCTATTTACCCACGCAGAAGTTTTTAAAGATATTTCCTAATACTTCGTTAGGGGTTATTTGACCACCAGTGATTTCGGAAAGGATGTCGAGAGCTTGGCGGAGGTCTTCGCTGAGGAGGTCGCCGCTGAGCTGTTGTTGCAGACCATTGACGACTCGCTGAATGGCCTGTCGGGCACGGATGAGGGCATCGTAATGACGGGCATTGGTGATGATGATATCAGAGTCGGAGAGGGCAGGGATGTCTGCTGCTTGGTAGATGGACTGTTCGAGTAGGTCGATATTCTGGTTGTGCTTGGCGGAAATCTCGATTAAAGGATATTTAACTAATGTAAATGGTTTGTTTTCCGCCTTGTCTATCTTGTTTCTTACAATGATAAGTTTCTTATTTTCAGTGAACGTTTCTATTTTGCTTAATTCTTCTTGCGATGGCTCTTCGTCGACCATCCAAATGACGATTCTAGCTTTGTTAATGGCTGCGTAAGTGCGCTCAATACCTATCTGTTCTACCTGGTCGGAGGTTTGACGAATGCCTGCCGTGTCGATGAAGCGGAAGGTGATGCCCTGCAAATCGATGGTATCTTCAATGGTGTCGCGCGTAGTTCCATGGATATCGGAGACAATGGCGCGATCGTCGTGAAGCAGGCGATTGAGTAGGGTGGATTTGCCTACGTTGGTCTTGCCTACAATAGCTACGGGTATACCTTGTTTGATGGCTTGTCCCAGTTTGAAGGATTGGGAGAGCCTGGCTATGTGTTTGTTAATTTTATTCGCAATGTCTGTTAACTCTGTGCGGTTGGCAAATTCGAGGTCTTCGTGGTCGGAGAAGTCGAGCTCTAACTCGAGCAAGGAGGTGAGCTTCAGCAGTTGTTCGCGCAACGATGAGAGTTGGGTGGAGATGCCACCACGCAGTTGCGACATAGCCAGCTGGTGGGTGGCTTGGTTGGACGATGCGATGAGGTCGGCCACGGCTTCGGCCTGCGAGAGGTCCATCTTGCCGTTCAGGTAGGCTCGCATGGTGTATTCGCCTGGTTTAGCCATGCGACAGCCGTTCTGCACCAGCAGTTCCAACACCTTATTTAATATATAGCGGGAGCCGTGACAGCTGATTTCTGCGCTGTCTTCGCCGGTGTAGCTGTGGGGAGCGCGGAAGACGCTGACGAGGACCTCGTCAATAGGACCCGCTGGAAAACCAGCGGGAGTAGTGGCTGAACCGACGGGAGTAGTGGCCACGATGTGGCCGTAGTGGATGGTGTTGGCGGGAGCCTGGGTGAGGTCCTTGGAGAATATACGAGAAAGAATCTCAAGAGACTGGGCTCCTGAGATTCTTATGATTCCTAATGCACCACCTAGAGCGGTGGCCAATGCGCAAATTGTATCGTTCATTTAGATGCGGTCAAGAACTTTCTGGATGATGGTATCGATGGAGCTCTTGTAATCGGTATTCATCTTCTGGGCATAGCGGTTGGCAATGACCATGCAGCAGGTCATAGCGTGGTGACCCAGCAGGGATGCGAGACCAGCGAGTGCAGAAGACTCCATCTCGAAGTTACAGATCTTCATGCCTTCGTATTCAAAGGCTTCAATCTTCTTGTTCTGGTCAGGATCGCCAACGGCAGCGCGTAACTGACGGCCCTGAGGACCATAGAAGCCGCCGCAGGCTACGGTATAGCCCTTGACCATGTCGTCGGCAGCAATGCGGTCGATGAGTTCGCGGTCGGCCACAGCAACATAGGGAGCGCCCTTGATGGGATTCCAGTCCATGTGCTTCTTGAAGGCCTCCTCCATCTTCAGGTCGCAGACCTCGTTGCGTCCGGCATAGAAATTCAGCAGGCCATCAAAGCCGATGCTCTTGACAGAGGCGATGAACGAGCCAGTGGGGGTGAAGGGTTGCAAACCACCGCAGGTGCCGATGCGCACCATGGTCAGCGAACGGTGTTCGGGCTTCTCCTCACGGGTGTTGTAGTCGATATTGGCCAGCGTGTCGAGCTCGTTGACCACGATGTCGATGTTGTCGCAGCCGATACCATGAGACTGGCAGGTGATGCGCTTGCCTTTATACATACCTGTGATGGTGTGGAACTCACGAGAAGATACCTCGTGCTCGATGCTGTCGAAGTGGGCAGCAACTGTATTTACACGTGCAGGGTCGCCTACGAGAATCACCTTGTCGGCCAGAAATTCTGGCTTCAGATGAAGGTGGAAACATGAGCCGTCACCATTGATGATAAGCTCAGATTCGGGGAAATGTTTTTTTGCCATAGTATTACTTGTTTTTAGTTAGAAAAGTATTTTCGGTATTTCTAATTGTTTTCTCTAAAAGATGGGTCGCCTGATGCAGCGTCAGCACCTCTTGCTCGTCAGAGAGGATGCTCTCGCGCAGGTTCCTCTGTACTTCCTTACCTGACATGGCATAGACCATACGAGTCCTTTCGAGCGACTTGTTGAGCGTGTTCTGTCGATTGCGCAGACGCATGAGTTGCTGGTAGCGCAGGATGTTCTCAGGCAGTTTGAAGTCGGAAATCTGGTGATATGTGAGGTCGTCATTGATGACAAACCTGATATTCGAGGAATTGTCCTTGTCGTGCTGGCCCTTCCTGATATCTTCCAGGCGATGGATGGCCAGGCTGTATTGCTCTTCGTCGTACCACGTATCGGCGATGCTGCTGATTTGTGCCAAACCGTCGATTTCTTCTGGCGTATAATCGTCGATGTTGTAGGTGAGGCGCATCTCCGAGGGTACGAAGATGTAGATGCACACCTTGCCTTCCTCTTGGTTGCGGTCTGAGGCAAACCAGCCCAGATTGGCGTATTCGTCGATGACATACAGGTAGTCGTTGGCTGCAGAATTGAAGGGCAGGCCAATGTTGACAGGACGCAGGAAACGGTTGTCCTCTTCGTCGTAGGTGGTCATATAGATATCGTAACCGCCCAGACCCTCTTCGTCACCGTCAGCGGCAAAATAGAAAGTGGTGCCGTCGCCCATCATGTAGGGATAGTTGACATGACGGAACTGGTGGTCGTCGTTGATGCCGACCAGCGGCGTGGGGTTGGACCACTCTGTATTGGCAGACTCTCTGAAGAAGAGGTTGCTCGTGGAGTCGGTCACTTGTTGCGAGTAATAGCACTTGTTGCCTATCTCGTTGATATGCACGAAATAGCCATCGTGCTCCTTGATATGGAAGAACTCGTCGCCATCGCTGATGGAGCCCGTCTCAGGACTGAGCTTGTAATACTGAAGGAAATGTTCCTTATCGACCACCATGCTGTCGATAATCATCACTTTCTGCATGGCCGACTTCATACGCTCCAGCTTCTCTTGGCGCATTTGCTCCTCAAGAGTAATCTTCTGGACACGCTGCGTTTTCTTGGCACGCTGCGCCTTGGCGGCACGCCTCTGTTGTCCTTGTGCAGGAACGGCCAACAGCAGAATCAAGAAGGCAACAAACAGTCGTATATTCATGCGTATAGAATTGGTCATTATAATAGGCAAAGATACGAAAAAACCTTATACAACCACCAAACAGCGGTCCACAATTAAGGAATTTTAATATTC
>OMXL01000034.1 GCA_900314985.1 uncultured Prevotellaceae bacterium | reverse complement strand
CGACCTTACGTCATGTGTCGCGGACTTTGCTATATGTAACAAATGTTACAACTTAGTAGTGTTTTGTATGTTCGCTAATCGTCAGAATTCCTCTTCATCATCGAAGAAGTCTTCGTGCATATCCGTTTCATGAGACTGGATGTCGCCAGATTTTTCGATTTCTCCGGCAAGCACATCTATTGTTGTACTAGTCATCAGCAACTGATTTTACAGAACAGCATTTCATTTACATCGTAACTTTCTATTGTACTCTAGCGGCGGACAATTCAATTAAATGATGAGATTCCCCACAAATCGTCCAGAATGCCGATGCACAAAGGGGAAGGGGGAATGGGGGAACCTTTAGAAAGACAGCTATTCCCAGCGGCGAGAACAGCTGATACAGATTCAAGTACAGCTGTCTCGTTGCTGGGAATAGCTAATACAGAGGTGAGATAAGCTATCTACTCACTTTACAACAACCTTTTTACCATTTAATATATATAAGCCTGGACGCAGATTGTCTGCGTTAACCTTGCGACCATCGAGGGTATAGACACCACTTCTACCCTCTGATTTCAGACTTCTGACTTCATCAATACCCGTTGTCTTTTCCTTCAGCGTGCAGAGGGTGAAGTAGGTAGGCTCGTCATACTTAGCTGGCGAATTAGGATCCTTCAGATACTTGCCAGTACCCACATTCTTGATAGAGAAACCCTTGCCGTCAACATACTCAATGGCCCAAATAGCGCCCTTTGCAAGGTCCTGACCGTTTTGGCCGTTCATATTGCTAGAAATGAAGCAGCAATTACCATCAACGACCTGTGTATTCAGATAACCAGCAGCGCCATCCACCTGATAGTCTTTGCCATCAGGAGTGAGGAGCTTCAGCTTGACACCGCCAGAGCCCTTACCCTGCTTAAAGAGGTAGCCAGAACGGGTCTCTTTGAAGGCTGTCTTATAATCAGCATAGCCCAGATGCTTACCGAATGTGCCATAGAAAGCCTTACCCTCTGCCTCGTTAACGATGGCGAAAGGAGTGCTCTTTAGCAAATTGATATCAGTAATACGCTGGTCGATTTCCTTTTCAGTAACGGTGATATAGGGGTCATTAATCTCAGGATCTATATCATAGATGACTCTCAGTGCCTGCTGAGCATAGCGCTTGCCAAGAACACGATAGCCTGCGGCAGAGAAGTGCCAGGGGTCAACACCATTACCAGGAAGACCCTTAGCAGATACTACATAACCAGTAGGAATCACCTCAGGGATGCGGTCAACCTGTACGTTATGGCCTTCGCAGCCACCGCTCTGAGCAGCCTCACCCTTATACTCTACCTCGCCCACAAAGAGGGGAACGTCAGCAGCCTGCAGACCGAGGTCTTTCAGCATGTCGTTATAAATCTTCTTCACCATGTTGGGCCAGTTGGGGTCGCCACAGTTTGAGCAGCCCTGATGCAGCAGGATGCCCTTGATGACACCTACCTCCTGAGCCTTCTTGGCCATCTCGATGATGCGACCATAAGGATTCTCACCATAGTAGTTTCTTGCAATCTGAGCCCACCACTCATTATAGTTATCCTGATACTTCTGCTGGTACTTGTCCTTATCGAACATCTCGATAGGACTACCACCCATAGCTACAGCAATAACGCCAATCTTATGGTTGGGCAGGTTGGCTACCATGGTACGACCAAAGTAGTCAGAAGGGCCAAGCTTACCAACAGGGCTGACTATAGGACATTTGGCTACATACCAATTGCCCAAGGTACGCTTAGGACTATTAAAGTTGCAGGTTGCCAGCATTTGGAAGCGTGGATCAACGTCATTGTCCTGTGCTTCCCACTGGGCATTACCCTCCATGTTCGACTGACCGAAACAGATATAGACGTGGAAATTAGGGTCTACCTCTGCCTTTGCACCCATCACAGCGCACAATAACATCATAGTTGTAAGTAAAAATTGCTTCATTTGTGTTTGTTTTATTTAAGTTAGTATCAATTCTGGGTGCAAAGGTACAAAAATAAAGTATACGTTGTACACTTTTTCTGTAACAATTACTTTCGATAGTGTGACATACCACAAAAAAGCCCCTCGCAAACATCACTGTTTGCGAGGGGCCAACTAAAGTTTAGGTCGATATATATATTTCTATGCTTATTTACTTCAGCATCTTCTTACCGTTCTTGATCACGACGCCACGATAACCTGCATTAACGGGAACACCCATCAGATTATAAGCAGGTGCATCTGCAGCGTCGTCAACCAGGACATCGCTAATGCCAGAAACGGGTTCTGTGCAGGTAAACTTAATGTTATCGATGTTGCAATTGCCACCACCGCCAACAATGCGCAGGGTATACAATCCTTCGTTCAAGCTTTCTTTGACATTACCCGTCTTTGCCTGATAAGTATCCTTGCTACCGGTATTGGGCACCTTAACCATTCCTAAGCTCTGCTCAGTACCATTGGCATCAACCATGTACATATTGAGCTTAGTACCTGTAACATCTGATGAAGCATTCAGCTCATAAGAATACTTACCTGCCTGAACAACCTTGACAGAGTATTCAGCCCAACTCTTGTTGGCGAGGTTGCCCAGTGCAAAGCCGTTAGAAGTTGCTACGATGCTGCAACCCTCACTCTTCACCATGTCTTCTGCCTCAACAGTTCCTGGCAGATTGAAGGTGGGCAGGAGTTCGAACTTCAGGTTCTTCATGTAGAAGCCACCTTTATCAACAAGCAGGGTCAGCACGTGACGACCAGCTGTCAGATACTCTACAACGGGGCAACGCACGGTCTGGAACTCAGTAGAACTACCCGTATTGGGAACCTCGGTGATTTCAGTGAGGAATTTAAGATTGTCGAAAGTGTATTCAGCCAAGTGGAAGCTACCACCAGCCTTCGTAGAAGCGACTTCTGCCTCCAGCGTATAGAGACCATCCTCTGCTACATCAACAGTATACTCCATCCACTGACCTTCAGAGGTAACTGTGGTGCTAAATCTGTCGCGCGACTTATATACAGTGGTCGTCAGACCTGAATAAGAAACGCCAGAAACGCCCTTGTCAAAATCTCCGGCATAGATAGTACCAGGCAGTGAAGGAACAGTCTCACTATAGGGCTCACGTTTGGTTGTGCCAGAGGTTACCTGGAAACCACCATAACGCTCGTAGGTAGTGCCATCAGTGGCAGTTACCACAGCCTTCAGGGTCTTAGAACCCGAAGAACTTGATGTATATTCTGTAGAGGTCAATCTTCTGAATGGTCTTGGTAGCCATCTTAGCACGTACCATGATGGGGAGGACATCACCCTTGGCTACTTTCGGAGAAGCAGGACGGATATAGATAGAAGCCTCTTTCTTGTTGTTCAAGAAAGGACCTACTGCATTCTTGGCAGCATCGGTCTGCATATACTCCTTAATCCAAGTCATGGCAGGACGCTCTACACCATTTCTATAAAGACCAGAGTTGTCAACCCAGGTGGCACCAAGCACATGTCCCCAAAGGGTAACACCTGCACAATAGGGTTGTTCCCACATAGTAGGCAGCACATTCTGATACTGTGTCTTCTGCTGAGTATCGTTAGCCTTATCGATATCCAACTCAGTAATATACATGGGCATCTTCAGCGCATCTTGCTGTTTCTTAAGCGCATTGGCCAAGTTTGTCTTGCTGATGTCATTCACATCATGCGACTGGTTGCCATAGGCATCAATAGGTGCACCGGCATCGCGCAAGGTCTTAACCAATGTAATATAGTTATCAATATCCCACTGGATAGAGTTGTAGTCATTATAAATCAGAATAGCATCCGGCCAGCGCTCATAGGCCATCTCAAAGGCCTTGATCAGCCAGTCGTAGCCAGTCTTACCGCCACCACCGAGTGTCTCCTTCATCATAGGATTACCCTGCTGGTGCATACCAATAGCTTCGTTGACTACATCAATCATGGGCAGCGTCTCGTACTGGGCTTTCGCATGATCGAACCAATTGGTCATAGCAGAAAAGCGCTCTCTTGCAGACAGGTTTTCCAACCAGCTTGGATACTGGGCACCCCATACCAAAGCGTGAAACTTGTAGGTAAAGTTGTGCTGCTTAGCATAGTTGAAAGCATTATTGGCTCCATTCCAGTTGAAGTTGCCTCTGCTTCCTTCTACAGAAGACCACTTAGACTCATTCTCACAGGTTATCTGATTCCAGAGTGTATAATACTTTGGAACGCCACCACCTGGCTCTACCTGTCCTCTGGTAGTGATGTTACCCAAAAACTTGTACGGGTTCGTTGACAACTGAGCTGACGCTGGCAGTATGAACATACTGGCAACCATCATCAGTAGACTTTGTTTTAGTGTCTTTTTCATTACTGTTGTTTTAAGTTAATTTTTCGGCTGCAAAGGTACAAAAGAAATGTGGAACGCACTTTGTAGCGCGTTCCACATAATTTATCATTCGTAACATATTGATGTTACAAGTGCGTTAGTTAATCAGGAAAATCTTCTCTTTACCCTTGTAAGTAGCCTTTACCGTAGCACGACCAGCAACCACTGAGCTAATCTCAAACTTGACAGCATTAGGAGCCTGCTCACAAGTAGCCTGCACCTTAGAGCCTGCCTTGATAGGAGCATAGAGTTGGTAGTGGTTACACTCGGTATAGCCGTTGGCATTGGTCGACATGATGGGCTTTGCAGGGATGTTCAGCTTCTGACCATCAACAGTGATGGTAACCTCAGGAACGAAAGCAGGCTGTGCACCCTTGCCATCCTTAGCAAAACCAATGCCGTGGAGGTCGAAGAGACCCTGTGGACGCTGGGGCTCCTGTGGACGACGGCCCCACTGTGGACGCTGCTGGTCATTCTGCTTCACCTCAGGACCCTCTACTACGAGGTAGATGGCGTGCTTACCAGTCAGACCCTCCAATGCAGGAATAGAATGAGAGACTGTGACTGCCTTATTAGCAGTGAAATTAGCAGGGATATCAATCACGGCCACCTCTTCACCCTTCCAGGGGTTGTCCAGCAGTACATGAATCTTAAAGGCGCCCTTGCCACTGGTTGTCAGATTGATATTCAGCTTGATATTGTCGCCCTTCTTGACACCCTCGAAGGCCTTTACGCCCTTGGTATCCTTGTCAAGACCACCGAAGCCGAAGTACTTAAAGCCGATGATGCCGCCATTCTGAATGCCGGCCAGATCCATAGAGTTGTTCCATACGTCGTGGTTGTCCTGCATCCAGTTATTGCTGTTAGGACCATACATGAAGCAGGCCAGACCAGCGCTATAATAATTATAAGGTGGCAGACCAAAGATCTGGAAGCCCTCACTGGTCACCTCGGCACCAGTATAGGTGTTGCCGTCAGCGGCAGCAGCTACCCACTCGTTATTCTTAGCATAGGGGTCGTAACCGGTAATCTTCACAACACCACCCTTGGCAACGGGTTTCTTGTCCCATGTAATCTTTACGGGAGCCACCATAGCCTGACGGGCATTACCGAAACCACGGGGAGGACGGTGATAGAAGACATACCACTGACCATTGATTTCCTGCAGTGAACCATGGGTATTGTGACCAGCATTGGTAGTAATGAGCTTACCACCATCTTCGCCAACAACGACACCACGAGAGTCAACCAATACGCCACCTGAACGCCAAGGACCTAAGGGAGAGTCACCGAAGGCATAGCGCAGGGCAGAGTTGGTGTTACCCAGACCATACTCCTTACCAGAGTAGCCAGAGAATACCATCACATACTTGTTGCCCACCTGACGGATAGAAGAAGCCTCAAAGAAGTTGAAGTCGAGGGGATTCTGTCCCTGATAGAGTGCTTTATACTCGCTACCTGCCTTGTCGAGCAGACGACCGTCGGCACTGCTGGCAGGAATGAACGGGTCGATGAGTTCAGTACCCTCGCGCTTAGAATACATGGTGTTCTGGTCGAGCTCGCAGGCAGTAGAGTGCTGGAAGCCGTAGAACACATAAGCACGATAGCCCTTGTCGAAGTCCTTATCCTTCTTATTGGTAATGGTCTCAATGAATACTGACGGGTCGAAGTCGATGAGCGAGCCAGGAAGACACTGCGTACCATCAGCCGTCAAGTTTACCGGAGTGAAGGGGCCATCAGGACGGTCGCCCTTACATACCATGGGCACACGGCGCCAGCCACGACTGTGGGGATAGAGCCAGTAGGTCTTCTTGCCCGTAGCCTTATCGACAGTCTCTACGAGGTCAGGGGCATACATGGTGTCCCACTGTCCGTTGACAAACCACGTAAAGATGGGACCTTCGTCGCGCCACTGGCTGAGATCCTCAACAGGAGCCGACCACATACGGATATCGGGTCCGCAGTAGGCGGTATAGGTTACATCGTGTGAGCCAATGATGTAGGCACGATACTTACCTGGGTGGTCGGGGTCCTCAAACACACGAGGCTCGCCGTCAGGCAAGTGCTCCCACAAGGGGAGATAAGGATTCTGTGCGTTGACCGTCAAAGCAGCCGTCAGCACAAGGAGTTGTAGGAATAGTCGTTTCATATTATTCAATATTCATTGTTCAATGTCCAACGTTCAACGTTCAATGTCCAACGTTCAACGTTCAATGTTCAATGTTCAAAGTTCAACGTTTTCTCACTTCATTGAGGAACTTCACCATCTTCTGTAGGTTCTCCTCCGTGTACATTTCAGCACCGCCATGGTTGCCGTTCTCTGGGAATGTACCCTCAGTCTTTACACCAGCAGCCTTCAGCAGTTCGAAGAACTTCTTACCCTGACAGTTTGGTACTACTTTGTCTTGTCCACCATGGAAGATAATGATAGGAGGATTGTTCTTGTTGACATAGTACACAGGGCTGAGGCTCTTATACTTGTCTGGTTCCTTGTCGAGCTTTGACTTC
This sequence comes from uncultured Prevotellaceae bacterium, assembly GCA_900314985.1. Taxonomy (GTDB): domain Bacteria; phylum Bacteroidota; class Bacteroidia; order Bacteroidales; family Bacteroidaceae; genus Prevotella. Next base: position 52,964 of record OMXL01000034.1, on the reverse strand, counting down.
AGCAGGACATCCTCAGGACTGTTGGCTCCCATAGACATGTGCTCGCCACAATCCATATCTGTCAGGTCAACAGGACCTGACCAGTCGCAGGCTGCATTGACGGTGCTGGGCTGATTGGTATAGGCACCCAGATTACCTTCCAGGTCCACCGTTATCTGACCAAACGTAGCGGTCTTCATGCCACTGGTAGTGGCTGCGGTAGATGACAGATGACCACCACTGGAGAAACCACTGGTAGCAATGAAAGAGGGATCGAAATGATACTTCTTAGCCTCACCACGTACAAAGCGGATGACGGCACGGATATCGTTAATCTGTGCGGGCCACTCAGCATCCATACTGGAACGGTGGTTCGGACATACCACTGCATAACCGTTATCAAGCAGCGTCTTTACGATGGTGCCGAGGTCGGCCATACCCTTGCTGCTATTGCTAAACCATGCGCTACCATAGATATGGATAACAACAGGATAGCTGGCTGCAGCCTTCTTAGGCAGGTAGATGTCACAAGTATGATAGGCTTTATCATCGCCTGCATAGTTCACGTCCTTCCACTCCTGCGAGGTCTCCAGTTTTACCTGAGGAGCCTGGAAGCCACCAAAGCCTCCAGCGGGCTGTGCCATAGCGCCAACAGCAGCCAGACACATTACGATTGTTGATAATAATGTTTTCTTCATAGTTAGTTAGTATTTACTTAAACTGCCAATAGTCGAGGCGTACATCACCCTGTGCTTTGTCGAAGCAGAGGTAGAGGTCGTGAACGCCAGTGGCTCCGTTAACCTTAGCAGTAAATGCCTTATACTTTTCAGCAGAACCAGTACTCTTGATGGTTGCGGTACCAATGACATCGCCCTTCACATTGTCGAGGCGCAGGGTAACGGTGCAACCAGCCTTAGCGGCAGCGGCAGCAATAATGCTGAACTGCTTGGCACCCTTGCCAAAGTCAACACCACGCAGACGGATATACTCTCCGTCGTTGATGTCGAAGATGTACATGTTACGCTTGCCAGTAGACTCGGGCATATCCTTGACGACACCCGTATTGGGAATACCCATCTTGGCAGACTTCAGGCCATAGCCCCAGTTCATGGTCTCAGCCTCTACACGCTGGTAGGGGTTCAGCCAGTGCAACTGCTTCATGGGTTTCTGATCCATCCAGTAGGGAACCTCCTGGATAGTACCATCGGCATTATAGGTAATCTCCGTAGCAGAGACGGTACGACGCTCGTGATGCTCGTAGGTATCGAGGTGCATCAAGTCGTAGTTCTGACCAAAGACATACGAATGTCCCTTGAAGTCGCAGATGCCGGGGTGGTTACCACGGTCACGCTGGGTGGGCTTCATGATGTAGTTCTTCCACTCCCAAGGACCTGTGGGGCTGTCACTCATGGCATAGCCCAAAGCCTCTGGACAGCAGGTCGTGGCATAGCTGAGATAGTACTTGCCATTACGCTTATAGAGCCACGGACCTTCCTGATAGTTCTTCACAGTCCATGTAGCCTTCTCGCTCCAAGGTGCGCGGAGGTTGGCCTTAGCACCTTCCTGCTTGACAGGACGCATGATGCCATCCTTGGGATTCAGCACGAAGATGTCACCCTGGGTAGAAATCATGTCTTTATTCAACTTAGTGTAGTAGACATGGGGGTTACCCCAGTACATATAGGCCTGACCGTCGTCATCCGTAAAGACGGTGGGGTCGATATCGTCCCAGTGCTCCTTCTGCCATACCAGCGGTTCACCGAGGGGATCCTTGAAGGGTCCGTAGGGAGAGTCAGCCACCAAGACACCAATGCCATGACCATGCAGGGGAGCATAGAGATAGTACTTGCCGTTGAGTTCTACAGTCTGGATAGCCCAGGCACCGTTTTCACGAGAGCGCCAAGAGAAGTCTTTCAGTGATGCTACAGCACCGTGCTCCGTCCAGTTGACCATATCTGTGGTTGACCACAGCAGCCAGTCGTACATGAAGAAACCGGCAGAGTTCTTCTCATTCTCGTCGGGGATATCCTCAGGAGAGGCATCGTGCGACGTATATAAGAATAAGGTGTCGCCAATCACCAATGGTGAGGGGTCGGCTGTGTACTTGGTCTGGAAGAGTGGCATGTTAACCTGCTCCAGGCCAGCCATCTCCCACCAGTCGAAGTTGAAGAGCTTCGGACCCTTGCGTCCCTTGAAGACCAGATACAGGTCACGGGTATGCAGACGAGAGGGATAGCTGTCAAGGGGTGCCAAGTCGGTAGTAATGGTCTGCCACTTCTCCCAACCGCCAGTGCCTGGAACATCCAGTGTGCCAAGCAGTTGTCCGCCGATGCTATCCAGACGAATCTCTATCTGTCCACCACGCAGACCACTGGCCACACGAGCCGTGAAGGTACGAGGTGTCTTGTAGCAGAGGTGTACGTTCTGCAACTTGATATAATCACCGTTATGGATGTCGCTGACATAAACGCCAACCTCGTTATTCTGCTCAGTCTTCACGCCCTTAGAGAAAGCCATGGTCTCGGCCTCCACCTTGCGGTAGGGGTCGAACTTAGCAATAGGCTTCACACCCTCGTCGGTAGGCAGAATGGTGGGGAAGCTGCCATCAGCATTGTACTTGAACTCCTCCACTGCTACGCTACGACCAAAGCCGCCACCATTAGGCAACTTACCCGTGTGGTAGAAGAAATAGGAATGACCCTTGAAGTCAGCCACACCACAGTGGTTCGTGAACGACTTGGTATCTGACAGCGGCATAATCTCGCCAGCATACTTCCAAGGACCTGTGGGGTGTGGTGCTGTACTGTAGCTGATATGCTCAGGAACACCACCAGCAGCATAAAGCAGCTGGTACTGCTTTGAACTTTCAACTTTGAACTTTGAACTATCAACTTTACGAAGCCAAGGACCCTCTACATATGAATCCTTATACTTCTTACCTTTCTCGCGCTTACTCATGATGGGACCGCCAAAGGCTTCCTCTGTCATATCGAGACGACCTAACTCACCGCTATATGATATCATATCGCGGTTGAGTTTCAGGTAGTAGCACTGTGGATTACCCCACATCAGCCAGGCCTGACCATCGTCGTCAATCATCACGGTAGGATCGATATGGTCCCATGAGCCATTCTCAAAGAGTGGCTTACCAAGGGCATCACGGAACGGACCCGTAGGAGAGTCACTGACAGCAACACCAATAGCCATACCATTCGACAGCTTTGAGTGAGCACAGATATACCAATAGAACTTGCCGTCACGCTCGATGGTTTGTGAGGCCCATGCACGGTCGTCAGCCCAAGAGAAGCTCTCCAAGGCCAGGGGTGAACCATGATCCTGCCAGTTGACCATATCCTTGGTGGAGTAGACACGCCACTCCTGCATCCAGAAGAAGTCGGCATTATCCTCATCATGACCCGTATAGACATACATGGTACCATTGTGTACCATGGGTGCAGGGTCACTGGTAAACCACGTCTGCACAAAGGGGTTCTGCGCCAGACAGAGCGAAGAGGCAAGAGGTAAGAGGTAAGAGAAAAGAATTCGTTTCATACTATTTTTATTTGATTTTCACTATTCGTTATTCACTAGGGCGAAGCCCGCTTTCACTATTCACTAGCGAAGCGCTTCAAGTTCCACTTAGAGTTATCACTGTTAAAGTCATAGATGGCCAGCGTGGGTGTACTGTCGGCAGCCGAATAGAGGCAATAGCGTGTGTTGACACCCTCCATGCCAGGAATCTGCTTAGGCATGATGCGGTAGGTGCCGTCTGTCAGCTGTTCAATGCGCCAGAGCTGCTCATTGCCACCATGATAAGCTACCGTTGCCAACTCCTTGTCGGCAGTAGCTGTCAGGGCACGCTCAGTACCAGCAATGGTAATCTTGAAATAAGGGTTGCTGGCATAGCCACCTGCCTCAGGAACAGCAGTGATGGTCCACAACTGATGAGGACGGAACATATAGTCACTGCAACGTACTGCTACGGGAACATCAACGGCAGGCCATGTATTGACGACATCCTCTAACTTCTGGTTGGGAACAGGCTTGATGGGCTCCTGATTCTGGTTGCGGTTACCAAAGCCACCACGACGCTCCTGCTGGATGCGTACGAAGTCGACAGCCATCTCTAAAGAGTAGCCACGACGCTCTGACTCAATCTCGAAGGTGCCCTCACGGAGACGCTCGCCAGCAACAGGCCAGCCATTCTTCCATACGATAGGACGGACAGCGAGGACACTGCGACCACCCATGTCGAAGTCTGCCTCCCAGTGGAATGACATCACCTCAACACCTTCGTCAACGATGTAACGGCCAAAGTGACCGGCACCGGCGCAACGGTCACCAGCGGCGATGACCAGACGACCACCACCATGGAACATGTCGCGGCCTACATTATCTACATAAGGACCTTCTACAGAACGAGAACGGCCTACTACAATATTATAGGTAGAGTTAACACCATCACAGCAGGTGCCATGAGTACCCAACAGATAGTACCAGCCATCCTTATACATCAAGGCGCTGGCCTCACAGTCGATAGCGACATCCTTCTCTACGTTGCCCTTCACACGCTCACCGGTCTTCGGGTCAAGCTCAATGAGGCGGATATTACCAAAGTAGGTACCATAGGTAGCCCACAGGCGACCCGTGGTAGGATCCAGCAACAGACAGGGGTCAATGGCATCGCAGTCTTCCATACCGTCAGAAGATGCCACCTCAATAGCTGTTGACCACTTGAAGTCGGGTGACTTCGGATCGAGGGTCTTGTTCCACATCGTGAGGATGCGACCATTATGGCCACCGAAGAGGCCACCACCCGTAGCACCATAGATGCAGAGATAGCGGTCGCCAATCTTCAACACATCGGGCGCAGCACCGCCACCAGGGCGCTCTGCACCACTGTGCCATGACCAACCATCGTCAGAGATAATGCCTCCCCCACCCGTTCCAAAGGTGTACCACTTGCCGTCGCACTCTGCCAGTGTCGAGGGATCGTGAATATAGGGAGCACCAATTTGCGCCCTTACAGGGCTAGTGAATAGTGAAGAGAGAATAGTGAATAGTATAGCTACTATTTTCACTGATAAAATATCCTTGATTATATTATTTCTTTTCATTGTTATAATGTCTGTTTTAAACTTTTCACTATTCACTTTACACTATTCACTAGGGTGTAGCCCGTCACTGGCTTTCCTTGCTCGTCAATGAAACGGGCACACAGATCACTCAGGCCAGGACCGTTGACCAGCGCAAAGCGCAGCACGTTGCGCCCCTTCTTCAGTGTCAGACGCTGTGATACGCAGTCGTCCTCCACCATACGGCGGTCACCATCCAGTGTCAGCACGCGCTCACCATTGAGCCACCACATAGAGGCACCATTAGAGCCGATAGCCAGACGGACATCGGTCATCTCCTCAGGACAGTCGATGACGGTGACGCCCCAGAAGAGAGAGTTATAAGGCTGACAGCCGTTAGCCTCAGCAAAACGGAACACCTTGACATTATAGCTCTCACTCTCCAGTGCATGCCAGCGCAGGGTCTGCTTGACCTCCTTGGTCTGGACTGGACCTGTCTGCATTCTCGTATCTCTTGGACCACCAGCCTGTGTGATGCCTGTAGCAGTAACCTTCTCACCATCGCGAGGCAGCTTCTTATCGTCAAACTGACCCTTGAAATACTGCTTGTTGAGGTTCTCGTTCAGATAGCTCTCAGTCAGGATAGTATTTGAGCGTACATTATAGTCAACGGGCTCCAGCAACATCCAGCGACGGATAAAGCCGTTGGCATCAGGCTGTGCAGCAGGTGCATTGGCTGCAACAGGCTGGAAGTAGTTATAGCGGTTCTTGAACTGAATCCAGTTGACGCTGACAGCAGCATCACCCTCACAAGTGACCACCAAATCAGTAACACCTTTGGGGACATATTCTAAATTAACAGTCTGCGTGAGCCACTGATTGCTCTGGTCACGACGGAACATACCCATCTGACTAACGACATTCATAGGAATGCGTGCAATCACTTTACCCTTGGCATTCTTCTCACGGATGCAGAACTCACTATTTCCTGCTGCCTTGGCATTAACGATAAGATAGGCATCTTTCACAGGAGCGAAGTCTACATCGTTATACTTCAGCCAGCTGCCTTTGGTAGGCAGGGTAGCCTGATAGCTGCGGAAGGTATTGACAGTATCGATGAGCGCTGTCGTCACATCACTGCTGGCAGTGCTGTAGCGGTCAATCTCTATCTTCTCAGTAGCCTTATTAATACCGACGCCACGCATGGTCTGCTTGACTTCCTGGATAGTACCGTCGGCGTTGAAATAAAGCTTCTCGATACATGCGGAGCGACGCTTGTCATCACGCGGTGAGAAGTAGTTGTGGTGGTAGAACAAGTACCACTGGCCCTTGTAGTTGACGATGCTATGGTGATTAGTCCAACAGCCGTTAGGCTGCTCGGACATGATCAGCCCTTTATACTCATAAGGACCCATGGGGTTCTTACTCATCGCATAACCAAGCACCTCCGTATTCTCACGGACATACGGATAGGTCAGGTAATACCAACCGTTAGCCTCAAAGGCAAAGGGACCTTCGGCCTGACGGCTGGGCAGACCCTTCAAACAGTTGACACCATACATTTCAAACTCACGATTGCCAAACTTCACCTTCTCCTTAGGTGTATCGTCAGCAAGCTCCTTCATGTTGGGCTTGAGCTTGGCACAACGGCCAGCGCCCCAGAAGATGTAGGCATTACCATCAGAAGCCTGGAGCACACAGGGGTCAATACCACTGATACCCTTGATAGGCTCTGGCTCACAGATGAACGGTCCCTCAGGACGGTCAGCAATAGCTACACCGATACCGAAGCCCATACCACTTTTAGGAGCAGAGGGGAAATAGAAATAGTACTTACCATTGCGTTCCACACAGTCGGGAGCCCACATGGAATAAGAGTCAGGACGTACCCAGGGTACTTTATTCTGGGTAACAATCACTCCGTGATCTGTCCAGTCAGTGAGGTTCTCTGAAGAGAATACATGGTAGTCCTCCATACAGAACCAATCCTGTCGCTGTCCAGCAGGCGGCAGGATGTCGTGCGACGGATACAGGTACACCTTATTATTAAATACGCGTGCCGTAGGGTCGGCAGTGAACTGGTCGCGAATAATAGGGTTCTGTGCTTGGGCAGCAGACGCCGCCAAGCACAGAACAACAGTTGATATAATAGTTAGCTTCATTCTCACATTATAATGTTCAAAGTTCAAAGCTCAATGTTCAAAGCTCAATGTTCAAAGCTCAATGTTCAAAGCTCAATGTTCAAAGTTACTTAAAGAGCTTCTGAGCCATCAGGCGCAAGCAACGACGCCATGTCAGGAACTCATGAGCAGTACCCTCAGAAATGAGACCTTCAGCATTAAAGCCAGCAGCCTTCAGAGATTCTACGCTCTTGTTGATACCATCAGGATTCTCCTTAGAGCCACAGCCCTCGAAGATGTACTTCACGCACTTAGGATCCTTAATCTCCTCTGGAGCGTACTGGCCACCGCTCAGCAGTCCCCAGTATCCGAATACCTCAGGACGACGCAGGGTGATGAGCTTTGTCGTCATGCCCCCCATAGAGAGACCTGCCATAGCACGGTTCCACTTGTCAGACTTAGTCAGGAAGTTAGCATCGACATAAGGAATCAGCTCGTCAACGAGTACCTTCTCGAACTCCTCGGCAGTGAACTTACCAATAGTACCGAACTTGAAATCGTTAGTCAGACCGTATGCCATCACGATGATGAAAGGCTTGATCTTACCCTCGGCAATCAGGTTGTCCATAATCAGACCTGCCTTACCCTGTACAGGCCAGCTGGTCTCGTTCTCACCCCAGCCATGCTGCAGGTACAGTACGGGATAGCGCTCCTGTGTGAGCTTGCCATTCTTACCCTTTACCAGCTTACCATAGCCATTGGGCAGATAGACGGTAGCCTCCTGCATCTTGCCCAGACTTGGAGAGTAGAACAGAATCTTCTGCATGTTGCCATGAGGAATATCAGTACGCTCAGCATAGAAGTCCTGGTCGGGAGCAGGAATCTCAATACCACTCTCCCAACGGCAGCTGCCGAAGTAGTTATGGGTACCAGGATCGTTGAACACGCCACCATCGATAGTCAGGTGATAGTAGTGGAAACCGGGATCCATCGGACCTTCGGTAGTACCAGTCCATACGCCATCCTTACCCTTGCGCAGTACCGTACCGCCACGGCCACCAAGACCAAGGCTGACAATGACTGATTTAGCATCGGGAGCCTCAACACGGAAGCGGGCATAGCCCTCGCTGTTCACCATAGGATACTGCTGACCAGGCTGGTTGCAGGGATTGGGTACAAAGTCTTCCTTAGGCTGAGCATTGTCGAGCTTAGCATCGAAGTTCTTGATAGCATAGTAAGCCTGCTTAGGCTTGTAGTTCTCGTCGAAAGGCAGCGGATGGTTGTTGACACCCAGCCAAGAGTCACGGTCACCGAGGTTCCACAGTGTTACACAATCGATGACATCATGATGCTTACGGAAAATCTTGAAGATACGGTTGTACTGATCAGTCAGCAGGGTGTTCATATAGCCTGCAACAGGCTTGGCCTCACCGCGAGAGAAGCGCAGCTGACCACCCATCTCAGTGTTCATACGGATATCCAACTCTGTAACATGGATATGCTTTACGATGGTTGCATACTTGGTGATAGCAGCGTCGATGTCTTCCTCTGTAGGACCATAGACATTGTAGTGGCCCTGCATACCGATACCATCAATGGGTACACCGGCATCCTTCATCTTCTTTACCATGTCGTAGATGCGATCACGCTTGCCAGGATCACACTCGTTGTAGTCGTTGTAGAACAACAGGGCGTTGGGGTCTGCCTCACGAGCGAACTCAAAAGCCTTGGCAATGAACTCATCACCGCAGAGCTTGAAGTGACGGCTCTGGCGATAGGGGCTACCAGGAGTGAACTTACCGTTAGCGAATGAAGGACGGGGATTGTCCTCAATAGCCTCGTTCACTACGTCCCAGCAATAAACAACATCCTTATAACGATTTACCACGGTGTGGATGTGCTCGCGCAGGCGCTCATAGAACACTTCCTTCTTCACTTCCTTACCCTTCTTGTCAGTGAACATCCAGTCAGCAAACTGAGAGTGCCAGCAGAGGCAGTGACCACGCAACTTTATACCGTTCTGACGGCAGAAGTTGGCAATCTTATCGGCCTTCTCGAAGTTCCATACACCCTCTTTCGGATGCAACTCACCGGGCTTCATATCGTTCTCGGCAGTGATACTGCTAAACTCACTCTTCACCAGAGCAATCTGGCTGTCATCGCTAACGTTGCGCTGGTTGAGGGCAACGCCAATCAAGAAATAATTCTTGTAGGCATCCTTCAGTTTTACCGTAGGATTGGGATCGGCAGGTGCACCCCACTGTGCCCAAGAACCTAAACAGTTCATGGCCAACACGATGGCCAAAACGGTCTTAAAAGTCTGTTTCATTTGTGTGATGTTTTTGTTTAGTTAATAGTTCTCATAATTACGTTTGCAAAGTTACAAAAAGAAAGTAACACCGGCAATTGCTGGTGTTACAAACTCTTTGGCTGATGTATCATGAACGGACAATCCGTTCCTTATTGTTACAATCGAATGGTCAGCTTTGTACCATCATAACGCACCGTCTGCTGTTTGCCATCAGGCAATACCAGGGTAAACTGGCGACTTTGCAGCATGCCTGGATAGCTTCCCTGACGGTCAGCGATGGTCAGTGTACGGGTGCGGTCGTTCCACTGGAAAGCAATCGTGCTATAAGCTCCTTTCTCGTAGTTGTAACTGTCGCCTTCGTCCTCATAGAGCGTAAAACAACCATCAGCTCCTGGGTAGATGCGCAGCTCCAAGTTGTCCCAGCTCTTCTCACCGACATACTGCATCTCAGGGCCTAATGGCAGAATGCTACCAGCACGCACGAACATCGGCACGCGGTCGAACGAAGTCTCAAGAGTGACATGCTGTCCACCATTATACTGCTTGTTTGTCCAGTAGTCATACCAAGTAGCACCCTTGGGCAGATACTTCGTAGCAGTCTTTGGTACAGTGAAATCACTATTCACTATTCCCTTTTCACTATTCACTTCTTGTCTGTCCCATCCTGTCATCGCATCGGTACGGATTATCTTCTCCTCCGTATATTGCGGATTGACGATGGGAGCAGCCAAGATGCTACGGCCAAACATAAACTCGTCGGTCATATCCCAGACCTTCTTGTCTTGGGCGAAGTCGGCAAATAGCGGACGCATATAGCTGTCGTTGTTGCTGGTCACCTGCCAGGCGGTGCTATATAAATAAGGTAGCAGACGGTAGCGCAGACGGATCTGCTTCTCGATAGCATCATAGACGGGCTCACCCTTCTTGCCAAACTGCCAGATCTCACGGGGAGCGTCGGCACCATGGCTACGGAAGACAGGACAGAACAGACCATACTGCATCCAACGGACATACAACTCCTGATACTGTGGATTGCGGGGAGCAGAAGCAGGGCCAAGGGTGTTATAGGCATTGCAGAAGAAGCCACCAATGTCCGTATTGAAGTTAGGATTACCCGTCAACGAGAAGCTCAGTCCGGCAGGCACCTGCTTGCGCAGCATGTCCCATGATGAGTTGACATCACCACTCCACATATTAGAACCATAGTGCTGCTGACCAGCATAGCTGGAGCGCGTCATGATGAAGATACGCTTGCCACGGTCATCCTTACGTTGTGATTGGTAGATGCCACGCACCGTCTCTAACGGGAAGGCATTACGCTGTGAGCGCCAGGTACCGCCATATACTTTGTGCGCATAGTCACTCTCTCTTGGATTGAAGAAGTCGGGATCGGTAGAGTCCATCCACCAGGCATCTGTACCATAGTCATAGAGACGCTTCAAGTGTTTCCAGTAGATGGCACGAGCCTCAGGACTGAAGGCATCATACACCTTCACACCCGATGGATAGTCCTTGCGTGGGGGCCAAATATGCGACAGGCCACTCTGCGGCCAGGTCTCGAAAGGCAACAGCAGATTCTTCTCTGCCAGTTCACGATACTGCTGGGTCTGTGGACCGAAACTCGCCCAGATGCTAATCATGAAGTGGGCATGCTTCCGATGTACGTTCTTAATCATCTGTGGACCATTAACAAAATCCTCTGACAGGAAGTCCATAGCATTCCACAGGTAGTTCGAGCCCCAATACTGCCAGTCCTGGATGATACCATCCAAGGGTACGTTCAAGGCACGGTGCTTATCAACGATGCTCTCTGTTTCTGCAGCCGTCTTATAGCGCTCCTTAGACTGCCAGAAGCCGTAAGTCCACAAGGGGAACATCGGCACATCGCCCGTCAGCCAGCGCATCTGGGCGATGACGCCGTCGGCACTGCCACCATACATAAAATAGTAGTCGACACCCTTGCCTACCTCAGCATCAAAGGTCATGCCGTTGGCATTATCCTCAAACAGCGTCGGTGAATAGTTCTCCCAATAGAGCCCCCAGCCCTTGATGCTCTGCAGCACATTCTGGAAATCCTCTAAGTTCGACTGTTCCATACGCTTTGTCTCACCACGACGGTTCATCTTACCGTTCTGGATGGTTCCCAAACCGTAGATAGCCTCATCCTTGTCGAGGGTAAAGGTCTGACGTGCCTCAATCACGTCACACGATTTCTCTCTCAGCAGCACCTTACCTTTGGCGGTGAGGAAGATTAGGTTTCCCTGGGCGTCCTGCTTGACGGTGAGTACACTACTCGACCAAGTATTCCCTTTCTGCTTGACGTCCAACTGCTCAGGCTTGGCGATAACAACCAGCGACGATGTCGCTTCACCTTTTACAATATGGACAATGGAGGGGGTCATAAATTCCACCTTCACCTGCTGTGCCCAACAGGCTGTTGTCAGCAGCCATGCAGCTGCCAATAATAGTCTTTTTTTCATATCTTCAGCTTATAAGTTTTTCCAGGTGTCGTGTCGAGGTCGTACTCATAGACGGTCGGCAGTATCTTCTCCTTCATCTCTTTCAATTCAGGAGAATGCAGCGGCTGCTTGATAGTAGCGGGAGCCAACAGTTCATTGGGGCAACCACCCTGAGCAGGGCGCAGACCCTTACCTTTCAGTGGCACATACGAACGCAGGCGCAGCGTACCGCCGATGGTACTACGGATGCTCACCGAGCGAAGTTTACCTTCGCTCCACTCTTCATCCACGATAAAGCCGCCACGGGCTCTCAGTCCCTTGACGCTACCCTGCTGCCAGTCGTCGGGCAGGGCGGGCAACAGATGTACCGCACCGTCGTGACTCTGCAACAGCATCTCACAGATACCGGCAGCCACACCAAAGTTACCATCAATCTGGAAAGGTGGATGGGCATCAAACAGGTTCGGATAAGTACGACCGTCAGGATACTGTCTCATCTTACTGTCGTCAGGCAGAATACGGAGCATATTCTTGATAATCGTATAGGCATGGTTACCATCCAACAGACGGGCCCACAGATTGGTCTTCCACCCCAGGCTCCAGCCCGTAGCCTGGTCACCACGCTGCGTCAGTGTGGTGGCAGCAGCCGTATACAGGTCGGGGTGCGTAAACGGCGATATCTGGTTAGAGGGATACAGTCCATAGAGGTGAGACACATGACGATGCTGGTCAACAGGATCGTCACCGTCCCACAGCCACTCCTGCAACTGTCCATACTTACCTACCTGCATGGGAGGAAGCTTAGCGAGGGCAGAAGTAAGACGGCTGATGTAAGACGCATCCTCACCAAGGATACGAGCGGTCTGAGCAGTCTGACTCAGCACGTCGAAGACAATCTGGTTATCCATGGTAGAGCCAGCCGTCACCGTGGTATGTTTACCGATGGGGCCATGCTCTGGCGATACCGTCGGTGCTGTCACCAGCCATCCGTAGGTGGGATGAGCCACCAGGTAGTCCAGCAGGAAGTCGGCAGCACCCTTCATCACGGGGTAATAGTCGCGCAACAACTGCTTATCGCCTGTAAACAGGTACTGCTGCCAGATGTGGGTCGTCAACCATGCTCCACCTGTGGGGAACATGCCCCATGTGGTACCGTCGATAGGTCCAGCGACACGCCACAGGTCAGTATTATGGTGAGCCACCCAACCCTTACAGCCATACATCACCTGGGCAGTCTTACGACCCGTCTCACTGAGGTCGCGCGTCAAGGTGAGCAACGGTTCCTGGTTTTCGACGAGGTTACCCACCAGCGACGGCCAGTAGTTCATCTCAGCATTGATATTGATAGTGTATTTCGAGTCCCACATGGCATAGACCTTGTCATTCCATACACCTTGCAGGTTGGCAGCCTGTCCACCAGGCTGCGAACTGGATATCAGCAGGTAACGGCCGTACTGCATCATCAGGGCAACGAGTCCCAAGTCGCTGCCGTCAAAGCGCGCCAGACGCTGGTCAGTAGGCAGCGCAGCAGTAGCCACTACTCCCGCAGATTTTTCTGCGGGTCCTAACGTCAGCTCTACCCTGTCATACTGCTCATGGTACTTCTGCAGGTGGGCTTTCAGCAGCTGCTTGTAGCTTCTTCCCTGCAGGGCAAGCAGGGTGGCATCATTCTTCTGGGCAGGATTGCCGCTAATATCGTGATAATTGATATAGTTGGTGGCTGCCACGATATACAGCGTAGCCGTCGTTGCATCGCTCACGCTGGTACCACTACAGCGGCCATCGGTCTCTATCTTCACACGGCACTCGGCAGTGAGGCCGCCCTTGATACCCTCGTGCTCTGCATTCTTGACGGTAGCCGTCAGCATGCCATCGACTGTCTCCACCTTGTGTTCCAATGGACTTCCGAAGGTAAGACCAAACGACAGGGCACCCTTCTTCGAGGCTGTCAGTCGTACGATGACGGCATGGTCGGCAAGAGAGGCAAAAACGGTACGCTCGTACTTCACACCTTTATAAATATATGAGGTGGTATTCAGTGCCGTACCGATGTTCAGTTCGCGACGGTAGTCCGTCACATCCTTATGACCTAACGACAGCTTCACGCTACCCACCGGCAGGAAACGCATGCCGTGAGGACCCTTGAAGAAATACTGGTCGATAATCTTGTGGGCAGCTTCCTCCTTACCGGCAAAGATGCTGTCGCGCACCTCTTGCAGGTGGGCCTTGGCAGCAGGACTGTCGTTGTTATGGGGTGAACCACTCCAGAAGGTTTCTTCGTTGAGTTGTATCTCTTCGGTATCGGTACCGCCATAGATCATGGCGCCCAGTTGGGAGTTACCGACAGGCAGTGCCTCCAGCCAGTGGGCGGCAGGTTTGTCATACCACAGCGTGTAGTCCTGTGCCGCCAGTGGCAAGGAGCATACCACGGAGATGAGTACTAATAGTTTTTTCATATTAAATGGATTATTGGATTATTGTATTTGAACGGTCAGGTGCTGCAGGTCCTTGTCCATAGAACTGTTACCCACCAGTACCTCGTACTTACCGGGCTTGACACGCATGGTATTAGTCTCGCTATCCCAGCCCTCAAAGCTCTCGCGACTGAGAGATATCGTCTCAGCGACGGTCTGTCCTGCCTTGACATCGACACGTTTGAAAGCACGGAGCGTCTTCAGCGGACCTTCTTTGTCGGCGGTATTGCGGATATACACCTGTACGATTTCCGTACCGTCACGCTTACCCGTGTTCTTCACAGTTACCGCCACGCGGAATCCAGTTCCCTCGGATTCAATGGCAGCCTCACCCACCTCGAAGGTCGTATAGCTCAGTCCATAGCCGAAGGGGAACAGGGCATCATTGAAGTAACGATAAGTACGACCCTTCATGGAGTAGTCCTCATAGTCGGGCAACTGGTCGCTACGCTTATAGAAGGTGACGGGCAACTTACCGCTGGGATTGACATCACCGAAGAGTACGTCAGCTACAGCCGTGCCACCCTCCTGACCAGGATACCAAGCCTGTACGATGGCGTCGCACGTCTGAACTTCTGGCTCCAGTGCAATCGCCGAACCTGAACAGTTGACAAAGATGACCTGCTTGCCTGCAGCCTTCAGTGCCTTCAGGAACTCACGCTGCACCTTAGGCAGTTCAATATTGGTACGGTCACCACCTTTGAAACCTTCGATATCTACTGGCATCTCCTCACCCTCTAAGCTGGGAGCAATACCACCGACAAAGATAACCTTGTCGATACCCTTCAGCTGGGCAATGGTCTGCTGATAGTCGATAGGCAGCTCACGAGCCACATTGATCTTCATGCCTGCGCCCCAGGTCTTGACAGTCTTGAAGCGCACCTCAATCTGGTACTTCTCGCCAGCCTTAGCATTTAGCACAGTACGGGTAGGTGTAGAACGCCAGATGCGGTGGTACGCCTTGCGACTACCATTTACCAACACCTCAAACTCACCGGTACCCTCTACGTTCAGCACATACTCGCCAGCCTCCTTGGGTGCGAAGGTCGTCTCATACTTGGCCGAGAAGTCCTCAATAGGCAGGTTTGCGGCAAAGACATGCATACCATTGGTGGTCACTGCCAGCGGTTTGGTATAGTATTCCGTAGTGAAGGGCTTGCCCTCCATCTTAGTATTCGTCCAGAAGGTTCCCTTCAAACCCTTCTTGCCGTCGGGAGCAGTACACTCCGTAGCCAGATGGCACTCCATCACTTTGTCATAGGTCAGGTCACAACCCTGGGCATAGAACACCTTCTTCGCCTTGGCCTTGATGCCGTCAAGGATGGTCACGGTCTTGTTGGGCGTACCGTTGTAGTTACCCCACATCATGGGTTCGTTATCAGCATTGGGACCGATGACGGCAATGCGTTCTTTTTTATTGAGTGGAAGTATGGGAGCCCCTCCTTGGGAGGGGTTGGGGAGGTTTTTCAGCAGCACAATGCTCTGGCGCGCCATATCGAGGGAAATCTTTGCAGACTCCTTGGTGCTCATAGCCGAATACGGTATCTTCGACCACTCCACGAGTGAGGGGTCATCCATCTCGCCGAGGTCGAAGCGGCCTTCCAACAGTCGGATGACGTGCTTGTCGACCTCTGCCTCGGTAATCAGTCCACGACGCACAGCCTCGGGGATGCTGCGGTAAGCGTAGCCATAGCCACACTCCACGTCAGTACCAGCCAGTGTTGCCTTGGCAGAGGCAGTAACGGGTGATGACGAGCTCTTGTGAGACTCATAGAAGTCACTGATAGCGCCACAGTCACTGACCACCAGGTATTTAAAGCCCCACTCATCGCGCAGAATCTGCTGCAACAGACGGTTAGAGCCACAGCAGGGATCATCGTCCAGACGCTGGTAGGCACACATCACCTCACGGACATCACTCTTGGTTACCAGATGCTTGAAGGCTGGCATATAGGTCTCCCAGAAGTCACGCACCGGCACATTTGTCAGATTGGCCGAGTGGCGCGTGTATTCTGGACCACTATGTACGGCATAGTGTTTGGCACATGCCCACAGCTTACGGTATTTGTGTTGACCGGTTTGGCCAACCAGCGGGTCGCCCTGCAAACCACGAACTACAGCATCGCCCATCACACTGGTCAGGTAAGGGTCTTCACCATAGGTCTCCTGTCCTCTGCCCCAACGGGGGTCACGGAAGATGTTGACGTTGGGTGTCCATACCGACAGACTGCGCATCTTCATATCCTCACCACCCAAATCATAGAGGCGGTGGTTATATTGTGCACGGAACTCGGTGGAGGCGATGTCGAAGCACTTATACAGCAAGGCGGGATTAAACGACGATGCCATAGCTACTGGTTCTGGGAATACAGTGACATTACCCATATTGGCAGCACCATGCAACGCCTCACTCCACCAGAAGAACTTCTTGATACCCAAGCGGGGAATGGCAGGACTCTCGTCCAACATCAGCATCGCCTTCTCCTCTAATGTCAGACGACCACACAAATCCTTGGCACGTTCGTTAGCCGACAGATTCGGATTTTTATACGGCAACTGCTGGGCAGCAGCCGACAGGCTACATGTCACAGCAAATATAATAAATAGTTTCTTCATGTTCATCGTTCAATGTTCAACGTTCAATGTTCAATGTTCAACGTTCAATGTTCAATGTTCAACGTTCAATGTTCAATGTTCAATGTTCAACGTTCAATGTTCAATGTTCAACGTTCAACGTTCAATGTTCAACGTTTCACCGGACTTTCTTCGCCGAAAAGATACTGTGGCTGATAGCCACCAAAGTCTACAACAATCTTCTCGAAGACAATGCCAGGATGACGAGGCACGATGGTCAGCTCATGGAAGTCCTTCTGACTGACGGGTAGCGTGACGGTCTTCTCCACGATGCGGCGGGCTACAGCGGGATAGAACTCAGAATACATATAGGGCTGACGGTCTACGAGTGTCTTGTTGAAGTTTACCACCTGTGGTTCCGAGCCGTCGAGGCTGACGGTATACTCATGACCACCGACATTCAGGAAGTCGAGCGTCGACTTCACCACCACATGTACTGTCACCTCTGCCGGTGCATTGGCTGGCAGTGCAAAGCGATAGGTCAGCGAAGCGCCATCGACAGGTTTCGTATAAGGAGTCAGCGCTACGGCACTACGCGTACGACCATAGTCAGGATAGATGCTCCACTCAGTACCCTCGGCAGTCTTGCTGCTATAGAAGTGCTCAGCCTCCATAGCCACATAGCCATGAACGGCGCTGAAGGTGTAGCCGCCCGCAGATAAATCTACGGGAACTGTGGCGGTCTTAGGCAGCATATCCTTGGGGAAGTTATCGTTCCATGAACGATAGCCGATATGTTTCTGAGTCATCATGCCGTCCCACTTGCCACCGGCCATCACCTTGTTATAGTCATGACAGAGCAGCGAGTCGCGGCGGAAGCAGTCCTTGACGCGCTCAGCCCAGAGGTTTGCATCGGGCAAACCGAGACTGGCAAGATGTTGATTCATGGCCTGTGCATAGTACATATCATAGAGGTTCGCCATCGCCTGTACAGGGAAGAGTACACTCTGACGATAGGCATCGACGGCAGCTGCAGGAATTTCTGGCAACAGGCGAAGTGCCTCACGTTCCAGACGAGCATAGTCATCAGCCACCTTACGCCACTCACCAGTAGCGAGGTTATAGGTATGGCTATCCAGCATCTCTGGGGTCACACGTGCCATATACTGGCAATTGCGGTTGTACACGGCAGCCACCTCAGCGATAGTGCGCTCGGCGGTTCCCCCGCCGAGTACTTCGCGGAAGAAGCGCTTGGTATGCTCGGTAACATTCTGCTGGGTATATTCTTTGGGATTCCATGCCATATCCATAAACAGTTGGATAGGATACTCCATGGGCTTCAGGTCGCCTACATTCAGAATCCACATACGCTGAATGCCGTGGTCATAGGCCAGCGACAGCTGTTCAAACATCTGCTGGGTCTGGGTTACGTTCAACCACTTGGTATTACGGGGTGCACCGACATAGTCCACATGATAGTAGATGCCCCAACCGCCCTTACGAGCACGTTCTGCAGCAGTCGGCACACGACGGATGTCGCCCCAGTTATCGTCACTAATCAAAATCATCACGTCGTCAGGTACACGAAGTCCGGCATCATAATAGTCTTGCACCTCCTTATAGAGTGCCCACACCTGCGTGGTCTTGTTGGCTGGCTTTCCCGTCACCTCCTTGATAATCTTACGCTGGTTGTTGATGATGCGCTCCATGAGTTGGGTATCAGCCTTGTCACTCATCGCCTCGTCACCGTCGCCACGCATACCGATGGTTACCATATCCTCAGTACCCTTCATGCGCTCAATACCCTCACGGAAGAACTGGTCGAGCTTAGCCTGATTGGTCTGATAGTTCCAGGCGCCCCACTCTTTGCGATGACGGGCATACTCTTGGTGGTTACGTGCCATTGGCTCGTGATGAGAGGTTCCCATGATGATACCCATCTCGTCTGCCGTCTTCAGATTCTCTGGGTCGTCAGCATAGAATGCCCAGCCCCACATGGCAGGCCACATCATATTACCCTTCAAACGCAGAATCAACTCGAAGACCTTGGCATAGAAGCGGTGGTCACCATAGTCTGTACCGAAGGTATTCTTTACCCACGAGGTCAGACAGGGAGCCTCGTCGTTGAGGAACAAGCCACGGAACTCCACAGCGGGCTCGCCATCGGTATATGTGCCGGGTAGCACACCGACATAGTTACGCTTCAGTACGGGCACATCCATCCACCAGTACCAAGGTGACACACCCATCTGTTGGCTCAGCTCATAGATACCATAGACCGTACCACGACGGTCACTACCAGCAATCACCAGCTGACCATCGATAGTCGTTATGATGTATTTCTCGCGCTTGCCTTTCAGGTCCTTCAACACCTTCTGCTTCACCAGTTGGTCGATACGGCTGTTATGCCCCACAGTTCCAATCAGGATGGTGGGCGCATCACTCTTGACGGGGGTGAACCCCATCACGCGAGCAAAGTCCTGTTGCAGGTTGGCGGCAGCTATCTGCACCGCCTTAGGTTCCTGGTCACTATAACCAATCGTGGCACCAGCCAATGACAGTGCCCCACCCTGCTCTGTGTAGGTTACAAAGCGCTCAGTAGCATTCATGGGGATTGCCATGAATGCCACTAAAGTCAATAGAATATTCTTAATTCGCATTATCAAATAATTATGAATTATGCATTATGAATTATGCATTATTTAAACAGATGGGGAATGAACTCATGGAGACCGCGACGCCAAGTCAGGAACTCGTGACCAGTACCCTCAGAGACAGAAGCATCAACCTTGATGCCTAACTGACGGAGACCGTCTACGATGGGCTGACTCTTGATGAAGTCCTCAGTACCCCAGTTCATATAGAAGTAGTGCATCTTCTTGTTGAACTCCTCAGCGTTTGCAAAGACACCATTGTAGGCGGTCTTCACGTCGAGACCGAAGATAGCACCGCTGAAGGTACCCATCCATGCAAACTTATCCATATTGTTCAGCACGATGTCGAAGGTCTGGTGACCACCCCATGACAGACCGGCCATAGCACGGTTCTCACGGTCAGCCTTCGTGCGGAAGTTGGCATCAATATAAGGAATCAGGTCGTTGAGCAGTACAGGATAGAACGAAGCGCCATAGTCGCTCATGCCCTGACGGTTATTACCGCCACCGAAGGGCTGCTTGATGTCACCGCTCTCCATGACAACAATCATAGGAACAGCCTCGCCCTTGGCAATGGCGTTATCCATGATGTGCTGCATCTTACCCTGCAACATCCAGCTGGTCTCGCCCTCACCCATACCATGCTGCAGATACAGCACAGGGTACTTCTTCTTACCCTTCTCATATTCAGCAGGAGTATATACTAAGGCGTGACGCCACTCGCCAAACTTTGAGTTGGGACTGTGATAGTAGATGCTACGCACCTGACCATGAGCGATGCCCTGCTGTGGACGGTAGTAGTCACCCTCGGGACCTTCGGGAACTTCCAAACCACCGGCCTCGCGGTTGCAACCGAAGTAGGTCTCACTGGCAGGATCGATGAAGTTCACACCATCAATATTCATGAAGTAATAGTGGAAGCCAACAGGCAGAGGATCAGTCACAGCCATGAAGCCACCCTTACCGTCGGGCTCCATGTCGTACTTCTTACTGCAGATATCTACAACGACCTTCTTGGCCTGAGGAGCCTGAATGCGGAAGTAGGCACGACGCTGCTTGTCAATCTTCGGGAACTCATTGCCAGGGATGGCATTCTCTACAGTCACTGCATCAGCAGGAATCTCAATCTTCTTAGCCACAGGCAGGTTGGCTGGACGCTTGGGTTCAAAGCCAAGGTGGCGGGCAACAGCCTCACCATAGCGGCAACCCAACTCACGATAGCCAGCGGCATCGAAGTGCAGACGGTCAGGACCGTTCGAACAGTCGTCAGAAGAAATCACCTGACAGGTATGAATGGTCTGTGGCAGTTCGTCAATCTGCTTCTTGCAACCGATGCAGACACCCTTGCCACCAGCCTGAACGATGTTACCTACATAGAGGTTCACCTCCTCGGGCTTCAGCTGCAGGTCACTGCAGAGGTTGTCATACACCTGCTTCACCATGCCAGCCCATTTGGGGTCACCGGTGTTGGTCTCACCCTGGTGCATCAGGATACCCTTGATGACACCGTCCTTCTGGGCCTTCTTAGCTAACTCTACCAGACGCTTGTAGGGGTTGTTGTCGTAAGCGGCCAGCATACCCTTCATCCAACCTGGAGCCTTCTTCTCAGCATACTCCTTGATGCTATCGGGCAGGAAACCCTTGATATCAATACCACCGATAGCCACATGGATAACACCAATCTTGATGTTGTTAGGCAGCGAAGCCACCAGCGTACGACCGAACCAGTCGGCAGGAGTCAGACCAGTATTAGGACGACACAAAGGAGCCGAAGCCTCACACCACTCACCCTTCTTACGACCCTTATCAGGGAAGTCTACGGCGGGCATCAACAGGAAACGAGGGCCTGGGCTTGCCAAGTCGGCAGCTTCTGGACGGGCATTGCCCTCCATGTTAGATTGTCCAAAACAAAGGAAGATGTAGAAGTTAGGATCTACAGCTGCCTGCATCTTGAGGGCAGGCAGAATAGTCAATAATAAAGCTACAATAAATGTCTTTTTCATTGTTGTTAGTAATTGTTTGGTTGTTATTATCCATTTATTATGGTGCAAAGATACTCATATTAATTTATAATAGCAAGAAGCAATTGTCTCATATTCTTTACCTCATGTATCAACTCTGCGACATGCTTCACAAAAAGTCTCAAGACTTTTGGGTTGATACTCTTTTTTTTGTACCTTTGCGCCATACAATAGTAAAACGTGTAAAAATTACAACTAATTACAAACGTCTATGAAAAGATTATTTACTTCTATCATGATGGTACTGGTAGCTGTTGCTGCTGTTCACGCAGCCCCTCCCCGTACATCTTTAAAAGTGTATTCCACCAAGAAGCAGACTGTCACGGGCTTCGGTGGTGCCTGCTGTGACGGTGCCATGAAACCGTTTGGTACAGACAACGCTTGTGTGAGCAAGCTCTATGGTCACAAGTCAAAGATTGGATTGAACATCATGCGTATGGAAATCTCACCAAGTTTCACTGGCGACAACTGGGGCGACTACGACTGGAATGGTTCGCTGCCTTCAGTTAAGATTTGTAAGAATCGTGGCGGTATTGTTTTCGGTACTCCTTGGTCTCCTCCTGGTGAGTACAAGACCAATGGCACTGCCCAGGGTGGTAATGCTGAAGACCAGGGCTATCAGAAAGGTAAGCTGCGCGAGGACTGCTACGAGAAGTTCTTCCCTTGGTTCAACACCTTCCTGAAGTGGATGCATGACCATGGTGTTGATGTTGACGCCGTATCTATTCAAAACGAGCCTGACTGGTGGGTCAACTATTCCGGCTGTCTCTATGAACCACAGGATCAGGTCAATCTGATTAAGAATTATGCCCACATGCTTGACCGTGAGACATACAACGGTGTGCGTATCATCAGTGCCGAGCCATTGGGATATCGGAAAGACTATTTCGATGCGCTGTTGAACGACCAGACCTGTCGCGAGCAGGTAGACATCTTCGCTGGACACATTTATGGACACATGCCTCTCCAATACATCAAGCCTGTTGCCCAAATGGCACTACCCAAAGGCAAGGAAGTCTGGATGACTGAGCACTCCGTCACAGACAACATTGACCACATGCCAACTTGGCAAGAGAACCTCATCTTCGCCGAGGAACTGAACGAGTGCATGTTGGCTGGTTGCACAGGTTACATCTACTGGTATCTTCGTGCTCACTGGGCTTTCGCAGGAACAGGTCAGCCCTGGACCCATAACGACCAGAGCATCAACTTCCCTGAGAACAAGAAGGATGAACTGCTGCCTCGCGCTTTCGTCATGTCTCACTTCTCAAAGAATGTGACGGGTGCTACCCGCTTAGAGACCAATCAAGATGCGAGTGCAGGACGCACGACAGAGGGTACACCACAGAACTTCCAGTTCTCAGCCTACCAGAAGGGCGACTCAATCATCGTCATGTGCATTAACTCGACTGACAAGGTTCGCAACCTGAAGATTTCCCTGCCTAACAAGGTGAAGAGTGGTATGTTATGGCTGTCAACAGGCAATGAGTCAGAGAAGCTCTGCCAGAAGTCAGACATAGACATTGCAGAACCAACCGACGAGTACCTCTACGAGATGCCTGCTGAAAGTCTGAACACCTTTATCTTCATGGCTGATGACGGCAGTACTGCTATCCAGAATGTCATGCAGGAAGACAACGACGCTCCTAAGACCTATTACGACCTTAACGGCCGACAGTTGAGCGAACCTCACGGACTCTGCATTGAGCGAAGTGCCAATGGCGAATCCAGAAAAGTCTTTATGAATCGTTAATCACACGAAGACACAAAAAGAAAATGCCCTGCCACGTCACCGTAGCAGGGCATTTCTTTGTTCTTCAACAATTAGTTGATAACAACCTTTTTGCCATTGACAATCTTAATACCTTTCGTATATCCCTTTCCATCCACGCGTCGACCGCTTAGGTCGTAAGCTTTAGTATTGGACGTGACATGCTGGTTATCAGAGACCTTCTGTATGCCCGTAGTATTTGTAAACTTCCAAGCATCAACATAGAAATCTGTAGCAGACTTGACGGCCAGCAGGAAGTTACCCTTCACCCCTTTAAATTTCGTAGCATCAACCTCAAAGGTCTTCTCTTCCATTTCAGTCGACGAGAATTCAATGGTGGTAATAGGACGTCCAGCTCTTGCTGTACGCAGTTCCAGAGTTGCAGTACCTTTACCACGCAGTGTGAACTTAGCAGCGCCGTCTGTACCAAAGTCTACACCACGTACGTTAATCCATGAGCCTTCTTTCATCTTCACCTGCAGATTCTCAGAAGCGTCATTGCCCAGGGTGCTAATTCTTGTATTCTTTTTAATATTGGTCATGTCCTCATAGTTCACTCCGCCACAGGTAGCCATCGTCTCAGCCTGCTGCCACATATAAGGATTCACGTTCTTAATCTGTGCTGCACCCTCCTGATTCAGCGTGACAAGGTTAACAGTCGCTGTCGACTCGTTCACCGTTGTTTTATTCACGCAAATCGAACGATAGTCACCAGCACTGGCATCTACAACACCATCCTTCTTCATGGCATCCAACAAGACACTGCCGTGGTTGTGGTAGATATGGTAGTAGTTACCCTGGAAAGTCTGCAGGTGCGAGTGGTTGTTGCCTGCAACACCAGGTCCATAATAACCTTTGAACTCCCAAGATTCTGGGTCTAAAGGATTGTCGCTGACCATATAGCACATAGTACCGCCACCAGGTGCATTGACATTGATATTGTGCTCGCTCTTATAAGCGTTCCACTCATCAGCCTTTCGCTCTGCCCAGTTTGAACAATAAGTGTAGACGTACTTACCACCAATGACATTCAACTCGTTTGCCTCGAAATGGTAAGGAGCAGGGATTCTGACTGGTTGTCCATCTATCTCAGTCATGTTGGGCTTCAACTTGACAATACGAGCATTCTTAGGATTAAAGCTGTCGCCACCATCTACGGGATCAAGTCCACCAAAGCTAATCCAGCCGACACCATTCTCGTCTATGGTTACACCAGGATCAAAGACAGCAGAGCAAGGGGTGGCACCTGGCGTATCTCTATGAATCATCAGCTTATTATTGGGAGACTTCCATGGGCCAAGAGGTGACTCCGCTTTCAACACACCTATGCCATGACTGCTGTTGCAGAAATAGAGGAAAAACTCGTCCTTGTCCGTTTCGTTGTTGTGGCGCCAGGTCACTGACGGTGCCCACGAGACGCCATAGCCTACATACCAGGGGTTATTCGTCCACCCAGAGCATATCTTCTTGGTATCTATGGTACCATGGAAGGTCCAGTTCACCATATCATCTGTCGAGAAGACCACAATAGACTTGATATTACCATAGGTATTGTCGCCTTTCTTATTGTTGGCCAGAAATTCCTGGTGGTCGTTCGATCCGTAGACATACAGACGACCGTTGTATTCTAATGCTGTAGGGTCAGCACAGAATACGTTGGCACTGATGGGATTGTTATTACCTGAACCTTTGTAGTCTTTAGCTAATGTCTGCGCATTCATCTGAATGCTTGCCGCCATCATAGCAGCAGTTAAAAATAGTGTCTTGTACATATTAGTAATAATAAGTTTTTCTTTTTTCAGTGTGCAAAGGTAAAAAAAAGAAGCCACATAAGCGACTTCTTGGTGTCACACATAGTTTCTCTTATGTATCATGCCATCAACAAAAAAAGTAATCGGGAGCCCGAGGGTTCCCGATTACCATTAGGATATGTAATATATAACCCAAGGTATATATAATATTATTGAGGAATAGTATCGTGCTTAATTCCTATCAGATTCCAAATAATTCCTATAATAGCGATGACACCGACGCAAGCTAAAAAATAAATTAACTCCATAATTAATATGTTTTATTCTTTGTTTCTCCGCTGCAAAGATAAACAATCTTTTCATTACCTCCAAACAATTCAAGAAAAAAGTAATCGGGAGCCCGAGGGTTCCCGATTACCATTAGGATATGTAATATATTGTATTTACAGAGAAAAACTCGGATCTAAAATATTAAATTGGAATTCCATCCATAAACGACCTTTACCATCAACCTGATGAGATGCTGAAAAATCTCCTAAAGATAGGACATCCATCCCTAATAAAGCCTGTTCATTGTCGCTATTCATCACGTAGATTGGAATATCAATCATCTCTTCAGCTTCTGACAAATGCAAACGACACATACATACTTCGCTAAGCGCAGGTTCACCATTGGCTAATTCTACCCAATCCTCAACAAATGGTTCTAATCCTAACTTGAGCATCGTTGCTGAGGATATAACGGTAGCAAAAGAACCTGTATCAACTTTTGCATCAATCATACACTTCATCCCAGTTGATGGGTTCTCCAACACCAATGGGACGTGAATTTGTACGCATGGGGCGGGTAATCGTACGTTCATGTTTTATCTTTTTGCTACCGCAATTAACAACGACAGGACGTGGGATCAATGGATTGTGACCACTAATCCTGTTCAGAGAGGGTACCTGTTTAAACTTCCTTGTCTCCATAATTGCTTCTATTTTTGTTTCTCCGCTGCAAAGATAAGCAATCTTTTCATTACCTCCAAACAATTCAGAGGAAAAATCCTGTACAGCTCTCACGGATACTACTATTAGGCTTGTATTTCTCGCAGATAGCGCAGATGACGCAGATCTTTACTTTACATACCCTTCCTGCTTCGGAAATAAATCTGCGAAATCTGCGAATACTTTACATACCCTTCTTGCTTCGGAAATAAATCTGCGAAATTTGCGAAATCTGCGAGAGATAGTTAATACACGCGGAAATATGTGTGGCTCGCAGATAGCGCAGATATACTTTACATACCCTTCTTGCTTCGGAAATAAATCTGCGAAATTTGCGAAATCTGCGAGAGATAGTTAATACACGCGGAAATATGTGTGGCTCGCAGATGCCACAGATACCGCAGATCTTTACTTTACATACCCTTCCTGCTTCGGAAATAAATCTGCGAAATTTGCGAAATCTGCGAGAGATAGTTAATACACGCGGAAATATGTGTAGCTCGCAGATAGCGCAGATGACGCAGATCTTTACACTTCGTACATTCCCTTCTCAAACAATTTTCTGCGAAATTTGCGAAATCTGCGAGAGACAATACAGTATGACGAGAGATATGAAACAAGGCTTCTGCGAGAAATAGGCTATATGCCATTCGCTACCCTCTTAATATCATATTGAATATCATCTGTATTGAAGTTCACTAGTATCCCAAGCTTCTTCTTCGTGAGCTTTAAGTATGTCAACAGTTGCTTATAATGAACATCCTGAAGTTCTGACACAGACTTTAGTTCTACTATGACAGCATCTTCTACCAACAAGTCAAGCCTAAGGTCTGTTGACAGCCTTTCTCCTTTATAAAGGATTGGAACTTCAAGTTGTCTTTGGATAGACAAACCACGTTTATTTAATTCAAAGACCATTGCTTCTTCATATACCGATTCCAGCAATCCTGGTCCCAATTCATTGTATACGTCAAATATAGCGCCACGTATTTGGTAGCTTATCTGATTTTCTGTCATCTTCATTGTGATTAATTTTATGCAAAGTTATATTATTTCTTTGATTTCTCCAAGTATATCACGTTGTTTTTGTTCACACAATCTGCGAAATCTGTGAGATCTGCGAGAGATAGTTAATACACGCGGAAATATGTGTAGCTCGCAGATAGCGCAGATGACGCAGATCTTTACTTTACATACCCTTCCTGCTTCGGAAATAAATCTGCGAAATTTGCGAAATCTGCGAGAGATAGTTAATGTTTGCGGAGATAATGTTTTCTCGCAGACAGCACAGATGGCGCAGATCTTTTCTTTGCGAACCTTCTCCGCTAGCTATAATAATCTGCGAGATCAGCGGAATCTGCGAGAGATT
Source organism: uncultured Prevotellaceae bacterium (assembly GCA_900314985.1). GTDB lineage: Bacteria > Bacteroidota > Bacteroidia > Bacteroidales > Bacteroidaceae > Prevotella. Next base: position 25,416 of record OMXL01000034.1, on the reverse strand, counting down.
AATAATACACACGGAGATATGTGAGGCTCGCAGATAGCGCAGATGACGCAGATCTTTTCTTTGCGAACCTTCTCCGCTAGCTATAATAATCTGCGAGATCAGCGCCATCTGCGAGAGATAGTATTGCACGCAGAGATATTATTGTCTCGCAGACAGCACAGATGGCGCATATCTTTTCTTTGCGAACCCTCTCCGCTAGCTATAATAATCTGCGAGATCAGCGCCATCTGCGAGAGATAAAAAAGGCTTCCTGCGAAAGACAGTAAATGCTCGCGAAGATATTGTGTTCTCGCAGATGCCGCAGATGACGCAGATCTTTTCTTTGCGAACCATATGCCTATCATATAAATCTGCGAGATCTGCGCCATCTGCGAGAGATAAAAAAGGCTTCCTGCGAGAGACAGTAAATGCACGCAGAGATATTATTTTCTCGCAGATTGCACAGATTACGCAGATCTTCTCATTACTTACATTTTCTGCTTGGTATAATAAATCTGCGAGATCAGCGGAATCTGCGAGAGATAAACAATTAGTTCCTGCGAGAGAAAACAATTGGCTTCGGCGAGAAATAAAAATCCCCCGCAGCAAAAGCTGCAGGGGAAATTATTATAAGTGATAAATAATCAGATTGATTACTTCACAAACTTGAGCTAAAGCTCGAGTTTGTTCACGCTCGGAAGTGTGAGCAAGCTCTCACTTCTCTCGCTTATTTCACAAACTTCTTACCGTCCTTAATAACGATACCCTTGAAGCTGTCAGATACGCGCTGACCAGCGAGGTTATAAGTAGCGGTAGAAACATTCTTCTTAGCAGCAACTTCCTTGATGCCAGTGATAATCTCACCACCAACAACCTTCCAAGCGAAGTTCTGCTGACCAGTAGCGTTGATCAGGTTCTCACGAGTCTTACCAGCCTCGTCGCTCTTCAGATACCACTGCAAATCAGTGAAGGTATAGTCGTTAGCGTCCTTGATTTCAGCCAGGTTGAAGGCGATAGACTTGAAGCCCTTACCAGCGCACTCAGCAGGAACAGTGAATGCAGCCTCGAAGGTCTGCCAATCAGTTGTGAAGTTAACATCACCGATAGCAGCCCAGTGGATATAACCGCCAGGAGCAGCATGACACTGTGTAGAAGTCTTAGCCTCCTTAGTAGCCTTATATCTGAATGAAATTACAGTTTCCTCACCAGCCTCAATTTCGCGGTTGGCAATAATCCAGAACTGGTTGTCCCAAGCCTGACCAGGAGTCTCTGGCTTATCAATGCCAGCAGCCTCAGCTTCAGCTTCAGTGTACTCACGCTCCAAAGCATTTACAGTAATCTCTTCGCTGTTGGTAACAACGTCCTTCAGCTCAACGATCTCACCCTCGAGCATCTCGAATGACATAGCATCGTACGCTTCGTCAAGACGAATCTTCCAAATGCCAAGACCTGGGAGAGACAACTTAGTGTTAGAAACAGCAGTGTAGTCATTCCAGTCATCAGGATCGTTTGTGATAGCATGATTAGGTTTCAGAGTAGCACCCTTGAAGGCAGCATCATTACCGCTAACGGTAGAAATCATAATCTGATCAACATAAGCGTTCTTTGCACCAATAGTAGCAATATAGACTTCTTCCTGATCGTCATACTCGAACTTGGTAGCAGAATCGAATTCATAAGAACCACCAGCAACAGAGTTAATACCAGCTACGAAGTAACCCTCTTCCAATACCATGCTCTGCCAAGAGAGATCGTCGAAGTAGAACTTAACAGCATCCTTTATGTCAGGATTCAGGTTGAAAGCGATAGACCAACCAGTAGCCATATCGTCAGCGATGGTCATAGTGCCATCGAATTCCTTCCACTCGTTGGTGAAGGTAATATCACCAATAGCGTGCCAAATCAGATAGTCAGAAGGATTCTGTTTGTGAATCTGAGTGTTTGTTTTAACGTCGCCAGGATAATTACTCTTATAGCGGAAGTGAATCTTCAGCTGTTCGCCAGACTTCCAAGCCTTAGGAGACTGAATCCAGAACTGGTTGTCCCATGCAGAAGGATCACCCTCAGTAGTAGCGGGCTGACCATCTACAAGGAATACGTGGTTATTGGGATCGTCAGGATCTGCAACGATTGTTGCGGGGAATGGATCCCAACCATCCTCCTCATTCATGTTGTGACCCTTCTCCTTTGACCATGCGCAGATCAAGTAGTTCTTTTCCTGATCGTTGAACTTAACGGTAGCATCAGCCCAAGGAGTCTCAGCATTACCCATATAGGTAGGAATTGCTTCTGGTGTGCTCTCAACTACAACGGGCTTACCGTCGCTGGTGAGCCACTCCTGCCATACAGTAGGACGAACCTCTTTCTGCATGAAACCTACAACGAGTGACTTCCACTCAATGGTTGCAGTTGCAGTACCAGGCTGAGCAACGAGGTTACAAGAAGCACCAGCGATACCGCTGTACTCCCACTCTACCTCAACAAAATCATCACTTGCGGGAATGGCTACAGAAGCAGAAGCCTGCTGTCCTTCACCCCAACCCCAACCCATGTTGACGTTGATTGTAACAGCTTCAGAAGCCTTAACCAGAGCCTTAACGGTGTAAACATCGGCCATATCACCAGTGTTGATACCGTCAGCAATGAAATACTGGTGCCAATATGGGCCTGCACCTGTTACCTTCTGATACTCTGTAGTTCCGGCCATAACAGTACCAACAGAAGACTCTCCATCTGCCCATCCACCATCTTTTACCTCCTTGGTATCAAGAGTTTCCTGTGTTGCATACCTGAAGTCTGCACCGTAGTCAGTCATTACACCATTGACCCACTCAGGTACGTAACCCATCACGTAGAATGGGAAATTGTTGGAAGTGGAATAGTCTATTTTATAGACCTCTTTCCACTCTGCAGCGTTAGCTCCCAAGAACATTGCCAAGAGAGCAACAAGTGTAAATAATTTCTTCATAATAGAAATAATTTAGATTAATAATAAAATGAGTTAGATTAATAAATAAAAAAGTTAAAACTATGTTATTTAGAGGTTTTTGAAAGATAGCCGCCAGGAAAACAGCAGTTTCCTTTTGTTCACTGGCAGCTATCAGTCAGTTAGTTCATTCTTTGCCACTTAGCACATCACAGAAGGCCTTATAGGTTGCTGTGCGTACCCAGTCTTTCTTGCTGTTGGTAGTCCACAGACCTACAGGATCGTTAGAGTCTACCATATTGCTCTTACAGATACCAGCCTGCTTCTCATTAGGAATCGTATTCATATATTCCTTAAGGAGTTCAGCATTGTAGTTTGCCAGCAACTGACGCTGTTCAGCAGTGATAGCTGTTGCTGTCACAGGAGCACCGTCTGCGTTCTGATACTTAATATCGAAGTTCGACAGACGAATCATCTTGCCAGTTTCCTTAAGACTCTTGAGGAGGGCAACAAACTTCTCCTTATTAGCTTTCTGTACGGCAGCATCCTCGCTGAAGGTCAGACTCAGTTCGGCATTGATACCATCAATCTTAGCACCTTTCTGTTCCCAAATGTTCAACCAGTACTTGAGACTATTCATCTTCTTGGGCTCGTCAAGACCAGACTCACTGATAAAGAACTTCAACTCATCAGCGTTACCACCATACTTAACGAAAGCTTCCTGAGCAATCTTTGACACCTCTGGTGCATAGTTCTCGCTACCCAGAATGTCCTGCCAGAAGATTTCATCTTTACCAGCATGCTTCAGGTCATAAACGTCAGTACCATCCAAGGTCTTGTTATCAATGGCCTTATCGATGAGGTCGAATGACTTGATACGACCCTCATTGTACTTCATCAGACCATCGCACCAGGTATTGAGGGCATAACGGATGGTGTCGTTCTTCTCCTGTTCAGTCTGAGGACGATGGTTATCGGGAGCGTGGTCAACCTCAACACTCTGGAGATAGACAACAGAGTTCAAGTTACCTTCCATCATCATATAACCATATGTAGCTCCTTCTGCTGGTTTCAGATCCTCAATTCTGATTCTCTTCCAACCACCTTCTTTAATTTCAAACTTCTTAGCAATCAGGTCACCCTTATTATCTCTTCCGGTATTAATCAAGCTATCACAGAAGGTAAAGCTAACCGTTTGATCCTTCGTCACCTGGGCCAAGAATGTGATGGTATAAGTACCCAGCGGATCAAGGTCAAAGCCTTCAGCAATATATACCTTAGACTTTGTTGGAATCTTCAGGGCATTACCATTCTCGTCGAAATTCTTCACGATAGAAGGCGTACCCTTCTTTGACGTACCTGTCCATGCATCCATGGTCGTATAGTCCACCGTCATGTCATGAACGGGGTCTACCTGAATCTCAATAGGAGAAGTCAGATACTTCAGCCATCCATCGGCCTGATCGGCATTGGCAACAATCGGACTGCCATACACCTCACCATTGATTTCTTGCATGTGGTTCAGAAGCTCCATCATTGACAGGAAGTTCATGATACCCCTTTCGCTAATGATAGCGCCAGACATCAAGGTTGAGCCAAAAGAGACATTGTTAAAGTTAGTGATAGCAGCGGCATGTGCCAGCTCCTGCTTATTGAAGTCAGCCACCTTCAGCGTAGCACCGAGAGACATGTTGGGATACTTGTCTCTGTTGATGTATGACTTGACAGGGTTCAAATCAGCATAGGGGATATTGTATGCAGGATCAGCATCAGCTGTGAAATCGTAGGTCTCGTTATAGTCAGCACATGAAAATGCCAACATCAAACTGCTAACAGCTAATAGTCCATTTATAATCTTTTTCATATTCTTTGTCTCCTATTATTAATTACCAGGAACGAAACTCTCATCATACTTAGGAGTGAACCAAACTCTCTTGTTTGACTCACGGTCGCGAACAACCAAGGTATCGCCAGTTGTCACATCAATGTCATTCTCAAGGAGGATATCGTTTCCTTTATCATCGGTTCCAATCACCTTACCTTTCTTAAAGGTTACATTGTATGCCAGACGGAGGATGTCACGCTGAACAGGGTCTCCATTGTTACTACCCCACTGATACTCTCTGTATTCAGAGCGCTCAGTACCCTTGGCAATGAACTCACCAGAACCTGTAGTAACAACATCAGCATCGTCGGTAGAGATGGTACATGTGTTACCATTGAAGGTCAGGATGAGATTACAAGAGATAGAAGCACCACTGGCACGTTTGATAGCAACAGGGAAGATGGCCTGAGTCATATTCTTGGTGTTGATCTTGCATACCTCGTCATTCGCATTGACATAATTGATAGTATAACGATCCACATCAGTATTAACCAGTGAGAAGTCCTTGCGCACGACCTTGGTAGTAACACCATTCTCAGTGACGAGATCCTCACCACGACGGATATAGTTAGCCTGCCAAGGGTTCATGTACTTCACACAATAGAGCACATAGTCCTTGGCCAGCACTTCCCAGTCACTCGTATTCTGTCGGGCAGGGTTAAGACCCTCACGTGGAGTACCCGTCAGGATATGGTCAATACCGTTAACACCAGTCATACGAAGAGGAATGACATAATAGTTTTCGATAGCATGGGGGTCATCAAAGAATTCTGGAGTAAACTGTACTTCCACATAACCACGAGCATCACCATTGTAAGGAATGGTATTTCCTAACAACTGATAGTACTTGCTTGGTAATGGAGTTACCGCATAAGAAGGGTTACCACCCTCATCCACAAACCAGAGGTTGTTACAAAGAGAGGGGTCAACCTCAAAAGTAACAACAGCATCACGTCCTTCGTAGGCACCACCCATAGTAGCCCAGATGCGGCATTTGTGTGCGTTGTCCAACGAGTTGTCATAGATATCATTACCCAGGATAAGGGTACGTACAGGATACTGATAGGCGAAGTAGGCAGTTGTACCTCCTTCATAGTCTGGGAATTCTCTGTCTGCATTATAGCATGAAGCATAAGTGAGAGAGAGAGCTCCCAGAGCTACACCGTATATATATTTCTTCAGTTTCATCATTGTATTATTATTTATTCACTTTTCACTATTCACTTTTCACTAGCAAAGCGCTTATTGCCAGCCCTTGTTCTGCTTGAGTTCGCTCCACTTCAGAACTTCACCTCTTGGAATAGGGCCATAGCACTGGTAAGGTGCAAACACGCGATCCTCAACATGAATAACTGTGTATTTGAGGTTGTCAGCAGTAGGATCCTTAGTCTTGTCTATCAAATCAACCTGCATACCATTAACGGGCTCATTGAGTGGCAACAACCAACGACGCATATCCCAGAAGCGCTTGTTCTCAAAGCAGAGCTCAATACGGCGCTCGTTGCGAATCAGGTTGGTCATCTTCTCTTTATCGTTTGCGCAATCTTCCAGATAGGCATCTCCCTCTGGGAGAGGCATACCTACAGAATTGGTTCCGAGTCCGGCACGCTCACGAATCTTCTTAATCACATCATAAGCAGTGTAACCAATACCCTGAGGATCGCTCTTGGGACCCCAAGCATCGTTAGCAGCTTCAGCATAAGCCAGGAAGATTTCCGTATAACGGATACGAGGATAATAATGATTTTGCTCTATTCTACTACTTGCCAATGGGTTTACATCATCACGCAGCAACTTCAGCAGATAATAACCAGTGCGAGTTGATCCAGCACCATGGTTAAGATTATCATCATAATACTCATATGTCGTACTACTTTTTGTGACAATATAAGGATAAGTACCCGAGCAAACAGTTACTGATCTGAAGTTTACACCATTATAAAGGATATACTGTGCCAGACGTGGGTCACGACCAGCATAAGGATCCTGGGCGTTATAGCCTGAACCAGCGGCAGTGATAGGAAGACCATTACGCATGGGGAAAGCATCCACCAAGTTCTGCGAGGGGTTCACACGACCATTACCATCCAACATGGGTGGGAAGTTATCGAACTCCTGTGAAGCATTCTTTGTACGGTCTGCGCGCCAGAGAATCTCGGGAATATCTGCGTTATCCTCGATAGCAGTCTTATTCTTATACCAGATGTTACCAGTCATGTCGAATCCATCCAAGCCACCGATACCATCCAGCACTTCTGCACAGTATGTGGCAGCCTGTGCAGAAGTCACACCGCTTTGATCACGGAAGGCAGGACTTGCAGCAAGCAGGGCAGCCTGTGCCTTAATGGCCTGAGCCACCTTGGCACTAATCAGGTTCTTTGACTTGACGCCAAACACTGCATTATAGTGAGCCAGGATAGCACCCAATTCCTGATACTTCTCGGGGATATCACTAGCATTGGTGTATTCCTTGTACTCCATAGGAAGCAGCTTGATGGCTACATCGCAGTCATCGAAAATCTGCTTGATGCACTGAGCGAAGGTAGCGCGTGGCTGATTGAAGTCAGAAGCACCATCCTCAGGGGTTGTCAGCAAGGGCACACCATAGAGTACGCCATCGTCTGCATAACCACCATGAGCCTGCAACAGATAGTAATAGAACAGGGCACGGAGGGCATGAGCCTCACCAGTCAGACGGTCAACGAACATCTGGTTCTTAGAAACAGCACTGGGAGCCCACTTTACCTGGTTTACGATAGTGAGGAACAGGTTGACATACTGGATACCATCTTTACAGTTGTTCCACTGTGACATGGGGTCGTTGTCTGAAGCCCATGTACCTGTTGCCATGTCCAGATAGTTATTATTCTTTGTCTGGTTGCTAACAGCATCATCTGTAGCAATGTCGGTTGTCGTAGTCGTCAGATATGGAAGACGGTCGTAAGCGTACATCAGCAGACCATGAGCATATTTAGACTCCTCAGTCAAATCATCCAGCTGTCGATTGTTTTCGTCAGCAGGCTCGAACATATCCTGACAAGAGCAGAAAACGAGGAGACCAACCAAGTACAATATAATATTTTTTGTCTTCATAATTATCTATTGTCTTTTAGAATTAAAGAGTTATCTTCGCACCGACATTAAAGAAACGAGTCTGAGGTGCGTAACCAACACTGGTCTCCATCATCTTACGATGCTTTGAGAAAGTAAGGAGATCGTTTCCGTTCACGTAAACAGAGAGAGCCTTGATAACCGTTCCTTCGAACATTTCCTTCGGGAAATCGTAGGTCACCTGTACCTTGCGGAGATTGAAACGGTCAGTGCTGTACAACCAGTAGGTTGAAGCTTCACCGTTAGAAGTGCTCAGCGTGGTCAGACGGGGATGGCTTGGATTATCTGCATTAGCAGTTGTCCAGCGGTCTCTGACGTTGACAGAGTACTTGGCATCTCCAGCCATAAAGTAGTAACCACCATTCATCATGCCCTTAGCACCATACTGGCCATTACCCAGTACGAACAATGTCCAGTTCTTGTACTTCAGTGTCAGGTTAAGACCGATGGTCCAAGGAGCGCCATACGTACCTGAAACACCCAAGTCAACCTGGTCCTTTGCATCAATCTTACCATCACCATTCACATCCTCATACTTGAGATCACCAGGTCTCAGGTTGGCAGCACCACTGATTGAAGACTTAGGAAGACCTTCTTTGAGGGTGTAATTCAGCGAACCATCAGCATTTGTGGTGATATCAAAGTCATTAGCTGTGTAGAATCCCTGACACTTGTAACCCCACAGAACATCAAGCGCACGGCCTTCTGTTGTCTTGTGAAGAGCCAATGGGTCAATCGTTTCGTCGAACTTCTTCCACTCAGTCTTCAGATAGGTTCCAACAAGACCAAGCTCAACATGTACATCGCCAAACTGCTTCTGAGCCTTGATGCTAAAGTCCAGACCCTTGCGGTTCTGAATATCATTATTGATAGCAGGCTTGAAAGAACTGCTGGAGAGACCACCTGACAGGTATGAAGGGAACTCACTAGGATTCTTGGTAATGAAACCGTCGATATCCGTATTGAAGTAAGTCAACTCAGCACTAATCAGTCTGTTGAAGAACGAACCGCGCAGTGTAAATGACAACTCCTTACGATGAACGAAGTCAAGGTCGAGGTTGGTACCGATAGTAGAATAGGTACGGTCAGTTTTAGAACCCTCATTCCAACTGAAAGAGCCACCTTCCTTCTTCCATTGTGCTTCGTAGAGGTAGAAGTAATTACTGGTCTGATATATATCGATATCCTCATTCAGCTTGCTGTAAGAGGCACTGATCAACAGATCGTCAACGAAGCTGTCCTTCAAGAACTTCTCCTTGGCAATGTTCCAGCCGAGGGTGAAAGAATGAGAGAGAGCCTCACGATTGCCAGGAGCCAGACGAGCAGAGTGTACACCTGCCAGACCTACCTCTGCAAAGTAGCGACCCATATAGTCGTAGTTTGCCTGCAGACCCAAGTTGGCATTAGCATAACGATGGTATGTACCGCTGGCAGTAGTGGTGTACATACTGGCGAGCAGCAGACCTGATACATGGTGCTTATCACCAAAGGTACGGTCATAGTCGAAATGTCCGTTCCATGTGATGGTCTGACGATACTTAGAGTTTGACATGGCCATGTGACCAGTCACCACCTCATCGTTCTTCTGCGTAATAGCGACAATCTTGTCCTCTGCATTATAGTTACTCCATGAAGGAATAAACACAGCGTACTTATTGTCGTAAGAAAGACTATAGCTGGCAGCATAGTCAATAGAGAACAGGGTCTTGAAAGTCAAGCCTTTCAACAGATGATTCATGTCATAATTGATACCGGCATCAAACTGGAACTGACGACTTACCTGAGTAGTTTTACCTCCAAAATAGCAGTCAGCAATAGCATTTGAAGTCGTTACGTTAGAACCACCGGGGAAATACTGTCCGTCAAGCAGGTTGAGCGACTTACCCAATGTAGCGAGTGCCTTGCTGGCATTGGGGTCAACCGCAGCAATATCAATCAGCGGAGCAGCACCCTCTGGGAAGTTAGGACGTGCAGATGAAGCATCACCCCAGAAATTACCCTTGTTGGCGTTGGCATTGTAGAAGGTTGCACTGGCGTTAGCCCAACCTGTAATGAACTTATTAACAACGAGGTCCACATTACCACGAACACTGAAACGGTCAGTATAGTTGTCCTTGGCAGGACCGAAGTTGATCAGGTCTTCCAGACGATAGTAGTTGATGTTCGTATAGAAGTGAGCACGTGTACCACCACCCTGGATTTCCAATGTACCCTCAGAACGGTTATAAGCCTTGCGGACATAGTCGTCAGAGTAGTAGTTTACATTGGGGTAACGGTAAGGATTCGCACCAATAGCATGGTTGTAGATATCCTGCTGGGTATACTTGGGAGCCAGGCCATCGTTAGCAAGAGCCTCGTTGTAGAGTGTCATATACTCTGCAGAACCCAGATACTCAGGGAACTCCTTAGCGAAGTGGAAACCCGTGTTGGCGTTGGCAGTAATCTGCAAGCCATCCACCTTACCACGCTTGGTCGTAATCAGGACAGCACCCTTGGCACCCTTGGCACCATAGAGTACAACGGCCTGTGCACCCTTCAAGAAAGTGATTGACTCAATCTCAGAAGGCTGTACGTTGTTAGAGGGACGCTTCACACCATCGATAATCACAATGGGTAAGTTGTCGTTGTCATTGGTGTCAAGGAAATCGTACTTAGTACCATTGATATAAGTAACGTTATTTTCCTGTCCCCAAAGGTGGCTGCCATTCCAACCACCAACGAGTCCATTCAGGTCCTCGAGGCTACTCATGGTATAATCCTTCTTTGACAGTTCTTCCATGTCAACATAGGAAACACCTCCGAGCAGATGACTGGCATCCACATCACGGAAAGCTACATGGACCTTCTTCTTAGCCACGGTAGAATCAGCATCGGCAGCGGTCTGAGCATTGGCCGTCATGGACGATGCAGCCAGCATGGCAAAGAGAAATATGTTTGTTTTTATCTTTTTCATATGATCTTTCAATTATGCATTATGAATTATGAATTATGCATTGTCATTACCATCCTGGATTCTGTTTATATCCCTCATAAAGATAAGTATCCTTGTCAGGAAGTGGGAACCAGTAGTGCTTAGACTCCAGACGACGAGTGATAAGCTCTTTGCGGTGGAAGTTACCGACCTTAGCATCCTTTGGATCGTGGGTCTTATACCAGTCCCAAGTATATCTCAGTTCAGGATACAACTGCTTGCCCTTATCATCGTAGTTATTCTTCTCAAAGCTCAGAGACGGGTCATACTTACCCCACTCCAGACGCTCAAACTCATGAGAGTACTTCACCGTGTAAGGAGGCTCGGTCAGGAGCAGCCAACGCTGCAGGTCGTTCCAACGGAAGCCTTCGAAAGACAGCTCAACGGCACGCTCACGACGAACCTCATCCATAAAGCTCTTTGGAGAAGTCAGGAACTGAGCAGGAATATGCTCCATAGGATAATCCATAGAATTGACACGATCACGGAGAGCGTTGATAGCATCAACAGCAGACATGGTAGGACAATAGCTTGGTTTCTCCTTGAAGTCGTTGGTACTGTTGTTGGCACAAGCAATAGCTGCTCTTGCCTCAGCATACATCAGATAGACATCGGCCAGACGCATGTAAGGAATATAGGTCTGAAGTGCCCAATCCCAGTCATACCACTTGTCACCGATATTACACTGGTGAGGAACCAACTTCTGAATGAAGTAACCCGTGCTACTTGCATTATCCACGGAACGCATAGCACCACCGGTATACAGGTCGCAGTACTGGAGTTTCTTCTGCTCAGCATTCAGTTTATCAAGACCTGTCTCAGTTACATATTGGAAACCATCGAATACGATATCGTGATAGAAACGTGGGTCACGATTCTTGAAGGGATGTTCTGGATCCCATTTAGAATCAGGATTACGAACATATTCTCCATTACGTACCAAGTAGATAGGCTGACCATTAGCCATACCGTACTGGTCAACGAGGTTAGCTGTAGGCTGGTGAATAATGTTATCATGCTCCACGAGACCAGCAACCTTAGGACCAAACAGCTTAGCACAGTTCCAAGGAGCAGAGTTTACAGGAGGACAAACACCACGGAAGATAGCCTCAGAAACGCCTGGCATACTCCAGTTATTCTTAGTGGTATAGAAGATGTTAGAATAGTTATTCGTTGCATCTTCACCATCAGAAGTCTTAGCGGCAACATGGTCGTAGATGTTATCATACTTGTAATCAGCGAGTTTGTAAGGTACAGTACCCTTTACAGCCATGTCAAGTGCCTTACCAAGAGTTTCAGCAGCCAGCTTGGCATACTTCACATCGTAGTCATAGGTCTTGCCATTAGAGCTGGCATTCAAGAGCTGAGCAACACCACCATTCTTGGTCTTCTCAAACTCCTTCATCAGAGGTGAGCTTGCCCAAAGGTAAACCTTACCTAAGTAGCAGAGTGCCATATACTTGTTGACACGCAGCTGGTTACTACCGGAAGTCTGCATACCAGCGAGGGTAGCATCCCAATCAGAAGGCAAGTAGTTGTAAGCCAACTCCAGGTCCTGAGCACAACGGTCAGCGCACTCCTGGAACGACAGACGAGGAAGCTGTGGAATGTCTTCAGCATCCAAAGCCTTGTCAATATAAGGCAGACCGCCGAAGAAAGTCATCAGCTCGAAGTGCCACCATGCACGGAAGAAGTACATCTGTCCGAGCAGGAGTTCACGCTCTTCGTCAGTACCGACGAGCGAATTGATATTCTCAATACCCATATTACACTTACGGATGCAATACCATGAGGCCTTCCAAAGTGAGTGTTTATGAGCCCACTTACCATCAGAACCAGAGCCGTTCAGCCACTGCTGGCTATTGCTCCAGATGTTACGATAGTTACCCAAGTCTACTTGGTGATCCATGTGTGCAAAACCCTCAGGGTTGTGGACAGCATCGTCACCCCAGTTCCACGAAGTACAATAGTTAACCTTCTGTACATCGGGGATACAGTCATAAATCTCCTCTATATATCCCTGGAAATTGCGGTAGTTCTTGAATGCCTCATCCTCTGCAACAATAGACTCGGGGTCTTTGTCAAGCCAGTCTGTGCAAGACGTAAGTGAAGCACCGCCTGCCAGCAGAAGCAATGAGCCGCACAAAAGGGATTTGATGTTATTATAATATTTCATAATAGTATTCGCGATTAAATGTAAAGCTTAACACCAAAGTTATAACGTCTAACAGTTGGATATGCACCACTGCCGCCACCAAAACCACCGAGGTTACCCTCACGGTCGTCAGGCATCTTGGTGATGAGGAAGAGGTTATTACCATTGAGGTAAATCTTCAGGCTTGAGAAACCGAGTTTCTTAATCCAACCCTTTGTCCAAGTATAGGCTACCTCCACGTTCTTCAGACGGAAGTAAGAACCATCATAGTAGAACTGGGTACCATCGTTGTAAGAAACCTGAGTAGCGAAACGTGGAACAACCACATCACCGTCATTGTCTACAGGATTCCACCATGTACCATTGTCATAAACGGTCAGCATCTTCTGATTGAAAGAGGTAAGACCTACGTTACGTGTTACACCTGTTACGCCATAGAACTGAGCGAACCAAGAGAAACCTTTCCACTCCCAACCGATAGTAGCATTGTAAGTGTGCTCAGGATTCATGGTGTAGCCGAACGGAACCTTATCGTTGGTCTCATCGACCTTACCATCACCATTGAAGTCAACGATGTAGTGGTCACCAATCAGCACCTGGTCATCGTCCTTCTCGCGCTCGGGCGTACTATATAATTCATCGTATGTGCGGATATAGCCGTTATCGATGAAGTCAACATTCTGACCCTGAGAATAGCCCTGATTCTTACGATAAGAAGGAATCAGTTCAGGGTCGTCTTTCTTGATAATCTCATTGTGTGCATAGGTATAGTTGGCATTAGCCCAGAAACGCATACCATTCTTCAGCACCTTGTTGAAACGGATTTCAAACTCGAAACCGTGGTTCTTCATCTTACCCTGGTTAACATCAGGAGTCTTGGCAGCACCAAAGTATGAAGGTACGGTACGCTCATTACCAGAGATAAAGATGTCATAACGGTCATCACGGAAGTAGTCGAAGCTACCTGCGAACATACCGCCGAGGAAGGCGTAGTCAAAACCGAGGTTCTTCTTCAGCACGGTAGCCCAACGAAGATCGGGAACAGCAACAGCTGCCTCCTTATAACCCTGGAAGATACTGTTAGAGTTGTTCAAAGCTACTCTGAAAGGACCAGCAGCTTCCCATCTGGTCAGGTAAGCCCAGCGTTCACCGGCGTTATCATCACCGATTTCACCGATAGATCCACGAATCTTGAACATATCAACAATTCTCTTCTCCTTCAGTTTCTTCATGAAAGGCTCCTCGGAAACCATCCAACCGGCAGCTCCTGAGCAGAAGAATGCAAAACGGTTATCGGGAGAGAACTTCTGTGAACCGTTGTATGCACCGTTGAACTCAGCGAAGTACTTACCATTATAATCATAGGTAGTACGGAACACCCAGTCCTCACGACGATTCTCCAGGTCAGCATTACCTGCAAAGATACGACGCTTCCAGTTACCCATCAGAGAAACGTTATGCTTACCAAGCTGGCGAGCCCAGAAGAGCTGCACTGACATTTCAGTGGCACGGCTGGTATAACTAACTTTACCAGCATTTGTGGTCCAGTCTCTGCTCTCATAGAAGTCGAAACCGGTTGTTGGGTCAGTTTCACACTTACTGTTCCAAATCATCTTACCATCCTCAGGAAGGATGTAAGCCTGCTTCACCTGGTGCTGGTCGGCAATACCACGGTCACCCTCATTGAACTGGTTGTCCCAAGAGATGGTACCACGGGCAACAAGACCCTTCGTGATGAAATCGAGGTTCTGCTCCAAAGCGAAGTCAGTGAAAATACGTGTAGTAGTGGTCAACTCATAACCGCAGGTTGACACACTCTGAGGAGAGTTCTCAACGTTAGAAGTCAATGGGTAGTAACCCCAAGAACCGTCAGAGAACTGAACGGGGAAGAGGTTAGGAGCCATACCGTAGGCACCGGCCCACTTCTGTGACTGGAAGAATACACCATCATTACCATAATAATAACGTGGAGCCTTCTTCTGGGCATTAGAACCTGCCAGGTTTACCTTGAACTGTGTGGTCTTGGTAATCTGGAAGTCCAAGTTTGAACGTACATTCAAACGGTTGTAAGCATAACCGCCCTCATAACCCTGGTGGTTATCCCACATCTTGGTCATGTCACCCTCATTCTGGTAGTCGAAAGCAACGAAGTACTTCACGAACTTGGTACCACCCGAGAAGTTAATATTAGTATTATAAGATAAAGCGGTTGTCTTGAACATCTCGTCCTGCCAGTCTACGTTAGCATAGCGCTCTGCCTGGCTGTAGTCACCAAGGTATGAACCGTCAGCAGTGAAGTTAGGCTTAACGGTTGTGTCCTGGTTACGGAAGAGGTTGATGAAGCTCTGAGGACGATAGTATGCCCAAGAAGCAGCACCACCGATAGCGAGCTCATGCTCAATGGCCTGGTTGCGATACATGTAACCATCGTAAGAGTCATACTTACGAGGCAGCTTAGACACAGCCTTCAGCGTAGCGTTGAAACCAACGTCGATACGTGCCTTACCTTCCTGACCACGCTTGGTGGTAATCAGAATTACACCGTTAGCACCTTCCACACCGTAAACGGCGGTAGCAGAGGCGTCCTTCAATACAGAAACGGTAGCAACTGAGGTAATGTCCACAGACTTAATCTCACGCTTCACACCATCCACGAGGATCAGCGGCTGAGCATCCTGGTTCCAAGCAGCGGCACCACGGATATAAATGGCAGGGTCCTCCTCACCGGGCTGACCGGTAGAAGCGATGGTAGCAACACCAGGAAGGTTACCAGTGAGGGCAGCACCCACACTACCGATACCAGCTGCGCGTTCAAGTACCTCACCAGTGGTCTGGGTGATAGCACCAACCACTGAGGCTTTCTTCTGCTGACCGTATCCTACAACAACGACTTCTTCCAATTGAGTGTCATCCTGCAGTGTTACCTTCAGCGTGCGCTGCTTGCCGACCTTAATCTCCTTGGTCGTCATACCTACATAGGAAATCACCAGCACTGAACTCTCCGAGGGAACGTTCAACTGGAAATTACCATCGAAATCAGTCACGGTACCAAGGGTATTGTTTCCCTTCACCTTAATCGTGGCTCCTATCAAAGGATCCGCGGTTCCGTCCGTGACTGTACCTTTTACCGAGATGCCCTGGGCCTGCATGGTTGTGCAGAACGCCATCAACATCAGGATGGTAGAGAAGGTCTGTCTGAATAATTGTTTTAGATTCTTCATTTTGACAGATTTTGATTCATAAGTTATTATTTTTGTTAGTTAGTTAAATTCGTGAAACGTATTTCAGCATGCAAAAGTACGAATAATATTCATATTATAGCAAATTCTGGTGTATCACAAACTTTAGATTTTGTAACACACATTAACAAAACCGCGTTAAATAGGGGCTTTGTAGTATGTTTACCTACACTTTTTGTGGAAAATAAGAGGATGACATCCCGTCATCCTCTTACCCATTAATACATACCAAAACTACTAAATTAAGTAACTTATAAAAAAGCTATTTTCGCAATGCTTTGTGATTTTTTCACTATGCAAAAGTACTGCTTTTTACGCACACGGGCAAAAAAATGTATTCCACAAACTTTATTTTTTGTTACATTTTTTTGGTGGATTGGGGCAAAAGTAATATCTTTGCATGGTTTTTGTAACTTGAAACAAACTATGCATGATACACACATGGGCAAAAAAGTCCTATTTGCACTACTGTGCTTAGCGAGCACTATTACTGCTAACGCTCAGATGGGAAAGCTCTTTGACGCAGACAAACAGATGTCGAGTAGCTACACCCAACAGATCTATCTAGACAAAGACGGTTTTATCTGGGTAGCCACCCGTAACGGTCTGAACCGCTATGATGGTTACCAGTTTCGCATCTACAAAAAAGAGGGGCGCCAAGACCTCGGCATGGCCAGCAACTACGTCAACTGTATGACGCAAGACCATAACGGGCGCTTTTTCATCGGTATGTATGGTGCGCTACAGATCTTCGACGGTCAGCGCTTCCGTACAGTGACCACCTATGACAAAGAGAAAAGAAAGGTGCCCTGCTACATCACCTGTCTGCTGGAGCGCAAGAACGGCGACATGCTCATCGGCACCTCCGGCCACGGTCTTCTCAAGATGAAGGGACACCGCGAGGCACACCAGGTAGATGGAATTTTTGCCCATTTGAACGCAGTACAGCGTATCATGGAGGACCGCAGACAACACATCTGGCTGGTCACCGACACACAGGGTCTCTGGCGCTGGGACGGCAAGACCATTACCCGCTTCTTCCAAGAGGAAGGATTACGCAACAACATCATCGACGTCTGTGAGGGTGACAACGGCAGAGTATATGTCGCCACAGCCAACCACGGACTGTTCCGACTAGACGGTTCCACGCCCGTACATATAGAAGGTACGGGTAACAGACATATCTCCGTGCTGTATTTCAACCGCCGCGGACACCTCATGTTAGGATATGACGGCATGGGACTGGGCATCTATAACCCACAGAACGGCCGATTGGTGGACAACCCTTACTATAGCCGTGAGGTTGACCTGAGCACTGCCAAGGTCTACTCTATCTGCGAGGACCAGAACAGCAACGTATGGCTGGGACTGTTGCAGAAAGGTATCTTCATGCAACCCGGCCACACCATGGGCTTCGGCTATATGGGTCCGAAGTTAGGGGTGCGCAACGTGCTGGGTACCGCCTGTATCACCAGTGTGACAGGCGACTCGCAAGGCTGGCGCTGGACGGGTACCGACCGCGACGGACTCTACGTACAGAACGAGAACTTCCAAATGATCAAGCACTTCAAGGAGAACTTCCCGGCTACCATCCTCGGAGCCTGCGAGGACACGAAGGGCAACATCTGGATAGGCAGCTTCAGAGAAGGCTGCGGCCGGATTGACCGCAAATCGCTGACATACCATCCGTTCAAGCTGCCACAAGGTCCGGATGTCAGCATCTTCGACGTCATCTGCGACCGACAAGGGCGCCTCTGGATGGCTACCATGGGATATGGTCTGCTACGCGTAGACCCAGAGAGTGGTAACGTGAAAGCCTACGTGCAGCACACAAAGGCTCCAGACGACCGCCAGGTGAACAGCCTCGTGAACGACTATATCTCACAACTCTCCCTCTCGCCTGATGGCAAGCGTCTCTATGTCGCTACGACCATGGGCGTCTGTGCGCTGGACCTCGAGAAAGACGACTGGGTAAGCACCTTCGGAGAGAACTGTCTGATATATGGTAATGCAGCGCGCATAGCCCGCGAATTTGACGGCACGCTCTATATCGGTACTAACGACGGTCTGATATGCTACGATCTGGAACGGCGCAAGACGAAGCGACTGGCCATTGAGAGCGGACTGGCCGACAACGGCATCGCATCTATCGAGCAGGACAAGACAGGACGTCTCTGGATAGGTACCGACCACGGACTGTGCTGCCTGAACCCCAAGACGGGCAAGACCAACAACTTCTTCGTGGACAACGGTCTGCAGTCGAACGAGTTCAGCGACGGTGCCTCGTGGGCATCACCTACGGGCTACCTTGTCTTCGCCGGATTGGGCGGTGTGACATGGTTCAACCCTGCCGACGTCCGTGAGCGTCAATGGAAGGCTGACGTAAAACTGACCGGATTCACCGTCAACGGCGAGCCCGTCAGCAAAGGAACCATGTCGGGCGTATGGCAGGTGACCGACACCACCATCATCGCCTCCAACCGTTTCGTACTCAGCAGCAGCGACAACACCTTCGCCGTACAGCTGTCTACGCTGACCTACGACAACCCAGAGCATATCGTCTATTGCTACCGCATCAACAAGGAAGAGTGGGTGCGCATGCCGCCAGGAGTCAACGAGATTACCTTCAGCCACATGCAGCCGGGCAGCTACAACTTCTGCGTGGTAGCAGAACAGAACGGCATCCCTACCCCAGAGCGCTGTTTTGAGGTGATTATCCATGCTCCATGGTACAGAACGACCTTTGCGTACCTTATATATATATTAATAGTACTGGCACTCTTCTTGCAATACCGTCAGCGACGCCATCGCAAGGAGCAGGACAACCTGCGACTGCAGCAACACATCCATGCTGAGGAGATGGCCGATGCCAAGCTACGCTTCTTCATGAACATCAGTCATGAGATTCGCACGCCTATGACGCTGATTGTAGCGCCGTTACAGTCGCTTATCAAACAGGATAACGACCCGCATCGCCGTGGTGTCTACGAGACCATCCGCCGCAATGCCGAGCGTATCTTAGGCCTCATCAACCAGATGATGGACCTCAGAAAGATTGACAAGGGTCAGATGCAGCTGCACATGCGCGATACGAACCTGGTAAGCTTCATCAACGACATCTATACGCTGTTTGCCCAACAGGCGAAGAACAAGAACATCCTGTTCCACTTCGACTGCGACCAAGAGCGTATCATGGCATGGATAGACCGTGGCAATTTCGACAAGATCATCATCAATATCCTGTCTAATGCGTTTAAGTTTACACCCACAGGTGGCGAGATACGTATCACACTGACTACCAACGAGAAAGAGGCATCTATCAGCATCTTCGACAATGGTGAAAAGATTCCTGAAGACAAGCTGGAGCGCATCTTTGAACGCTTCTACCAGACGCCATCCAGCGCCAACGACCGCAACATAGGAACGGGCATCGGACTCGACCTGACACGCTCGCTGGTAGAGCTGCACCACGGCAGCATCGAGGCGCGCAACAACGCTGACGGTCCTGGCTGTGAGTTTACGGTAACAATACCGCTGGGCAACGAGCACCTGACGCCAGAAGAGATGGTGACAAACGAGGTGGAGGAAGAAGAGACCACCGAGAGCATCATCGAGGAAGAGATGCAGCAAGAGGAAGAAGAGGTAGCTACCAGCACCGACCTTCCGAAGGTGGGTAAACGACAGAAAATCGTTGTCGTTGAGGACGATAGCGAGATACGCTCCTACCTGACGGAGGCCCTGTCAGAGGACTATGACATCACAGATTGTAGTAACGGTAAGGAGGGTCTCGCCGCCGTGCTGAAGACGATGCCCGACCTGGTTATCTCAGATATTATGATGCCAGAGATGGATGGTACCACGCTCTGTTCGAAGATCAAGACGAACAACGCCACCAACCACATCCCCGTCATTCTGCTGACGGCCAAGAGTCGCGAGGAAGACCAGTTGGAAGGCCTGGAGACAGGCGCCGACGCCTATATCGTCAAGCCATTCAACATGGACATTCTGCGTCGTACCATCGTCAACCTCATCCACTCGCACCACACGCTGCAGCTGAAATTCGGCCGCAACGACCAACTGGAGGAGCTGGTAGAGGACATCAAGATGAAATCGCCCGACGAAAAACTGCTGGAGCGCGTCATGGTAGCCATCAACCACAATCTGAACAATGCCGAACTCAGCGTTGACCGCATTGCCGACGAGGTGGGTATCAGTCGCGTACACCTGCACCGCAAGATGAAGGAACTGACAGGACAGACACCCCACGACTTCATTCGCAACATTCGCATGAAGAAGGCTGCCAGTCTGCTGTCAGCAGGCGACATGAACGTCTCAGAAGTGATGTACGCCTGCGGCTTCAGCAATGCCGCCTCCTTCTCCACCGTCTTCAAGAAGATGTACGGCATGTCGCCACGCGAATACATGAACGAACATCAAGAGAGATAGTGGAAAGAGGAAGGAGGAAAGTAAAGAACGTTTAGAAAAGTTTTTGCTTGAAAACAAGTGTCACTGTCACGCCTAACACGCTGTCAAAATGCACGTTAGGCGTGACACTTGTTTTTTATGACTTGCCAAAGCGCTTGTAGATATACGAGTGGCCAACCAACTCTTTGTACAACTTAGGTTGGTCGCCCTTGCAGAGATCTTCGAGCAACTTACGAGCATGATAATTGGTGGTATCTTTGTCGCATTCCACATCACGAACGGTGACGTAGCCCTTCTCCTTGACCATCTGGTCGACAAACAGTAGCAGCTTACTCTTGCTAATGGGCGTCTGGTGGCGGGTTTTGGCGCGTTCGAAAGGCTGTTTGGCCTTAGAAACCTTTCGGTTCCAGGTGGGGTCGGCACGGAAACCAATCCCTTCGATGCAGAGGTCACGGGCGGTAATGGCGTTAGGATCGGTAAATTTCTGGACATAGCTGTGGCCATCGGCATCTTTACGATGTCGCACGCCAATTTTCAGATAGAATGTACCCATTCCACGAATGTGAACACTCTTATTCTGCAGCAACTGCTCAGGAATCTCCTGCATCAATGCCTCAATCGCTCCGACGAATTGTGATGAATTGATGCGCGTGTTCTTTTCCAGATACTCTTTCAACTCGTCATCGTTCATCTGCACGCCGTAGGTCACGGCTTTGGGATAGTACAACTGCTCACGCTCCTCGTCAGGGTTCGGCGTGGCAAATACGTCATACAGAATAGGGTTTATCTTCTTCATTGCTTCTCAGTATTTTGGACATTAGTTATTGTTATCTGCCACAAAGGTAGTACATAATTTCCATATCACCAACAGTTTTCACCGTTTTCTGCTATGCTAAGAAATGCGACGGCCGTCGCAGATATTCGCGACGGTTGTCGCAAGTATTTTTGATGGCCGTCGCACGAAGCGTATAAAGCTCTCTTTCTGGGTGACTACAGCTGTCTTGGAAGATAAGTACAGCTGTTTTGGAACTTTCTGAAAATGAGGCGTTTTCACAGACAAAAGCCTTGGAATCAGGGAGAATAATGTCTATCTTTGCAACGCTCAAACGGTTCAAAAATGAGCCAAAATTAACATTCGTTTTGATTTAGTGTAAGAAAAACGGAACTCACTGACAATCGGATGGTTATAGAGCGTAATTAGAAAATAAGTATTCATAAATAAAAATAGTAACAAAATGGAAAACAAAGACAAATTTACCCAGAACTACGAGCAGCGCAAGCAGTACTTTCTGATGCCTGTTCGTGAGATGAAACAGTTTGTGGCCGACACCTTCGAGGTGCGTCACAATGTGATTACTGACGTCTACGAATTTCGTCGCAAAGAGACCGGCGAAGCGTGGCGTCCCCTCGACGAGCGCGGCTTTAACACCATCGCCTGTGGTATTGAGGATGCCAACATCTTCTGCCTTGACAGTCGCATCAAGCACTGGCTGCGCTCCGACTTCGCCTGGGACTATCACCCTGTGCGCCAGTGGCTTGACACGGTGCGAGGCCAATGGGACGGCAAGGATCGTACCGAGGACCTGTTCAGCCGTATCTCGCCCTATCGCTACTGTTGCGAAATGGGCCGCATCTGGCTGCGCGCCGTCGTCAGCCAGTGGCTGGGCTACGACACCAAGCACGCCAATGCCGTCATGTTGCTGCTGGTCAGTCCACAACAAGGTCTGCACAAGAGTACCTTTGTGCGCGAACTGCTGCCACCCGAGTTGCGCGACTACTACACCGACGATTTCTCGCTGTCGGCCAAGGGCAATGCCCAGCGAAAGTTGGTGGAGTTTGCCATCGTCAACATCGACGAGTTTGACAAGGAGAATCCGAAGAAGATGCCCGAGCTGAAGACGCTGATGCAGACCATGAAGCCCTCATTTATAGGCTCTTACAAGAAGAATTTCAATCGTCTGCCACGCATCGCCTCCTTCGTGGGCACCAGCAATTCGCGCCAGCTGCTCTACGACCGCTCGGGCTCGCGCCGCTTCCTGATTCTCGAACCCAAAGAGATGATTCGCACGGGCGACATCGACTATGTACAGCTCTATGCCCAGATGATTCATGAGGTCGAGGCGGGGCTGCCGACCTATTACACCAAGGCTCAGGAGCGCGAGATGCAGCGTCGCAACCAGCGTTACACGGTGAAAGACGACGTAGAAACGCTCTTCTCCACCTTCTTCCGCCTACCCCGCAACAACAAGGAGGGTGAACTGATTACTGCCGAGGAAGTGCTCCAGAAATTGTCGGCTCAAGACCAGCATGTGGTGCGCCACTTGTCGCCCACCAGCTTCGGCCATCGTCTTGTCGACATGGGACTCACACCTCGCCACACCCGTCGCGGTAGCGTCTACCGACTGGTGAGACTCTAAAAAACAAGTGTCACGCCTAACGTGCAATCATTCTGCATGTTAGGCGTGACAGTGACACTTATTTTCAAGCAAAAACTATTTCTTTGATTTTTCAGCTACTTTGCGGAAGCTCTGGAGCTTTTCGCCATAGCAGAGGTCACCGCAGTCGCCGAAGCCCGGAACGATGTATTTGTGCTCGTTCATACCCTGGTCGATGGCGGCACACCAGATGGTGCTGTCCTCTGGCAGGGATTGCTTGACCATCTCGACGCCCTCGGGGGCGGCAATGACACAGCAGACGTGGATTTTCTTGGGCTTGCCAGCCTCCATCAGACTCTCGATGGCTGCTGCCAGACTGCCGCCTGTAGCCAGCATGGGGTCTACGATGATGAGCGTCTTGTTCTTGGCACTCTGGGTAGCGATATACTCGGTATGGATGCCGACCTCGGTATGCTCGCGGTTGATATACATGCGGAAGGCAGAGACGAAACCGTTGTCGACGTTGTCGAACATGTTCAGAAAGCCCTCGTGGAAAGGCAGTCCGGCACGCAGCACGGTAGCCAGCACGATGTCCTCCTGCTTGGTCAGGGGGATGTCGATGGTACCCAGCGGTGTGGTGATGGTCTTAGGCTTGTAGGTCAGCGTCTTGGACAGCTCGTAAGCCATCAGTTCGCCGATACGCTTGATGTTGTTACGGAACAGCAGGCGGTTCTGCTGATACTTCTTGTCGCGCAATTCAGCCATATAATGGTTCATCACGCTGTTCTGCTCTGAAAAATTGATTACTTGCATATTCATTGGATTTTTATGAGTGCAAAGATACGACTAATAATTGAAAATGTAACACAGAGTTGGCAAAAATGTTGAGCGCACACAATTTTTTATATACTTTAACGGAAAAAAGACTGAAAAAACTAAAATTCTCAATTCTCCATTCTCAATTCTCAATATAAATATGTACCTTTGCAGCGGTTTAAAAATAGGTAATAGTAAAATTCACTAAATAACAAGTTAAACAATTATGGCAAAGTTAGATTTGACACAGTATGGCATCACCGGTTCAAAGGTGATTGCACACAATCCGTCGTATGAGTTCCTTTTTGAGGAAGAGACTAAGGCTGGTCTGACTGGTTTCGACAAGGGTCAGAACACCGAGCTGAACGCTGTTAACGTAATGACTGGTATCTACACCGGCCGTTCTCCTAAGGACAAGTACATCGTAAAGGATGCTCAGAGCGAGGATAAGGTATGGTGGACTACTGAGGAATACAAGAACGACAACCACCCCATGAGCGAGGAGGTTTGGGCAAAGGTTAAGGAGATCGCCATCAAGGAGCTCTGCAACAAGGACCTCTATGTCGTTGACGCTTTCTGCGGTGCTAACGCTGCTACACGTCTTCGCGTTCGCTTCATCGTTGAGGTAGCTTGGCAGGCACACTTCGTTAAGAACATGTTCATCCACATCAACACCTGGTACGGTGGTGAGATGAAGAAGGGTATGTTCTCTATGCAGAACTACTATCTGCCTCTGCAGGGTATCGCTTCTATGCACTGCTCTGCTAACACCGACATGGAGGGTAAGAACACCGCTATCTTCTTCGGTCTGTCTGGTACTGGTAAGACCACGCTGTCTACCGATCCTAAGCGTCTGCTGATTGGTGACGACGAGCACGGATGGGACGACGAGGGCGTATTCAACCTCGAAGGTGGTTGCTACGCTAAGGTTATCAACCTTGACAAGGAGAGCGAGCCCGACATCTACAACGCTATCCGTCGCAACGCTCTGCTCGAGAACGTAACTGTTGCTGAGGACGGCAAGATCGACTTCGCTGACAAGAGCGTAACTGAGAATACTCGTGTATCATATCCTATCGACCACATCGAGAAGATTGCCCAGAAGGTTAACGGCAAGAGCGCTGGTCCTGACGCTAAGAACGTTATCTTCCTCTCTGCTGACGCCTTCGGCGTACTGCCTCCCGTATCTATCCTGACTCCAGAGCAGACCAAGTACTACTTCCTGTCTGGTTTCACAGCTAAGCTGGCTGGTACAGAGCGTGGTATCACTGAACCCACTCCGACCTTCTCTGCTTGCTTCGGTCAGGCATTCCTCGAGCTGCACCCCACCAAGTATGCTGAGGAGCTCGTTAAGAAGATGGAGAAGAGCGGTGCTAAGGCATACCTCGTAAACACTGGTTGGAACGGCACTGGCAAGCGTATCTCTATCCGCGACACTCGTGGTATCATCGACGCTATCCTGGGTGGTGCTATCCTGAAGGCTCCTACCAAGAAGATTCCTTTCTTCGACTTCGAGGTTCCCACAGAGCTGGAA
>OMXL01000033.1 GCA_900314985.1 uncultured Prevotellaceae bacterium | reverse complement strand
AGGTTCTCTGCACCTCACGGTGCGGAATATTTCTTTGCCTAAGGACAATCTCCTATCGGCTGCTTGGTATTTTCGTCTGCAAACATAGTAACTATTTTATTCTTCGAGCATGACTCCCTTTATGGAATGTTTTTCGTGATTTACGTCCATTGTTAGCAGAAAAAGTAGTAATTTTGCAAACGAATATGGTTAACAAAATGATTTATGAAGGATAATCAACAAGAGATATTTCCTATAGTCGATGAAGACGGAAAGGTCGTTGGATCGGCTACTCGCGGAGAGTGTCATAGCGGTTCTTTACTGTTGCACCCTGTGGTGCATCTGCACGTATTCAATTCTGCTGGGGCTGTCTATTTGCAGAAACGGCCGGAGTGGAAGGATATTCAGCCTGGTAAGTGGGACACAGCGGTTGGTGGTCATATTGACTATGGTGAAACGCCTGAACAGGCGCTGAGTCGTGAGGTGCGCGAGGAACTGGGAATCACTGACTTTACGCCAGTATTTGTGGATAAGTACGTGTTTGAAAGCAAGCGTGAGCGCGAGTTGGTGTATGTGAACCGAACGACTTATGATGGTCCTATCAGACCGTCGGCAGAGGAACTTGACGGTGGCCGTTTTTGGACGATAGAGGAGATTTGTGAGGCTATGGGTAAAGGTGTCTTGACACCCAATTTCGAGAATGAGTTTAAACGGTGCTTCCTATAAGTGCACCAGATGACTATAAATAAAATAGAGAGAACCAGCAGGCTCTCTCTATTATATTATTTGTACAGGAAGCGCTTGATGCTTCGTTTGGGCGTTTTCTCGAACTCTTCGGTACGAATCTCGATTTCAGCAATCTTCTCGTAGGCGGGAAGTAGTTCGTTGAGTTGCAAGCGGTTCTGCTCCATGATGTTCTTGATGTCTTCTTCGTTGAAACGCATGTTCTTGGCTTCGTCGTAGTCGGGATAGACCAGTCCGACGAGCTTGGTGTCGCGCTGTACAACGACGCTCTCTACCACCATGGTCATGGAGTTGAGCTTGTCCTCAATCTCCTCTGGGTAGATGTTCTGACCGCTGGGGCCAAGGAGCATGTTCTTGGAACGGCCATTGATGAAGACGTTGCCGTCGTAGTCCATGGTGCCGAGATCGCCCGTATGATACCAGCCCTCACGGTCGAGGGTCTCAGCAGTAGCTTCGTCGTTCTTGTAGTAGCCCAACATGGTATTGAGACCACGGGCAAGAATCTCGCCAGGTATCTCTGCAGGATTCGTAGAGTTGATCTTGACCTGCATGTGGTAGGCAGCTTGTCCGCAAGAGCCCTGCACGAAGGTGTGCCAGTCGCGGTAGCAGATGATGGGCGCACACTCGGTGGCACCATAACCTACGGTATAGGGGAAATCGATGCGCTTGAGGAACGACTCGACTTCCTGGTTGAAGGCCGCCCCGCCGATAATCACCTCGTAGAGTTCGCCACCGAAAGCCTTGATAACCTCCTGGCAAATCTTCTCGCGTACCTTCTTGGAGATAACGGGCATGGAGAGCAGCAGACGCATGCGGTTGTTCTGAATCTTGGGGAACACCTTCTTGCGGATAATCTTCTCGATGACCAGTGGTACGGCAATGATAATCTTGGGTTTGATATCAGCAAAGGCCTGTGCAATAATGGCAGGCGAGGGGATGCGGTTCAGGTAGTATACATGACAGCCGTGGAGGAATTCGAAGATGAACTCGAAGGCCATGCCGTACATGTGGGCCATTGGCAGGATGCTGATGATGCGGTCGCCACGACCGATAATCTTACCCAGCACATGCTCGGCAAAGTCGTAGTTTGACCAAAGGGCACGGTAGGGAATCATGACACCCTTGGAGAAACCTGTGGTGCCGCTGGTGTAGTTGATCATGGCCAACTCCTCACCGTTGGCTTCCTTGTAGTAGTTGACATGCTCCTTGCGGAAGTATTTGGGGAACTTCTTGCCATAGAGCTCGTTGAGGTGCTCGCGGGCATAGGTCAGCTTGTCGGTACGTGACACCATGAGCGAGTAGTCGGGGTTGTTGATGATGCCCTCCAGATGGGGCATCTGCATGGGGTCTATCTGCGTAGCCACATGGTCTCCGACAAAGAGCAGTTTGGCATCAGAGTGATTGACGATGTTGTGAATCTGCTCGGCCATGAACTCGTGGAGAATGGGTACGGCAACGGCACCATAGGTCAGCGTAGCTAGGAAGGCCACAGCCCACTGGCTGCTGTTGCGTCCGCAAAGGGCAATCTTGTCGCCCTTCTGCACACCGCTATTCTCGAAAAGGATGTGGAGTTTTTCTATCTTGCGGGCAACATCGTGAAACTGCAGGGTGGCACCCTTGTAGTCTGTCAGGGCATCAAGGTCCCAATTATTGATGATGCTCTCCTGTATTAGTTGGTTAAAACCAGGTACATTTTCCATAATATTAACTTATTTATATAAGTAACGTTTGATACTCTTCTTAGGTGTCTTCTGGAACTCTTCTTCCTGAAGTTCAAAGGCTTGTAGTTTGCTGTAGACGGGCAATTGGGCATTGAGTTCCTGACGGTTCTGCTCCATGACCTGCTCCAATTCTTCTGGTCCGATTCCCATGGCTTTCACCTCTTCCATGTCGGGGTGTACCAGTGCTACCAGTTTGTCGCCACGCTGTACGATCAGACTCTCGCTGACCAGTGCCATGGAGTTGAGTTTGTCCTCAATTTCCTCGGGATAGACGTTCTGGCCATTGGCACCCAGCAGCATGTTCTTCAAGCGACCACGAATGAAGATGTGTCCGTCGCTGGACATCGTGGCGAGGTCGCCCGTATGGTACCAACCGTCGCGGTCGATAGCCTGATGGGTTGCCTCCTCGTTCTTATAGTAGCCCAACATGACATTGGGACCTCGTGCGATGATCTCACCCTCGACATTCTGTGGGTCAGAGGATGCAATCTTGACCTCCATGTCGGGCAAGGACTGTCCGCAAGAGCCTGGCTCGAAGTAGTGGTAGTCGCTATAGGCAATGAGCGGTGCACACTCGGTAGTGCCGTAACCCACGGTGAAGGGGAAATCGATACTCCTCAGGAACGCTTCAATCTCCTGATTGAGCGGTGCGCCACCGATGATCACCTCGTAGGCACGTCCGCCAAAGGCATTGTAGACCTCCTGACAGATGCGCGCCTTGACCTTCTTGGAGACGACAGGCATCTGCAGCATAATCTTGATGGCGTTAGACTGTATCTTGGGGAATACGCGCTTGCGGATAATCTTCTCGATAATGAGCGGTACGGCGATGACCACGTCGGGCTTGACTTCCTGGAAAGCCTCAGCGATGATAGCCGGTGAGGGAAGACGCGTGAGGAAATGCAGATGGTAGCCTGAACAGAAAGGGAAGAGGAACTCGATAGCCAAGCCGTACATGTGGGCCATGGGCAGGATGTTCAGCATGTTACTGAACTTAGGCATGCAGTTGGCGAGGTTCTTGATACAGAAATCCACGTTGCCCCAGATAGCACGGTAGGGCAGCATGACGCCCTTCGAGAAACCTGTAGTGCCACTGGTATAGTTAATCATGCACAGCTCTTCGGCGGTATCTTGATGCCAGTGGATGTCTTCCTTGCGATAAGCGTTGGGGAAACGGTGTCCGAAGAGCTCGTTCAGGCGCTCGCGGGCATCGGTCAGTTTCTCGCTGCGAGAGAGGTGCAGGGAGAAGTCGGGCAGATTGAAGATACCCTCCAGTTGGGGCATCTCGTCGGGATTGATGGTTTTCACTACGAAGTCACCCACAAACAGCAGGCGTGATTCGGAGTGATTGACGATGTTGTGAATCTGCTCAGCATTAAACTCATGAAGAATAGGCACGATGACTGCGCCATAAGTGATGGTGGCCAAAAATGCTACGGCCCAGTGTGCGGAGTTGCGTCCACACACGGCTATCCTGTCTCCTTTCTGAATACCCGCTGCCTCCATCATGATGTGCAGCTTCTCAATCTTACGAGCTACATCATGATACTGCAAGGTTATACCCTTGTAGTCGGTCAGTGCATCGAGCAACCAGTTGTCTTTGATGGTGTTTTCAATATAAGAATTGAAACTAGGTATGTCGTTCATTGCACAATTTCCAAAATTTTGTGCAAAGGTAATGCTTTTTCTGCACATCCGCAAAAATTTTGTGCAGTTTTTTGTGGTAAAAGCAAAAAAGACAATTAATTGGATAAAATGGAAAGAAAAGTGAATGGGGTAGTAAAAATAAATGGAAAAATTCTTTGCCGTTTGTTTGATTTTTAGTACCTTTGCACCCGATTTCGTAAAAAAGAGTTGATGAAGAACGACAACATTAAGAATCAGTACCGTGTAAATGAACAGATACGAGTACGTGAAGTGCGCATTGTAGGCGATGGTGATAGCATTGTTGTACCTACGCGTCAGGCATTGGATATGGCTCGTGAACAAGGTGTAGACCTGGTGGAGATTTCTCCTAATGCTAATCCTCCTGTATGTCGTCTTATCGACTATTCGAAATTCCTTTACCAGCAGAAAAAACGCCAGAAGGAAATGAAGGCCAAGCAGGTGAAGGTTGAGGTGAAGGAAATTCGTTTCGGACCTCAGACTGATGAGCACGACTATCAGTTCAAGCTGAAGCACGCCAAGGAGTTCCTGGAAGAAGGTAATAAGGTACGCGCATACGTATTCTTCCGTGGTCGCTCCATTCTGTTCAAGGAGCAGGGAGAGGTGTTGCTGCTGCGTTTCGCCAACGATTTGGAAGAATATGGAAAAGTGGAGGGTATGCCCTCGCTGGAAGGAAAGAAGATGTTCCTTTATCTGGCTCCCAAGAAGGCTGGCGCACAGAAAAAGAGCCAACAGGCTCGCGACCGTGAGGCTGCTGTAGCCGAAGCAAAGGAAAACGCTCGTCAGAGTCAGTCTACAGAGGCTGGTGCAGAGAAACCCGCTAATGGTGGTCTGCTGGCCAACGCAAAAATCAGTGCTGATGCGCTGAAGAAGCTGACAGAAAGTGAAGACTGAAATGGTGGCGCGCCCGGTATATGCGTAGCTGCCGATTATTAATAACAATTTAAAATTTTAAAAAACAATGCCAAAAGTAAAGACAAATTCCGGTGCCAAGAAGAGATTCTCATTTACCGGTACAGGTAAGATCAAGAGACACCATGCTTACCACAGTCACATTCTGACTAAGAAGACCAAGAAGCAGAAGCGCAACCTCTGCGGTTCTACTCTCGTTGACGTAACAAACATGAAGCAGGTTCGTGACCTGTTGTGTCTCCGTTAATTCACCTTAAAAGAATTCTGAAACTCACTCGCGGTTACTTTGGTGCCCGCAAGAATGTTTGGACAGTAGCCAAGAACACTTGGGAGAAGGGTCTTACCTACGCTTATCGCGATCGTAAGAACAAGAAGCGCAACTTCCGTGCCCTGTGGATTCAGCGTATCAACGCTGCCGCTCGTCAGGAGGGTATGAGCTATTCTGTACTCATGGGCAAGCTGGCTAAGGCTGGTATCGAGATCAACCGCAAGGTGCTCGCCGACCTGGCTCTGAACAACCCCGAGGCTTTCAAGGCTATCGTAGCTAAAGTAAAGTAAGCGAAAACGTCATTAAGCGAAATAAAAAGAGCTGCAATCGAAAGGTTGCGGCTCTTTTTTTTTGTTATTTTGAAATAAAAGTAGTATCTTTGCGAACAATTTATTAGCAATAACCAATATTTGATAGAAATATGAAGAAACTGTTGTTAGGAGACGAGGCCATTGCTCAGGGTGCCCTTGATGCAGGACTGAGTGGTGTCTATGCCTATCCGGGCACTCCTTCTACTGAGATTACGGAGTATATCCAGATGTCGCCATTGGCTAAAGAGCGCGGTGTGCACAGCCGTTGGTCGACCAACGAGAAGACAGCCATGGAGGCTGCGCTGGGTATGTCGTTCATGGGTAAGCGTGCACTGGTCTGCATGAAACATGTGGGACTGAACGTCTGTGCCGACCCGTTTGTCAATAGCGGTATGACGGGTGTTAATGGTGGTGTGGTAGTACTTGTTGCCGACGACCCCTCAATGCACTCTTCGCAGGACGAGCAGGATTCTCGTTTCTTTGGTAAGTTCGCCATGATTCCTACCTTTGAGCCGTCTAACCAGCAGGAGGCTTACGACATGATGGCTGCTGCCTTTGAATACAGCGAGAAACAGTGTCTCCCTGTGCTGATGCGTGTCACCACTCGTATGGCCCACAGTCGTGCTGTCGTTGAGTTGGCTGATGCTCCTCGTGAGCAGAACGCGTTGAACTACGATGCCAAGGCTGCCAACTGGGTGCTGTTGCCCGCCAACGCCAAGAAGCGTAATGATGCAGTAACCGCTCAGCAAGCTCAGCTGGAAGAGGATGCTGCTAACTCCACCTATAATATATATATAGAAGGCCACGACAAGTCGCTGGGTATTTTGGCCAGCGGTATTGGTTTTAACTATGTCAATGAGTGTTTTCCACAGGGCAGTCCTTATCCTGTGCTGAAGATTTCGCAATATCCGTTGCCCAAGAAGCTGGTACGCCGCCTGATGGACGAGTGCGAACAGGTTCTTATCGTAGAAGAGGGACAGCCATTTATCGAGGATATCGTGCGTGGCGTAGCAGACCTGAAGAATGTTCACGGTAAGTTGGACGGCACGCTGCCTCGTACTGGTGAGCTGACCCCCGACGTAGTGAAGAAGGCACTGTCCGAACTTTCAACTTTCAACTTTGAACTTTCAACTGGTTTCGCTCCCAGCGAAAACGTTGTTCCCCGTCCACCTGCACTCTGTCAGGGTTGTGGGCACCGTGACGTCTATGCTGCCCTCAACGAGGTGCTGAAGGAATACGATAATCCCCGTGTCTTTGGTGACATTGGCTGTTATACATTAGGTTTCCTGCCTCCGTTCCGTGCCATCCATTCCTGTGTCGATATGGGTGCCTCGATTACGATGGCCAAGGGTGCTGCTGATGCTGGTCAATGGCCTGCCGTAGCCATCATTGGCGACTCTACCTTCACGCATAGTGGTATGACGGGTCTGCTGGATGCCATCAACGAGAACGCGAATATCACAGTCATTATCTCAGACAACCTGACAACGGGTATGACGGGTGGTCAGGACTCTGCAGGTACTAATAAGTTTGAGGCCATCTGTCGTGGTCTGGGACTAAGCGACGAACACCTGAAGGTGGTGGTTCCCCTGCCAAAGAATATGCCAGAGATTACACAGATTATTCGCGATGAGATTAACTATAAGGGAACATCTGTTATCATTCCACGTCGTGAATGTATGCAGACCCTGCAACGTCATCTGAAACAAAAGAAAGCAGCAAAATGAAAACAGATATTATCCTTTGTGGTGTAGGAGGACAGGGTATCCTCTCTATTGCCACCATCATTGGCGAAGCCGCCATGAATGAGAACCTCTATATTAAGCAGGCCGAGGTACACGGAATGTCACAGCGTGGTGGCGATGTACAGTCGAATCTGCGCATCTCAAGCAGTCCTATTGCCAGCGATCTGATTCCCAAGGGTGGGGCTGATGTAATCATCTCTATGGAACCCATGGAGGCACTGCGCTACCTGCCATATCTCTCCAAGAATGGTTGGATTATTACTTCTAGTACACCTTTCGTAAACATACCTAATTATCCAGATATTGAGGTAATTAAGGCTGACTTGGAGAAACTGCCCAATGTCATTATGCTTGATATTGAACAGAAAGCCAAGGATGCTGGTGTGCCCCGTTCAGCCAATGTTATCCTGTTGGGTGCTGCGCAGAAAGCACTGGGCATTGAGTACGATAAACTGGAGGATGCCATCCGTCGTGTCTTTGGTCGTAAAGGCGATGCTATCGTCGAGGCCAATATCAAGGCATTAGCCATCGGTAAAGAAGCACAGAAATGAAAGCAACACCAATTAAGAAAGAAATAGTCGACAAGCTTATTGCAGAATTAGGCATTACTGATTTTGCAAAAGCTACCATCCGTGAAGTGAAGCAGGTGGCTGCAAAAGCTGAGCAACAGAGTGGGGTGGAGTTCATCAAGATGGAGATGGGTATTCCCGGATTGCCAGCCGCTCAGGTGGGTGTCGACGCACAGGTCAAGGCATTGCAGGCAGGTATCGCCCATTCTTATCCTGATATTCAGGGCTATCCTGAATTGAAGAAGGAGGCATCGCGCTTTGTCAAGGCATTCATCGGTCTTGACATTGCCGCTGAGGGTTGTGTACCCGTGACAGGTTCTATGCAGGGAACCTTTGCCTCGTTCCTTACCTGCTCGCAGTCTCAGCAGGGCAAGGATACCGTATTGTTCATCGACCCTGGTTTCCCCGTGCAGAAGATGCAGCTGCAGGTGATGGGCGTGAAGTATGAGACGTTTGATGTCTATGACTATCGTGGTGAGAAACTCGCTGGTAAGTTGGAGTCGTATCTGAAGAACGGCAACATTTGTGCCATCGTCTATTCCAATCCTAACAACCCTGCTTGGATATGTCTGAACGAGCAGGAGTTGGAGACCATTGGTAAGTTGGCCACCCAGTACGACTGTGTGGTGATGGAAGACCTGGCATACTTTGCTATGGACTTCCGTCAGGACCTCAGCGTACCTTTCCAACCACCTTATCAGCCCAGCGTGGGTCGCTATACTGACAACTATATGTTACTCATCAGTGGCTCTAAGGCATTCTCGTATGCTGGCGAGCGTATCGGCGTGGTATGTATCAGCGACAAGCTGTTCCATCGCCACTTCGAACAACTGTCACAGCGCTATCAGGGACTGCCCTTCGGTCTGGTATTCTCTACACGTATGCTCTATGCACTTAGCAGTGGTACCAGCCATTCAGCACAGTATGCGATGGCTGCTATGCTGAAGGCTGCCAGCGATGGCACCTATGATTTCCGCAAGGAGGTCAGCGTCTATGGCCAGCGTGCCCATAAGCTGAAGGAGATATTCTGCCGTCATGGCTTCCATGTGGTCTATGACAAAGACCTCGACCAGCCTGTTGCTGACGGTTTCTACTTCACCATAGGGTATAAAAAAATGACCAGCGGTGAGCTGGCCAAAGAATTGATGTATTATGGTGTGTCAGCTATCTGTCTGATTACAACCGGTTCTCATCAGGAAGGTCTGCGTGTCTGCACCTCGTTCATCGAGGATCACCAGTATGCTCAACTAGAGGAACGCATGACAATCTTTGAGGCTAACAACCCATAGAAAAGAGGAACCAAAAGGTTCCTCCTTTTTATTCCTCCGACATGTCAATCGGTTCGAACTTAAATTCCTGACTGGTTACATAGCGCACTTCATACGATGAGGTGCGCTTTTTATCGCTCAGATATTTCTTGCGCAACTTCAGATACTTCTTCTCTGCCTTCTTCATCGATTTTGCAAAGAATACCATACAAACTCTGTCGGGCATCTGCAGCTTCTCTTTGAAGTGATCCTTCAGTTGGAGAGAGTAGTTGTCGCGCCCCAGCAGGAACTTACTTTTCGTATCATACCAAGCACCTTGCACATCCTGAATCTCTGTCATGTAGACGACAGAGTCTGTGAATGATGCTGCAAAACCAAAAATATACATGTGTGGAGTCTGTATGCGCTTTGCTTCAGCTCCGATAGCGACGCAGAATAGTAGCGTCATTAAAATATATCTGTAATACTTCATTGTCCTAAATATGACTTTAATAATTGATTCTTAGTGTTGTTGCGCAGTCGGCGGATAGCTTTCTCTTTAATTTGACGTACACGCTCACGGGTGAGACCGTATTTGTTGCCAATCTCCTCTAATGTCATTTCGGGCTCTCCTAGTCCGTAGAAGGCCTTAATGACACAACGCTCACGCTCGTTCAACGTCTGAAGAACGTTGGATATCTCTGAACGTAGCGAC
Organism: uncultured Prevotellaceae bacterium; assembly: GCA_900314985.1. GTDB lineage: Bacteria > Bacteroidota > Bacteroidia > Bacteroidales > Bacteroidaceae > Prevotella. The sequence goes on along the minus strand of OMXL01000033.1, from coordinate 39,275 downwards.
TCTGCTACCAGCTGACGGTCAGCCATAGGAGCATCATCGTTTACCAGCACGTCGAGTAGCGAGTTGTCTTCACCGTCAATGAATGGTGCATCGACAGAAACGTGACGCGTATTTGCCAGCATGGCCTCACCGACCTTATCTTCTGGCAAATCCGTTTGTTCGGAGATTTCATCTACCGACGGACGACGCTCATTCTCTTGCTCAAACTTATTGAGCATGCGGTTAATCTTGTTGACCGACCCTACTTGGTTTAGCGGCAGACGGACAATACGACTTTGTTCAGCAATGGCCTGCAGGATAGACTGACGAATCCACCATACGGCATAGGAGATAAACTTAAAACCGCGCGTCTCATCGAATTTCTCTGCAGCCTTGATGAGTCCCAGATTACCCTCGTTGATGAGATCAGGTAGAGACAATCCTTGATTCTGGTACTGCTTAGCAACCGAAACCACAAATCGCAGATTCGCTTTGGTGAGTTTATCCAATGCTTTACGGTCGCCCTTGCGGATGCGCTGAGCCAGCTCCACCTCCTCGTCGGTAGAGAGCAGATCTTCACGACCTATTTCCTGTAAGTATTTTTCCAGCGACTCACTTTCGCGATTCGTAATGGATTTTGTGATTTTTAGTTGTCTCATTTAGTCGTATTTTTATAGCCGACTGCAAAAGTAAGGCATTTTTCTGGAATTACCCAAAAAATGCCCTACTATTTTCATTATATTTCGCAATGGCGCGTCTTATTCATTCTGCAGATATACTACGAAACCACCGCGTTTACCAGTTGGGAAGATACCTTTGATAACCAACATCTGGTCTTTGGCTTCTTTCACAACCTCCTGCAAATCGTCGAATGAACGCATGGGTTGGTCGTTGACAACCTGGATGATGAAGCCCTTAGGAACGCCGGCTTCTTTCATCTTACCGCCGTTAACCTTCAATACCTCCAGACCATAGCTGATTTCCAACTGCTTCTTCTGGCTGTCTGTAATAGGACGAACATCAATGCCCAGTACGTCAACATCAGCATTCTTTACGACCTTGGTATTACCCTGCTCGTTTTTCAGTGTCAGCGTAGCGGTCTTTTCTTTCTTGTTACGCAGGTACTTCACAGTGACCTTGTCGCCAGGACGCTTCTGGGCAATAATACCCTGCAGTTCACCAAACTGCTTTACCTTCTTGCCGTCGATGGTGGTCAGCACGTCGCCCTTCTGCAAACCTGCATCAGCAGCAGCACCGTCTTCTACCACCTCAGCAATATAGATACCTTCCATGGTACCGAGATCAACCTCGTTGCCTTTCTCCTTCTCGCTGTCTACGTAGTTGCTGACATCGCTACCCTTGATACCAATCATAGCACGCTGGTAGGTGCCGTACTTCTTAAAGTCATCAATAGCCTTCTTGACAATTGAAGTAGGAATGGCAAAGCCGTAACCGATATTTGAGCCAGTCTGTGAATAGAGCATAGCGTTGATGCCAATCAGTTCGCCACGGGTGTTAACCAGTGCACCGCCAGAGTTACCCTGGTTAATGGCAGCATCAGTCTGAATCATTGAGCTGACGCCTGAACCCATAGAACGTGCTTTAGCGCTGACAATACCTGCGGTAACAGTATTGTTCAGACCTAAGGGGTTACCTACGGCCAATACCCACTCACCAACCTTTACATCGTCGCTGTTGGCGATGACGATGGCGGGCAGGTTCTTAGCATCAATCTTGATAAGTGCCAAATCGGTTGTCTTGTCGGCACCGATAATGCGAGCTGAATACTCCTTAGAGTTCTCGTTGAGAGTTACAGTCAACTCGTCTGCACCATCAACTACATGGTTGTTGGTAACGATGTAACCGTCAGCCGAGATGATGACTCCTGAACCAGCAGCGGCGCGCTTGGGTGTCTGCACCTGACGCTTACGACCACCATTGTTGCCCTGACCCTGTCCACGACCGAAGAAGCCGCCAAAGGGATCTGAGAAGAAATCCTCAAAGGGATCGCTGTACTCTACGGTCTGCACCTTCGAATTGGTTACCGACTTGATATATACTACTGCGGGCAGCGACTTCTCTGCTGCATACGTAAGGTCAACGGGTTGTGCTGGTGTACCTGTTGCAGGAGCAGCTTGTGTCTTGTTGCACGAAGCTGCAGAAAAGGCGATAAACATCAGATATATCGCCGGCATCATGCTTTTTACAATCTTTTTCATAATTTTATCAGTTTAATTAGTGTTATTGTTTGCTTATGTTGTTTTTGACGGTGCAAATATAGGTGCATTTTTTCGTATTCTGACAAATTGTCGTATCTTTTTGTCGCAATTTAACACTTCTGCCACCTTACTTAACGGCTGTTAGAAATTAACGATTAAATTGTGAAAATACTGACAAAATTAACGATAGTACTATCTGATAGTTTGATATATAAAAATAATAAAAGAGGGAGACCCTTACGGCTTCCCTCTTAAATAAAGATATGTTCGTATTAGTACTCGAATGTACCAAACTCACTCTTGATGGTAAGGCTCTTCTTGCCTTCTTCGATGTGACCTACAATCTGGGCATCGATATTGAAGCTCTTCGAGAGGGCGATGACTTGCTCAGCAACCTCTGGACGAACGTAGATCTCCATGCGGTGACCCATGTTGAACACCTGGTACATCTCCTTCCAATCGGTGCCTGAGCACTCGTGGATGGCACGGAACAATGGGGGGACGGGGAACATGTTGTCCTTGATGACCTTGCAGTTGTCGTTGACAAAGTGAAGCACCTTGGTCTGTGCACCACCCGTGCAATGTACCATACCGTGAATTTCAGGACGCAGCTCGTCGAGCAACTTCTTGATGACAGGTGCATAGGTGCGGGTTGGAGAGAGTACCAGCTGGCCAGCATTGACTGGTGAACCCTCGACAGCGTCGGTGAGCTTGTACTTACCACTATATACTAATTCGTTGGGTACAGCATGGTCGTAGCTCTCAGGATAGTTTTCTGCCAGATACTTGGCAAAAACATCGTGACGCGCTGAGGTGAGACCATTAGAGCCCATACCGCCGTTGTAACGCTTCTCATAGGTGGCTTGACCCGTTGATGATAGACCTACGATGACGTCACCAGGACGAATATTGGCATTGTCAATCACGTCAGAACGCTTCATACGACAGGTGACAGTACTATCCACAATGATGGTACGAACCAAATCGCCTACGTCAGCAGTCTCGCCACCAGTAGGGTAGATACCAATACCCATTTCACGCAGTTCAGCCAACAACTCGTCGGTACCATTGATGATGGCAGAGATAACCTCACCAGGAATGAGCATCTTATTACGGCCGATGGTAGAGCTAACCAGAATGTTGTCAACAGCGCCCACGCAGAGCAGGTCGTCGGTGTTCATCACGATGGCATCCTGTGCTATGCCTTTCCATACAGAAAGGTCACCAGTCTCCTTCCAATACATGTAGGCCAGACTTGACTTGGTGCCAGCACCGTCAGCATGCATGATGTTACAATACTCTGGGTCACCGCCCAGGATGTCGGGGATAATCTTACAGAAAGCCTGTGGGAAGATACCCTTATCAATGTTTTTAATAGCTGCGTGTACGTCTTCCTTAGCGGCAGAAACGCCACGCATCATATAACGATTATCTGTCATTTAAATGTCAATTATCAATTTTCAATTCTCAATTAGAACTTCACCTGTGGAGCCTTCTCAGCACCAGCCTCAGCCTCGAACTTATCCATCTTTTCGAAGCCAAACATACCAGCGAAGATGTTGGCAGGGAAAGAGCGAACTGTTACGTTGTACTTTTGTACAATGCCATTGTAAGTATTACGAGCCTCATTGATGCGGTTCTCTGTGCCTTCCAGTTGAACTTGCAGGTCACGGAAGTTCTCATTGGCTTTCAGGTCAGGATAGTTCTCTTGGATGGCAATCAAACGGCCGAGAGCAGCACCTAACTCACCCTGTGCCTGCTGGAACTCCTTCAGCTTCTCCGGAGTCATGTTGGCAGGATCAAGAGTTACCTGAGTAGCCTTAGAACGTGCAGCAACAACCCCCTCGAGTGTCTCCTTCTCATGTGAAGCATATCCCTTCACAACTTCTACGAGATTGGGAATAAGGTCGGCACGACGCTGATAAGCTGACTGTACGTTAGCTAAAGCAGTTGTTGCAGTTTCTTCTGCATCCACCATTCCGTTGTATGTGCTCTTAATCCAGCCGAAAATGATGACAACAACAACGGCAATTCCAATAAGAATTAGATAACTTTTTTTCATAATACGTATTTATTAGTTATTTTATGTTTACTCTTACCAACGGGATGTGGCGCCACCGCCACCAAAAGAACCTCCTCCAAAGGAACCTCCACTGAAGCCTCCACCGCTACTTCTTCCGCCTCCGAAACCACCAAAACCTCCGCCTCTACTGCTACGTGGCGCTTCATAGAACGGATTGGAGAGCAGTATTGTTGCTGCGCCAAGCGAAATCCAGTGATATTCGCGATTCTTACGAGCGAAGAAAAGACACCATACAGTGAGGAAGGCAAAGGTAAGACCAATGATGAGCGCCATATCATCTTCGCTGTCATTGCTTCCTTGGCTGAGATTAACTGTAGGCAATGCTTTCTTTTCCAAGGTGGAGTAGAGCGCCTCCGTAAGATAAATCATGGCACTGTCAGGCTGTTCTCTCTTCATAAATGGTACAGCATACTCCTGTTGCAGGCGACGGCACTCCACATCGGTGAGGTCGCCTTCGAGTGAGCGTCCTGGTGAGATGTTTATAGAGTGGTCTTCATAGCCTACGACAACAATCAGTCCCTTGTCACCATGTCCTACACCATATTTATTTCCAACATCCTGAGCCATACGGAAGGGGTCGTCGTTTTCTATGTGATTGACAACGATTGTAACCGACTGTATGCCTAACTCAAGGTTTAATCGTTGTAGCGTAACATTCATACGCTCAACGGTTTGTGGCGTGAGTACATTATCTGGGTTGGAAACGTATTGTGTCGAATCTTTCAAATAGGGAATGGGAATATTGTCGGCATTCCAGTAGGTCGTTTCAGAAAGAGCCTCAGTTCTCCCAGAAGATGAAGTAATGACTTCGTTAATAGGACTTTCCTCAGCTGGCAAAGATGCCGTACAGCATGTCATTGCCAAGACAATACCAATGACGAACGTCCATCCCCACTTTCGACGTCCTTTTGCCCATTCGGGATGTTCATTCTTATATAATGAAGTTAGCTCGTTGCGCTTGTTGTGGTATTCTTTTTCCAATGCCTCGTAGCGCTTTGAATACTGCTTCTTCAAGTGTGAGGAAGTCAGATTCCATCCCTTGCTTTGTGAACGCTCTAATGTGTAAGAGTCTTTCAGTGCACGAATGGACTCGTTGTACTGTTTGGTCAGTTGGCTGAGTTGGTCGGTGTATGACATAATAATTATTTCTCGTGCCAGAATTCCCAGGAAGCGAATGCCTGCAGCAGCAACATCTCCAGACCATTCTTGGTCTGTGCTCCGTTCTTGGCTCCCAGTTTCATGAAGAGCGTCTCGTCAGGATTGTAGATGAGGTCGTAGAGGATAGTGTGCGAGTCCATCGCCTCATAAGGCAGCAATGGGCACTCCTCTGTTTTAGGATACATGCCTATTGGCGTACAGTTGACGATGACGTTATACTCTTGCACTACTTCGGGTGTAATGTTCTGATACTGGATTGTGTCAGGACGCTCGTAGCGACTCACGAAGACAGTCTCCAATCCCAGATGTTTCAATCCGAAATTGATGGCTTTCGAGGCACCACCTGTGCCAAGAATCAGAGCCTTCTTGTGCCAGTTCTTGTCGAGCATCGGTTCTATACTCTTAGTGAAGCCGATGACGTCGCTATTATATCCTTTGAGTTTAACATCCTTGCCGCTATGTGTCACTTTGATCACATTGACGGCTCCGATGGCTCTGGCCTCAGGCGTAATACTGTCGAGATAGGGTATCACTTTCTCTTTATAGGGGATAGTAACGTTAAGTCCCTTTAGCTCTGGATTGAGGTTGATGACTTCATCGAGTGCCTCAATGGTTGGAATCTCATAGTTCTCATAAACAGCATTGATGCCTTCGTCCTGAAAGCGCTGGTTGAAGTAGCTGATAGAGAAGGAGTGGCCCAAGGGGTATCCAATAAGTCCGTACTTGTCCATAATTCTAATACCTATTTTGTTGCTAAATACATGGTGCAGATGCCAAAGGTGAGTCGTTTGAACGATGCCTCGGCAAAGCCTGCCTTCATCAAGATGTCCATCATACGTTCGCCTTGTGGGAACGCCTCGATGGTCTTGGTAAGATATGAGTAGGCGCTAGTGTCGCGCGAGATCATGCGGCCATAGATGGGCAACACGGTATGCGAGTAGATGTGGAACAGCTGTTTCATTGGGAATGTAACGGGTGTCGTCAGTTCGATGATGCTAAGATGGCCACCGGGCTTCAGCACACGGTACATCTCGCGTAGTCCCGCATCAAGGTCTGCAAAGTTACGGATACCAAAAGCAGCGGTTACCGCATCGAAAGTATCACTCTGGTAGGATAGGTTCAGACAGTCTTCTTTCTCGAACGTTACTACGTTGTCCAAAGCGAGAGCCTTGACTTTCTGTCGGCCAATCTCCATCATTCCCTCACTGATGTCTGCGCCAACCAGTTTCTGTGGACGTAGCATCTGGGCAGCGAGGATGGCGAAGTCGCCAGTACCAGTGGCAATGTCGAGCAGTGACTGGGGCTGGTAGGGTGCTAAAGCCTTGATGGCTTTCTTGCGCCAGCCCTTGTCAATATCCCATGACAGGCGGTGGTTCAGCTTATCGTAGGTGGGGGCGATGTTATCAAACATCTGCTCCACCTGCGAGGCCTTCTCACCCTCATGATAGGGAGTTATCTTTTCCTGCTCGTACATGACTTTCAAGTTTATCTGGTCTTGAGATATTCGCTGACGTTCTTCTCAATGCGCTGGGCAATGTCACCTTCTTCAGCAGCCTTATCGAACTTCTCGCCAACAATGTGCTCGTAGAGCTCAATATAGCGGTCTGATACGCTCTCAGCATATTCGTCGGTAATCTCCGGCATCACCTGTCCGGGCTCGTTCATGAAGTCGTGCTCAATCAGCCACTGACGAACAAACTCCTTTGAAAGCTGACGCTGGGGCTCACCCTTAGCCAGTTTCTCCTCGTAACCGTCAGCATAGAAGTAGCGGCTTGAGTCGGGAGTATGAATCTCATCGATGAGGTATACCTTACCGTCACGCTTACCAAACTCATACTTGGTGTCAACGAGGATGAGACCACGCTTGGCGGCAATCTCCTGACCACGGGCAAAAATCTTACGGGTGTAGTCCTCCATGATAGCATAGTCCTCAGCAGATACGATGCCCTGGGCGATAATCTCTTCCTTCGAGATGTTCATGTCGTGACCTTCGTCAGCCTTGGTCGTTGGGGTGATGATAGGCTCTGGGAAACGCTCGTTCTCCTTCATGCCATCTGGCAGCTTCACACCGCACAGTTCGCGACAGCCGTTCTTGTACTCACGCCATGCAGAACCTGTCAGAATAGAGCGGATAATCATCTCCACACGGAAGCCCTCGCACTTCAGACCAACGGTAACCATGGGGTCGGGGGTAGCTAACTTCCAGTTCGGACAGATGTCGGTAGTGGCATCCAGGAACTTGGCGGCAATCTGGTTCAGTACCTGACCTTTAAAGGGAATACCCTTGGGCAGCACGACGTCGAATGCCGAGATACGGTCGGTGGCCACCATGACCATCAGATCGTCGTTGATGTTGTACACATCGCGTACCTTTCCATGGTACACGCTCTTCTGTCCTTCGAACTTAAAGTCCGTCTTTGTTAATGCTTTCATTTCCACTATTATTTTTGTCGAATTTCTCGTATGCATTGACGATGCGCGTCACCAACTTATGGCGCACAATGTCTTTACGGTTCAACTCTACGATGCCGATATCCTCGACACCACGAAGAATTTCCAGAGCCTCTACCAGTCCCGACTTCTGTGATCGGGGCAGGTCAATCTGTGTCATATCACCCGTAATAATCATCTTCGTGTTCCAACCCATACGAGTAAGGAACATACGAATCTGGGCGGGCGTCGTGTTCTGTGCCTCGTCGAGAATGACCACAGCGTCACTCAGCGTACGACCACGCATAAAGGCCAATGGGGCTATTTGGATAACGTGTTTCTCCATCATGTCCTGCAACTTCACCTGTGGCAGCATATCTTCCAGTGCGTCGTACAACGGCTGCAAGTAGGGATCAATCTTCTCCTTCATGTCGCCAGGCAGGAAACCTAACTTCTCGCCAGCCTCTACGGCAGGGCGCGACAAGATGATCTTCTTGGCGGTCTTATCCTTCAAGGCCTTCACTGCCAGTGCTATCGACAGGTATGTCTTACCTGTTCCTGCAGGTCCTACCGCAAACACCATATCGTTCTGATTGTAGGCATCAATCAGTTGCTGCTGGTTGGGCGTACGTGCCTTAATGGGGCGTCCGGACATGGAGTAACATACCACGTCGTCAGGAATATCGTCGGTAGTCCGACGGCCTTTCACAATGTCTAGGATGTTTTCTTCGCTTAGAGAATTGAACTTCAGCACATGCTGGCGCATACGCTCTGTACTTTCTTCAAAAGCAGCCATCTGTTCTTCGTCGCCCAATACGCGAATCACGTTGTCGCGGGCCACAATACGAAGCTTTGGATACAGAGCGCGAATCATCTGGAGGTGCTGATTGCCAGTCCCGTAGAATACCACGGGATCAATGTCCTCTAATACTATATGCTTCTCTATCACGCTTTGAACGTTTTCTTTTCTCTATAATGACGCTGCAAAGGTACAAAAAAAAATGATAACAACAAAAAACTCCTCTGAAATAATGCGAAGTCTGACAGAACTATTCAAATAAAGCGCCCCACCATTCTCAGAACAGTGGGGCGTATCGGTTAGAAGCTATATGACAGAAGGTCTGTCACAGCATCGGTTTACTTGTAGGAGCTGATGCGGTCCTTAATTTTATTGACGTAGGCGTCAATGCCTGCAACAGCCACGATATTTACGACGTCACGCACAGAAGCGCCGAAGTCAATGAAGTGGATGGGCTTGTTCAGACCCATCTGAATCGGGCCTATGATTTCAACGTCAGCATCAAGCATCTGCAGCATCTTGTAGCTGGAACGAGCAGATGTCAGGTTGGGGAATACCAGCGTATTGACCTTCTTGCCGAAGAGACGGGTGAAGGGATACTGCTCGTCACGCAACTCCTGATCGAGGGCAAAGCCCAGCTGCAGTTCGCCATCGATGGGCAGGTCAGGGAATTGCTGCTGCATAATCTCAACGGCACGGCGCACCTTCTTGGCTCCTAAACTCTGGCTAGATCCGAAGTTAGAGTGGCTCACCATACCGACAACGGGCTTCTCGTTGAAGAAACGCACGCTTCCTGCAGCCAACTTGGCAATATCGACCAGTGCGTCGGTGTCAGGATTCTCGTTGACCAGCGTGTCCGCAATATATAAGGTACCCTTCGGTGAGTTGATGATATGCATGGTACCGAAGTGGTTAAACTCCGGACGGATACCAATAACCTCATTGACAACCTTGATGGTGTTAGAGTATTTGGTGTAGAGACCCGTGATGAAGGCATCTGCCTCACCCGTTTCTACCATCATCATACCAAAGTAGTTGCGCTCGAACATCTTATCGTTGGCCTCCTGGAAAGTGTAGCCCTCGCGCTGACGCTTCTCCGTCAGTATACGGGCATAGCGCTCACGACGCTCTTGCTCAGAGGGGTGACGCAGGTTGACAATCTCGATGCCTTCCAACGAAAGGTCCATCTTGTCGGCCATCTTGGCAATGACCTCGTCATTACCTAACAGGATGGGGTTACAGATGCCTTCAGCCTTTGCCTGTACGGCAGCCTTCAGCATGGTGGGGTGAACGGCCTCGGCAAAGACTACGCGCTGAGGATGAGCAGCGGCAGTAGCGTAGAGTTTCTGTGTGAGCTTGGTCTCCTGACCCAACAGCACGCTGAGCGACTTCTTGTACTCGTCCCAGTCCTCAATAGGCTTACGAGCCACACCACTATCGATTGCAGCCTTAGCTACCGCTGCGCTGACCTCAGTGATAAGACGGGGGTCAACAGGTTTGGGGATGAAGTAGTTGCGTCCGAAGGTCAGGTTGTTCACCTTATATACATCGTTAACTACATCGGGAACTGGTTGCTTGGCCAAATCTGCAATGGCATAGACGGCAGCCAGCTTCATCTCTTCATTGATGGCACGGGCGTGAACGTCGAGGGCACCACGGAAGATGTAGGGGAAACCAATTACGTTGTTGATCTGGTTGGGATAGTCGGTACGACCTGTTGACATCAGCACGTCGGGACGAGCTGCCATGGCATCCTCGTATGAAATCTCAGGAACGGGGTTGGCCAATGCGAAGATGATAGGGTCTTTCGCCATAGAGCGAACCATATCCTGACTCAGCACGTTGCCTTTTGACAAACCGACAAAGACGTCAGCATCCTTCACAGCCTCTTCCAAGGTGTGAATGTCAGTACGCGAGGTGGCAAAGAACTTCTTTTGCTCGTTCAGGTCCTGACGACTGGTAGAGATAACACCCTTCGAGTCGAGCATGACGATGTTCTCTTTCTGAGCGCCAATAGCCATATACAGTTTTGTACATGAGATAGCAGCAGCGCCTGCACCATTAACCACGATGCGTACCTTTTTAATATCCTTTTTAATGACCTCCAAAGCATTCTTCAGACCAGCGGCAGAGATGATAGCCGTGCCGTGCTGGTCGTCGTGCATTACGGGGATGTCAAGAGTCTTCTTCAGACGGTCCTCGATATAGAAACACTCAGGAGCCTTGATATCCTCCAGATTGATACCGCCGAAGGTAGGAGCAATACGCTCTACTGCCTCGCAGAATTTCTCTGGGTCTTTCTCAGCGACCTCGATGTCAAACACATCAATACCACCATAGATCTTAAAGAGCAGTCCCTTACCTTCCATGACGGGCTTACCACTCATGGCACCAATATCACCCAGACCCAGAACGGCCGTACCATTACTGATGACGGCTACCAGATTACCCTTGGCAGTGTATTTATATGCATCGTCAGGGGTCTGCTGGATTTCCAAACAGGGGTAGGCGACACCGGGAGAATATGCCAGTGATAGGTCGGTTTGTGTACGATAAGCCTTCGTGGGCTTTACTTCAATTTTGCCAGGACGGCCAGCTTCATGATAAGCCAAAGCTGCTTCTTTCGAGATCTTTACCATTTCGTTTTGTAATTTGCTAATTGCGAAAATTCTCCGCAAAATTAATAAAAACTCATGAAAAGCGTGCCATTTTTTAATCTTTTTAGTAACTTTGCACCGTAAAATTGATATTTATGCAAGTTTTGAAAGAAACAACAGCCTATCGAGCCTCTTTACGAGAGCGCATTATTGAGAAAGCCATGCAAGATTTTGCTATGCATGGCATCCGTGCTGTGAAGATGGATGATCTTGCCACCGAACTCGGCATTTCCAAGCGTACGCTATATGAAATCTTTAAAGATAAGGAGACATTGCTCTTTGAAGGTGTCAAGGTCTATAGTGATCGTAAGAGAGAGTATCTGCAAAGTTATGCAGAGGATGGTCATCATGTGATAGATATCATTATGGAGGCTTACCGCATGAAGGTAGAGGAGGTGCGTGCCGTCAATCCAGTTTTCTACCTCGACCTGATGAAGTACCCTAGACTAGAACATCACATGAAAGAAGCTCAGGAGAAGTCGCGCGAGGGCTTCATCGCTTTTATGAAGCGTGGAATCGACGAGGGCTATTTCCGACCAGACATCAATTATCAGTTAGTACCTCATATCTTTGATGCGCTTGGACAATACATCCTCTCCAACAGTTTAGTACAACAATATTCCGTTGAAGAGTTGTTCTCCAACTGTTTCTTGATAGCCTTGCGCGGACTCTGTACCGACAAGGGCTTGCACACCATCGACACGTTGATGGCAGAGGCTAAATCTGAGTAAAAGACAGGGGCATCAGTTCCTTAATGCCATCCATTACATAGACACACTTTGTGCCATAGAGCAGAATGCGGACGGGATGCTTGAAGCGCGTCTCGGTCTCAATAAGTACCTGACGGCAGGGGCCACAAGGACTGACCGGCTCGGCTTGAAACTCTCCCTTCGCGTCGCGGGCGGCAATGGCCAGCATAATCACGGGCTGGTCGGGATGCTGAGCACCAGCAGCAAAGAGTGCTGAACGCTCAGCGCAGATGCCAGACGGGAAGGCGGCATTCTCCTGGTTACAGCCAGGGACGATGATACCGTCTTTTAACAGGACGGCAGCACCGACATGGAAGTGAGAGTGGGGGGCGTATGAATGATAGGTGGAAGCCTTGGCTTTTTCAATAAGTTCACGCTCCTGATCTGTCAGTTCTGAAAAATCAGCTGCGTAAATAGTGGATTTTAGGGCTAGTTCTTTCATAATATTCAGATTTTTGTTGCAAATATAATTATTTTTCTTTATTTTTGCACAAAAATTGAAGAAAAAAGTATGAATCGCACCATATTTTTTATTAGCATGCTGATTTGTGGCTTATTTCCAGCCAGTTCTCATGCTATTTCCTGGAATAAAATCTATCAAGACTATTTTGATAATTATAAAGATGTAGCCATCAGTCAGATGTGCCAGTATGGTATTCCTGCAAGCATCACTTTGGCACAGGGCGTGTTAGAGTCTGGAGCTGGCAGAAGTGAACTGGCACAGAAAAGCAACAACCACTTTGGCATCAAGTGTAACGGTTGGACAGGTCGGGAGGTCTATCATGACGATGACGAACTTGGCGAGTGTTTCCGTGCCTATGATAATGTGCTCGATAGCTATGTTGACCACTCGTTGTTCCTGAAGAACAGTCAGCGTTATAGCCGTCTGTTTCAGTTGAAGACCACCGACTATAAAGGATGGGCCAAGGGTTTGAAAGCCTGTGGCTATGCTACCAGTCCTACTTATGCTTCCCGTCTGATTGAGATTATCGAGCTCTATGGTTTAGACAAGTATGACAAGGAAGGCTGCGACACACCTGTTCGTCCTTCGATATCGTCACGTCAGCATTTCTCAGAGACTTCTATTCATCAGATCATTCCATTTAACGATAACTACTATATTGTTGCCCGTCAGGGAGATACATTCCGCTCTATAGGTGACGATGTACATGTGGATTATCGTCGACTGGCCAAGTTCAACGAACGCGATAAGGACGATCCCATTGAGGAGGGCGAGCGCATCTGGCTGAAGAAAAAGCGCCGTCATGCCCCTAAAGAATATAAGGGATATGTCTATCGTGTAGAAGCAGGTGACTCCATGTATGGCATCGCCCAGCATTTTGGCATTCGCCTGAAGCATTTGTATAAGATGAACGATCTCTCGCCAGACTATATCATTCAGGTTGGCGACCCCTTACGAATCAGATAACCAACACAAAAATATGAAGAAACCATTATTCCTTATCCTTCTTTGCCTGTCGCTATGTGCCTGCGAGGTGCGTCATAATCACAACAAACAGATGATGCAGGTTCGCGTAGCAGATGACACCCCTACGCAGAATGATACTACGACAAATGCCAGTCAAGACTGGGAAAACGCCCCCCTTATCGAGACTCCTGACATGGTGGAAGACGAAGTTGAAATGCCCGACGAAGAGGCTCTGGAAGAGCTGGACCGTATGATGCAAGGCTCGGCAGAATAGCCGTTAGTCTTTCAGCAGCTTGTCAAGGAAGTCGTCTAAGTCCTTGTCAAGCCCTACCATCAGTTCTTCATGTAGAATGGCAGTGTCGTCATCTACCAGATAGAGTTCTTCAAGGGTCTCCTTGTCGTCATCTTCCAATACGAAAGAGAACGGTTTCAGAATTGACATCTGCTCAATCTTCTCACGCTGCTTGTGTAGTGTAGAACGCAGTGTGGCTGCAATTTCCTGGTAGAAGTTGTCGTCTTTATTATCTATCCATTGCTCAACAACGCAACGGGTAATCTCATTGTCGTCATCGTCGAAAGACATCAACTCGCCAGTATCCTGACTGACGCGCAGATGAATATCTGTCAGGATGGTTGCCTCTTCTGAAGGAGGAAATTTTTCAATGGTCTTTCTGATGGCACGTTCTGCCTGTTGCAATGTTTGTTCGTTTGCTTTCATAAGCGATAGATTGTTTAGACGATACAAAAGTACACAAAATACAGGATAACTGCAAACGATTACGACTTTTTTTTGAAAAAATCTTTTATTCCTTATCATAAATTCTTAAAATGTTTGTATCTTTGCAATTGCAAACTCGACATAGCAATTGCTAATGAATCAAAGAATACGTCATTGTGGAATCGTAGAGCGCGTAGAGGACGGTTGTGTTCATGTGCGTATCGTCCAGACTTCGGCTTGTGCAGCCTGTAAGGTTGCCAGCTACTGTAATGCTGCTGAGTCGAAGGAGAAGATCATCGACGTGTTCTGCAATTCTGTCGCAGAATATTCGGTAGGACAGCAGGTCGTGGTGTCCACCTCCGGTCAGGTGGCTGCCAAGGCGTTATTGTGGGCTTTCGGCGTACCCTTTGTACTGCTGATGACGGTACTGGTGCTCGTCTTGCTGCTGACTGGCAATGAGGGTTGGGCAGCATTGAGTGCCTTGGTCGCTCTTATACCTTATTATATTATACTCTGGCTGTTTCGCGACAAGATGCGTGAGCAGCTGGCCTTTCAGATAGAAGCATAACAAACTAAAACAAATATTTTAAGATTTATGGATTTCATGTTGATTGCAGTAGCAGTATTGGGCGCCATCGGACTGATTGCCGCGCTGGTACTGTATGTCTGCTCTAAAAAGTTCGCCGTCTATGAAGACCCGCGCATTGCTCAGGTGACAGAGTTGTTGCCTGGTGCCAACTGTGGCGGTTGCGGCTTCGCTGGTTGTGGCGGTCTGGCTGATGCACTTGTCAAGGGTGCTGATGCCGGTAGTCTCGACGGACTGATGTGTCCTGTTGGCGGACAAGAAGTGATGGGTAAGGTGGCCGACCTGTTAGGTATGGCCATTGCCAACGGCGAGCCGATGGTTGCCGTAGTACGTTGTAATGGTACCTGCGCCCTGCGTCCGAAGATTGCGGAGTATAGTGGTCTGCGCACCTGTGCCGCGATGAATGCCTGTGGTGCTGGCGAGACAGCTTGTGGCTTTGGTTGTCTGGGTTGTGGCGACTGTGTGGCAGCCTGTCAGTTTGATGCCATCCACATGAACCCAGAGACGGGACTCCCAGAGGTCGACGAAGAGAAGTGTGTGGCCTGCGGTGCCTGTGTGAAGGCTTGTCCACGTAGCATCATCGAGCTTCGCAAGAAGGGACCAAAGGGTAGGAGAGTGTTCGTCTCTTGCGTCAACAAAGACAAGGGTCCTGTAGCCATGAAGGCTTGTAAGGCCGCCTGTATCGGTTGTGGCAAGTGTGAGAAGGAGTGTCCGTTTGGTGCCATCACCGTAGAGAACAATGTGTCGTACATCGACCACACCAAGTGCCGTCTGTGTCGCAAGTGTGTCGCTGTATGTCCTACGGGTTCTATCCACACGGTCAATTTCCCTGCACCTAAACCTAAAGAAGAAAAGGAGGAACAAGCATGAATATTAAGACATTTAGCATAGGTGGTATTCACCCCGAAGAGAATAAGCTGACGCACGAGGTAGCTACCAAGGTGGCTGCACTGCCTAAGCAGGCTATTTTCCCATTAGGTCAGCATATTGGTGCTCCAGCTAAGCCTGTTGTTCAGAAAGGCGACAAGGTCAAGGTGGGTACGATGATTGCCGAGGCTGGCGGTTTCGTATCAGCCCCTATATATTCCAGCGTCAGCGGTACTGTTTTTAAGATTGATAGCGCCATCGATGCCACTGGTTATCGTAAGCCCGTTATTATTATTAATGTAGAGGGCGACGAGTGGGAAGAGAGCATTGACCGCTCTGATAAACTGGAACTGGTAAAAGACCATCCAGAACTCACTCCTGAGGAGATTGTAGAGCGCATCAAGACGGCTGGTGTCGTCGGTATGGGTGGTGCCTGTTTCCCTACCTTTATTAAATTATGTCCACCGCCCACCGCTAAGGCTGAGTGCGTCATTATCAACGCTGTAGAGTGCGAGCCGTATATCACGGCCGACTATCGTTTGATGATGGAGCATGCTGACGAGATTCTGGTAGGACTGGAACTGCTGATGAAGGGTGCCAAGGTCACTAAGGGCTATATCGGTATCGAGACTAACAAGCCCGCCGCTATTGAGCTGCTGACCAACAAGTGTACCGCTGTATTCGGGGGAACCGAATACAGCGTGGAAGTAGTGCCCTTGAAGCAGCGCTATCCGCAGGGTGGTGAGAAACAATTGGTCGATGCTGTGATTAATCGTCAGGTACCTGCTCCTCCTGCTATCCCAGTGAATGTGGGTGCCATCGTGCAGAACGTGGGTACCGCCTTTGCTGTCTATGAGGCAGTGATGAAACGTAAACCACTGTTCGAGCGCTATACCACCGTGACGGGTAAGAAGTTGCAGAATCCAGGCAACTTCCTCGTCCGTATGGGAACACCGATGAAGGATCTGATTGAGGCCTGTGGTGGTATGCCTGAGGGCGACAACAAACTGTTGGCTGGTGGTCCGATGATGGGTAAGGCACTGACCAGTGTCGAGGTGCCTATCTGTAAGGGTACCAACTCGGTGACCATCATCTCTGATGAAGAGGCTTTCCGCAAGGAGCCACAGCCCTGCATTCGCTGTGCTAAGTGTGTCAGCGCCTGTCCGATGGGCTTAGAACCCTATCTGCTGGCTAAGCTTGCTGCCGTCAAGAATTGGGAGCGTGCTGAGCATGAGGATGTCGTCAGCTGTATCGAGTGTGGCTCGTGCCAGTTCACCTGTCCTGCTCATCGTCCATTGCTCGACAACATTCGTCTGGCTAAGAGTACTGTCATGGGAATTATCCGCAGCCGTGCGGCTAAGAAATAGTAAAATAGTAAATAGTCAAATTGTAAAATATAACAATGGGAAAATTAATAGTTTCATTGTCACCCCACGCACACGGAACAGATACTGTTGAGCGCAACATGTATGGCGTCATCATCGCCTTGTTGCCTGCGCTGCTCGTATCGTTCTACTTCTTCGGCATTGGCTCGGCCATTGTCTGTGCGACGAGTGTTGCGGCCTGTGTCTTCTTCGAGTGGGCCATCAATAAGTTCATGCTCAAGAACGAGCGCAATACCGTGCTGGATGGTTCAGCTATCCTCACGGGTCTGCTGCTTGGCTTTAACCTGCCCAGCAACCTGCCCATCTGGATTATCATCATCGGTGCACTGTTTGCTATCGGTGTGGCTAAGATGACCTTCGGTGGTCTGGGCAATAACCTCTTCAATCCCGCTCTCGTAGGTCGTGCCGCTTTGTTGGTGGCCTTCCCTGCACAGATGACCACCTGGCCAAAGGCTGGTCAGCTGACATCTTATCTGGATGCTGAGACGGGTGCCACTCCGCTGGCTATCATGAAGGATGCTATCAAGCATGGCGATGCCAGCATACTGGATCAGCTACCCTCATCGCTCGACCTCTTCCTGGGTAATCATCCTGATGGTGCTGGTGCTATGGGTGAGATTTGTGCACTGGCACTGCTGTTAGGCTTGGCCTATATGTTGTGGAAGAAGATCATCACCTGGCACATCCCCGTCAGCATCATTGCTACGGTATTCGTGTTCAGCGGTCTGTGTCATCTGGCCAGTCCTGCCTATGCCGACCCCATCAGCGTCATCCTTTCTGGTGGTCTGATGTTAGGTGCCATCTTCATGGCTACCGACTATGTCACCTCGCCTATGACTGCCAAAGGGCAGCTCATCTATGGTGTCGCCATTGGTGTGTTGACAGTCGTCATCCGTAACTGGGGCGCTTATCCTGAGGGTATGTCGTTCGCCATTCTGATTATGAATGCGTTCACTCCGCTCATCAACACTTATGTTAAACCAAAACGTTTCGGGGAGGTTGCCAAATGAAGAAGCTTGAATCATCATTACTGAATATGGCGCTGGTACTCACAGGAGTAGCTGTCGTCATGGGTGGCATCCTCGCCTTCGTCAACCACCTCACGGAAGGTCCTATCCAGCAGCAGAAAGAGAAAGCGCTGGCCGACGGTATCAAGGCCGTCATGGTGTGCAACGACTTGGTTGTTGCCAACACCGACGAGGTCACACAGAACGTTGACGGTAAGGAACTCACCTATACTGTTTATGAGATTAAAGATCAGCAAGGCAAGGACCTCGGTGCTGCTGTGGAGTCTGCTACCATGGGCTTTGGTGGCAACCTGAAGGTGCTGGTAGGTTTTGATCCTGAGGGTAACATCTTGGGTTATACGTTGCTCGAACATGCTGAGACACCAGGCTTGGGTGCCAAGGCAGACCAGTGGTTCCAGAAAGGTCAGAAGGGCGACATCATTGGTAAGTCGCCAGCCACTCCGCTGACCGTATCGAAAGACGGTGGACAGGTGGATGCCATCACCGCATCGACCATTACCAGTCGTGCTTTCCTCAAGGCTGTCAACAATGCGTATAAAGCTTACAAGAGTGACCCTGCTGCCGACGGACAGACGGGCGCTTCTGAACAAGTGAAAAGTGAATAGTGAAAAGTGAATAGTATTATGAACGCAATACAAATTATCAAGAACGGCATCGTCAAGGAGAACCCCACGTTCGTCCTGATGCTGGGTATGTGTCCTACACTGGCCACTACCACTTCTGCCATGAATGGTATGTCGATGGGTCTGGCAACGATGGCTGTGCTCATCTGTACCAACTTCGTGATATCGTGCCTGAAGAGCATTACGCCCGACAAGGTGCGCATCCCTGTATTCATCGTGGTGATAGCAGCTTTCGTTACCATCCTGCAGTTGGTCATCAAGGCCTTCCTGCCTGATATCGATGCTGCCTTAGGTCTCTTCATCCCGCTGATTGTGGTCAACTGCGTCATCTTAGGTCGTGCAGAGGCTTTTGCTGCCAAGAACTCACCCCTTGCCTCGCTGTTCGACGGCATTGGCATCGGACTGGGCTTTACGCTGGGTCTCACCCTGCTAGGCATCTGTCGTGAACTGCTGGGTTCTGGCTCTATCTTCGGCTTTGTGCTGTTGCCCGAGACCTACAACATCCTGCTCTTCGTGCTCCCTCCAGGTGCCTTTATCATGCTGGGATTCCTCATCGCGATAGTTAATAAATTAAGGAATGCCTAGGACATCCTAGGAAATCCTAGGCCATCCTAGATAAAACAAAAGAATTATGGAATATATATTGATTTTCATTAGC
Organism: uncultured Prevotellaceae bacterium; assembly: GCA_900314985.1. Lineage (GTDB taxonomy): Bacteria > Bacteroidota > Bacteroidia > Bacteroidales > Bacteroidaceae > Prevotella. Next base: position 19,907 of record OMXL01000033.1, on the reverse strand, counting down.
GCGATATTCGTCAACAATATCATCCTGTCACAGTTCCTCGGCATCTGTCCGTTCCTTGGCGTGTCGAAGAAGGTAGACACCTCGCTGGGTATGTCGGCAGCTGTGGCTTTCGTCTTGACGCTGGCCACCATCGTAACGTGGTGTGTACAGAAGTTTGTGCTTGACGCCTTCGGACTGCAGTATCTGCAGACCATCGCCTTCATCCTGGTCATCGCCTCACTGGTACAGATGGTCGAGATCATTCTGAAGAAGGTATCGCCCGCACTCTATCAGGCGCTGGGCATCTTCCTGCCACTTATCACCACCAACTGTGCCGTGTTAGGTGTTGCCATCCTGGTTATCCAGAAAGACTTCAATCTGCTGCAGTCTGTCGTCTATGCCTTCTCCACAGCCATTGGCTTCGGACTGGCACTGACCGTCTTCGCAGGTATGCGTGAGCAGCTGGAGCTCTGCACCATCCCCAAGGGCATGCGTGGTATGGCTATCGTCATGCTCTCTGCCGGACTGCTCTCACTGGCCTTTATGGGCTTCAGTGGTGTTGACGGAGGACTGCGTGTCCTCTTCGGACTTGATTAAAACAACTATTCACGAGGCAAGGTGCATTATGGCTTCTTGCCTCTTCAATAAAAAAATATAGATTAAGAAAAATGAAAAAACTGAATGTCTGGATGCTGCTCTGCATCCTTTTCTGTGGTCTTACACTGACAAGTTGTAAGGATGATGATGATGATGTTAACTATGGTTCTGCTGGCGACGACGGCAAGCCGTCTGCTGTCGACAATGGCAGATGGACTGACCTTAGCGAGTATATGGACACAAGTGTCAGTCCTGGCGACGACTTCTTTATGTATTGTAACGGTACGTATTGGAAGAATACAACCGTAAATATGTTTTTCATGGCTGCTGGCGAGAAAAAAGGCTATACTGGCGACCTGGTTAAAGCATTCGATAAGAAGGTTGAGGCCTTGGCAGTGCCTGCGAAGGACAAATTCCTGAAAGACTTTGAAAAGAGAGATCAGACTGCATCGCAGGCTCAGCAGCTCTACGACAAGGTGCTCAAAGAGAGTGGTCTTGAGGCTGCCACCACGAAGGAAGAGGCATGGAAGGCTGCTGCCCGCCTTGCCAAGTCTGGTTCATTCATGATGATTCGTCTGGTCCCCTTCTCCAAAGGTGGCACGATACGTCTTTATGCCACTGCCGATAATATTGAATATATGAGCGGTCCGGGCGTCGCTGGCAGCGATGGCGATGGCGATGGCGACGGTGACGGCGATGCAGATGCGCGTCATGCTCATCGCACTCCCACCTACAGCGCGGCCTTTGTCAAGAGTCTGCAACCCGTTACCAATGCCACGCGTTCTATTAGCGAGACTGAGTGGCCTATGCTCGTCACCTTCCTGAAGGAACTGGGATTCAATCCTGAGGAGGTTTACACCGTTAGCGACTACTACGCTCAGCTGGGTCGTGACCCGCAGTCTACGCTTATTACAGATATTAACAAAGCGCTCAAGCAAATGCAGGATATGAGTGTCAACGATTTCAAGCAGATGGCTATGGGCTATTTCAGCGCTGACACCACATTTATCTCTACGGGAGCCCAGGCTGCCGTCAACAAAGAGCTTGCCAAGAACTTTCAAATGGTGGACAAGGAATCCATCGGGTCATACATGGACAAGTACTATTTCAGCTACGATATCTCCAAGGAGGTAGGCGAAAAGCTGGTGACTGCTGCAGACATCCTTCATGGCGAGCAGGCCGTTCAGGAAATCATGGAGGTTTTTACTGAGCGCATCATGAACAATACCTGGCTCAGCGAAGGCTCTAAGAAGAATGCCCTTGAGAAGCTTAACAATATGTCTATCAACGTAGGTCGCCCTGACAAGTGGATTCCTGAGGCACTGAACAACATCGAGAGCTGCACTAGCGCACTGGAGGATTTGTACTCCATCCGCAAGACGCGTCTCAATGCCTACAAGGCCCTTTCTGGCAAGCCCGCCAAGCAGTACTGTCTGCATGCCATGCTGATGGACAATAGTGATACAACACTGGGTGAGGCCAATGCTTTCTATCAGCCCAACTATAACAGCATCACCCTCCTGCCATTCTATATCACTGCCCCCTGGTATGATGCCTCGCAGAACAGCGCCATCAACTATGAGACCTACAACACCTTCGCCCACGAGATTACTCATGGCTTCGACACTGAAGGTTCCAAGTTCAACAAGTATGGCGACCCCACGCCTCTGTGGGCTACACAGGCTGACTCAGAAGAGTTCACCCGTCGTGCCAACCAACTCATTGCATGGTTCAGCTCGTTCGACGTGCTGCCCGATGCTCCTGGCGTGAAGGCCAATGGAAAAGTGACTATCGGAGAGGACATTGCCGACCTCGGTGGCATGGAGATGGCCTTCCAGTGCTATAACAACTATCTCGACAAGAACGGCTTCAAGGGCGAACAGAAGCAGCTCCAGCTGGAGCGCTACTTCTATGCCTATGCTCAGGAGTTCCGTAGCAAGTACACCAGACGCTATGTCGACTATATCGCCTTTGGCATTGGCAATGATGAAGGTCCTGACGTCCACTCTATGGACAAGGAGCGTGTCAACGGCATCGTGTCCAACTGCGATGGTTGGTACAACACCTTCAATATCACCTCTGGCAAGCTCTATCGCCAGCCCGATGAACGCGTCCGCATCTGGTAATCACAACCCCATAAAGAAATATCCCCAACTCACAGCGAGCTGGGGATATTTGCTTTTATGGTTGATAATTTTTCACTATTCACTAGCTTCGCGATTTCGCGAAGCGTTACAGTGGGTAGTCCTCGAAAGCGTAGAGCACGGTACTCAGATAGCGTTCACCCGTATCAGGCAGCAGCACCACAATCTTCTTGCCCTTGTTCTCAGGGCGCTTAGCCACCTGGATGGCTGCATAGAGGGCAGCACCAGCAGAGATACCTACCAACAGACCTTCTGACTGAGCAATCTCACGACCTGTACGAATAGCGTCGTCGTTCTCTACGTCGAAGACCTCGTCAACATTGTTACCGTTATAGGTCTTGGGGATGAAGCCAGCACCGATACCCTGAATCTTGTGGGGACCACTGGCACCGCCATTCAGCACGGGACTTGACTTGGGCTCTACGGCCACAACGTGTACGTTGGGGTTCTGCTCCTTCAGGTATTTAGCCACACCTGATACGGTACCGCCTGTACCCACACCGGCTACGAAGATGTCAACCTTTCCGTCTGTGTCGCGCCAAATCTCAGGACCTGTAGTAGCATAGTGCTTGGCGGGATTAGCCTCATTCTCAAACTGCTGCAGGATGACTGCACCAGGAATAGAGTCGCGCAATTCCTCAGCGGCGCGGATGGCACCTGGCATGCCGTCTTTTCCAGAGGTCAGTCGTACCTCAGCACCGTAGGCCTTCACGAGGTTACGACGCTCCACGCTCATGGTTTCGGGCATGGTAAGGATAAGATGGTAGCCCTTGACGGCTGATACCAGTGCCAGTCCTACGCCTGTGTTACCGCTGGTGGGTTCGATGATGGTGGCGCCGGGCTTCAGGATGCCCTTCTTCTCTGCGTCCTCAATCATGGCCAGCGCAATACGGTCTTTCACGCTACCGCCGGGGTTAAAGAACTCTACCTTGGCAATGACTGGAGTCTCCAGACCCTTTGCCTGTGAATACTTGTTGAGCTCCAAGAGTGGGGTGTTGCCGACGAGCTCAGTCAGCTGCTTTGCAATGTTTGCCATAATCTTATCCTTTTATATATTAATAATGTGAATTCTCCATTCTCAATTCTCAATTGAATTTGTTTCTGGGTGCAAAGTTACGGCATTTTTCTCATTCCCACAATACCCTTGACGTGTCATTCCATATACCATAAGTTTGGTATATTGCTATTTTTGTCGTACCTTTGCAGCCATGTTAGTAGTAATGATGACGTTGTTTGCCATTGTCATTGTAGGATACGGTGCTGGCAAACTGGGCTATTTAGGAGGCGATTTCGACCGACAACTGTCGCGCTTGGTGATTAACCTGACGTGTCCGGCACTGATCCTGTCGTCGGCCATGACGGGTGAACTGCCTGACCGCCAATACATTCTTCCGTTGCTCTTGATCAGCGTGGTGACCTATGCTGTGCTGACGGGAGTGGCTTTCTTTCTGCCCCGTTATCTTACCAAGCAGAAGGCTGACGAGGGCGCCATTGGCTTTGCGCTGATGTTTGGCAACGTGGGATTCATGGGCTATCCTGTGGTAGCCTCCATCTTTGGACACGAGGCCGTGTTCTATGCCGCTGTGCTGAATGTGGTCAACACGTTCGTCGTGTTTACCATTGGCACCATTCTGATAACTGGAAAGAATGAGGTCGAGGATAGTCGCTTCCAGAAGAAAGTGCTATACTCGACCCCTATGCTGGCGGCCTATCTGACCATGCTCATCGTAATATTGCGCATTGACAATATCCCCGCCTGGGTCAGTCAACCGCTAACCATGATAGGCAACATCACCGTTCCTGCCGCTCTGCTCATTATCGGTTCGTCCATGTCGAACCTGTCTATCCGTTCGTTGTTAGGCAACAGGTCGGTCTATGCTACTGCCTTGTTCCGTCTGGCGCTGTTGCCCATCGGCGTCTATTATCTCTGTTCGCTGCTGGGCTTCTCTCACTTCGTGGTCAGCATCAATACGGTGGTCATCGCCATGCCTGTAGCCACCTACGGAACCATTCTCTGCCTGAAGTATCATAAGGACACGACGGTGATGACAGAGGTGACATTCATCACCACGTTACTCTCCATGGTCACCATTCCGCTCCTTGTCCAACTACTTCTCTTAGCGTAGTATCAGGTATTGGAAGGGCTCTAAGCTGAGTTGGTCTTCCAGTTTGACGCTCTTTTCCGTCATCATATCTGTCACCTCGCGCTGGCTCCAGCTGTCAGGCAGTCCGATGCTCTTCTGTTGGTTGCGCACGTTGACAGCCACTAAGAATTGCTCGTCACCGTCCTTTTTCTCGAAGAGCAGGATGTCGTCGTTAGGCCATGCTAACATCGAACCTTTGCGTAGGGCAGGGTAGTCGTTGTAAAGACCTATTAGCTGCTGATACTCCTTGTAGATTTCTGGCTTGGCATTCCAGTCAACGGCTACATATTTAAAGAAGTTGATAGGCTCTGGATAGCCCACCTCCTGCGAACCGTATATCAATGCTCCACCATGTGGGAAGATGCTGGCCACGTAGGCCGCCATCGCACCACGGTCGTTGCCAAACTCTACGCAGGGCGTAGCCTCTGTAGAGTGGTCGTGGTTGGTGGTAAAGCGCAGCTTCACCTTGCCTGCAGGCAGACCGTCGTATTCCTCCTTGTCAGCCTCGATGAGGTCAGCGGCAGGAGCCCCCTTCCATACCTTCACCAGCACGTCCTTATAGTCCCAACCGTAGTTCATGTCGAAGCCACCAACGGTAAAGTTATCCACGTTCTTGCCCTCTGCCAGCATCACAATCTTACGACTGTCAGCAGCCTGACGCAGCGTGTCGATGGCCTCTTTCCAGAAGTCGGCAGGAACACCATCGGCCACATCACAACGGAAACCATCGATGCCCACCTCGACAATCCAGAACTTCATGGCGTCAATCATGGCCTTGCGCATATCCAGGTTGTCATAGTTCAGATCGGCCACGTCCTCCCAGTTCCAAGGCTGCGGACACATAATGGTGTCCGTCTTCGCATCGTGTGTGTACCAGTCGGAGTGCGCCTTCACCCAAGGATGATCCCATGCCGTGTGGTTGGCCACCCAGTCCAGTATCATTCCCATGCCGTGCTCGTGGCACACCTCTGTCAGGTGCTTGAAGTCGTCAATAGTACCAAACTCTGGAGCGATAGCCTTGTAGTCCTTGATACAGTAGGGCGAGTTCTTACCCTTCTCAATGCCAATAGGGTAGATGGGCATCACCCACATTACGTTCACACCCAGTGCACGGATAGAATCGATGCGCTCGGCAACGGCATTCAGCGAATGGTCAGGAGCAAATACGCGTGGATTCACCTGATACATGGCGATGTCTTCTACTGCGGGCATCTTAAATTCCACTTCCTTGGTCTGTTGTGCTGGCTTGCAACTTGCCATAGCCACCACGATACTGATAAACAGAAATAGTTTCTTCATAAGCAAATTACTTTTCATAGTTTTGGTTTGCGTTTGCAAATATACTACATTTTTTATTATTATGTATGCGAAAGTCCCAAAAAGTAGCCGTGAATTTTATACAACTAATACGCTCACGAGACAGCTGTATAAAATCATAAAAGGCTACGCGTACCTGTACCTTATAATATGAGTATTCACACTGTTACCCTAAATAAGTTTTTAAAAACCATCTGTATCATCTGTATCTGTATTTGATATCTCATTATCTGAATATTCCAAATCTTTTCGCTAAAATCTTGTTTTAATACATTTTTCTTTGTATCTCTGACTTCGTCGAAGATACTTTCGCTCGAAAGGAAAAATTAATCGACATTTATTTTGTCTTTTCCTCGCTTATTCGTAACTTTGCAGTATGAAGCAAAGGACTGAAGAAGAATACTATATCGAGAGTAAACGGATTCGTAAAGAGGTGCTTGAAATGGCAGAAGTTCTAAAGGAGCACCCTATGCGGTTTACTATCACTAATGGCATAACCATGGATGTGGAAATTACTAAGTCCGACCTGAAAACTGTACTTGGCAAGAATGTTAGGAATAACAAGTTCAATGCTATAAAAAATGCTTTAACTAAAGATATTCGTAACTATTTGGAAAAAGCGGAATATCTTGGTTGGCGTCCTGTAGCTGAAGGAAAGCATATGGAAAGTGCCTATTTCGCTTACTATTCACGTGAACTTGGATGTAAAACATTTCTTTGTATGCGCAAACTTGAAGATGGTAATATCTTTAAGCCTTATGCTATTATCGATGAGCATACATTTAATGCTAGTATCAGTGAGCTTAGAAAATAAAAAAGCTCCGTTTTAACAAGTCGCTTGCCGATCCAAACGGGGCTCTTGTCCTAAACAGAGCAAAAAGTGCTTCTATTTTAGTAAGTCGCTTGCCGATCCAAACGGGGCTCTTACCCTAAATAGGTTCCTTTCACGCTGCAAAGATAGGAACTATTTCTGATAATTCCAAATCTTTTCGCTAAAATCTTGCAATTGTATAAATTAATGTGTATCTTTGCAGTATATTACATAATGATGAATTGATGGCCAAACGAAATTTGATAACTGTAAAGGATGTGAATATCCGCACCATAAAAGTTAATGGCAAGGATTATCTTTGTATTACAGACATTGCTCGTCAGAAGAATGAGGCAGAGCCAAAAGATGTTGTTAAGAACTGGATGCGACAGAAAAATACCCTGGAATATCTAGGGTTATGGGAGAGATTGTATAATCCATCCTTTAAAGGGGTCGAATTCGACCCCCTTTTGGCAGAAGCTGGAAGTAATTCGTTCACGATGAGCCCCACTCGCTGGATTGAAATAACAGGAGCTATAGGTATTGTTACTAAGAGTGGTGCTGGCGGAGGGACCTATGCTCATCACGACATTGCTTTCAAATTCGCCAACTGGGTGGCTGTAGAGTTTGAGCTCTATCTTGTGATGGAGTACCAACGTATGAAGGCCGCTGAACAGAAGCAGATAGCATGGACTGCCAAACGCGAACTATCAAAGCTGAACTATCACATTCATACAGATGCCATCAAGAACAACCTAGTACCAGACGAAGTGACGCCTGCACAGGCCAGCGTTATCTATGCCGAGGAGGCTGATGTTTTAAATGTAGCTATGTTTGGTATGACAGCAAAGCAATGGCGAGAGGCCAATCCTGAACTGAAAGGCAATATTCGCGACTATGCCACCATTAATGAGCTCATCTGCCTAGCCAATATGGAGAATCTTAATTCCGTTCTAATTAACGACGGTATACCACAGGGTGAACGACTTATTAAGCTCAATCAGATTGCTATCCACCAGATGCAGGCATACAGAGAGTCAGCGAGGTATTTCATAAAATATCTCGCTGATTTCTTTTTTTGTTTCCAAATCTTTTCGCTAAAATCTTGCAATTGTATAAATTAATTTGTATCTTTGCAATTGGTTCGGGGAGAAATCCAGAACCAATGATGCATTGCTTATTGAAACGCACTTAACCGAAGGTGTCTGGAAAACTAAATTTGGGATAGTTCGTTCATAGAGCAGAGGGAGGCCTGGATGGCTACCTCATAGCAACAGAATAGCATTGCACACGCTTTGGCGTGTCGCATTCTTAGTAGTTGCTAGGGGTCCCGTTTTCCAGACACCGCCCCTCAGGTTAAGTGCATAAGGATGTCTTCACGCCATTTTTGTGTCCTTTTCCTTTTGCAAGTATAGTGTAGAACGGAAAGTAAATGAAGTAATGTTTAAAGTAATATGGGATCCAGCATATAATGGTGTTCGATTGACGATGTCGAGTAAAGGTGATGCGCTTAATGTATCGCCCCGACCTGTATTCTGGGAAGAACTTGATTTGTTGGGATTGAATAAACGTGGTTGGATATATCCTCACGTTGAAGAGCCTTTGCTATGGGCATGCGATCGTAGATATTTCTATAAGGGGCAGTTTGTGCTTGAAGTGAAAGGCGGCAATGTTTTTGATGCGCCTGAGGTTATTCAGCAAGAAGGTTATGAAATCCTGACGTTACAACCAGTTGATATGGAACGTTTGCGTTCTCGCAACGAGGACACAATGTTTATTATCGAACACGAAGCAATGGATTTCATCAACCAAACATATCGTCGATATAAGAATATCCGCGAGGTCTCGCAAAAAAATCCAGATTTAGATTTTCAACGACTCGCATCTTCTCTTGAAAAGAAGACAAAAGAAGAGCATGTGGTAATTAAGGAAGATTGCGATAGTTTCGATGTAATGCCACTAAGTAAGGCAGAAGAGCAAGGGAAGGCTCCTATACTGTCAAGCAATACTGATATCTTTGTTACTTCTTTTAGTGGAGGAAAAGATTCTCAAGTTGTTCTTGACTTAGTAACCAGAGTTGTCCCAGCTGAAGATGTTGTTGTTATTTATTCCGATACAGGGTATGAATTGCCACCTTCTTTAAGCTTATACAATGAGGTTAAGGATTTTTATATACAGAAATATCCAAACCTGAGATTTTATACTGCCAAGAACCATCAGCCAGTCTTGCATTACTGGGATGAAATCGGCACACCAAGCAGAATACACAGATGGTGTTGTAGTATAATGAAATCTGCCCCATTAAGTAAATTACTTAAGGAAATAGTTGGCAACGGAAAACAACCCAATGCCATATTGTTTGATGGTGTTCGTGCAGAGGAAAGTCCCAGTCGATCCTCGCGTTCGAGAATTGGAAAAAATGTAAAACATAACAAGATTATCAATGTTAGCCCGATTCTTGAATGGAATGCAACAGAGATATATCTTTATCTGCTACTCAATGGGCTTCCTGTTAATGAGGCATATAGAAAAGGACTTTCACGAGTCGGTTGTGTAATATGTCCCTATTCTTCTAGCTGGAGCGAGGATTTGTGTGGTCAATTATATCCAGAAACGCTTGCTCCATTTGTAAATAAGATACGGGAAGGGCTTGAAAGAAGTAAAACTGCAGGGATAGAGAATTATATCCGTACAGGAAGATGGAAAATGAGGGCCGGCGGTCGATACTTGCACACAAACGCAAATGTGAATTTCATGAGTGTTGCGCCTGATTTCAAAGCGATTTTAACTGCGCCTAAGGAAAACTTATTAATGTGGATGAGGGTTTTAGGTGACATGAACATACATCAAGATGGCAATATTACAGACATTGACCTCAAACATAAAAAACAAATATACAAATGCCGATTAGAAGAAAAAGGCGATAGTCAGGTCCTGGAAGTTTGTGGAATAGACCCCAAAGATATTGTATTTGTAAGTCATCTCAAGAAAGTCTGCTATAAAGCGACTTATTGTGTTCATTGTGAAGTGTGTGAAGTTGAATGCCCAACTGGAGCATTGTCTGTAGTGCCAAGAGCCACAATAAACAAAGAAAAGTGTGTACATTGCCTGAAATGCATTGATTTCGATGGTAAGGGATGTCATGCTGCTAGTTCTATAAGTACATCTGACACAAGCATAATGACAAACCAGATTAAAAATGTGGCGCAAGGTTCAAAATCTGGAATTAACCGATACAATGACGGTATGGGTATGCGTGAGAATTGGGTGGAAAAATACTTCGATACATACGAATCATTTTTCGACAATAATGAACACGGCCTAAATCCCAAATATCAAATACCTCCATTCATTAATTGGCTTCGTGAGGCTTATATCCTTAATGCAGAAGACAAGAATATTAGTGAAGCTGGGCAATATATGGCTAAAGCCTATAGAGCAAAAACACAGACAGTTTGGGAGCTGATATTTATTGGACTATGTTATAATAGTGAAATCTGTTCCTGGTTCCATAGTGCCATCGATTATAACCGTAGTTATACTCGCGAAGAAATGGATATAATTTTGCAGGACTCATATCCAGAACTTAAGGACAGGACGCTACGCAATCCATTTAATTCGTTATTAAACACTTTCAAAGAAAGTCCATTGGGCTCTTCCATCCCAGTCGGTGTGTTAGGCAAAGAGCAGAACAAAGTCGCCTTGATCCGCCAACCTCATGATGGCATTTCACTTGTTGCTTTAGCTTATTCACTATATCGATACGCTGAACGTAAAAAGCGCTACTCTCTTAACGTGTCAGAATTCTATGATGAGAATCAGACTGAAGGAATATACCGTCAATTTGGAATTAGTAAAGATACTCTTGAAAGTTTGCTTCTTTCCTTACAGGAGGAAAGCAATCATGTATTGCGTGTAGAGTTGAACATGGGTCTTGACAACATCATATTACGTGAGGATTTAACCTCTGTTGATGTACTAAAGTTGATGCTCTAATTTAAACAAGAAAATCTAAAATCAAGTAATATGGCTACTAAATATTCAGACTATATCAAAATGCAGGACTTCCTGCCTGTCTATGATATGACCGATGAAACACCAGAAATGTGGCGAACTTTCATCCCCACCAAACAATTCTGCGATTTATTAAGCAGAAGCGTGACAGCTATTACGTCATCAGAAATAAGCAAACGCCGTTCAATGTGGGTTCGTGGTACGTTTGGTACTGGTAAGAGTCACGCCAGTAGTGTAGTCCGCCATCTTCTATGCGACCCTGCGCCAGAAGTAGATGACTATATCCAAAATCTTCCTAATGAATCGTTACGGGCTAATTTGGCAGCAATACGCAAGAAAAAGACCTATTTCCCTGTGGTGCTAAAAGGTGTCGAAGGTGCTTATAATATCCCACGTTTCTCTCTGTCAATACAGAAGCAGACAAAGTTAGCGTTGGCATCGGCAGGTCATAAAGAGATTGTAGTACATTCAGACTTCGACAAAGCTATCCGCTGGGTTGAAGGCCATAAAGCTCGTATTCCTGAGTTGTTAGAATTAAGTGATGAATTGGCATCTGAAGCACCCTCATACGAAAAACTGTTGGCTAAACTTCAAGCAAATGACATAGACGTTTTCCTTCATTTAGAGGAAGTCCTGGCTGCTGATGATACATATTTGACTAGCGATAGTATTAGCGATTGGCTTGTAGAAGTTGAGAAAGAGATAGAGACAGCCGGTATCGCTAATGGTTTGATAATATTTTGGGATGAGTTCACAAGTGTGATGGATACGTTGAAGAGCGATCGCATTAACGTTTTGCAAAATATCGCCGAGAAGTCACAAAACAACAATGTATTCCTATATCTAATTTCCCATAGGACTGAAAGTTCCAGCTTTGATACAAAAGGTAAAGACATTACGAAAATGAGTGACCGTTATGATAGTGTTGACTACCAGATGGACGAAATTTCCACCTATCTCATTTTGCGTCACACCTTCACAATCCCTGATACTTCAAAGTTAGCAATGACAGCATGGAAAGTGGCCAAGAAATTAGACGTTAACCTCTATGACTACCTATGTGAAAGTAGTTCAACAGAGGAAAAGGAGCATATCCACAACTTGTTCCCGCTGCATCCATATACTGCATTCCTTTGCTCTAAGATGTCGAACATCATGGGCTCTGCTAACCGTAGTGTCCTTAAGTTCATGAACGACGAGCAAAATGGTTTCAAAGGATTCATTGGTGACGAAAATAACTACGAACAGAAGATGATGCTAACGGCAGACTGGTTGTGGGATTTCTTCTATTCTGAGTTTAATAACGATGCACGTTGTTCTGCATTTACCAATGTCTATATGAGCAATCTGGCCCGTGTGGAGAAAATGGGCGACGATTATGTACGCGTGTTCAAAGCTATACTCCTCTTAAATGCTCTCGGAGTTCGTTTTGACAAAAAGCAATCACCTGAAAAGTATGCTCCCAATGAGAGAAATCTTCTTTTCATATTCTCAGGAGACCGTTGTGAAGACAAGATGGAAAAAATCCTCAACTGGTTGGATGAGAGCAAGATTGTAGCACGCGATATTTTTGGAGATTTCAAGATATCTGTTTCATCATATAATCCAATTGAAATAGCACAGGAAAAGGCTAAAGTATTGGCCCAGTATAAAATGTCAACAGATTACTTGGTTTATAACCAGCAATGTATTAATGAATGCATTTCTTTGTTTTCTGTAGGTTATCGTCTTTTCCGAAAATGTGAACCAAGATTCTATTCTTGTGAGGACCAAGAAGCAATTCTGCGTAGTAAGCTAAACAAATACACTCGAGAAAAGCCCAACTTCCTTCATGTATGCGTTTTCTTCTCCATTACTGATGAATCAAGGGACATGATGGAAAACAGAGTTAAGGATTTCTCTGAAGAATTTGAAAACACTATTTTCATCATTCCTTCTGAAGTATTTACGACCACAGCCCAAAATCAATTTATCGATGTTATAACTCAGGCGAATGTAAGTCGTTCACACTTTAACACAGACGATGCTAGCCAGTTTGATAAAACAGCAAGAGAATATATCGCAAAGTGGAAGATGCGAATGATGAATGGCACATATAACTTATACATTAATGGAAAGCGCAGCTCAGAAGGCATATTCAATAATATCTATAGCATTATCAATAAGAAATTCAGCGCCCAGGTATTCCCCCGTGGCATGGAAAGTGTAAAGGCGTTGCAAAACGAGCCTGTTACTTTCTTTGCTAATAAGAATTATAAGGCCCTTTCGTTGCAAATGCTCCAAAAGCGTACACGTGACGAGTTGTTGAATTTTGGCGGTTCGAGCAGACCGGCCAAGAAAATATTCTTAGATGGCGAAAACAACCTTGTTAATGATGCCTGTGAATTGACTGACGCAGCATTAGCAGGAGATTCTTGGCTTGTCGCTATTTGCAAAGAGGTTGATAGTTTGATTGCTGCAGCTAAGAAACGATATGCAGACCGCTTCTCATTGAGCGACATATTAGAGCCTCTCATTCGTGAACCATTTGGCCTGTTCGCAAATCAGGCAAACTACGTTGCGCTCTCGTATGCACTACGAAAGCATAAGGAAGACTTGTTTAATCCCAGTACATCTCAGCCTGTTGGTGACGAGAAACTGAATGATATGATTGAGATTCTTCTCAAGATGTGGGATAATGGCAGCAGCGAGACCAGTAATAAGTTGCTTCTTCGTTTTGGTTCAGCTGAAGAGCGAAATCTAACAAGTATTCTTGGGGAAATCTTTAATCTGAGCGTTGTAAAGGGTGTAAGCCTAAGTGATCTCAAAAGTCTAAATTATGCGAAATGGAGTATCACGGAGTTTTGTAAGCAAATAGCAAAATATCCGTTGTGGTCTTTACTCTATTGCAGCAAGATAGATGAGAAAGAGGCTTGCGCCAAAGCCATCAAGGATTTAATCTCACTCTTTAATCAAGATAGTTATTCACTCGACAAAATCAAATCTCTATATCATGAGATAAAAGAAGTTGGCCAAGTAGATTTATACAAACTATGTACAAATTCTGCCAACTACCAGGAAGGCTTTAAGAATTTTATCAACAATATTAAGGATGTTGAACTTCAACCCGAATGGTGGGAGGAACTTGAAGAGGAGCTGGGACATTTACAATCAGAGATAGCTTTTCGCAGAGAGGAAGATGTACGTTCCGCTGTAATGTCTTTCTATATCAATAAGATTAAGAAGACTGAACCAATGCCCATGCCTGGGGAAATGGCAGCAGAGCCAGACCCAATACCGACTCCTATACAAGCAAAGCCAGATGATATTAAGATGGCCAAGACATTGGTTCGCGAACAAACCATGCCAAGCATGATGTGGCAGAAGGTTATACTTGACTTGATAGAGGAACACCCAGAAGTTTCTCAATTCCTGATATCATATCTTGGAAGCTAAAATCGAAAGGTCATGGATTCCGCAGAGAAAATAACCGTTTTTAAGTCCTTTGAGGATTTGACTCGTGAAATTATCCGTGATAAGGATAATGGCGATATGTTGGCACAGCGATATGCCATTCGTTTTATCATGCTCAACAATTTCAATGAGTTTAAGAACTTAGCGAAGTTTATGGCAAACATCGGGGTTGAAGCATTGGATTTGGAAACACTCATAGATGATGGCGAAGATGACACCTGGATAACCAAGGACACATTGAAAGCAGCTATGAAGGAATGCAAAGAATCAACCTTTGTATCTCCTTTCTCTGAACTTGTACGCTTTTACAACGATGATGATTTTCGTGGGTTCTTCAATGAGATAATGCTTCTTGAAGACATACACCATCCAAAGAAACGCATCTATGTCCCGCTTATTGGACTACAGAATCGTTTTACTGACTTCTTAAATCATTTTGCACGTATACAAGAAAGTGCCCCTATCTGGCGATATGACGCAGAGCCACAGTCGGTAGAGGTTTTCTTTGCTAAATACAAAGACTTTAAGTTGCCGAGTGGTGAAATACAATGCCAACTGGACTCTTTGAGAGATTGGCTAAAATTTTGGAAGGTGCAAGCTCCACAAGAGCGCATAGTTTGTACATCTGTCCCCATCTCAGCAAAATTCAAGTACTCAAAACCAGACAATATTTTCAACTTTACCAAGATTGGAAGTGCATACGAGTTTATGACCATGTTTTTGGAGCTGTCATTTCCATTTGAGTACGTTGAGGAAGAGAGAGAATATTGGGATCAATTGATGGATAGCCTCGATAGAAAAGACACATCCTCATTTGGCTTTGAGTCGTATGCACGTGCATATTTTAATAAAGTTTCGCTCACGGCTTCCGATGTTATCTCAGAATGGTTGAACTCCAATAACACAGCCTATCATCGCTGGCTTTTGAAGAAGTACGTTTTACACACCCAGTTTAAGGACTCATCCCCTTATTTGGCAATGTGTGTAGATAGTATTTCTGACCTATACGATGCACATCAACTGGCTTCGCTCATTGCAACGAGAATTCTTTATGACCTTCCAATTAAAGACAGAGATACATTTGCTGCTGAGCGAAGAACAATTATTGTTGATAATGCCAAAACCTTCTTGGAGGCAATAAGCCTTGATGAACAGAATTGGCTATTTGAACGTACAAAGGAATTGTTCCAGCAATCGGAAGATTTAAGTGCTGCTTTGAATGTCTGCACAGGTGTTTTCGACTATAAAAAGATTCTCCTAATGGGTTGGTATGCACATTATCCAAACAATTCAAAGCTTAGAGAAACCATAAAGGTGTTCTACCCTGAATTCCTTGCTTACATCACATCTGTGAAACCTTCGCACTTCAGAACGGAGAATCAATGGAGTATAGACTATATTGCCGCGTATAAGCAGGCAAAGCTGGCAGACAAATATACAAACGACATTATACATTTTATCAAAGAAAAGAATGATTCTGCCAAAACATTTTATAAGTGGTTCTACGAGTTTGAAAATTCCCATAGCCTTTTAGCAGAAGTCAGTTCGACTCCTGTATATGAGCCAGATAAAGTTTATTGGATAGATGGCTTAGGAGCTGAGTTTCTGTCTTATTTACTGTACCTGTTAGAAAAGGAGCAGAGCAACATGAAAGTAGTCCGTTCTCAAATAGTACGTTCTGACATACCTTCATCTACTTTCCATAACAGGTTTGAAGGCGAAACGGTAACCAAGTTTGGCGCTTTGGATGAATTAGGCCACGATTCCCACCTTTACAAATACTTGTATACACTAAAAGAGGAATTGTCTGTACTTAAAGAGATTATCCATGAGATTGTTGGAAGCAGCAAAAAACAGCCTTGTACTGTAGCCATCGTTTCAGATCATGGTCTAAGTTGCATGTCGAGAAAGGCACCATCTAAAAAGTATGATGGTAAATTTGAGCATGAAGGACGTTACATTAAAACAACTCAGGATGCATTATCAGACCCAGATTATTTAGTTCACCAAAACGAAACGGATGGCGAATACTATAAAGTAGCCCTTACACATTCTTCATTGTCTAAGGCACCTACTCATCAGGTTCATGGTGGATGTACACCAGAGGAAGTGTTGGTTCCTTTCCTTCTACTCTCCAATAAGAATGTGCCAACGCAAATCAAGTATGAGGTAAAGATGTCTAATGAGGATATTATGCTTTCTAACCCAGCAGTCAGACTGACTGTCATACCTGAACCAACAGGGGTGACTCTTACGTGTGAAGGCAAGAATTATAAGATGGATCGTGTTGGTACTCAGTGGTCTGCTTTGTTGCAAGATATGACAGAAGGGAACCATGTAATAGACATCAAACCCGATGGCGCACCGAGTCATCAATTTACTATCAAGGTTGTAGGCTTGAGTGGAAATTCTGATATTAACGAAATGTTCGAACTATAAATATGAGTGCAATAGGAGAAAAAATAAGGCAAGTCTTTGGCTCTGCTGCCGTGTATAAGAACCCTGCCAATTACGATATCTTTAGTGGAAGAAATCTTCCTTCGTTTGTCAAGGACTATTTGATTTCGACGCACATTGCTCCAGACGGTTCTTTTAAACGAGCAGAGCTATCGCGATTTCTTGATGCGCATATTCCAAGTGATAATAGCGCTATCAGGGCCAGATTACGTAGGGGTGAAACGCTAACGCTACTGACCCGCTTCGTGGTATCAACCAGTTTGGCGCAGAACAAGACAAGTTTCCAGATACCAGATATGGGTATAAAGGCATCTGATACGCTGATACCTGATTACCTTATTGAAGAATATCCTGATGATTTGATTGATGGCGAGAAATGGGGAATCATGAAGATTGTCTATATTCAACCTCAAGAGCGTGAGGCAGGACACGTAGAAATGGTGAAGTTTAAGCCATTCCGTCCCATGCAGAAACTTGACATCAATTATATCAGGCAATGCCGTGCCCAGTTTACATTAGAGGAATGGGTGGATGTCTTAATCTCTGCCATGGAATACACTCCATCTGCGTTTAAGAATATGACGCAAAAGCTGGAGTTTCTGACTCGACTGTTGCCCTTTATTGAACCTCGTTTGAATTTAATAGAACTGGCACCAAAGGGAACTGGTAAAAGCTATGTGTTTGGTAATTTGTCAAAGTTCGTCTGGCTTGTCAGCGGTGGTAAGGTTTCCCGTGCTAAACTGGTATACGACAAATCAACCAAAGCTCCTGGTATTATGCGTTTCTATGATATGGTAGCTTTTGATGAGATTCAGACCATCACGTTCTCTGACAATACAGAGATGCAATCATTCTTGAAAAACTACCTGGAATTTGGTAAGGCAACTATTGACAACTATGAATTTATGTCAGAGTGTGGCTTAATGCTGTTGGGTAATATACTGTTGTCAGAAAACAACGAGCCTCTGAGCTACAAGTATTTCTCGGCCTTACCAGAGGTGTTTAGGGAATCTGCTTTATTGGACCGCTTTCATGGCATGATTGAGGGATGGCTATTGCCCAGAGTAAACGTAGACATGGCTCTACATGACTGGACTCTGAATGTCGAGTTCTTCTCAGAGGTACTACACCAGATGCGTACAGAATCGGTTTATTCACATATTGTTGATGAAGCAATTGTAGTTCCTAATGGAGCTGACATGAGACATACGAAAGCGGTAAAGAAAGTTGCCACAGCATATATGAAATTACTGTTTCCCCATGTAACATCCATAGAACAGTTAGATTGGGATGATTTTAATGCATTCTGCTTGCAACCGGCTATTCGTCGCCGTGATATAGTACGCCAGCAATGTAGTAACATAGATGCAGAAGCATCGTTCTCGAAACCGATACCTGCTTACACGATAAAACAACATTGATAAATATGACGACGAAGGAAGAACTCGAACTGGTGTTGCAAATTATGAAAAAACATGATTTGCCCATGAGTCCTATCCTTGAATATGCTATTCAGGAGAAATTAGATGGCAATACGTCATCTACTACACTTCCGCAGAAAACTACTCCAGCCGAAGAGACAGCCAATGTTGTTACTAACACTTCGTATGTAGATACCTTTAGAAATTTGTCAACAGGAGTTCAGAATGGAAAGAAGTTGCCTCATAAAGCAGTCTTGTTATTAAGTGTTTTGAATTTAGTTGATAATGGTACAATATCGGAAAACATAATTCATTTGGATAAAACTATTGCAAATACTTTCGCCAGCACATGGGGAGATTATCTGCATAACAACAAGATTCCCTCTGTATGGATACCTTTTTGGTATATGAAGAGTGAACCTTTCTGGCATTTTAAAGCGTTGGAGGATGAGAACATCTTGCATAATCTCTTATGCTTTGCAGGTCATCCGTCGGTTGGTCAGAAGCGTAATGTCATAAAATACGCTTATGTCGATGAACAACTGTTTTCTCTTATGCAAAATAGAGAAGATTGTTCAAAATTGAAGGAAGCCCTTATAGAAACTTATTTAAGATAATGGAGAGAGTATGAAAGAGAGAGAAGAGCTTGAACTTATACTGAATCTCATTAGGAAATATAATCTTCCGCTGAGTCCTATCCTTGAATATGCCATCAAGGAAAAGATGGAGGAGTATCCTGTGGAACAGCAAATTGCTGTAATTGACAATGATAAGAAAGCTGAAGATAATGCTGTTGTCAATGGTGAAATAGTAAGTAATGATTTACCTATAGAATCCATATCAGGCGAACTAAGAATTGTCGATTATGGAGAACGTACTATAGCTGTAGTCGGCGATACGAAGCCTCACAAAAATGCGCTCAAATCTTTAGGAGGTTATTTTGTCTATCGTACCCAATGGGGGCCAGCATGGGTTTTTCGCGACAAAAAACGCGGTGTTGTACAGGCCTATATAGATGGAGATACTTCTGTTATCACACGTTCAGAAGATGATGAAAAACAAGACGAGACACAAAAGAAAAGAGTATCTCGCTATATCATTCGTGTTAAATACCCTGATGGTAGAGTGTTCGATAGTAATCTTGTATGGGAAACGTTGGTGGATGTAATTAAGTACGCAGGACCAGAAAATGTTGAACAACTGAATATATTATGCATGGGTGATAATCTTGTTTCTTCGCGTCTAAATGAAAACCCAATATATAGATCTGCGCAGAAAGAAATCGGTCGCGGATTATATGTTTGTACATATTCGTCTACGGAAATCAAGTACAAGCAAATAGTCAGAATCAATTTAGATTGTAGACTTGGATTAGAAGTAGAAAAGGTATATATAGATGAAGATGGCAATACCCGGACTACATCTTTAGAGGATCTTCCTACAAAAAAGGAAATAGGAAATAGTAATAAGAATCAATACTTAGTTAATTTTTTATTATATATCTCATTTTGAACTACATAGCGTATATTGGACTGAGCACTTGCCCCTTTGGTGGACATGTCTCGGACCA
>OMXL01000032.1 GCA_900314985.1 uncultured Prevotellaceae bacterium | reverse complement strand
GTAAAGGGTGGTGACTATCGTGCTCGCGAGGCCAACGTTTATCGTCTGGCTGAGGTATCAAACAATATTATCGACCAGTGCGTAGCTCAGGGCGTTCCCTTCGCTCGTGAGTATGGTGGCATGCTGGCCAACCGTTCTTTCGGTGGTGCTCAGGTAAGCCGTACCTTCTACGCTAAGGGTCAGACGGGTCAGCAGCTGCTGCTGGGTGCCTATAGCTCACTGAGCTGTCAGGTACAGGCCGGCAAGGTAAAGCTCTACACCCGTTACGAGATGGAAGACGTGGTTATCGTTGATGGTCGCGCTCGTGGTATCATCGCCAAGAACCTGGTAACTGGTAAGCTGGAGCGCTTCAGCGCTAACGCTGTAGTTATCGCTACTGGTGGTTATGGTAACACCTACTTCCTCTCTACCAACGCTATGGGATGTAACTGCACCGCTGCTGTTCAGTGCTATCGTAAGGGTGCTTACTTTGCTAATCCCTCTTACGTTCAGATTCACCCCACCTGTATCCCCGTTCATGGTGACAAGCAGTCTAAGCTGACGCTGATGTCTGAGTCGCTGCGTAACGACGGTCGTATCTGGGTTCCCAAGAAGATTGAGGACGCCAAGGCTCTGCAGGCTGGTACCAAGCGGGGTTGGGAGATTCCTGAGGAGGATCGCGACTACTATCTGGAGCGTCGTTATCCTGCCTTCGGTAACCTCGTACCTCGTGACGTGGCTTCACGTGCCGCTAAGGAGCGTTGCGACAAGGGCTTCGGTGTCAACAACACCGGTCTGGCTGTGTTCCTCGACTTCTCTGAGTCAATCAACCGTCTGGGTATCGATGTTATCATGCAGCGTTATGGCAACCTCTTCGAGATGTATGAGGAGATTACCGACGTATTCCCTGGCGACGTTGCTAATGAGATCAATGGCGTGAAGTACTACAAGCCCATGATGATCTATCCTGCTATCCACTACACCATGGGTGGTATCTGGGTAGACTACGAGCTGCAGACCTCTATTCCTGGTCTGTTCGCTATCGGTGAGTGTAACTTCTCTGATCACGGTGCTAACCGTCTGGGTGCTTCTGCGCTGATGCAGGGTCTGGCCGATGGTTACTTCGTACTGCCTTACACCATCCAGAACTACCTTGCTGACCAGAGCATCTGGGGTAAGATTTCTACCGATCTGCCCGAATTCGACGCTGCTGAGAAGGCCGTTGACGCTGAGCTCGATCGCCTGCTGAAGATTCAGGGTAAGCGTTCTGTTGACTCTATCCACAAGGAGCTCGGCCACATCATGTGGGAGTATGTTGGTATGGGTCGCACCGCTGAGGGCCTGAAGGAAGGTCTGAAGAAGATGCACGAGCTGGAGAAGGAGTTCGACACCAACCTGTTTGTTCCTGGAACTAAGGAAGGCCTGAACATCGAGCTTGACAAGGCTATCCACCTCCGTGACTTCTTCACCATGGGTCAGCTTGTTGCTTTCGACGCGCTCTCTCGTAACGAGTCTTGCGGTGGTCACTTCCGCGAGGAGTATCAGACCGAGGAAGGCGAGGCTAAGCGCGACGACGAGAACTACTTCTATGTAGGTTGCTGGGAGTACAAAGGCAAGGGCAACGAGCCTGAGCTCATCAAGGAGCCGCTGGAGTACGAGGCTATCAAGGTACAGACACGTAATTATAAGAACTAATGTGCAAGCCGAATGCAAAGCCAAGCTTGCTTGTGCTTTGCTGAGGCGAAGCCATTAAGTCATCAAAGATAACTTAAGAATTATGGCAAGAAATATTTCATTTACAATAAAGTTCTGGCGCCAGAATGGCCCCAAGGACCAGGGACATTTCGACACCCACGAGATGCACGATATCCCCGATGATACCTCGTTCCTCGAGATGCTTGACATCCTGAACGAGGAGCTCATCAACGAAGGCAAGGAGCCCTTCGTGTTCGACCACGACTGCCGCGAGGGTATCTGCGGTATGTGTTCACTGTATATTAATGGTACGCCTCATGGCAAGACAGAGCGCGGTGCTACCACCTGTCAGCTCTACATGCGCCGTTTCAACGATGGCGACGTCATCACCGTCGAGCCTTGGCGCTCAGCAGCCTTCCCTGTTATCAAGGACTGTATGGTAGACCGCAACGCCTTCGATAAGATTATCCAGGCTGGTGGTTACACTACTATCCGCACAGGTCAGGCTCAGGATGCCAACGCTATCCTCATTCCTAAGGAGGATGCCGACGAGGCTATGGACTGCGCATCTTGCATCGGCTGTGGCGCTTGCGTAGCAGCTTGTAAGAATGGTTCTGCCATGCTGTTCGTATCTTCTAAGGTTTCTCAGCTCGCCCTGCTTCCTCAGGGCCGTGTAGAGGCTGCCCGTCGCGTTAAGAACATGATTGCCAAGATGGATGAGCTCGGCTTCGGTAACTGCACCAACACTCGCGCCTGCGAGGCAGTATGTCCTAAGAACGAGACCATCGCTAACATCGCTCGCCTGAACCGCGAGATGATTAAGGCAAAGTTGGCTGACTAAATTAAGCTGACAAATATTTACCCCCTATTCTTATCAAAAGGATAGGGGGTATTTTTTTGCTTATTTATCCAAGGAAAAACAGGCTGACGCCAACCACAGAGATGACGGCTCCAAGAATGGCTCGCCAAGTAATTTTCTCGTGGAAGAGCCAATACGAAGGCAACAGAATAATAATAGGTGTCATTGCCATCAGTGTAGAGGCTATACCTGCCGCCGTATATTGTACAGCCATTAGCGAGAAGCCTACGCCCACAAAGGGTCCGAAGATAGTGGTAGCTGTGGCTACAGAAAGCCCTTTCTTGTCGTGTATGGCCTCGCGCAAAGGTGCCATTCCATTGCGAAACCACAGCAGGAGCGAAAAGCCTATGATACCAGCAATGCAGCGATAGAAGTTGGCACTGAAGGGCACCAGCCATTCAGGCACACCAGCTTCTGCCAGCATAGCAGCCTCGTAATGATCCATACCAATCTTACTCAACACCAAGCCAACGCCCTGACATATTGCCGCGCCAATGGCAAACAATACACCATTCAGGGGTAATTTCAGCGATACTTTATGATGCTTGCCTCGTCCCAACACAGAAATTCCGATTCCCAATAGTGTCACCAGCATCGCCACGATGCTCATCTGCGTCATTTGCTGCCCCAGCGTGACCCACGCCATCAAGGCTGCCGCCAATGGTGCCAGCGTCATAAAAAGCTGTCCATAGCGCGAACCTATTATAATATAGCACTGGAAGAGACAGTAATCACCAATCACATAGCCTACAAGTCCAGACAATAGCATCCACCCCGCAGCCTCTGGCGATACCCCAGCAGGCAAGGGATTACCTGTCACTACACCAAAAAGAACCAATGAGAAGACCAGTGCCAGTGCCATGCGAAGCACGTTCAGCGTCAGATTGCCCAGTCGTTTTGAGCCAAACTCGCTCAGTAGCGCCGTTGCTGTCCACGAGAACGCTACGCCTATTGATATCAATTCACCAATATAAATCATCGTCGTTTAGTTTTGTGGGTGCAAAGGTACTACTTTTTCTTGTACATTGATTGCAAATTCAGAATAAAATGTTTTATATTCTGAAGATGTTTGCTGCTGTGTAATTCTACCTCCCCTCGCAAATAATCCTTGCCATCTCGTTCAGTACCAGGCACTGCCCACGCTTGATGGTCAGCTTCTCGTTATGGTGCTCCCAAGGTGCAAGAATCAGCAATTGTCCTCTGGCACAGGCATCCATGCGCTTGCCGCCAGGCTTTGCCAAATCAGTAAATCCATTCTCTTGAAGATAGATAAGCGGTAGCCCTTCCTCGAAGGCTGCTCGCATGATGGCCTTCTCGCCTTTTGAGATGGCTGGTGATACAAGTACGGCGCCCTGACGGGCTGCCTGTATATAGGCTGCAAGTTTTGCCTGTAGGTCAGCTTCTGTGATGCTTCTTGAGCACTGCACTTGTAGCTTTAGTGGCCGTTCCAATAGGAAGCGATTACCAATGGCAGAAAAGCTTTGCCCTGCATATACAAGCCCACGCTGTACTCGAAAGAGGTCTGGGTTTTCTCGCTTCATTAGCAGGCGGCGAGGGTTATCCTTCAAGTAGTTAAGCCAGCGCTCCAGCTGTCCGTCTCTGAGCAGTATTTGGTCGTTAAAGCCTTTAGCAAAGAGCAGCCCGTTTTCTCTTGATTGTTGTGCATGTTGCTGTGCCACAGCAACCAACTCCACGGGCATCATCTCGCGGAATACTTGGTTGCAGGCCTGCTTTACGCCCAGTAGCACTTTGCCCAGCGGCTTCTCCATCTTTTCCTTTACAAATAGTACAGCATGCAGATGGTCTGGCATCATTTGTAGCGCCAGCACCTTTACCTCAGGATGATGACTGCCTATCGTCTGCCAAATCTCAGCGATGGCTTTCCCTAATGGCGACAGCTCGATGTGGGGAGCTTCTGCTGACGGTTCTACCGCCTCGCTACGCCCTACCACCTTGCCGAAGAGTGGCTTCCGCCCCTCTGTCGTCATCGTGATCATATACATCCGTCGTGCTGTGTAGTCGTTGTCCACACAGCGCCGTTGCATTGATGGCTTCTTCTCTCCAGCAAATGCCTTCTGGCTTTCGTACTTTGCCCTATCCATAGTATTCCTGGGCAAAGATACAACTTTTTCTCTGTTTTTGTACGTTAATATTGAAATAATTCGTATATTTGCAACGTGTTTCGCAAGAGACACAAGACATATTGCTCGATTGCCTTTGAAATCACCACCTCAAATAAAGAGAGCAAATTTGAACATGAAAAGAGCCCGCCAAATAAAGGCGTAGGCTTTTCCATATCATGTTCAGGTTTGTGGTGAACCTCAAAGGCGTATGGCAATGACCTGCGCCTTCTTTTAATCTAGGTGCTGAATATGACAGTATTAACCTAAAAGTGTAAAGATTATGAGCTTGGAATCTATTATTGGTATTATTGCTAGCATAGTTACTATTGCTACAGCTATCGGAATTAAATTTGATTTGATAGATGTAGATGTATTTAATAAGCGTCCTGCTAAAGAATTGTTTTCCCAATTAACAGATAAGAAGCTAACAGACGCAAAACGTAAGAAAATTTTGGCGAAGCTAAACAAGTATGATTTCTTTAAGAACAAAATAAAGAAAGAATACATACAATCATTCACTTTGGGAAAACGCGGCGCAGAAGATGTATTGTATGATATTTGTGACAGTAATGATTTAGAACCAACTGACGATATTTGTAAGGGTTTGTTAGGTTATTCAAGATCTTCATTATTGACGAAGTACAACGAAAAGAGACAGAGCATTTTGAACGAATCGACTTCCAGACCTATAGAATCCACTGTAACTGAAAAGCTAGAACCAGCTAATTCTACTCTTTCTGGAGAGCAAATTGTCTATTTATCAGGGATGCTCAAGACAAAGTTTCCTGAAACATGTGATAGACTCATTCAAATTCTTGAAAAGCATCATGTCAAGTATAGATTTTTGGAAGGGACTAAAGATATTTGGTGTCGAGACTATATGCCTGTACAAACTCCATCTGGAAAGTTTATTCAGTTTAAGTATGACCCCAGTTATCTCAAGGGCAACAAAGAATGGGAAGAATCTCGTTCTGATGTAAAAGAGGTTTGCCGTTTGAATGGAATAGTTGCTCAGCCTTCTAATATCAACATTGATGGTGGTAATGTTCTAATCTGTGACGATCGTGCAATCATTTCAGATAGAGTGTTCTCTGAAAATCCTACTTGGAATAAAGAGGAACTGGTCAATGAACTTAGCAGATTGTTAGAGTGCGAGATTATCATCATTCCAGCAGAAAACGATGATATGACAGGGCACGCAGACGGAATGGTGAGATTCGTGAACAGAAATACTATTCTTGGCAATAAACTTGCTGATGAGTATAAGTATTGGCGCGAGAAAATACAAAAGATCATTGATAAGAATGGATGGAATTATATAGACGTTCCTTTCTTTGAGCCAAAAGATCCCAAACATCCCTTAAGTGCTGTAGGTATATATGTGAATTATTTGGAAGTAAACAACTTGATAGTTTTGCCTGTTTTTGGAAGAGATGAGGATAAGCAAGCCATTGATATCATACAGAATGCTTTTCCTGATAGAATTATTGAAACAATCAATTATAACGATGTAGCACAGGAAGGTGGATTACTAAATTGCACGACCTGGGTAGTTCGTTAATCCTTTAGTTCATATCAGTAAAATAGTTTATTACTAACTCAATAGTAAATATAGCATGTTTATAAGGTGTCCTCAATGTGGTCAAGAATGTGATATTGTTGTAGAATATGACACAAAAGACTTTAATTATACTTGCCCTTATTGCAAAGAAAAGGTCGTCGTTGTCAAGAACAATCAATCTCACTCAGAGACTTGTAATAATAATGAGTCTCCATCCGTAATTGTGTATAATCAAAATAAGAAAAATAATACGAAAAGTACAAAAAGATGGGTTTTCTTTGTAGCGATAGTATTTCTATTAGTTTTGACTTGTCCCGATAAAAACGATCACAAAGAAGCAATTAAATCTAAGGTGACAACGCTTCTAAATAATCACAATTCATCCGATGGCGAGATTTTAGGAATAAGCCTTGCTTCGCTCCTTGCTAAAGGAATTGCAGAATTAATACTCGAAAGTAGTTTTACCGTAAAAAACTATTATATATTTAGTATTGGAGAAGTGTATATTGGTGGGGAACACAAGGAGATTTCATTTGGGATTCTTAAACATGTTTTTACACCTGGCGTAAATCAGAATATGATTTCAAATGAAGATAAGAATTCAAATCAAGAAAACACTCAACCAGATTGTTAAATCCGAGTAGCATTGACTGGTAGTTGACTTCCAGCTCTCTAATGTCTAAGAACTACAACTTGTACAGTTACGAGAACGACCCAAAACAAAGCGTCAGTAACGCCTTCTAATATGTAGTGCTCCACCCAGTAGCTCCGCACACCTCAGTGTGCCTCACAGCCGCAAGGGCAGATGCAGTTGCAAAGGTACGAAAAAAATAAACTAAAGCAAGATTTCAGGCAAAAATGTTTTATTTTCATATTCCGCCCATTGCAATGGCATACTTCTCCACCTTCAAATAAGAGTATCTAGACCTGGGTGTGGGGTGTGGTACACAAGTTTGTGGTCCACAAACTTGTGTACCGATGCTATGTAATTGATAATCTATGGTTTATGTCTTCGTAAACACAGCTAATTTAGGCATAAGAACAGCTAAGCCGTGACTGGGAATAGCTAAGCCAGCGTCAGGTACAACTGTCTCGTGTTTGTATCAGTTGTTTTTTTTGCAGGAAAAAGCAATTAATTGCAGAAAAAAGCTGAAAATGAGGGTAGACCTCCCCAGGTACCCTAATCTTCTGAAACACCAGTGTACAAAGGTGGTTTGAGAGGGTACCTCTTGCCTCAAGAGGTACCCAAGAGGTACCCTAGACTCCCCCCTTCGCATCTTGAAATGTTAAAATCGAAATTCGGAGCGCACGCCGTAGAGCAAAACCTTGCAAATGACGAAAAAATTTTGTATCTTTGCAGTTGGAAAATGAGTTCCAAAAAACTAAATGTTTAACTATTAAAAATTTTAATTAACCAATGACACAACAAAACATTAACAACGGTAATTGTACCATGAAAAACAACGAGACAATTGGAAATGTGTTGAGCATCGAAGTGTTTCTGGACGAGCATTACGCCTTCAGACACAACGTGCTGAACGGAAAAACGGAGTTCGCCAAGAGGGCGGAGGACGGCAGCGTGGAGGAGTATCGCGTGCTGACGCAGAAAGCGCTGAACAGCATCGTGATTCAGGCCAAGCGTGAGGACGTGTTCGAGGAGGGCGGTTCGAAGAGCGACATCCAGGAGTACATCAACTCTGAGGAGGTGGAGAGCTACGACCCCATCAAGGACTACCTGAATGGCCTGCCCCAGTGGGACGGCAAGAACCACGTGGCCAAGCTCTTCTCACGACTGCCAGGCATCAGCTCTGAGCAACTGAACTTCCTGACCATCTGGATGCGCTCGACGGTGGCCCACTGGCTGCAGTTGGACACAGACCACGGCAACGAGTGCGTGCCCACGCTGATTGGTGCCCAGGGTTGTGGCAAGACGACCTTTCTGCGAAGACTGCTGCCCCAGCACTTGCGCGAGTACTACTTGGATCACCTGAACCTCTCGAACAAGTTCGACAAGGAGATGGCGCTGAGCAACAATCTGCTGGTGAACCTGGATGAGCTGGAAGCCATCCGCCCCAGCCAGCATGCCCAGCTGAAGCAGACGCTGTCGAAGTCGAAAGTGAACGGACGCCCCATCTATGGCGCCTCGCAGGAAGACCGTCCTCGCTATGCGTCGTTCGTAGCCACCACAAACAATCCGCACCCGCTGACAGACCCCACGGGTTCTCGCCGCTACATCTGCCTGACGATTCCTGAGGGTCAGTTCATCGACAATGCGGGCGACATCGACTACGACCAGCTCTATGCTCAGGTGATGCACGAGCTGCAGGAGGACGAGGCACCCTACTGGTTCCACAACGACGAGGTAGCCCGCATCCAGCAGCTCAACCAGGAGTACATGGAGGTGAAGGATATGGCGGAGCTGGTAGAGATCTGCTTCCGCAAGCCCACTGAGGGCGAGCGCACCAAGACGATGAGCAGCACAGAGATGCTGAAGGTGATCAAGGACAAGTATCCATCACTGGAAATCAACCACAGCGCCAAGGTGCATCTGGGCAACGCCATGAAGGATTTGGGCTTCGAGGTCAAGATTTGCCACAACGTAGCCCACTACTTCGCAGTACCTCTGAAGGCGGCGTAAATAGGAAAAAGGGGAGGTCTTGGGTACCTCTAGGGTACCTCTTGAAAAAAGAGGTACCCTTTCTTTTGCCCTTTATTTAGAGGGGTTTCAGAAGATTAGGGTACCTGGGGAGGTCTTTTGCGTTTTGGCAAAATGCTGTCTAATGCAGATATTTCTTGATGGTCTTCATCAGCTTTGCTGAGGGCTCGGCATTACCTTTGAAGGGTAGCAGATGCCAGCGGACGGTCCAGCTGAGTTGTTCGTGGGGCTTGAGGGTGGTGTAGGCACCCTGGCACTCCAGTTCGATGAAGGTCTTGCCACGATTGACATAGACCTGTATCTCGGCTTCGCCAGGAGCGGGCTGCGAGGGCTGTAGGTCGTCGAAGGTCTTCAGCAGTAGCAGGCCGTCGTTGCAATAGGCATACCAGCCCTTGCCGTCTGCATTGATCTTACGATTCTGGGCTACTTCGTCAGGCTGGTACCATACGGCACCATTGGCGGCCGTAAAGGGCATGAGATCGGCAGGCGTGATGCCATCGAGTGGGGCATCGAAGAAGATGACGCCACCCTTGTTCTCTACGCGCGTAATCTCCCACGGAGCCACCTGGCGCTCTTCGTCGCCCTCGTTGATGATAGAGTAGGTGATGACGATGGCGTTGTCCTTCTTGTCAGTGGTGAACTCCTTGCGAACGCGGCACTTCAGTCGTGGCGATACTTCGCTGGTTAGGATGAGGCTGCCGTCGCGTTCCTCTACCTGATACGGCATCTTGTCGAACTCCTTGACGGGAGGCCAATTCCATTCTTTCTGCGGACTGGTCCAGAAGGTACTGCCAAAAGATTCTGGTGCTTTCAGTTGTGAGATCATCTCCTGTCCCTTGTATTGGAACGACAGGATTCTGGCACCCTTCTCAGGGTTGATGGTCATGGTCACGTCGCCCACAGTCAGTTGCTGTTGGGCCATACTGGCCAGTGGTGTCAGCAAGGCCAGCAGGAGGAATAGTTGTTTTTTCATATAGTTATAGTTTGGTTGTTTTCAGTTTTTTGTCTTATTTCCGCTTGTCACAGAGGTACATGCCCGCAAGAATCAGCAGCGTACCCAAGATGAACCAAGGCGTAATCTGTTCGTGCAACAGCCACCAGGCAAAAAGTATGGTGACAATCGGGTTGAAATAGACCCAGTTGGTGGCCACGACAGCCCCCAATACGCGAATCACCCAGTTCCACAGCAGGAAGCAGACCATAGAGGCCACCACGCCCAGGAACAGCAGGTTCCAAAGCACTTGACTGCTGAAGATGACCTCCATCGAAGGAAAGCCAGGGAACAGCAGATAATAGGGCATGATGGTCACCAGTCCGTAGAAGAACACCTTGCGGGTAATGAAGAAGGTGGAATAGCGTTTCGTCACATCCTTCATCAGCAAGGAATAGACAGCCCAGCAGATACAAGCACCAAAGGCCAGCATGTCGCCCAAAGGAGAGAGGTGCAACACAAAATGGCCGTTCAGCACGACGACAGCCATACCCAGACAGGCCAGTAGCGAGCCTACCACCTGTAGGCTGGAGAAGCGTTCGCTCTTGCGATAGACCAGCGCCACCAATAGCATGGCAAACAGCGGACACGAACAGACGATGAGCGACGTGTTGGTGGCCGTCGTATAAAGCATGGCCGCATTCTCCGTCAGAAAGTATGCCGAGCCTCCTGTGATGCCTAACAGCAGCATGATGAATTCGTCGCGTAGCGAGGCGCTAAACAGTCGGAACGACTGCCATCTGGTCGTCAGTTCAAATGCCAACAGCAATGCGTAGGCAATGATAAAACGGAGCGTGAAAATCTGGGCAGGCGACAGACCGTTGAGTAACAGCATCTTGGTAAACACAAATGTGCTACCCCAAACGGCCACCGTGAGAAATGCCACGAAATGGCCCCAACCTGTCTTTCCTTCACCTGAATAAGTCATCGTTCTGTTTTGTTTGTGAGCGCAAAGGTACAACAAATTATTGAAACAAAACAGCAGAAAGTAGTAATAATTTCCATGAAACAAGTGAATATTCAACAATTATTTTGTAATTTTGCCGGCTGAAAACCATCTCTTGACAGACCGATGAAGAAAAAACTACAACCTATAGCACTCTGGCTGGTAACGCTGATAGCGGTGGCCACTGTATTGCTCTTCTTTGAATCTGACCTGCTGTGGAAGGTCCAGCAGCACAATGTTTTCCTGACTACGTCATTGTTCTTCCAACAGATGATGGCGATGCCTGGAGGTATGCTTTCCTATCTGGCAACCTTCTTCACCCAGCATTTCTATTATCCCTGGGTGGGCGTGATACTGCTCTGCTGCTGGTGGCTGCTACTGATGTGGCTGACGAAGCGGGCGTTTAACATTGCTGAGAGATGGACGGTGCTGACGGTGATTCCCGTGGCTATCCTCTTGGTGGCTAACATGGATTTGGGCTACTGGATCTACTTCATCAAACTGCCAGGCTACTTCTATGTAGCTACTATCGGCACCACAGCAGCTACCGCCCTGCTGTGGGCATTCCGCAGTCTGCCAGAAAACAAGTGGTTGCGAGCCGCCTTCATCGTGCTGACGACGCTGGTGGGCTATCCACTGATGGGCGTCTATGCATTAGCTGCCGTCGTACTGATGGCCGTATTTGCATGGCGTCAGAGCGTCACGGCGCTGCTGAGCATTATTGCCATTCCGCTGCTTTACTATCGTTTTGTCTATTGTGGCACCAACATTGTCGACATCTACAGGACGGCCATCCCCGTCTTCTCTATTGCCGACAGTTATCCCGCATACTATATTTCCTACTATGTGCTGGCCGCCTACTACTTGGCGATGACTGCCATCTATCGCTATAAGCGTCCAGCGCAGAAGGCCAACAGCACCGTGTTCACCACCTATATCGTGCCTCTGGCTACGCTTCTCGTCCTTGGAGCAGGCGTCTATCATTTCTGGTATAAGGATGCTAACTTCCACCACGAGCTGGCCATGCAGCGCTGCATTGAGAAGGCCGACTGGGAAGGCGTTATTAAAGTAGGAACGAAGCAAGACGGTGAGCCCACCCGAGCCATCGTGATGATGCACAATCTGGCGCTGAGCCGACTGGGTCGTCAGTGTGACGAGATGTATAAATTCGCCAAGGGTTCCAAGAGGTCCAACACACCGCTGCCCGTCTTCATGTCGCACGTTGCTGGTCGCATGATGCTCTATCAGTATGGTGCCATGAACGAGTGTCACCGTGTCTGTATGGAGGAAGGCGTGGAGTATGGCTGGAATGTAGAGCAGCTGAAAGACCTGGCGCGTTGTGCCACCTTAAACAAGGAGCCACAAGCTGCCAAGAAGTTCTTAGATATCCTCCGTCAGACCAGCTACTATGGTGGTTGGGCAGACCACATGGAGACGCTGCTCAACGACTCCACGCTGCTGGCTAAGGATGAAGAGATGGGCCCCATCAAGCGCATGATGCACTATACCGACAAGCTGGATGCCGTAGAAGGCTATGTGGAGAAATCGCTGATGACTGCGCTGGCCGAGCAGGATGCCGACGACATCTACTTCCAGGAGCAGGCCGTCTTAGGTGCCATGTGGACCAGAGACCCAGACCTTTTTTGGCCTCGATTCGACCATTATGTACAGCTGAACGGCGAGACGAAGATGCCACCACGCATCTTCCAAGAGGCTGCCTGGCTCTTTGCCAATTTGCAGGGTCAGGAAGGCTTGGACGAGTGGGTGCTCGAACCCGGTGTCAAGGAGAGCTTCAACGGCTTTATGCGCCTGTTGCAGCAATTCAAGAAGGACCCGTCGCCCAGTAACAGGATGTACATCTTAAACTATTTTGGCTCCACCTACTATTTCGAATTCTTCTTCTTAAGAGATATTACCTATTATTGATATGAAAAGACTGCTTTTATTTGCCACAGTAGCCACGATGCTGGTAGGCTGTGGAAACCAGATACCACAGAACTACAAGGACGCTGATCAGCTGCCTGCTATCTATCCTGACTATACCAACGTCACGGTGCCCATCAATATCGCGCCGCTGACCTTCCAAATCGACGGCAAGGCCGACGAGGTGGTAGCCAGACTGACGGCAGGTACAGAAGAGGTGATTTGTGGAGGCGACAAGATACAGCCTGACGCTGACGACTGGCAGCGACTGAAAGAGGCTGCCAAGGGCAATGCCATCAAGGTAGAGGTCTATGCGGAGGAGAATGACAGCTGGACACGCTACAAGTCCTTCGACATCTTTGTCTCGCCAGACTCTATCGATTCCTATATCAGCTATCGACTCATTCCGCCTTCTTATGTGACCTATGAGGAGCTGACCATCAATCAGCGCTGTCTGGAAAACTATGACGAGAGCGTCATCTATGATAATCTGCTCTGTTCTGAAGGTGCTCAGGGACAGTGTATCAACTGCCATAACTACCAGCAGTACAATCCTGACAGAATGCAGTTCCACGCCCGTCATAACATGGGTGGTACCATCATAGCCTACGATGGAACCATCAAGAAGGTAGGCATGAAGAATGACTCTATTCTTTCTGCTGGCGTCTATCCTGCATGGCATCCATGGCTCAAGCTCATCGTCTATTCTACCAATATGACGGGCCAGATATTCCATAGCGTCAATCCCAATAAGATTGAGGTGTTCGACTCAGAAAGCGACCTTATTGCCTATGATGTAGAGAAGAACGAGGTGACCAACATCGAGAACGACACCACAGAGATGGAGTGTTTTCCCTTCTGGGCTCCCGACGGCAAGGCGCTCTACTACTGCAGCGCTCACTTTGAGTATCGTGACACGATAGACAAGGGAAAAGAGTTTGTGACAAGAACGCAGGAGGCTAAGTACAACCTCTACAAGAAGCGTTTCGACCCAGAAACCATGCAGTTTGGTCCTCGTGAACTGGTCTTTGCTGCCGACTCATTGGGTAAGAGTGCCACGCTGCCACGCATCTCGCCTGACGGCCGCTATCTGATGTTTACCGTAGCTAAATATGGTATCTTCCATATCTGGCACCACGATGCTGACCTCTGGATGCTGGATTTACAGACGGGTGAAGTACGCAATATGGAGGAGATCAACTCGCCAGACACAGAGAGCTACCACTCTTGGTCCAGCAATGGCCGCTGGGTAGTGTTCAGCAGTCGTCGCTACGACAGCAACTACACCCGCCCCTACATTGCCCATATCGACAAGAATGGTCATGCCAGCAAACCCTTTGAGTTGCCTTGTGCTAATCCCGACTATCACCGTCAGTTGCTGAAGAGTTACAATGTCCCTGAATTCATGCGGGGTCCTGTTACCATCAAACCTCAGCAGTTTGCTGATGCACTCAAAAAAGAAGCCGAGCCTGTGAAATACGTCAACAAGCTCGGCAAATAAGGGGGTCAAATATTGTTAGCTGATAGGTAGCTGTATCACGAAGCGGGCACCATCGGTGTAGGTGGTGTCGAGCGATACATCGCCACCCAGACGGCGACAGATGCTGCGTGCTACAGTCAGTCCGATACCTGTTCCTACCTCGTATTCGTTCAGCTGTACAAACTCTTCGAAGATGTGTTCGGCCTCTTGGGCAGGAACACCAATGCCGGTATCCTCCACAATAAACTTCACCATGTTTTCCTCCAGATTGATGGTGAGGGTGATAGAGCCCTCCTTGGTGAAGCGCTCGGCATTGTCCAACAGCAGGATGACGGCACGAATAGCAGCCTGTTCGTTGGTCTGCATCGACAGCTGGCCGACGCCCTCTCCCCATTTTAGTTCGATGGGGATGGTGGCTTCCTCGTTGGCTTTGATGGCGCTGATAGCGTCTTCTGCTATCTTGATGGCAGGTGTCTTGTCGTTACGCTCTATGACGGTCTTGCTGTTGACGTCACTCAGCTCCAGCATCTTGTTGACCAACTCGGTGATGCGGTTGGTATTCTCTATGATTTTCTCGTTGATTTCGTGGCGTGTGGTATCATCGAGCTTCATATTGGGTGATGTGAGCACCTGTGTGAAGCCAGAGAGGATGTTAAGCGGCGTACGAATCTCGTGAGACATCTGTTGGATGAACGAGGTCTTCATGCGCGATGTCTCCTTGTTGCGCTCATTGGCTGCTTCCAGCTTGCTATAGGCCTTCTCCAGACGTATAGACGACTGGTGGCGGAAATAGATGATGAGCACGAAGCAACAGATAACCAGTACCAATGCAAAGACTGTGGCCATATAACGCTGGCGCACCAAGTCAGACTTCTGCTCGATGACTTCCTTCTCTTTCTGTTCTGTGTTATAGATGGTGGTCAGCTCCATGGCCGCATCGTGCTGCATGCGGACAATGGCCGTATCGAGTTGGTCACAAATCTGATAGCTCACCTGATTGGTGGCTTCCGTAAAATGGGCACCCTTGTTGGCACGGTATTTGGGCAACAGATAGTGCTGGATGATGTCCATCGAAACGGTAACATTATATTGCTGCATCTGCTTGTCGAGTACTTCAAAATTCTCGGCAGCCTCTTCCCAACGTTTAGCAGACAACAGGTAGTTGATAGCCTCCAGCTTGCCTTGGTTGGTCTGGATGTAGTGCGACTTGAGTGCGTTATTGAATACTATTTCCGCTTCTTCATGATTACCCATACCTTCCAATGCACTGGCATGGTAGATGTCAAAACGAGCCTGTTGCTTATCGATGAAGTTGGAATCGGGATTGGGCAACTGACGATAGATGTCGAGCAGTTCCATGAACTTCAGCGTCCATTTGAAGGCTTCTTCATGATTATTTAGCTGAAGATAGTTCTCAGTAATGGTGATGACGGCAACAATAGCTGTGGTAAAGTTTGGCTTGGTAGGATCTGCATCTACCACCATACGGAATATCTCCATGGCTCTGTCAAAGTTGACGGAGGCATAGTTAGGACTGCCTAACTTCAACTGACAACAACCTACGGCAGCCAACAGATAGGCAAAGTCGCTATTGTCGCGGTAGTCGGCCTTGCGCATCTTGTTGAGGGCAGGGGCAGCCACCTTCATCGTCGCTTCGTATTCGCCCTTCAGCAACAAGGCACCAGCCAGACGGTTGGCTGACTTAGCGTAGTATTTCAGCTCTTCCGGATTATGTATCTCAGCATTGACGGCCTGTTTCCAGTATTTCTCTGCCAGACGCATCAGACTCTGACGCGAATAGGCATAGCCACGCCAGTAGTCGGCCTGAACAGCAGTGATGTGTCCAGAAGCCTGTAATGTATCTGCCAACTCCAGCAGTCGTTCGTATTCGTGGTTTTTATGTGCAACACCTATCAGGCTGTCTGCCTTGGTGGTTTCTGCAACTTTTTGTTCTTTATCGCCACACGACAGCAACAAGGTAACAGCCACTGCTGCTACCATCAGGTAGTTAAGGAGTCGTAGGGTCTTCATTGTGTTATAATCGTTTCTTTTTTCTCTCATTTCAAAACATTACCGCTTGGATGCTACGTTCTTTGTCGCCTCTGTGGTAGTCTCTATCGTTGAGCCATATTTGTTCAACGAGTAGGCAATGTATCCAAACATACCGATGCCAGCCACCAACAATAGTGTATATGGCCAGAAATCAGTGGGAAATATGCCTGTAATGGCTACACTGCTGATACCAAAGAGTACGATGAGGTCGCAACAAACCTGCATCCATCGTACAAAGCCCATCACGTTGCCATACGAGAGGCGCAGGAGTCGGTAGCTCACTTGGTTATAGGTCTGGTAGAACACGAAGACTATCAATGCTGCATAACAGAAGAAGGGTACGAACGACAGCGCCGTGTAGGTGGATGCTTCTTTCCACTGCAACGCTACCGTCCAGTAAATGATGATAGAGAAGAGATAGTACAGGCAGTCGCGCAGGACGATGCCTCGTGTCAGGTATTTGGGATTCAGCAAGGACGTATAGCCCCAGCTGAAACAGATGGCTCCTAAATGAAAGTAGGTGACGGTCAGTGCCGATGCGGCTGTTGGCCATGTGTAACGCCACATAAGGGCACCGTGAATCATATAGCCCAAACCGAAGACGGCAATCCACAACGTAGTAAGCAGACGGGTACGGTAGTACACATCATACTGCTTGTATGGTTTGCTGCCCCCAAAGAGCCAACCAGCGAGACCGAGGTTGATGACTCCCGTTAGGATGAGTGCTATGCGATAAATAGTCTGTTCCACTTTCTTTACAATTGAATGACCATGATGGTTTTATGGGTGCAAAGGTACACATTTTTTCCAATAATAACCAATGAATAGGACAGATTTATTATTTTTGTCGTAAGATAATGGACGTGAAGATACGGCCTGAATTGATGCCCAGTCGACGGGCAGAGAAGAAGCGGTCAGCCTGTTGGTAGGTGCAGATGGAAGAGACGGCAATGTGATCGGCAGGAATACCTTTGGCAATCAGTTGTAATCGATTGCACTCAGGCAGGTCGATATGCCACTTTTCTTTTTTCTTGCTAATGGCCTGCATATCAAATCCCTCTTGCTGAAAGGCTTCATAGACCTCATCGCCCACCTCAAAGCTGTCGAGGTGGATGCTAGGGCCTATCTGGGCTATGATATCTGCAGGACGGGTGCCATAGACAGCGGTCATCTGTGCTACAGCCTGTTCTGTGATGCGCTTGACAGTGCCTCGCCAGCCAGCATGAATAGCACAGGCAGCACGCTGTACGGGGTCATAGAGCAGTACGGGAATGCAGTCGGCGGTAGAAACACCTATGCAGACGCCCTCTATATTGGTCATCAGCGCATCGACACCTTCCAGTGCCTGATGGCGCTCGTCAGCAGGTAGCGCAAAGAAGGCATCATCTATCTGCGCTATCTTCGTCAGATGTACCTGATGAGGCATCAAGAGATGGTCGTCGGCAATGGCTAACAGTTGGCAGAGGGCTTCACGGTTCTTTTGGATACCCTCCTTGTCGTCGCCGCAATAGCAGTTGATATTAAACTGGCCATAGTTTCCTTGACTATAACCTCCTTGGCGCGTGGTGCTGAAAGCCGTCACACCATCGCCCAAATGATAATAATGTAGTTCAGGTACTATCATTGTAAACATCATAGTTGCCGATAAAGCAAGAATTTCCGTTGCAAAGGTACAGTTTTTTTGGTTATTATGTCTATTTTCCATTAAAAAAACGTACTTTTGCACCCATGGAACAAAATAACGAGTTGCTCACCGCATGGGACTTTGTAGAGAATACGGGACGTAGCATCTTTCTGACCGGTAAGGCTGGTACGGGAAAGACGACGTTCCTGAGGACGGTGATGCAGCAGTCGCGCAAACGCCCTATCGTGGTGGCACCAACAGGTGTGGCTGCCATTAATGCGGGCGGCGTTACCATCCATTCGTTCTTCCAGTTGCCCTTCTCGCCTTATGTGCCTGGTGCCAAGGTGGAGAGTAAGTTCGACTTCAGTCGTGAGAAACGTAAGATCATAGCGTCTATCGATTTGCTGATTATTGACGAGATATCGATGGTACGTGCTGACCTGCTCGATGCTATTGATGCTGTATTGAGACGCTTCCGTGACCACAACCTGCCCTTTGGTGGTGTGCAGCTGTTGCTGATAGGAGATTTGGCACAGCTGACGCCTGTCGTCACTCCTGAAGACGAGCGCCTGTTGAAACCTTACTATGATACCCCATACTTCTTTGGTTCTAAGGCTTTGCAACAGATAGACTATGTGACCATCCAACTGGAGCATGTCTATCGTCAGCAGGACGAGTCGTTTATCAAAATCCTTAATGAGGTGCGCAATGGTCATCCGTCTGCTGAGGCCTTGGCACAATTGAACAGTAGAGCAATTCTTAATTCTCAATTCTCAATTCTCAATTCTCAATTGGCCATCCGCCTCACCACCCACAACCATCTGGCTAACTACTATAACGAATCGGAATTGCAGAAATTGCCAGGACGTTCCTACAGCTATCGAGCTGAGATCAAGGGTACGTTCCCTGACTATTCCTATCCTACGGCAGAGACGCTGGAACTGAAAGTGGGTGCACAGGTCATGTTCGTCAAGAATGACCCGTCTGGTGAACACCTTTATTATAATGGTCGCATTGGTCGTGTGATGGAGGCCAGCGAGAAGCATCTCACCGTCTATTGTGAGGGCGATGCTAACGCCATCGAGGTAGAGCCGTTGGAGTGGGAGAATACCCGTTATACGCTGAATGAGGTGACACGCGAGATAGAGTCAGAAGTGCAGGGCACCTTTAAGCAGCTACCCTTGCGCTTAGCATGGGCTATCACCATTCATAAGAGTCAGGGTCTGACGTTCGATCACGCCATCATTGATGCCAATCAGTCGTTTGCCCCTGGTCAGGTGTATGTGGCGTTAAGCCGTTGCCGTACGCTTGAAGGTTTGACTCTTGCTACTCCTTTGGAGGCTCGTTCTATCATCAACGACCAGCGTGTGGATAGCTATATTGCACAGCAGGAGAGTGAGGCAGAGCGTAGCATCCAGCAGTTGCCCGTGCTCAAGCAGGAGTATGAGCGCTATCTGTTGCTTCAGCTGTTTGACTTCCGCTCCATCCTCTTGTTACAAGAGACGATGGTGCGCATCTTTGCGGAGTTCTTCTATCATAGTCACGCCTCCCTAAAACAGCTACACGACCAGGCACTCTTCGACCTTCGTCAGCATGTCCTGGCCATTGCCGACCGTTGGCAACAGAAAATCCGCTTAATGCCTGTTGAGGGACTGCGCGATGCAGACTTCTTGGAGCGTGTGAAGCGTAGTGCCGAGTATTTCAGCGACCAGTTGCACTTTATTCTTAGCAAACCCATCGAACTCTCTGCCAAGGTGGAGACAGGCAATAAGCAGGCTGCACGCCGACTGGACAATGCATTTACTGACTTGCGTCAGGCATGG
This sequence comes from uncultured Prevotellaceae bacterium, assembly GCA_900314985.1. Lineage (GTDB taxonomy): Bacteria > Bacteroidota > Bacteroidia > Bacteroidales > Bacteroidaceae > Prevotella. The sequence goes on along the minus strand of OMXL01000032.1, from coordinate 12,597 downwards.
CGTGCCCGTCGCTATCTGCTATTGAAAATAGCTGAGAAAGGCTATACGGTTGATATCTATCTGCATGAGAAACAGATGTCGATGCTTGATGCCATTGACGAAGGTACACTGAAAGCGAAGCGTGTCCGCAAGACAAAGAAAAATGAACGAAAGAAGAAATGATAGTTTCAGAGCGATATGGTAAGTAAAACGGTACAACGCAAAATTACAGAACAGCCATCGCACTACAACCACCTGGAGCGGATGTCGGTAGGCGAGTTGTTGCAGCACATCAATGATGAAGACCATCTGGTGGCTGAGGCTGTCAGCAAGGCATTGCCCCAGATAGAAGCCTTGGTGGAGGCTATCGAACCACGAATGAAACGTGGCGGACGACTGTTTTATATCGGTTCAGGCACCAGCGGTCGCTTAGGTGTGTTGGATGCCAGTGAGTTGCCACCTACTTTCGGTGTCTCTGAAGAGTGGGTCGTTGGTATCATTGCTGGTGGCGACCATGCCTTGCGACATGCTGTGGAGAAAGCAGAGGATGTTGCTGAACAGGGATGGCGTGACCTGCAGAGCTATCATCCCAAGGCTGACGATGCTGTCATTGGTATTGCGGCCTCTGGAACTACACCTTATGTTATTGGGGCTGTTGAACAGGCTCGTCAGCAAGGACTGCTGACAGGCTGCATTACCAGCAATCCAGATACACCGTTGGCTGCTGTCGTGGACTATCCTATCGAGACCATTGTAGGTCCTGAGTTTGTGACGGGTTCCAGTCGCATGAAGAGTGGTACGGCACAGAAGATGGTGCTGAACATGATCTCTACCTCGCTGATGATTCGTATGGGACGTGTTCGCGGCAACCGTATGGTCAAGATGCAGCTGAAGAATGCCAAACTCGTTGACCGTGGTACGCGCATGCTGCAGGAGTTTTTGGGCTTAGACTACGAGGAGGCTCAGCGCCGACTGCTTGACGCTGGCAGTGTAGATGGTGCCCTGCGTGAAGAGCAGGCTTTCGAGACCACCGATTCTGATTGTTAGTAGAAACAAATGTCAATAACAGAAGAGGGACACCCTCACGGATGCCCCTCTTCATGTATGTTTCATCATTTTCCCCGAAACATAATTTACTACATAACCAAAACTACTAACCTAAAACAAAATATGAATGATCTTTTTACTTAATCCTTAATACAATCTTTATTTTACCTTTAAGACTTCCTCTGAAGACGATGCAAAGGTACAAATGTGTTCGCACACAGACAAGTATTCTTGTATTTTTTACACTAAAAACTGCAACTTATTGACTTAGGTCAATTGACTAATACTCAATATAGGGTTCTAAGCGCTGAATTACGTCTTCTGGGAAGTGTTTGGAAAAGCGTAAATCCTGCAGACTTTTAATGTCTCCGTGCAGGTGTCGATAGTCGACAATTGTTTTAGCCTGGTAGTAGTTGATATAGGGGTGACGACGCAGTTCCTGTAGCGAGAGTTTGTTGATCTTCAGCCGTTGTGGGGTAGGGCGGTTGATGACAAAATACTTCTTGGCCGTCTGCGGAAAGCCATCAATCTCGTCCAGTTGGTCCACGCTGACATAGCCTCCAATCCACTTGCCGTGGCGCACAATCTCCTTGGCGTAGTAGCTGCCAATGCCAGGTACCTTCATCAGCTGTGTGGTGTCAGCAGTGTTCAGCACGATGTGTTCACCATCTTTCAGTTTGATAGGATAGCGCACCGAGTCTCGTTCTTCCTTGGGAAAGAGCGTTGAGGCTGGTTGGTAGTCGTCAGAGATGCGGATATAGGGTTCCAGGCGCAGGTAGTCTTTCTTGGTGAGGCCATGCAACTCGGCAAAGTCACGTTTGGTACGAAAGACGCCACCTCGTGCACGGAAGCGGTAGATGCTACGTACCTGCCAGGGTTGCAGGCCCAGTCGCAACAGTTGGGTACTATCTGCTGTATTGGGGTCGAAGGGAAACTCTTCTGTATGGCGCAGGGGCACTTCACCCACAGTCATCGATGCCGACGCGCGCTGCTGATAAGTCTTATGATGAGTGGAATCAACCAGCATCGTACTGTCCTTCACCATAAGGGTCGTCTCTGGTGCCTGTTGGTATTCTGTCAGCCACAAGCCTATCAGGGCGAGGCTACCAACAGCAATGGCAGTCAGTGCGATACGACGGTCGTTACGGTTCATAAGATACCTAACTGATGAAGGAATACCAGAATGATGCAGACGGGACAGACGTAGCGTACGGCAAAGAGGTAGATGCGATAGTAGTTGTGGTTGTGCTGGTCGTAGTTGGTAAATTCATCATGCACCACCTGTTTGGGAATGTACCAGCCCACAAACAGACAGGCCAACATGCCTCCCAATGGCAACATGAAGTTGGCCGTCAGTTGGTCGCAGAAGTCCATGAGCGACAGACCCATCACCTCTATATGAATGGCGCCTACCGACCATGAGCACAGCAGACAGAGTACGCCAGCCAGTATGGTGACCACCCACGCAGCATATTTGCGTGGCATACGGAACTCCTCGCTAAAGAAGGCTGTTCCTATCTCGTGCATCGAGATGGTCGAGGTCAGCGCAGCAAAGACCAGTAGGGCATAGAACATGATGCTGACCACATAGCCTACTGCAGGCACACTGCCAAAAGCTTGTTGGAACACGTTGGGCAGCGTGATAAAGATCAGGGAAGGTCCTGAGTCGGCACCAATACCCACGGATGCTGCGGCAGGGAAGATGAGCAGTCCTGAGAGGATGGCTATCAGCGTATCGAGCAGTGCTATCTGTCCTGCTGAGTGTAGCAGATTGGTGTTGTGTGAGAAATAGCTGGCATAGGTACAGAGGCATGCCGTTCCTAACGACAGCGAGAAGAAGGCCTGTCCGAGGGCTTCGAGCATCACGTGGCTGTTGATCTTGGAGAAATCGGGCTGCAACAGGAATTTCACACCCTCGATGGCTCCTGGCAATGAGCATGAGGCGATGACCAGTACCACCAGCAGCACCAGCAGGATGGGCATCAGCCATTTCGATGCTTTCTCAATGCCTTTGCGCACACCACGAACTACGATGAGGTGGGTCATCACGACGAAGAGCAGTCCGCAGACCACTGGCTTCCACGCATTGCTGGAGAATGAAACAAAGTATTGCTGGACATATTGGCTGTCGCCTTGTACCTGTCCGGCGATGGAAGCATAGAGATATTGCAGACACCAGCCTGCTACCACGGCATAGAAGCCGAGAATGATGGTCGATGTCAGGATACCCAGATAGCCCACCAGTTTCCATGGGCGTCCGCCCGACAGCTTGTCGTAGGCACGAGCGGCATTGCTCTGTGCATGGCGACCAACAATGAATTCGCTAATCATGCCAGGCACACCCAGCAGCATAATACATGCAATATACATCAGCAGGAAGGCTGCACCACCGTTCTGTCCCGTCATATAAGGGAAGCGCCAGATGTTGCCCAGTCCCACCGCACTGCCTGCCGTAGCTAATACAATGCCTAACTTACTACCGAAATTTCCTCTCTGCTCCATACTATTCACTATTCACTATTCACTTCAGCAGTCCCAGCTGGTGCAGGAAAATCACCAGTATTGCCAGCGGACACACATACTTCACCAAGAACAGGTAGAAGTGGAAGAAGCGTCCGCGCAACTCGCCCCAGTTGGTGAACTCATCGTGTACTATCTTATGGGGTACAAACCAACCAATGAAGACACAGGTCAGGAAGCCAACGATAGGTAGGAAGATCTGACCCGTGATGAAGTCGAACCAGTCGAACAGTGAACGACCAAAGACCACCAGTCCGTCAACGGCACCTAACGACAGGGAGCAGAAGGCACCGATGATGCTGGTCAGGATGGTGACCAACAATGCTGCACGCTTGCGGGTGGTGTGCATCTCCTCCTGGAAGAAGGCTGTCGATACCTCGTGCAGCGACATCAGTGATGTCAGCGCAGCTAATGACAACAGGACGAAGAACAGCAGTGAGATGACGTAGCCCACAATGGGGAAGGCTGCAAAGGCCTGCTGGAAGACGTTGGGCAGGGTGATGAAGATGAGCGATGGACCGCTGTCGGGATTCACACCTACAGAGAATGCTGCAGGGAATATCATTAGTCCTGCGAGGATGGCCACCAGACAGTCGATGATGGCTATCTGTGAGGCTGACTTCGTCAGATTGGTGTATTTCGAGAAGTAGCTGGCATAGGTACACAGACAACCCATGGCGATGCTCAGCGAGTAGAACGACTGTCCTAAAGCACCTAAGAATACGTCGCCCGTAATTTTTGTGTAGTCGGGCTTGAACAGAAACTCGATGCCTTTCTCGGCACCAGGCAGCATGCATGAGGCCACTACGATGATGAGCAACAATATAAATAAGGTAGGCATCAGCAGTTTCGAGGCACGCTCAATGCCATTGCGCACACCATGTTCGATAATCAGGTAGGTCATCACCAGAATGATGACCGTCCACAGCACGGGCTTCACAGGGTCACTGCTCAGTTCAGCAAAATAGGTGCGGAAATACTCTGGGTCGCCCTGCAGATGGCCTATCAGCGATGCCCACACATATTGCAAGCACCAACCGCTAACCACGGCATAATAGCCTGTAATCAGGAAGCCAGTCAGCACACCCATATAGCCTATCAGTGCCCACGGCGTACCACCTGCCAGTTCCCTGTAGGCGCGAGCCGTATTGGCGTGACCATTGCGACCTACGATGAATTCGCTAATCATGCAGGGAATGCCTAACAGCAGCACGCACACCACGTAGATCATGATGAATACGGCACCACCGTTCTCTCCAGCCATGTAGGGGAAGCGCCACACGTTGCCCAGTCCTACTGCCGAGCCCGCCGTAGCCAGTATCACACCCAACTTACTGCCAAAATTATCTCTTTCGTTCACATTATTCGTCATAGCGCTTGCAAAAGTATAAAATATTTCTTACTTTTGCAGCAAAAATAGAAGAAAAGATGCACAATTATATCCGATTTGTAAGGAAATACCCTTTTTCTCTCTTCTGCATTCTGCTCATCTGGGTGCTCTCGCTGACCCCCTTTTTCCCCGAGACACCCCTTGACGATGTGCAGTTCATCGACAAGTGGACCCACCTCGTGATGTATGGTGGCACATGCAGCGTTATCTGGTGGGAATATCTGCGTCATCACGATAGCATCAACTGGTATAAGGTCGTACTATTAGCTGTTGTCGGAATGATATTGCTCGGTGGACTCATCGAACTCCTTCAGGCCTACTGCACCACTACGCGTTCTGGCGAGTGGTTTGATTTCTGGGCTGACAGCATCGGTGTACTGCTTGGCGCTGGCATCGGCCTTTTGATGAAGACAATCAAGAGAAGATAAATGGCAAAAGAACGACTTTGGAACAGAAACTATTGTAAGGTGATGACAGCGAATTTCACGCTGTTCTTTGCCTTCTATGTGCTCACTCCACTGTTGCCCCTCTACCTGAGCGAGTCTTTTGGAGCCACCAAGGATATGATAGGTCTTGTGCTGTCGGGTTATACCATTACCGCCCTGCTGTTTCGTCCGTTCAGTGGCTATGTCGTTGACTCCTTTTCCCGCAAGAAGGTACTGATGGTGTGTTTTGGAGCCTTCTCCATCTTCTTTGCAGGCTATCTGGCAGCCTCTACGCTATTGTTGTTTACCATTGTCAGAACGTTGCATGGCGGACCCTTTGGTGCTCTGACAGTAGCCAACTCGACGGTAGCTATTGACGTGTTGCCATCGTCACGACGTACAGAGGGCATCGGCTATTATGGGCTAAGCAACAATCTTGCCATGGCTATTGCTCCCACCATCGGTATTTTTATCTATCGCCTGACGATGAGCTTTGAACTGCTCTTCTGGTTAGCCTTTGCTGTAGCTTGTATAGGCTGGCTGGTGGATGCTACCGTCAAGCCGTCAGAGAAACAGATTGTCAAGAACAAAAGCAAGCTGTCGCTCGACCGCTTTTTCTTGGTTCGCGGATGGCTGTTGGGTGTAAATATGGTGGCCTTCGGCTTCAGCTTTGGCGTGCTGAGCAACTACCTGGCCATCTATGGCAAGGAAGAGTTAGGCATTACGGCAGGTACAGGAACCTACTTCATGCTTTGTTCGGTAGGACTGATAGCCAGTCGCATACAAGGTGGCAAGGCACTTCGCAAAGGATTGCTCACCCAGAATGCCGGGCAGGGCATCGTGATATCGCTCATCGGCTACACCTTATTTATATTAATGCCCACGCTGAACCAACTATTCTCTATTCACTCTTCACTATTCACTTATATTGGTTACTACGGCTCTGCTTTGCTGATAGGTTTAGGTAACGGTCACATGTGGCCTGCCTTCCAGAATATGACGATTAATGTGGCAGACAACAGCCAGCGTGGTACGGCCAACTCCACCATTCTCATCTCGTGGGATGTGGGTATGGGACTGGGTATCCTGTTAGGTGGAGTCATCGCTGAACATCTGGGCTATGGAGCGGCCTTCTGGTCTGTCGCCTTGGTCAATGCCACTGGTGCTGCCCTCTTCTTCGTTGCCACCAAATCCTTCTTCCTGCAACGTAAATTAAGGTAACATGAAACGACTGGCGTTCTTCTTCCTTTTGCTGTTCACACTGCCTGCTGTTGCACAGAACGACTGGCAGGAGGCCCTGCGTGAGTGGTTGACGGCAGAGGATATGGAAGAGAGCTATGGCGAGGAATTGATGGAACAGTTAGAGGAACTGGTGTTGCAACCCATCAATCTGAACCAGACCAGTCAGGAAGAATTAGAGACGCTGCCCTTTCTGACAGCCCAACAAGTAGAAGGACTGATAGAATACTTAGATCACTACCATCCTATTCGTTCGCTCAGTGAATTGCAGATGGTGAGCACGCTCGACTATCAAACCCGCCGCCTGTTGCAATACTTTGTGGTAGCAGGCGACGAACGGCAACCGTCTGTATGGCCCACCATGAACGATCTTCTGAAGGATGGCAACCACCATTTTACGGCAACGGGAAAGATTCCTTTCTATGAGCGTGAAGGTGACAGAAGTGGTTATGTGGGATATAAATATCGTCACGACGTGCGCTACCAGTACACCTACGGGCGTCGCATCAAGGCTGGTCTCACCGCTGCTCAGGATGCTGGCGAACCGTTCTTTGCCGACAAGAACAGGTGGGGTTACGACCAGTATCATTATTATGTTCAGCTACGCGACTTCGGACGCTTAGAGGAGTTGAATCTTGGCCATTATCGTGTGCAGATGGGTCTGGGACTGGTGATGAACACCCGTTTCCAGTTGGGTAAGTTGGCAACCCTACAGACCATGGGACGCAGCCAGCATGCGTTGTCTGCTCACAGTTCACGATCAGCTAACAGCCACCTGCATGGTCTTGCCGCCACCGTACGCCTCTCAAGACACTGGCGCGTGACTGCCTTTGCCTCCCATCAGGCCATTGATGCTACACTGAATGACAATGGTTCTGCGCGTACTTTATTATATAGTGGCTATCATCGCACGCCTACCGAGCTGGAGAAGAAACACAATACGCAAGAGACAGACTTAGGTGCCAGCATTGGTTGGCAACAGGGCACGCTGCATCTTCATGCCAATGCCGTCTATACGCACTACGACCGTCCGCTGGAACCGCTGCAGAACGCCCTCTACCGCACCTATGCCGCTCAGGGTAACGATTTCATGAATACCAGTCTGGACTATGGATGGAACAACCGTCGCTGGGCGTTCAGTGGTGAGACAGCTGTCAATAAGCAGGGTGCCTTGGCAACCATTCATACCATCAGCGCTCGTCTTAGCGACCAGCTCTCACTGATGCTGCTACACCGCTACTATGACAAACGTTATACCGCCCAGCATGCCAACAGTTTCAGAGAGGGCAGTAGCGTACAGAACGAGCATGGCATCTATGTGGGTGGCCACTGGCAACCCTCGCGCAGCTGGTTGGTGCAGGGCTATGCTGACTATGCCCACTTCAACTGGCCTCGCTATTTGGTATCGGCCGCCAGCGATGCCTTTGATGCGCTGTTGTCAGCACAATATACGAAGAAGCGCTGGACGTGGAATGTGCGCTATCACTTGCATCTCAAGCAGCACGACAACGATGCAAAGACACTGATTGTCAATCAGACGAGTCACCGTCTGCGCATGGTCATCGACTGGACAGCCTCTGAGACGCTGACCCTACGCACACAGGGCGATGGCGTCATCGTCAACGAGGCAGGCGCCAATAGTCGCGGCTTGATGGTGGGTCAACAGGCTCGCTGGCAACAGAGGTGGCTCAAGGTGACTGGGGCGTTGGCGTGGTTTCGTAGCGACGACTACGACAGTCGCCTCTATCAGTATGAGCCGTCTACGTCCTACGATTTCTCCTTTCCAGCCTACTATGGACACGGTATTCGCTATGCACTCATGGCGCAGGCTGACATCGGACGACATCTGGCATTGGCTGTGAAGTTGGGCGTTACCAACTACTTCGACCGTACCACCATTGGTACGGGACTGCAACAAATAGACCGTTCTTCACAAGCCGATTTGTTGGTACAAATAGGATACAAGTTTTAAAGTGTTGAGGCGTGGTAGAGTTCAGCCACTTGACTGGCTACATCATTGCCTTCAAAGCGACGGATATACTCACGACTGCGCTCAATGCGTTCCATGCGACCACGGGCACCACGTAGCGACATCTTCAGGGCCTCAGCCATGCCAATGACATCATCAGGACCAACATAGCGGCTATGAGGACCACCAGCCTCTTCCAGACAGGAACCCGTACAGGCTACGACAGGCAGACCAGCAGCAATGGCCTCGATGATGGGAATGCCAAAACCCTCGTAGCGCGACGGATAGACAAAGGCCTCCGCCTGTGCATAGATGGCCGAGAGGTCTTGGTCAGAGACACCACTCAACAGGTGCAGGCGCTCGCTATGCGGCAACTCACGGACATAGTCTGTCTGACGCCCCACAGCCACCAGGTGAACATCCTGTGGCAAGAGGTCGACGGCCTCGACAGCCAATGCCAAGTTCTTACGACGCTCAATGGTTCCTACGTTCAGCACAAAGCGTTGCGGCAACTTATAACGCTCGCGGACGCTGGCCTTACGCTCTTCGGTAACGAGTCCCGAATAGTGGGGCGCAAAACTCTGGTAGATGACGCTGATGCGGTCAGCATACTCCTCACCACCTAATTCTAAGATGTCTTGGCGGGTGCGCTCACTGATGGCAATGATATGGTCGGCCTCACGCAATGCCTGGCGGAACTTCCACTCGTAGATCTTCGTGTCTATCCAGTGGTAGTATTCGGGATGCCGCATAAAAATCAGGTCGTGGATGGTGACAATGCCACGAATGCCTGCCTTGTGCAGACCCATGGGCAACTCTCCCGACAGACCATGATAGACGGTGACGCCATCGCGCACCAGGTCGTTGACAATGCTACGCGAGCGCCACCATGCCTTGCGCAAAGCGGCAGGATGCCCTTTGGGATAGCAGAACTCTGCACCCTCGATAATCTGGCTGCGCAACTCGTCGCGCCCCTCATCGGGTGCATACAAGCGTAGCTGCATATCACTGTCACCCAAACGTATCAGGTCGTTCACCAGTGTGCGACCATAACTTCCCAGTCCTGTACCGTTGCGCACAATGCGCTTAGCGTCAATACCAACAATCATACAAATTCATCACCGTATTTTATCTGTACCTCACTGACATATTTACGAACCAATGCCGATGAGTCTCCTTTCTTACAGATCAGTAGCACATTATCTTCTTCTGCGACAATATAGCCGTCAAGTCCATTGATTACTGCCAAACGTCCCTTGGGCAACTTGATGACGTTGTTGCGAGCGTCTTCCAATACGACCTCTGAATCAACCACGACATTGTCGCCCTCCACCTTGCTCATACATTCATAGACGGCATGCCACGTGCCCAGGTCTGCCCAGCCGAAGTCACACTTCATCACATAGATATCCTCTGAATGCTCCAAGATAGCATAGTCGATGGAGAGGTTGGGGTAGCGCGGATAGTTCTGTGCTACATATTCCAATTCCTCGTCATAAGAATAGGTGGGCTTTTCAAATTTCAGGTTGCGCAGCACGCTGGGGAAGATGGACTCAAAGCTCTGCGTCAGCTTGCGCGAGTTGACCATAAAGATGCCCGTATTCCAATAGAACTCACCACTCTCCATGAACATCTTGGCAAAAGCACGCTCAGGTTTCTCTGTGAATGACTTCACCTTGAACACGTCGGGTTTACAACTCAGGTCGCCCAACTGGATATAGCCATAGCCAGGTTCCGGACGCGTAGGTTTCACGCCCATCGCTAGCAGCACGTCGTGCTCTGCGACATAGCTCAGACCCGTCTCCACACTGTGCATGAACGATGCCTCGTCCATTACCAGCTGGTCAGACGGCGTAATGATGATGTTGGCATCAGGATTGGTACGCTTGATGCGCATATTAGCCCATGCCACACTGGGAGCAGTATTACGGTTGACAGGCTCTACCAGGATGTTACGCTCAGGAAAGTCGGGCAACTGTTCCTTGACCATTGACAGATATTCCCTACACGTACAGATAAATATATTCTCAAGAGGTATCACTTTCGAAAAGCGATCGAAGGTAGTCTGCAGTTGTGTGCGTCCTACACCGAAGAAATCGATAAACTGCTTCGGGCGATTTTCGCGGCTGCATGGCCACAGACGACGTCCCTTTCCACCTGCTAAGATGACGCAGTAATTCTGGTTGGTTTTTTCCATTTGGTATGTAGATTTAATTTTCGACTACTAAGGTACGGTATTTTTACCATATAAACAAATTATTTCTCATTATTTTCCATTTTTTCATTCTTTTATTTTGTATTTCAAATATTTTTCGTACCTTTGCAGGCGATTTTGAGGAACATATGAAGCCCAGATGGCGGAATCGGTAGACGCGCTGGTCTCAAACACCAGTGGGGCAACCCATCCCGGTTCGAGCCCGGGTCTGGGTACAAGGCTTCAAAAACGAAGTGCTGCAAACAATATGTTTGCAGCACCTTTTCTTTTTATAAAATCCAAACTTTCATGAAACAGGTATCTGGTACCTGTTTCACTTTTGAGTTATATAAATGGTAATATTTCCCAATCTTTTTGCTAAAATCTTGCTGGCAGGTGCTGGTTGCTTGGCGGCTGTAAAGTTACGCCTGATGGAGGCGTAACTTTCTTCTGTTGTTCTCTGGTCTCACTGCAAAGTGCAACCAGTAGGTGCCCTTAGCGTTGCGTTCTATCAGCAGCTCGTCGAAGTCCTCCCCTGACTCATCGCTGATGTCTAACAGAATGACAGCATAGCGGAGTAGTTGCTCCATACCTAACACTCGGATGTCCACTGCACAACCTGTCAGGTGATTCGAGGTCGCCACGCCACCCACCAGTTTGTTCACCTGAGGCGAACGATAGCCACTATTGATGATTATCGGGTCGTCGCCATCACCATAGCGCTTGTTCCACTCTGAGCGCAGCATCTCCAACCATCCGCACAGTCTTTTCAGGTTCTTTACTTGTGCCTCGTTGGGCACGTTCTCAATTCTCGTATTCGTTTTGGTTAACTCAGCGAGCGTAAAGTGCTCGCTGAGGTTAGTCACGTTATTCATATTAAATCATTATTTCCTTTATTATCTTTTTATATTTTCCTTTCTTCACTCGCTCTACGAATCCATGCGTTACCCAGCGTTGACACTGTTTAGATGCTGCCTCCATCTCCAAGTCCAATACCTGTTGTACATCTTTAGTAGTGAATGTTTCAGGTAGACTGCTGTAAGCATCCGCATTCTTCGAGTTCTTTCGGCGAGGCACATATTCGCGTTCCGCATTGTCCCACGAATCCTGTAGCATCTGACCAAAGAAGTAGTCTTGAAACCAGATGACGGCATCATACATCAGCGTGGAGAATTTCAGGTCGTCGTCAGTGACTTCCAGCTTACCCGTCTTCTTGAACTCGTTGTATTGGCGCGCTACGATGCGTGGTATGGTGAACCATGTGGCGTAGAATACAGCACGTTTTCTGAGGTAGTCCAGCACCAGGTCGTTGGCAGCCTCTGCCTCTTGTGCGGATAGCTCACAGAGGTCGTAGACGTGGTCTACCAGTCGCTGCAGTGGCAGCTCACCATGTAGCTGTTCCATCTTGAAGCCCCACTGCTTCAGTGCCTCGTTGTTCTTCCAGTCCACCACATTTCTTCGTACCATCTTGAAGTTTGCGCGTTCCATCTGGAAGATGGCGACACGGCTACACAGTCCGTCGTTGATGTTGCGGAGCGTGAACTTCTTGTGCAGACTGACATTGGTACCAGTGGTTACCGAGTTCCAATAGACGGGCAGGATGTCGTTGATACTGTCGCCATTGGCATAGTCCACACCGCTAAGTTCATTGTGGAACGCCTTTAGTTCGAGGTCGTGCTTGCCAATCCATGCGCCACCGCTCTGTGCACTAATCGAAGAGTCCAGCTCCGAGTCAAACATATACAGATGCAGTGGCAGCTGCTCACCATTCACCATCTCCTTGGCCCTCTTCAAGCGACGGAAGAAGATATTGTTCGATGTCTTCGTGGGCAAG
>OMXL01000027.1 GCA_900314985.1 uncultured Prevotellaceae bacterium | reverse complement strand
GGGGTCCCACCTCTTCCCATTCCGAACAGAGAAGTTAAGCCCGCTTGCGCCGATGGTACTGCAATGCAATGCGGGAGAGTAGGAGGCCGCCACTTTTCAGAGAAGGCCCTTGAGTCAGCAAGACTTGAGGGCTTTTTCGTGTTGTAATACAACTGCATTTGGGGAATTAAGACCTTTCGCTTTGATTCTTCAAAAAATGGTTTTGAAAAAAAAGTTTCACCTTTCACAGATTTTCTAGAACCCCAGTAAATAAAGGGGTCGCGGGTGTGCGGGGGCGTTTCCAACGTTCCACGAACGTTTCACAAACCTTTCACACATTAAATAGGTTCGCGAGATAGCTGTACCTGCGCGTGGGATAGCTGTAGCCGTCGCTGTATTAGCTGTTCCCGAGTATGAGACAGCTGTAGCCGTGAAAAAGTCGTACCACTTTTCAGAAAGTCGTACAGCTTTTCCAAAAGTCGTAGGACTTTTTGGTGAGAACAGCTATCTCGTGGCTGTATCAGCTGTTCCCGCGCGCGGGTGAGCTGTGCGCGCGAGTGTTTTCAAAAAATAACCTTCACCTTCACCAGTATCTCTGGAGTTACGGTCTACAAAGGCTTTCCGCCCCTCAATACCCATTTTTTACTTCCACTTGTCCTTCACCTATCCTTCACCATACGCGTGGGTGAAGGATAGGTGAAGGTTCTGCGCCTCCTCGCGCACGCAAGAAACGCCCGCGAACCTTTAATTATGGGGACTTTTCATGTCTGCGGTGAAGGTGAAGGTTCTTTTTTGAAAACCAGATGGGCTAACTCGTCACTGAGATAGTTGTACCTGCATGCGAGATAGCTGTACCCAGAATAAAACGCTCACCGTTTTCTGAAAAGCGCTTACTGTTTTCTGTAAAACGCTCAGCGTTTTTTAGCGAGGCTGCTGTTCCCGCAGTCGTATCAGCTACTCCCGTTGTCGTATCAGCCCCTGTGGAATCTCTGTGAAAGCATTGTGAAACGTCCGCGCGCACGCAAAATGCCCAGAACCCCTTTAAATAAAGGAAACTCGGCAGATCTGTGGAAGGTGGAACCATTTTTTTTAAAAAACACAGCGTGTGCATGCGCGTACCTATTTAAATGGTTTTCGAAAATTGGGGTCGGAGATGATTTCATTTAGAAATTAGACCTAACCTCCTCCAACCCCTTTCTACAAAGACGTTTCAGCCTTTAGGTTAGGTTCTTAGATCTATTTGACAGTCTTCCTTGCCTTTCTCTCCTTTGATTTGATAATAACAAGTCCTTTATGAGAATTATTTGTTGTCATACCATTCAGCAAGTAATACTGATTAGCAGTGTCAGATTCGAAATTGATCATTGGCACACTGTTTATGATGACATCTTCAGCTTGTACCTTGTTGTTCAACACAAAAGCCCATTGTGTTTGTGTGTTATCGCCAATAAGAACTCCATCCTTTCCATTTTCCATATGGATAGTGACAGGATGCTCTGTTAGTATCATTTGACCATCAGGATTGAACATGGCGTATTTCCCTGCACCAATATTATAAAGGTAGTCATTGCCGTCTTTTTTCAGAATCTGCCAGCAATTATTGAGAGCATTCTCGTCAACGTTGTAGTATACATCCGTCATTGCCATTCTGTCGTTCACAGCATCATATACCATATAGCCAAATGTATTTCTATCCATGATGGTATAAGCTTGCATGTCTGACAAGTTGCTGGTATTGGTAACTGCTTCACGAATGTTGATAAATCGCCAGAACCCTCCATGATAGACTGCTTCCATCCATGTGTCTTTAGGAATATACAGCATGGCATGATTGTATGTCGCTTGAGAGAAAGAATTATCAAGAATCTGAGTATATGCATTTTCTACGAACACATTCTGAAGCATACACCCCTCAAAAGCTTTTTCACCGATGGTTGTTACGCTCTCGGGTATAGAGATGGAGTTCAAACTCTCACACATGAAGAATGATTGGTCTCCGACACAGGTAACGTTAAAAGTCGTTCCGTCCACAGATAACGTAGAAGGAATGTCTATTTGACCCAAAAAGCCACTAATATCATCTATAGTGACACCTGTAATGTCTGCAGTCTTGGGCTTTACCCATAGTTGATAATGAATGCCGTTTTGTGTAAAAGTCTGGCTCGTTAAGGTAAGAGAACCTGTTACAGTAACATCCTGTTTGGGCATTCTTTCTGGTATCTCGCTCCATCCAGAGAATGTATATCCATCCTTTTCAGGAGCGGGTTCTGGGGTAATGTATTCTCCTTCTTCCAACGTATATGATTTATACAACACATCATTAAGATAATATGAAAGGTTGTGTTTAGGAAATTCGAGTGCTACGATTTCCTTGAAGTTTTTCCAAGGATCGCTTCTATAGTAATTATCGAATGCCGAACCTGCAACATAAAGATTGGCATTTTCGAGGAGAGTAGCATCAAAGGCGTCACTGGCAGTGGTGGGGACCTTTCTAGGATAACTGGTAACGGAGGTTACTTTTGTACATCTGTAAAATACCAATCTATCAATAGAGGTCACGTCCTCACCAATGATAATAGAAGTAATATTCGAACACTCCATGAATGCTCCCAAGCCAATACTACGAACATGATCGCCAATTGTTACCGAAGTGAGGTTCATGCAACACCGGAACGCATTACCACCTATATATGTAACATCATCGGGGATGACCAAATCTGTTATCTCTTCACCATTAACAATCAATTTCTTAGCATAATACAATGGATTGGCGGTATAGTTGTTAAAAGTAATCATAGCCCATGAAGAAAGGTCAGGTATATCAACGTAAGCCAAAGACGGACATGAACCAAAAGCGCCTTGACCTACTCTCTTTAGTTGTTGAGGCATCTTTACATATGAAAGATTTTCGCAATTCGCAAATGCCCAATCTTCAATAACCTCCACCGTGTTTGGGAGGTTTATTGACTCTAAACCATAACAACTATTAAAAGCAGAATTGTCTATCATTGTAAGGCCTTCAGGGAGTATTACATTTTTCAAGCTTTCACATGAGGCAAATGCCATATCAGGAATCATCGTTACGTGTTCTGGTATTTCTACACTAGTCAAAGCATGACAATACATAAAAGCAGACACCCCTATTGAGGTAATGCTATTAGGAAAAGTAATAGATGTAATATTCTTCTGAAAGAAGGCTTGTCCGCCAATGCCTGTCACAGTATATTCTATATCCTCATAGACAATTGTTTCTGGTATGACAATGTTGCCACTATATGGATGAGCAGAGTTACTGGTGACTTCAGTAAGACCCGTTTTCAGATTGATATTATACGCGATGCCGTCAATCTCAACAACAACTGCATGAATAATCAACGACCATAATAAAGCAATTGCAGACAAATAGAATCTTTTCATAGTTATAGGTAAATTACAATACTTTGCAAATTAAGCAAGAATTATTGGTATTTGCAAATAAACACTACTAAAACTTGTTAAAGACAAATCGACACTCTTCATGTATTTAAAAAACGCGGGTATGTTCTCCCTGATTCTTGAATTATCTTCAGTGACGCTAATGACACAAATGACGGTAATTTTAATAAATCTATAACTTTTACGCGTACCTGTGTACCTTATTATATACATGTGTACGCAAGAGGTTTAAGAAAGTGGTGTCATTTCACTTCACATTAGTGTCACACAATCATTTCCACCAGTTGTTTTTCGTCAATCAAAGGTCCCCGATGTCATCTTGGAGATACGCTATTTCGGCACCTACAACTTTGATAGGATGCTTCCTTATGAGTGATATAGACTGTAGTTGCGGTAGAAGGACGACATGCTGTTGTAGCCGGAGAGTGTGGCTATCTCGGTTTTGGGCGTTAGTGGGTATTGCGCCATCAACTGTTCAGCATGAGCAATGCGTTTACGGTTGATATACTCCTTGAATGTCATGTGTGCACAACTGTTTAGTGCTGCCAACAGATAGGTGCGGTTGGTTCCCAGCTGTTTAGCTACGTCGTTTAGTAGCAGGTCGTTCTTCAGGTATGTCTGTTGTTCGTTCATCATGCTTTCC
The DNA here is from genome assembly GCA_900314985.1 of uncultured Prevotellaceae bacterium. Taxonomy (GTDB): domain Bacteria; phylum Bacteroidota; class Bacteroidia; order Bacteroidales; family Bacteroidaceae; genus Prevotella. The sequence goes on along the minus strand of OMXL01000027.1, from coordinate 31,020 downwards.
AGTTTCTCATATATCTGGATGCTCTGGTTACTGGGCGTTACGGCGATGTTTTCGTTGTTGTCGTTGGTTTCCTTCTCTTGTTCCTCAGGAATGTCTTGGATGGTAAAGTCTTGATGCATGCCTACCCATGACAAGGCGAAGATGAGTGCTGAGAATGCGAGTGAGGGTAATGAGATGATAATGGAGTCTACAAAGATTTGGCGTCCTATCACGTTGACTATGGTGGAGACCAGTGAGGTAACAACAAAGAGGATAAGGATTGTTGGTATCTCCTCAATTTCCCTGTTTTCTGTATCGGCATATAGTTGTTGTACCGTCTTGTTGAATCGCCTGATGCGTCGGAATCCTCTGATGATGACGATTGCTACCTGTATGGCAAATATGATATGGCAGACGATGTGTGCCCATGCTTGTATGAGTGCCAGTCCTGTCAGTGACGATTCATAGCCTCGGTAGAGGTAGTTGGTGATAAATGCCTTGGCTTCGTGGGCATCCATGGTGGCATAGAGGCTGCCTACGATGACTCCTGCAAGTAATGGTGGTGTAAATGCCGACCAAAGGAAACTGCTTTGTTGTGCTAGTGGCTTGCGGTCGGTAATGGCACTAATATATAATAGGAATAGGGGATATACCATCAGGTTCACCATGACATAGACGGTGTCGCTGAATGGCATCAGTATGCTATAGTGGTTAAAATAGAAGTAATGACAACCGTATAATATCAGTGTTGCAATAGCCCATAGCAACAACCAGCCGATAGCTTTTCCTGTTCGTCGTCTGTAGGTAAGAGTCAATTGTATGACCATTACCATGCACACCATTAATGGTAATGAAGAGAATATTTCGTAGATCATATTAGCTGCAAAGATACGTAATAAGCAGTCAACCTCCAAGTTTTTTTCTTGTTTTTTGCATTTCTTGGAGTGTAATTTTGCAATTTTGGTACTATCTTTTGCAATTTTGCCATGTCAGTTGTGTTATAATTCCTTAATTTTGCATTATCAATAACAAAAATATAAGTATTACGACTATGAGAAAAATCTATTTTTTGCTGATTTCGTTAATATGTGTACTATCTGTGAATGCCCAAAACGGACGTTTACCGGAAGAAGTTGTTCCAGGTTCTAAGGGAGAACTCCCTGTTGTTGCTGCTGTGGCTCCTGTCCGAGGAGGAGAGGTAGCTATATTGGATTTGTCTGATGTGGGATATGACCCCTTCATTATCAATGGTTATGTTGATATTGTGGCTAATCTGCGCTTTCCGATGGTTTCAGAAGTGGGCTGTGATTATTATACTATACAATATAGAAATCATGGAGACGGCTCATGGTCTACGCTGATGGAAAATGACAATCCACGACATTTTTCAGACCGTGCTGTTGGTATGCCTATGTATATATATGGTGTCACCGACTATCGGCTGGTGTTGCATGGTGGAGAAAAAGACGGTTACGTGTCGAACATAGTAACTGCCCAGCCTATCTCTATGTATTCTCGCTATAGGGGGTGGTCAGAGTCGCCATCTATTGAACATTGCATGGTGGGTAAGATTATCGGTGATGAACTTAGTTTTTCTGCCGATACCTATAATAGTGGAACTATCACTGAGTTCTCTTCTGAGGATGGCTACTTTACCTATCAGTGGTATCGTCGCAATCCAAACAACTGGGACTTGACTAAAATAGAAGGTGCTACCGATATCCACTATACGCCAACACTTGATGATGCCGGTTATCAGTTGATTATCGAGGTCCGTGGTGACAAGGTTCATTGTGACTTCATGTTGCGCCATCCGCTCACCGGTGTGGTATGTGTACCTGTTCAGGCTTCGGTTGATTATGTCGGCAGCGATGGTTTCGTTCTGAATACTGACTATGTGATTCCAAAGCCTCAAGAAAAGATTATACGTACAGTGTCGTGGAATGAGAATGTTGCTGAGTTCGATTCCAATTGCATCAGTGAGCGTAAGGCTGGTCAGTATGTGTTCCGTCTGCCTCAGAAAGATTATGATTATTGCATCTACGATTTTGCCAATCCTGCTTACTTCCTTACCTTCCACTATGAGATGATGGGCTGGTATCGCGAGGTACAGCTGATGACAGACCGCTATACGGGACTCCTTGGAGTGAAGGCTGAGAAATCAGGTAATCCTGTATCTACCATTATTGATGTAATTGGACAGAATATCGATGGTAATTGGTCGGTTGTGGCTTCAAAGTCCACAGAAGAGGCTCTAGAAGGCGTCGTCTATTTCCAGGATGAAAATGGTTCGCCTCTGCTCTTCCAGAGACCCTATTACGTGATGGCTCGTGCCACCTCTTCTACCGCAAACACTTACTATCCGAATGTGTTGACTTTGGAAAATGCTCAAACCGTGGTTCCTGGTGAGAGCTGGAATGCCAATGTTGTAACCATTGAGGTGCAGAATGCAACTTCAGTCGACCCAATCACTGCATCGTCTGTTACCAAGCAATATTTCACCATTGACGGCCGTTGTGGTCTTTCGCGTGGTGTGAACATCATGCGCACCAGTGATGGTAAAGTGCGTAAAGTCGTTGTTAGATAATAAATGAGGATAAATTAAACTCTTATAATTTAAATCATTATGAAGAAACTGAATTTTTGGCTTTTTGCAAGCCTTTTCGTAGCAGCGTTTACGCTGACAGCGTGTGGAAGTGATGACGACGATAACCCTGGTGGTTCAGATAATCCTGGAACCCCCTCATCGTTAGTCGGAAAATGGTCAGGTTTCGTTCCTGCATGGGGCGATGGTCTCTTGTCACGATATGACCACTATCTTACATATGAGTTCACTGCTGACAAGAAAGTAACTATCAAGACCGTATGGTATTATGCCACAACCGATGCCTCTGAAGCTCAATATGCTCAGGAGGTTACCAGTGAAGATTATAATTACCCAGCTGGTACATATATTATTGAAGGAGCCATTTTCCGTTTCAGTGGCACGTATACCGATAATAATGGTAAACTTGTGGTGAGTATGAATAAGACTGAGTGGTATGATCGCGACAAGGGCGCTTATCAAGCAGAAGACTATGGTATGCCTTTGGAGTGGTATTCTAAGTCGGATGATAATTTTGACTATTCAACTCAGATTGACCCAACGGCAGTTACTATCAGCTATAAAATATCTGGAAATAAGCTGATTATTGAAGATAATAAGCGAATCTTGACGTTCCATAATCATGGAATGCTTACTGCCGAGATGACGTGGCAAGGAAAATAATGATGAATAAATTGAGAATAACCCTTTTTCATAAAGGATCTAATACTAATTGTTAAGGTATGGGCACTGTCGCGAGGCGGTGCCCATATTGTTGTTGTACGTATTAGGCTAATACACTCACGAGATTGCTATGTTTTTCAAAATAAAACTTTCACGTTTCACTTTCTGTGTGCAAACCCTTTTATTATAAAGGTTCGCGCGAGTGAACCGTGCGCAAGTTGGTTTCACTTTGCTGTCACGCTGATTTCACGAGGAGATAGCTGTAGCTATAAAAAAATACAGCTAAGCCTGCACTGGCTTAGCTGTATATGAAATGTAGCAATAGCTAATACGGATCCTTAAATCTTGTCGAGTGCCTGACGGATATCTTCCAGGATGTCGTCGCAGTCCTCGATACCTACTGAGAGGCGGATGAGGTCGGGGGCAACACCGGCTTCGCGCAGCTGCTCGTCAGAGAGCTGACGGTGGGTATGGCTGGCAGGATGGAGCACACAGGTGCGTGCATCGGCTACGTGGGTAACGATGGCAATCATCTTCAGCGAGTCCATGAACTCTACGGCAGTCTGACGGTCACCCTTCAGTCCGAAGGCGATGACACCGCAAGAGCCGTTGGGCAGGTACTTCTGAGCCAGGGTGTAGTTCTTGTCAGAGGGCAGTCCGCTATAGTGTACCCATGCCACGCGCTCGTCAGCCTCGAGGAACTCAGCAATGCGCTGGGCGTTGCGGCAGTGCTGAGGTACGCGCAGATGGAGCGTCTCCAGTCCGAGGTTCAAGAGGAAGGCGTTGTGGGGAGAAGGGATGCTGCCGAGGTCGCGCATCAGCTGAGCGACGAGCTTGGTCATATAAGCCATCTTGCCAAAGGCCTTGGTATAGGTGAGGCCGTGGTAAGACTCATCGGGGGTGCAGAGGCCTGGGAACTTATCGGCATGAGCCTCCCAGTCGAAGTTGCCGCTATCTACTACGACACCGCCCACCTGTGTGGCGTGGCCATCCATATACTTCGTGGTAGAGTGGGTGACGATGTCGGCACCCCACTCGAAGGGACGGCAGTTGATGGGCGTGGGGAAGGTGTTATCGACAATGAGGGGCACGCCGTGCTTGTGGGCGATGCGTGAGAACTTCTCGATGTCGAGAATCTGACAGCCAGGATTCGAGATGGTCTCACCAAAGAGAGCCTTGGTGTTAGGACGGAAGGCAGCATCAATCTCTTCCTCGCTGGCCTCCTGAGAGATGAAGGTACACTCGATGCCGAGCTTCTTCAGCGTGACACCAAAGAGGTTGTAGGTGCCACCATAGATCTCGTTAGAGGTGACGAAGTGGTCGCCAGCCTGACAGATGTTGAAGATGGCATAGAAGTTGGCAGCCTGACCAGACGATGTAAGCATGGCAGCGATACCACCCTCGAGGGCAGCAATCTTCTGAGCCACCGCGTCGTTGGTGGGGTTGGCCAGACGGGTATAGAAGTATCCTTCCTTCTTCAGATCGAAGAGGTCGGCCATCTCCTCCGTGTTGTCATACTTGAACGTGGTGCTCTGGTAGATGGGGAGCACGCGCGATTCACCATTCTTGGGTTGCCAGCCTGCCTGTACGCAGAGTGTGGCGGGTTTTAATTTCTGGGTCATATTCGTTATTTGTTATTCACTATTCATTATTCACTAGGCCATAGGCCGCCAGGAAGTCATCCTCAGAGAGGATGGGGATGCCCAGCTGCTGGGCTTTCTTGTTCTTGCCAGAGGTGGACGTGACGTCGTTATTAATAAGGAACGACGTAGAGCCGCTGACAGCCGATGCCACCTTGCCACCCTGCGACTCGATGTAGGCCTTCAGTTCGTTGCGGTTCTTGTAGTGGTGTACGTCGCCCGTGATGACGAAGGTGAGGCCTTGACAGCGATCACCCGACGCTGACACGTCGGGAGTGGTGACGGTGAGCTTCTCCAAGAGGCGACGGTAACGGGCAAGGTTGCGCTCGTTGCGGAACCAAAGCACGAACTGTGCCGACTTCTCAGGGCCGATGCCATCAATGTGGGCAAAGACCTCGGAGGGCTCTGAAGCCTGTGGAGCAAAGAGGTCGAGCTGGAAACCCGACGGAGAACCGTCGGGAGTAGTGGCGGGGGAACCACTGATAGCTAGCGCTACCAATTCTTCCAAAGGATAGGCTCCGAGCAGGCGCTTGCAGACGTCAAGCCCGCAGAGCGGTATGTTGAGCGCATAGAGCAGACGATGAGCCTCTACCTCGCGACTCTTGTCGATGCTGCGCATGATATTCGATGCCGATTTCTCGCCAAAGCCCTCCAGCTGAGCCAGTTCACGGATGTGACTGCGCAACTCGTAGAGGTCGGCATATTCACTGACCCAGCCAAGGTTGATGAATTTGGAGAGCGTCTGTTCAGAGATGCCGTCGATGTTCATGCCTTCCTTGCTGACGAAGCGTGCAAACTTGCGCAGCTGCTTGGCAGGACAGTCGGCATTGGTGCAGTGGAGCGTCTTGGTGCCACTGATTTCGCTGACGGAAACCTTAGCAGGTGCATGACAGACAGGACAGTGGTCCGGAACGGTGAACGTGCCAGCGCAAGCAGTGACGGCAATGACTTTGGGGATAATCTTGTTGGCCTTGATAACGCTGAGCAGGGTGCCAGGACCGCCAATGCCCAGACGCTCGCACTCGCTGATGTTACACAACGAGGCACGACGCACGGTGGTGCCCTCCAACTCTACGGGTTGGAAGATGGCTACAGGCGAAATGGTGCTGGCGGCACACGACCACTCGATCTCCTGCAATGTGGTCTCGGCAGCTTCGTCTTGCCACTTGAAAGCCAGTCCAGCACGCGTGGCATGATGGCCTGTAATGGAGCCCGTCTGTGCGTAGGCCGTATCGTCGTAGCAGATGACCAAACCATCCACAGGGAAGGGGTTTTGCTTGGAGGTGACCTCATTGGTAAAGGCGTTGACAACGCTTTCAACGGACGAAACATCCGGCGTAGACACTAAGCGACGCTCAACGGTCTTAAAACCCTGCTGATCGAGCCAGTCCATGCGGGCGCCCCAGCTGTTGATGTCGAGGTCCGTATATACTAAGGTAAAGGGAATCCAGCGAATATGGCGGTCTTTGATGTCCTGCGGCTCTTTGACCGACAGCGAACCAGAAGCCAGATTGCGCGGATTGGCATAGTCTTCGCCACTCTCCATGAGGAAGCGTTCGAAGTCTTCATAGCTGATGACCGCCTCGCCACGGATGACGGTATGTCCCTTGTGGGCAATGGTCTGCGGAATGCCGCTGATAGCTTCCACCAAATGCGTGATGTTGGTACCGATATGTCCGTTGCCACGCGTCACCACCTTGGTCAGCTGGCCATTGTCGTAGGTAACAACCAGCGTCAGACCGTCGAGTTTCCACGATATCCAGATAGGACGCTGCTCGGCCCATTTCACCAGCTCGCCAACCTGCTTTGTTTTGGCCAATGAGAGAGCCGCAAACTCGTGTTCCTCCTTCTGACCGGTGATGCTATCTTCCGACACCTTCTGCGTGGGAGAGTCGGGCAGGGTAGTGCCAGTCTCCGTCTCCAACCGCTTCAACTCGTCGAAACGGGCATCCCACTCATAGTCGGTCATGCGTTCAGTCTGTCCGTTATAATAGGCATCAGAAGCCTCGTTCAACTCGTTGACGAGCTGTTGCATGCGTAGAATTTTATCGTCGGTCATAGTCGTCTATCCACAAATTTTGTGCAAAGATACAAAATAATTGAGAATTGGGAATTGAGAATTGAGAATTTTTCGTATCTTTGCAACAGAATTACTTAATAAACTACTATCTATACGTTTATCATGCAAGAACTGTTTTTTGAATTACTACGAGTGGCCATCGGACAATTAGACTGTTTAAGCCGAGGACCATCGGCTCAAGAGTGGCACGACATCTATCAGACTGCCCGTCGGCATGGCTTGGTGGGTGTTTGTTACAAAGGTATAGAGCGGCTGTTTGAATTTGGCTTGCGCGTTCCTCACGATTTGAGCCTTGACTGGATGGCCGATGCTGAGGAACTTCGCGAAGAGCAGGAATTGTATAATAGCCGTTGTCGAAAACTCGTCAGCAAGTTGACTGAGCGCAAAATCCGCGCTACCGCGATGAATGGACTGGGTATGCGTCTTCATTCAGACGATGAACTGCCACACTTCGTGCAGGCTACTGCCATCGATGTCTTTGTGGATTGCAGCATGGATCGCGCCATCAAGTTTGCACGCCAGACTGGTCAGGAGGAGATACAATGCCGCTATACCTCGTTGGCTCTGCATGCTTGGGAGAATACCCCTGTGAACCTCTGCTATCGTGTGCTGTCGGCGCGTAACACGTTTGTAAACAGAAGGATGCAAAAGTGGTTTATGCAAAACAAAGACCTGATGTTCAGCCCGTGTGAGGATGACCTGTATGTGCCTTCGTTGATGATGAATGCCGTCTGCATGTTGCAAACGTTCCAGCAACGGTTGTTGAGTGGAAAGGCCACCATGGGTTTCTTGCTGGACTACTTTTTTGTGCTAAGTCAGCTTCAGGGCGATTTCCAGCCGTTCAAGGATGGTGCCAACCTTTCAGCTACGCTGCAGACGCTGGGACTGACACAGTTTGCTGCAGGTGTGATGTGGGTGATGCAAAAGACGTTAGGGCTTGCCCGCCAATACATGCTCTGTGAACCATCAGAGGAAGAAGGACGCTTCATTCTGCGTTGTCTGATGGCTCGCAAACGTTCTTACAGACACCTACTGCTACACTATCCGATGGAGATGATTTGGCCGTCACGCTAAGTGATAATTGACAATTATACGTCTATAGGGCGCCTTTGGTAGATGGCAGTTCGTAGTGATAGATGTCTCTGCGTACTGCCATTTTCAGTGCGCGCGCCAATGCCTTGAAGATGCCTTCAATCTTGTGGTGCTCGTTCTGTCCTTCAGCCTTGATGTTGAGATTCATACGTGCAGCATCGCTCAGACTCTTAAAGAAATGTAGGAACATCTCTGTGGGCATCTCGCCAATCTTCTCGCGATGGAACTCGGCATCCCATACCAGCCAGGGGCGTCCGCCAAAGTCAAGGCAAACAGAACAGAGACAGTCATCCATGGGCAGACAGTAGCCATAGCGCTCAATGCCACGCTTGTCGCCTAAAGCTTTCAACAGACATTCGCCAAGTGCCAGCGCCGTGTCCTCGATGGTGTGGTGCTCGTCAACGTGCAGGTCACCATTGCAGTGTACGGTGAGGTCTATCATTCCGTGTTTGCCAATCTGCTCCAGCATGTGGTCGAAGAAACCCAAACCAGTCTGGATATCGCAACGACCATTGCCATCGAGATCCACCTTTACCAGAATATCTGTCTCCTTGGTGGTGCGACGCACCTCTGCGGTACGCTCGCCACCAAAGGCAATAGCGGCCACCTTATCCCAGTCACCCACCTGTAGGAATCCACAGCCTATGTTCTCAGCAAACTGGCGGTCGGTATCGCGGTCACCAATGACGTAGCTGCCCTGAATGTCGTATTCAGGGTTGTTCATATATTTCTCCACCAGTCCTGTGTTGGGCTTGCGCGTGGGAGCGTTATCTTCAGGGAAGTGTGGGTCGATGAGGATGTCGTCGAACTCAACACCCTCGCCACGCAGCGTGTCGAGAATGAAGTTATGGACAGGCCAGAACGTATCTTCAGGAAAGGCATCGGTGCCCAGTCCGTCCTGATTGCTAACCATCACAAACTCGTAGTCAGTGTGCTGGCGCAGAAATACCAGATTGGAAATGGCACGAGGCACAAACTGCAACTTCTCAAAGCTGTCAATCTGTTCGTCTTCAGGTTCGCGAATGATGGTTCCGTCACGGTCTATAAAGAGTATCTTCTTCATTGTATGTCCAGTTTTTGTTGTTCATGTTCTTGTTCCTTGCTCTCGATGGCGCCATAGATATAGTAGTTATGGACGAGCATTACCTGACTCACGTAAAATTCGATGAAGCAGCAGAGCATGAAGGTGGCAAAAGTCAGGGCGGGCATATACGACGGCATACCCAGCGGGTCGCCAATGAGTACACCCATCTGTGCCTGCTGGTTGGCAATGGCCAGAATGTGGGCAGGCAGCATGATGACCAGGGCAACAATCTCTACCAATAGGATGCTGACAAAGAATACCACAAAGAGGCTGCCCCAGTGGCGCATGCCTCGTCCGTAATAGTTGCCCAGCGTTTTCCAATAGCCGCAAGGTGCTTCCATCAGGTATTTCATCAGCACATAGAAAAGGGGCAGACTCAGCAGGAAGATGATGAGCATACCGATGCAGAAAGTGGCTGTCAGTGTGATGATGTGGTTGGCAATCAGTTGCGGTCTGAAAGCCTCGGCACCCACTATTGCAAACACCATCAGAACAATAGGTATCAGTATAACCAACAGTGTAAAAAAGAGCCCCTTAAGCGAGCGTCCCATCATCTGCGGACTGGCGCTCAGCCAGTAGGGCGGTAGGGTGATGGCGCCCGTATCCTTGTGTTCCTTCAGCTTGTTGATAATGGTGGCAGAGGCCAGTGCCAGCGTGGAAATGGCCAACAGCAGAAGCCCCAGAATCTCTAAGGATGTGATGAAATACTGTACGAGGGTTTCCTGAAATAGTCCGTGATAGACCGTCAGCTGCTGGATGAGGGCTACAGCCATCTCTGGGAGTTTAATAACGGCCAGTGTCCCAAAGGCGCCACAAGCGATAGCATAGAGTAATGCCATCTGCCATGATGCTTTGAATAATCGACGGAAATTCTCGGTATAGAGACGAAAACCTGTCATCAGCACACTGCGGTAGCTGCGAGGTTTCATGAGAGTCATATCATGCTGCTTTTCCATTGCTTTTCGCATTTAATGATGCAAAGGTACAAATAAATTGAGAATTAAGAATTAAGAATTAAGAATTATTTTGTATCTTTGCACTCGATTATGAAGATATTACGGTGGGGCTTCATCGGCTGTGGTGAGGTGACTGAAAAGAAAAGCGGGCCGGCATTCTCTGAAATAGAGGGCTCTTCTGTCGTGGCGGTGATGAGCCGTCAGGAAAAGAAGGCGCGTAGTTATGCTGTGCGACACGGCATACCGAAATGGTATACCGATGGCCAGGAGCTGATTGACGACCCTGACGTGAATGCCGTCTATATTGCGACGCCTCCCAGCAGTCATGCTACCTATGCCATTATGGCCATGAAGGCTGGCAAACCCGTATATGTCGAGAAACCGTTGGCAGCATCCTATGAAGACTGTGCGCGCATTAACCGTATCAGCGCAGAGACGGGCGTGCCTTGTTTTGTGGCTTACTACCGTCGCTATCTGCCTTATTTTCAGAAGGTAAAACAGCTGGTTGATGACGGCACCATTGGTAAGGTCATCAACGTACAGATTCGCTTTGCCGTACCGCCTCGTGAACTTGATTATACCAAACCCGACACGTTGCCTTGGCGCTTGCAGCCCGATATTGCGGGTGGCGGCTACTTCTACGATTTGGCGCCCCATCAGCTTGATCTGCTGCAGCATATCTTTGGTGTTATCATCGAGGCTCGTGGTATTTGTGCCAATCGTGGCAAACTCTATGAGGCTGAAGACTCGGTGAGTGCTTGCTTTGAGTTTGAGAGCGGTGTACCTGGCAGTGGCTCCTGGTGCTTTGTGGGTCATGAGTCGGCACGCGAGGACTGCATCGAGATTATTGGCGACAAGGGACTGATGAGTTTCTCGGTCTTCGACTATAAGCCTATTCTGCTGCATACCAGCGAGGGTACGCAATTATTGGAAGTGCCCAATCCGCCCTATGTGCAGTATCCACTCATCAAGAGTGTTTGTGAACAGCTGCAGGGCATTGGTGTCTGCGAGTGTACAAGTGTGTCGGCTACGCCCGTGAACTGGGTGCTGGACCGTATATTAGGAAAATTCTAAGTCTATGAGGAAAGTGTTGCTGACGATATTGGCCGTAGTGGCGCTACAGGTGGTAGCGCAAGATACGTTGCAGGTGGAGGAACAGCCAGAGAAGAAGATGAGTTGGCTGCGTCGTGTCATCCGTGGCTTTAGCTACATTGATGAAAAATATGTAGAACCGCAACACTATAACTGGTCGGTCATGCTTCAGGCTACGCATACCTATGACTATTATCATCTTGGTACGACAGGTTCTGACGCCCAGTCGGTATGGCTGTCGCCTGCGCCCAATTTAAAGGTCGGCCCTTACTTCGGCTGGCGTTGGGTCTTCGCTGGTTATACTTTTGACTTGAAGAATGTTGACGTAGATAACAAGGACCTCAAGCAGGAATTTGACATCAGCATTTATGCCGCACAAGTCGGTGTTGATTTGTACTATCGTCGTACTGGTTGTGACTACAAGATACGTCGCATCAATTTGGGTAAGAATGTAGATACCCGTAGTTTGGAGGGTATTCCCTTTGGCGGAATCAGCGTGGGCATTACGGGAGTCAATCTCTATTACATCTTCAACCACCAGCGCTTCTCCTATCCGGCAGCCTTTGCGCAGAGTACTATCCAGAAAATCAGTTGTGGCTCGTGGATGGTGGGTGTTGCCTGGACGCGTAACAGTATAGATTTTGATCATGAGATGTTGCAGCAAGAGATTGACGAGCGCTTGGGCAGCAATACGGTCAAGTTGGATAGTGGACTGATGTTTAATAGCGTGAGATACTATAACTCCAGCGCCTCCGTCGGCTATGCCTACAACTGGGTGTTTGCCAAGAACTGGTTGTTCTGCTCCAGTCTCTCGTTGGCATTGGCCTACAAGCGTACGCGAGGTGAAACATATAGTAGTAAGGACATCCTGAATCTTAATAATGTCAATATCGACGGCATCGGACGTTTTGGCTTGGTGTACAACAATATGCGCTGGTATGCCGGAGCCTCAGTCATTGCTCGTGCCTACAACTATCATAAGTCGCGCTTTGCTGCCAACAACATCTTTGGCAGTCTGAATATGTATGTCGGCTACAACTTCGGGGCGCGCAGCAGATATAAAAAGAATAAGGAATGAGATATCGCTTGCTATATATCCTATTGCTGCTACCAGTCTTATGGGCTGAGGCGCAGGTAACCTATCAGAAGGCTGACAGTGTGACTGTCTGCCGCCTGTTGGCTCAAGCCGACAAGGAAACGTCGACACTGTGGTTTGCCCGCCAGTTTCTGGGGGTACCCTATGTGGCACATACCTTGGAGGTCAACGATAACGAGCAATTGGTGGTAAATACACGACAACTGGACTGCACCACACTGGTGGAGACGGTGACAGCGCTGAAGCTCTGTGCACAGCAGGGAAAACGCACATGGAACGACTACCTGACGACATTGCGCATGCTGAGATACAGACAAGGTGTGATGACCGACTATACCTCGCGACTGCACTACTTCTCCGACTGGATTGCAGACAAGCAGGCCATGAAGATTGTCAAGGAGATACAGTCGCCGAATCCACCCTTTACGGCTGTCCAGCGCGTCAGCGTGAACTATATGAGTATACACCCCACTGCCTACAAGGCGTTGAAGGCACAGCCGAAGCTGGTGCCCGTCATCCGTCAGCAGGAGAAACAGCTTACAGGTACGAAGGCCCGCTATATTCCCAAGAGTGCGCTACGTCGCAGTACGAAGGCTCTGCGTCAGGCTGTCCACGATGGAGACATCATCGCCATTACCTGCAATAAGAAAGGGTTGGACATTGCTCACTTGGGCTTTGCAGTCTGGAAGAAAGACGGCTTGCACCTGCTTAATGCGTCGATGATACACAAGAAGGTCGTCGAGGAACCCATGACGTTCTACCAGTATCTGCAGAAACATCCGTCGCATACGGGCATCAGAGTGATAAGAATCAACAAGTAACCAATTGTAAATAGTCAAAACGTAAATTGTAAATAGTCAAATAGTAAACAAAGACATGGAATTACCTGATTTTATGAAGTATGCCAACAAGTTCTCACAGTCGGACTTCGTTGACAAGATTGCAAAAATCGCCAAGCGTGCTGGAGCTAAATTAGTCTATGCTGCCTTAATCCTGTACTACACCTTGCAGAGTGATAAGGTGAGCACGGCTAATAAGGCCATGATCATTGGTGCTTTGGGCTATATGATTAGTCCGCTGGACGTCATTCCCGATGCTATTCCCATTGCAGGACTGACGGATGACCTTGCCGTGTTGCTCTTCGTATTAAAGAAGGTATGGACTGATGTTGATCCTGACATTCAGCAGAAGGCTAAGGACCGTCTGAGCAAGTGGTTCGATAATGATGAGATTGACGAGATAAAAGACCTCTTCAAAACTGAAGAATGACCAACGAATATCAGATTAGGGTACAACCACAGGTGGCTGCCAATGAACAGGCGTTGCGCTCGTGGTTGGCTGATGAATATGGCTTTGATGTACGCACGGTGACGGCTGTGCGTATCCTTCGTCGTAGCATCGATGCCCGCCAACGCACTATCTTTGTGAATATGAAGGTGAGGGTGTTTATTAATGAACAGCCCACAGCCGATGAATACCAGCATACGGAATATCCTGATGTTAGTGACCGCCCACAGGTCATTGTCGTTGGTGCTGGCCCTGGTGGACTGTTTGCTGCCTTGCGCCTCATCGAACTCGGACTGCGCCCCATCGTTCTGGAGCGTGGCAAGGATGTGCATGAGCGTAAGAAGGATTTGGCACAGATTGCCAAGACACAGCAGGTGGATGCTGAGAGCAACTACTGTTTTGGCGAGGGCGGAGCTGGTGCCTATTCTGATGGCAAGCTATATACTCGTTCTAAGAAGCGTGGCTCAATAGAGAAGATACTCAACGTGTTCTGTCAGCATGGCGCCTCGACGAATATCCTGGCCGATGCTCATCCGCATATTGGTACTGACAAGTTGCCGCGTGTCATTGAGAATATGCGCAATACCATTATCCGTTGTGGTGGTGAGGTGCATTTCCAAACCAAGATGACCCAGTTGCTGTTGGAGGGCAATCGTGTGGTCGGCTGTTTCGCAGCCGACAAGGAATTCCGCGGTCCAGTTATCCTTGCTACAGGCCATTCTGCTCGTGATGTCTACCGCTATCTGGCAGACAGTAAGATAGAAATTGAGGCCAAGGGTATTGCCGTGGGTGTCCGCTTGGAACATCCTTCAATGCTCATAGACCAGATACAATACCATAATAAGCAGGGTAGGGGTAAGTACCTGCCTGCTGCTGAGTATTCGTTTGTGACTCAGGTCGATGGTCGTGGTGTCTATTCTTTCTGCATGTGTCCTGGTGGCTTCGTCATTCCTGCTGCTACCGATAAGGAGCAGATTGTGGTCAATGGTATGTCGCCATCGAATCGTGGCGGACAGTGGTCTAATTCGGGTATGGTAGTGGAGACGCGTGCCGAAGACATTGAAGGCGATAACCCATTGCGTGTGATGCATTTCCAAGAGCAGTTGGAACACGACTGTTGGCAACAGGGAAACAGAAAGCAGACCGCACCAGCCCAGCGTATGGCCGACTTTGTCAACAAGCGTCTGAGCTATGACCTTCCAAGAAGCTCCTATGCTCCAGGATTGATTTCGTCACCCCTGCATTTCTGGATGCCACAAAGCATCAGTCATCGTCTGCAAGAAGGTTTTAAGGCCTTTGGTCGTCAGAGTCATGGTTTCCTGACCAACGAGGCAGTGATGATTGGTGTAGAGACGCGTACCAGTAGTCCTGTGCGCATTGTCCGTGACGGCGAGACGCTGATGCACATCCGTCTGCAAGGACTCTTTCCTTGTGGTGAGGGCGCCGGCTATGCTGGCGGTATCGTGTCGGCGGGTGTTGATGGAGAACGCTGCGCAGAGATGTGTGCGCAGTATTTACAACAGACTGTTTAATCGATTGCGAAGCTGTTCAGCTTCGCTTTTTCGTATGGATAACACAATCTCACAGGTGTTATCGTAGGTTTGGCTAATGATGCGTGGATTCATATCTTTGACGATGCGCATCACGTCGTTCATCTGTGGATAGGCAAAGGAGTATTTCACTATTTCCTCTACTTGTCGCATCTCTATTGTTGCGTGGGCAATAGCGTCAGCCGCCGCTTCACGATAGGCTACGATAAGACCGCTGGTGCCCAGGTTGACACCACCATAGTAACGAACCACTACTATTAAGATATCAGACAGCTCGTTGGAGTTGATTTGTCCGAGAATAGGTTTGCCGGCAGTGCTCGATGGCTCTCCGTCATCGTTGGCACGGAACTCCGTGCGCTCAGCTCCCAGCATATAGGCATAGCAGACGTGGCGGGCATCGTAGTACTTCTTGCGGTATTGTGCTACGATGTCCTTCACCTCGTCAACGGTGCTGACGGGGTGGGCAAAAGCGAGGAACTTACTCCGTTTCTCGGTGTAATATCCCTCGCTTGTTGTTGCTATGGTCTTAAACTCGTCGGTCATATTTTCTAGGATGGCCTAGGAACTTCTAGGTTTTCCTATGATAACTTATGAATCACCAAACCTGAGCGCAGTTTTGGCTCAAACCAGGTAGCCTTGGGAGGCATAATCTTGCCGCTGTCGGCAATATCCATAATCTGCTGCATGGTAACAGGGTAGAGGGCCAGTGCGGCACGCATCTCACCATTGTCTACACGACGCTTCAACTCACCCAGTCCGCGCAGTCCACCTACGAAGTCGATGCGTTTAGACGAGCGGAGGTCGCCAATGTTCAGTATCTCGTCGAGAATCAGACGGCTGGAGATGTCTACGTCCAGCACACCGATAGGATCGGTATTGTCGTAGGTGCCTTCCTTAGCCTTCAGACTATACCAGTGCTCATCCAGATAGAGTGAGAACTCGTGCAACTGCTGAGGCTTATAGATGTCAGTACCCTTGTCTTCTACGTCGAAGTTCTTCTTCAGTGCAGCAAGGAATTCTTCTGAGGTCAGTCCGTTGAGGTCCTTCACTACGCGGTTGTAGTCGAGGATGGTCAGCTGTGAAGCCTGGAAGCAGACTGCCATGAAGAAGTTGTACTCCTCATCACCCTTATGGTTGGGATTCTGCTTCTGCTTCTCTGCACCTACGAGGGCTGCAGCTGCTGAACGGTGGTGACCATCAGCAATATACAGTGATGGCATCTTGCTGAACTCATCAGTGATGGTCTGCATATCCTTGTCGTCGTCGATAATCCAGAACTGGTGACGGAAACCATCGATGGGGGCAATGAAGTCGTACTCTGGCTCAGTGGCGGCATAGCGCATGATGAGCTCGTTGAGAACGGCGTTGTCAGGATAAGCAAAGAATACCGGCTCGATATTGGCATTGTTCACACGAACATGCTTCATACGGTCTTCCTCCTTGTCGCGACGTGTCAGCTCGTGCTTCTTGATGTTGCCCTTCATGTAGTCGTCGGTATGCGCGCAGACTACCAGACCATACTGTGTCTTGCCCTGCATGGTCTGAGCATATATATAATAATGTTCGCGCGAGTCCTGAACCAACCATCCATTGTCCTGGAACTTCTGGAAATTCTCGGCAGCTTTCTCATAGACACGAGGGTCGTATTCTGAGGTGCCTACAGGGAAGTCAATCTCTGGTTTGATGATGTGATACAGACTCTGGGCATTGTCGCCAGCCTCGGCGCGTGCCTCTTCTGAGTCAAGCACGTCGTAGGGACGGCTTTCTACCTTTTCTACAAGTTCTTTGGGAGGGCGAATACCCTTGAATGGTTTTACGATTGCCATGATAATATGATAGTTATAGTTTATTTCTTTCTGACGGGGTCGCAGGTCAGTCCGCACCCCAGCTTCTTGAAGATTTTGCGATCCACCTCAGAGAGCATCACCGTTGAGTGTACTTGACAGCCACGCAGTTTGGGCAGCTGTTCCAATGCCTTACGACACTGCTCGTCATCTTTCGACAGTACGCTGAGTGCTACCAGCACTTCGTCAGTATGCAGACGAGGATTCTTGCCACCCAAGTATTCTATCTTGGTCTTCTGGACGGGTTCTATCAGACTCTGTGGAATCAGCTTAGCGTCGTGGTCGATGCCTGCTAAGTGCTTGGTGGCATTGAGCAACAGCGCTGCTGAGCAACCCAGTAGGGGAGAACTCTTGGCAGTGATGATGGTGCCGTCTTCCAGCTCCATAGCTGCTGCGGTATGTTCCGTGAGTTCCTGCTTAGCCTGTGCAGCTACCGTCACACGACGGTAAGCAGTCGTGATCTTGGCCTGATTGAACAGCATCAGAATCTTGTTGACCTCACGCTCATTGTCTGCTCCATCAGCCATCTTGTTGGTAGCCGTGTAGTAGCGACGGATAATCTCGTCACGAGAGGCATTGCAGCACACCTCATCGTCAGAGATGCAGAAGCCCACCATATTGACACCCATATCCGTGGGTGACTTATAGGGATTCTCACCATAGATGCCCTCGAAGAGTGCATTCAGCACGGGGAATATCTCGATGTCGCGGTTGTAGTTGATAGCAATCTTGTCGTAAGCCTCCAAGTGGAACGGGTCAATCATATTGACATCGTTCAAGTCGGCTGTAGCAGCCTCGTAGGCGATGTTGACAGGATGCTTCAGCGGCAGGTTCCATACGGGGAAGGTCTCAAACTTGGCATAACCAGCACGGATGCCGCGCTTGTTCTCGTTATAGAGCTGGCTGAGGCAGACTGCCATCTTGCCTGAGCCAGGACCGGGAGCCGTCACGATGACTAGTTCGCGGCTGGTCTCTACATAGTCGTTCTTGCCAAAACCCTCGTCGCTGGCTATCAGCTCTACGTTATGGGGATAGCCGTCGATGAGATAGTGTACGTACGACTTGATGCCCAGACGCTCCAAGCGCTTGCGGAACTGGTCGGCAGCCTGCTGACCGTTGTAGTGGGTAATCACTACAGAGCCTACCATGAAGTCGCGACTCATAAACTCCTCACGCAGACGCAGTACGTCTTCATCATAGGTGATGCCCAGGTCAGCACGTACCTTATTCTTCTCTATATCTTCAGCGCTGACAACGATGACAATCTCCATCTGGTCTCTCAGCTGTGCAAACATGCGAAGCTTCGAGTCGGGCTTGAAGCCTGGGAGTACACGGCTGGCGTGGTGGTCATCGAAGAGTTTGCCACCCAACTCCAGATAAAGTTTGCCGTCAAACTGTGCAATACGCTCTCGTATGTGCTCTGACTGTATCTTGAGATACTTCTCGTTGTCAAATCCTATTTTCATGTTGTTCTTAGTGTGTGTTTATCCTCAACTACTATTGTTTAGCGGCGGTTGCGCTGTTGCTCACGCATGGCATCAGCCTGTTTCTGCATAGCTTCCAGACGGGCTGCAAAGCTGTTCTGCTTCTTGGGGTTGTTCTTGTTGGCCTGGTAGTTGGCTTCCAGAATGGCCAGCAGTTTCTCGTCGTCAGTGGTCTTGCGCAGGGTCCACATGATAGCTGCCGACATAAACAGCGAGATGAAGTAGTAGAAGTTCAGACCTGACGAGTAGTCGTTGAAGATGAAGAAGAACATCAGTGGCATGAAGTACATCATATACTGCATGACCTTCATCTGGTCGGCCTGAGCACCTACCATCTGGTCGCGCTGCTGGCGCATAGAAATCCATGTGTATATCAGCTGGGCGGCACAGAACAGGATGCAGGTCAGCGACAGGTGGTCGCCAATACCCCAGATGTTGGTGCCCCATTCCCAAATGGGATCGTAGGTTGACAGGTCGTCCATCCACAGGAACGACTGTCCGCGTAGCTGGATGGCATTAGGTACGAAGAAGAACATGGCCAGCCAGATAGGCATCTGGATGAGCATGGGCAGACAGCCAGACAAGGGTGATACACCATACTTCGAGTAGAGCGACATCATCTCCTGCTGCTTCTTCATCTGGTCCTCAGGCTTGTCGAGGTGCTTGGTAGCCTCTTCAAACTTGGGCTTCAGCACGCGCATCTTTGCACTTGACATATAGCTCTTCTTAACCATGGGGAAGGTAATTCCCTTCAGCAGCAAGGTAATGAGAATCAGTACGATACCCATATTGAAGCCAAAGCCTGTCAGCCAGTCAAATACATACAGCGTGAACCAACGGTTGATCCAGCGCAGCAGCCACCATCCGAGGTTGACCAGCTGCTCCAGGTCGAGGTCTTTGCCAAACGTGCTCTGCTGCTCGACGTCCTGAATCAGACGGAAGTCGTTAGGACCGATATACATCTCAAACTCTGAGGGCTTCTGACCTGTGGGGTCGAAGGCCGTCTTCAGCTTAGCATCAAACTGCTTCAGGTAGCCTGAACCTTTCTTGTCTTGTATGCTCGACAGGTTAGCGTTCTGTGCGAAGTCATCCTTAGAGATAAAGGCGATAGAGAAGAACTGGTTGCGGTAGGCCACCCAATCCAAGCGCTCCTCGATTTCCTCTTCCTTGTCGGCAGTCTCCGACAGGTTGTCGGTACCACCGTTGGCCTCCTTGTAGAACAGACCTGTGTAGCGACTTTCGAAAGAGAAACCTTTCTCCTGCTGGCGGCAGTGGTCGCTCCACTCAATGTCCATCTCTTTGTCTGATGGGGCAAACATGCCTGCCAGACCTTGTGTCTCGACGGCCATGCTCAGCATGTAGTCCTTGCCCAGACGGTAGCTGATGGCAAAATGTCCACCATTGTTGGCCTGAGCCAGCATGGTGACGGTAGTATCTGAAACGTTGGTGGGCGTGAAGTATAGCTCGCTGCTCACGATGTTCTCCTGCTTGCCAGCCAGCATGAAGTTCAGCTGCTGGTCGTTCTCTCTGAACAACGTAACGTCGTTGGTGCCGTCGATGCTCTGGAAGCCGTGGATGACTGCCTTCTCAATGGTACCACCCTTGGTGTTCAGGGTCAGCGTCAGTTTGCCGTTCTTGAGCACTACCTTCTTTGCGGTGCCTTGCAGCGCCTGATAGAAGAGGACCGTGGTGTCGGCCTGTACGGCCACACTGCTGTCGGCAACGGCCTTCTGGGCAGCTGCTTGCTGTACGGCTTTCTGTGCACTATCTTTCTGGATGGCTGCGATACTGTCTTGCTTACGGGCGGCTTCTACCTGCTCTGCTGATGGCTGATTCCACCAACTGAAACCTATCAATACTACTGCTATCAGTACGAAGCCGATAATGGTGTCTCTATTCATTGTCGTTTTTACCTTATTAATATAAACGGCTGCAAAGTTACGAAATAAAAGTGAAAAGTGAAAAGTGAAAAGTGAAAAATTTACTGCTACATAGAAATAATTATGAATTCTGATTTATGAATTATGAATTATTTATTATCTTTGCAGTCAGATATGAAGAATAAATACATCTTATTACTTGCCGCGTTGTTGTTGACGACGCTAACCGTCAGTGCACAACGCCGTTTGAAGAAGCCTGTTGCGGAAGCGGAGATCGAAACGCCTCAGGTAGTTAATAATTATCTCGACTCGCTGAACATGATGCGTCAGCGTCTGGACTCTTTGCAGCAGGTGAACGACCAGTTGCGAAGTGAGCAGAACGATGGTCGCTATTTCCGCTTGTTTGCACCCACCACGTTCTACCATTCTGGTGCTCAGAAGTCGCTGTCGCTTAAGCCTCAGACGGGCGATGACGTGGCTGATGCCATTGACCAGGCGCTGATGAACGTCTATCTGCGTCGTCCTGACCTGGTGGTAAACAACGAGTCGAACCTGCAGGCTGCTGGAAGTATCCGTGAAGATGTGAACCAAGAGCTTACTCAGGAGGTGGAGCTGACTGATTTCGCTGCTCCTGTGCCTGACGAGCCTGAGGCTGTGCCCATCCAGATTGTCGTACAGAAACCTAATTTCTGGAAATTCAAGGGCGACGGCTATCTGCAGTTCCTCCAGAACTATGTCTCGAACAACTGGCACAAGGGTGGTGAGAGTAACTATTCGGCTGTAGCTGCTGCCAATCTGGAGTTGAACTACAACGACAAGGACCGCATCACCTTCGACAATAAGCTGGAGATGAAGTTAGGCGTCCAGACATCGCCATCAGATACCGTTCATAAGTACAAGACCAACAACGACCTGTTGCGTTTCACCAGTAAGTTGGGTATTCAGGCCCATAAGAAGTGGTACTATACGCTGCAGTTGTTGGCTTATACGCAGTTTGCTCGAGGCTTGAAGGCCAACGACGAGAAGGTCTATTCAGACTTCACTTCACCTTTCGACCTCAACCTCGGTATTGGTATGGAGTACAAGGTCGATGCGCTGGGCGGACGCCTGAAGGGTACACTCAACTTCCTGCCCTTCGCCTTCAACTTCCGCTATGTGGCTCGTGAGGCGCTGATTGCTGCCAATGGTATCGAGGGCGACCACCACACCCTTGAAAACTTTGCTTCGCAGTTTACGGGTGAACTCAAGTGGAACATCTTCGACCAGCTGTCGTGGAAGACGCGCCTTTATGCCAATACTACCTACCATCAGACTAAGGTGGAGTGGGAAAACCAGTTTGAGCTGAAGGTGACGAAGTATATCTCTGCCAACCTGTTCCTCTATCCACGATTCGACGACGGCAATACGCGCGACGAGGATATGGGCTATTTCCAGTTGCAGGAGTGGAGTTCCATCGGACTGACGTATAGCTTTTAGCACATAAAAAAAAACGCTGCCAAACGGCAGCGCTTTTTTATTGTTTACTATTCACTTTTCACTATTGACCTACGGTCGAGCCTGCTTACGCTCGGCATTGCTCATGCAAGCATGGCACTGCTCTCGCTTAATCGCAGCCTTCACTATTCACTAGCGAAAGCGTTTACTTCTTCTCGGCTTCCGTCATGTCGCCCTCAATGTAGAGGCGCGTCATTTCTACAGAACCGTTGGTACGTACCGTAATAGACTTCTTAAAGTGACCAGGGAACTTACCCTCACCATTGTATGTCACCTTAATCTCACCCTTTTCGCCGGGCTTGACAGGAGTCTTGGTGTATTCAGGTACTGTGCATCCGCAAGAAGCAATAGCCTGGTTGATAACCAGAGGCTGCTCACCAACATTGGTGTAGGTGAATACGCAGGTTACTACAGGCTTGGCCTCTGAGAATGTGCCAAAATTGTGCGTAGTCTTGTCAAACTTTATTTGTGCGGGATTCTGGGCTATAGCCATCATCATGCCGCATACCAGCATCAATGCTGAAAGAATCATTCTTTTCATAATTGGTCTCTTTTTAATGGTACATTAATTGCTGTAATATGGTGTTCTCTCAGAATTTAGCCATCTTGATGGCTACTACGGCACACTCGTCGCCCTTGTTGCCCAGTCGGCCGCCTGCACGATCCAGTGCCTGCTGCATGTTCTCGGTGGTGAGCAATCCAAATACGACGGGAATGTTGTTGGTGGCATTCAGACGGGCAATACCCTGGGTGACACCCTGACAGATGTAGTCGAAGTGGGGTGTCTCACCACGAATGACGCATCCCAGTACGATGACAGCATCGTAACCGTCGTTGAGCGTCATCTGACGGGCTCCGTAGATCAGCTCGAACGAGCCAGGAACCGTCTTTACGTGGATATTCTCGGTCAGTGCACCGTGCTTTTCCAGTGTCGATACGCAACCATCGAGCAGAGCACCCGTAATTTCGGGGTTCCACTCAGACACCACGATGCCGAACGTCATGTTCGAGGCATCGGGCACCTTGGCGGCATTGTATTCAGACAGATTTTTAGTTGCCATGTCTTACTTTTTACTTCTTACATCTTACATCTTTCGATGTACTTGTCGATGCTCTGGTACTGCATAGAGTTGAAGTACTTCTCCTTCACCTCTTCGTACAGCTTCAGGGCCTCGTCTTTCTTACCCTGGCTCTCCAGAATCTCACCAGCCTGAATCAGGAACGTGGGAGACAGTGAGTTGTTGTCAGCCATCTCAGCAGCCTTCTTCAGGTGGTCAACGGCCTTGTCCAGCTGGTTCAGGTTGGCATAAGCGTTACCCAGTGCACCCTCTGCTGCGGGGCTGATCATCTGGTCGCCCTGACCACTGAATGACTCCAGCGCGTTGGCAGCCTCCTGCCACTTGCCCAGATTGGCCTGGCAGATGCCGATATAGAGCTGAGCCAAGTTGCCTGCATCAGTTGAGCTGTAGTCAGCAGCAACCTTCTGGAAACCTACCAGAGCCTTGTCATACTGCTGCTGGTCGAAGAGCTCCTGACTCTTAGCAAGCTCGGTGCTGGCCTCGTTGGCACGGGGCTCGAAATAATAGTTGTTTGCGAGGATGACGCATACAATGATAACGATAACTGCTGCTACGCAGCCTACGATGGCCTTCTTGTACTTCTCGAAGAAGGCTTCGGTCTTAGTGACCTGCTGCTCCTCTGCGGGAGCTGCTTTCTGATTGTTTGTTGCCATTTTTATTGTTTTATTTTTTGTACTTTCTAGTTTATAGGACACAAATCGGGTGCAAAGGTAATAAAAAGATTAAAGATTAAAGATGAAAGAATAAAGTTTTTTTCGTTTTTATGATTTTTTGTACCTTTCTGTGTATGAACTCCTTCTTTACTTCACGTCCTCGTATTCCAGTTTCCAAGTGTTGACATAAGTGCTTCCTGCTGTCTCTCCGGCTACGTCTTTTGTCAAGTGGCTGGTGCATGTCACCTCTGTTACAAGTCCGTTGCTGACAACGTATTCGTAGTCGTCATACTCGTAACACTCCAACTGTGGCTCTGCACTGGGCCCCGCAGGATTGAAATAAGCGTATCTCATCTCTTTCGAGGGCAGGTGTCTCGTCCTCTTCCCGTAATATCCTTGCCATTCCAGCATGGCGTCGCTATGAGAAATGATGAAGGGGATGTTGTTGATGATCGTAGTATAGGTATATTCGGAAATGGCTCCCCAGGCCATTTTCGTCAGATGCTCACCGCTCCATTCGCATTCAATAAAGAGAGGTGTTCCATACGACAGTCTGCCTTCCTCGTCGTAGAAGTAGCTCTTCGTGTCAGGATCCCTGGCTACAGTAGCCTGTTGGGTGATGCGCCCGTCGCTCAGCGTGCATTCGTATTCCATCAAACCGTTGTCGATGGTGATCTTGTCGTTAGAATAGTTGTAGCTGTTGGTATAGCATTTCCCGTCTTGGTAACGGTCCCACTTTACTACTCTGCCAGCGGTGTCGTAGCTGAACGCGTCTTTATAGCTGGAGCCCGTTGACGAGCTGTACTGAATGGATGCCAGACGCCAGTTGTGTTTTTCTTCATTAGCATCATCGTTGCTACTACTGCAAGCCGAAAATGTGATTGCCGCAATCAGCAAAATAACATTGCCGAAAAGATTCTTTTGTGTCATTTCAATTAGGTCTCTGTTTTATGAATAATTAATTAGTTACTGCAAAGGTAAGGCGAATAATCCGAACTGCAAAGGAAATTGTTGAAAAATCTCGCTCGTATACGCAAAAAGCCAGAGAGGCACTCGAGGTGAAACAGTATCTGTCACCTGTTTCATGTAACATTGCAATTTGCATATTTATAGATTTTTTTTTTATAACGAAAAGTAGCAAAAAACGTGTTAAAGACTGTCAGACTGACAAAACACCGATGCACAGGGCATTTGCAGTCTGTTGACAGTCTTTTAGAGACTGACAAGACTGACAACATTTAGTCCAGATAATAGCTGTATCTTTGCGCATATCAGCTGTATAAACGAAAAATTCTCTAGAGAATTTCTACCGTATACACCTAATACGTGGACAATTCTCTAGAGAATTCATAGAATTTTCTAGACAATTATTCTATTAGAATTTAAAGTCGATGGGCTGTCAGTCTCCTGTCAGTCTTGACAGTCTCCAGAAAGACTGCAAACGCCCTGTGCGTCGGTGTTTTGTCAGTCTGTCAGTCTCTATCACAAAATTTTCGAGTCTTCGAAACAGAAACCGCATAAATATCCAAGGACTTATTGGAACATGTCTGATAAATGAATGATAATAGGTTAATAGATTTTGCGATTTTCCTGTTTGACAGGAGGCCATACCCTAGTCAGAAATTAGTAAATGAAACAGCCTGTCACTTGTGTCTCATGTGGGTGGAGATGGTGGAGATGGTGGGGTAGTAATTATAAACTCTTTGCGTACACATGTATATAATAATGTACACAGGTACGCGTAGACTTTTAAAAATATACTCCACCATCTCCACCTCTCCACTACAATAATTAAAATATCTCGAAAATAGGGTTCACATCAAACCTGTCCTCTGATTGACAGGGTACCCCTTAAAAATTAAACTGTGAATTGTGAATACTGTGAATGGCATAGGGAAAGCCAGACCTCTCGACTACCTCTTGGGTACCTCTCATCATAAGAGGTACCCTCCAGAAGTTCCTCTATACAAACGACTTACATTCATTTGTACTAAGTGGTAGGTCTTGTCGTATTTTTCATCCTTCACTCTATTCTTCGAAGTCGAAATAATCTCTTGACAGGGCATCTCCTGCATCCACCTCTTCATCTGGAGTATGGACAACTTCGTCAATAGGCTCTCCAGAGGTGATAGTCAGACAATTTACGCGCATCTTCATTACCTCTATTTGTGGGCATATATATTCTTTTCGTTTCATACCATTATCACTTAATGATTACCTTCTTGCCATTAATGATATTCAATCCCTTTTGCAAGCCGCTCAACCGCTGGCCATTCAGATTATAAAAAGTATTCAATATGTCTGAGTCCTTAGGCCCTACTTCATTGATGAATGTTGTCGCTTCCTCATCATCGAAGACAACAGCAACTCTGCTACTTGAAGGAAGACTTGCAGTTAAAAGCGGAAGATAAGCCTTATGAGCTTTCAGCGTCGAGCCGTCACTAACTGCATAGAAACCAATTTCACCAGCTTTTTTAGCCAATATATAGTTGGTATAGTCGCCAACAACCTTATCCAGTTGAGTATCTTCAGTCACACCAACAAGCATATTGGCCACTATTGTCTCTGCGCTCTTTGTAGGAATCTGGAAATCGCCCTCGTCTCCCTTTACGACAATTCCAGTATTGGCAGGCACATCATAGATTCGAGTAAGAAGCACCTTCCCTGTGCTTGGAGTAAATGCAGAAACAATGTATGCCTTCACATCCGAATTCGTAAAGTCAAGGTCGAATTCACTACAATAGGTTCCTATGCCTGCATCACTAATGGAAAGGTCTACGCTTGTAGGGGGCGTCTCTTTGATTTCTTTAAAGTCCTTCCAATGGTCGGCTATCTCATAT
The DNA here is from genome assembly GCA_900314985.1 of uncultured Prevotellaceae bacterium. Taxonomy (GTDB): domain Bacteria; phylum Bacteroidota; class Bacteroidia; order Bacteroidales; family Bacteroidaceae; genus Prevotella. Next base: position 4,622 of record OMXL01000027.1, on the reverse strand, counting down.
GCAGCCTTGCAACCATAAGGGACATAAAGGGTTGCAGAGGCACTATTGGAGAAAGTATTAGAAGTTATTGATAAGGGAATTTCTTTGTCAACAATTACCGTCGTTAAATTCCAACAACCAGAGAACGCATAGTCGCCAATAGTAGTCACACTCGAGGGAATGGTAAAGGAGGTAAGATTTGTGCATTTCCAAAATGCTTGACTGCCTATACTAGTCACTGTGGAGGGAATCGTGATAGAGGACATTAGAACACTGCTCTCGCAGTCATAGAACGCTTTGTCACCAATCGCAGTTACGGTATATTCTATATCATTGTAAGTAATTGTAGAAGGAATCTCTATGTCCGCATTTTTTAGGCCGTTACCACCGTAATGACCAGTATATTCATTGTTGTATGGGTATCCAGAATAAGTCACTGTGGCAGTATGGGCATTCCAGTTCAAATCATAGCAGATTCCATTTACCTTGCAGTTGTAGCCCCACGTCTGTGTAACACCAAGTAGAGCGATAATTGAAAATAATAATTGTCTCATAATAATTTGTTTTTAGATATTGTTATTTATTAACACACACAAAGAAAAAACGTGGACAATTTACTTCGTCTACGTATTCTGAGGTATTGGGGATAACCTATGTAGCTTAAACGAGTAAACGCCCACGCCGATTGGCGTGAACTATCTACTTCAGTTCTTGCTACGTATCTTTCAATTCCCCAATTGTCAGAATACAAGAATCTAAAAGTGGATATTCATCCTATATGTCCTTGTAAGTTAATCTCAGCCCATAGGCAAATCGTTTTAAAAAGTTCTACATATTTGTATTTATTGGCAAAGATAGCAAGATTTTTCTAAAGATGCAAATAATTCTTCCGTTTTTTGAAAATGATTAAAGATAAAAGTATTATCTTTGCATGAGATATGGAGAATTACAACCATCGCATGGACAGGCGAAGCAAGCATAAGCAATATGGCTTGCCAGGAACTTATCATGTCACCATCAAGTTGAATATGGTCTATCGACAGGCATTGGGTAAGGTTGTGGGGGATATCAATGCTGCCGATGGCAGTCCACAGGCACCACGTGTGGAACTGAACGAGGTAGGCAGGATGGTGGAACAGGAGCTGACGACAAGCATTACGGCCCACTACCCGATGATAGAGATACAGGATCATGTGGTGATGCCTGACCATTTGCATTGCATCGTGGTGGTGCATCGGGATATCTTTAGTAAGAACGGGGTGGCAACGCATCTGGGGCAGGTGATTGCTGGGTTCAAAAAGGGGTGTAACCGGCGGTTCTGGGAGATGCTGGAACTACGGGGTAAACCCGCAGACACTGGCGAAAACAGTAACCAAGCGAGCACGGGCGCCAGTGGTAGCCAGATAAGCATGGACGCTGGTGATAGCCAGACAAGTACAGGGGCAGGCAATAGCCAAAAAAGCATGAGTGCAGGCAATAGCCAGTGCCCTGCGGTTTACCCGCAAGGATATAAGGTACCATCGCGCGGAACTACAGGGCGTGCTCCGTTGTTCTCTCTCGGCTTTGTAGACGTGATACCGCTGAGTGCTGAGCAATTGGAGACGCAGCGACAATATATTCATAATAACCCACGAAGCCGATTGCTCCGAAGTTCACATCGATTGTGGTTGCAATGCCAACGTAAGAGCATAGATACTCATCTATCTCTACGAGCCTTGAAAGGTTATCTGCAACAAGAATGCTCACCGACACAGTTCAATGAAGAGATATGGCAACGCATCGAGAAGTTGCTGATAGTTAAGGACGGACATATCTACTGTGACAGTTATGGTGACTACGGAATGCTCAATAACTCTATTCTACCTGTCATTTGTCACAGGAAGGATGCTTTATTGCATGGTCGTCAGCTGCAACAATGTATTGAGAAGGCCGCAGAGGGTGTCGTGCTGGTGTCTGCACGTATTGCCAAAGGTGAGCAGCGAATTATGGATGATGTCATCGCTAAATCTTACCCAGTGGCTCTCATTGCAGACAATGGTTTTCCAGAAATATATCACCCTTCGGAGGCTCGCATACAAATGTGTGCAGAGGGACATCTCTTATTGCTTTCCCCTTGGCAGTACCATTATCGGACTGCCGATGAGATGATTACAGTAGCTGAATGTAAAACCATGAATTGTATTGCTCAGGCAATCTGTAAGACGAAAGACTGCTGGTGGAAATAAATTTCGCTTGATAAGAAAAACATGTTTTCCTTTTGCATTCTCCTCGCTTATTCGTAACTTTGCACCCGAAATGATACTGAAGAAACTGTCGATACTGAACTATAAGAATATTGGCGAGGCCCAGTTGGAGCTGTCGCCCAAGATGAACTGCTTTATTGGTAGTAATGGCATGGGTAAGACGAATGTGCTCGATGCCGTGTACTACCTGTCGTTCTGTAGGTCAGCGTCGAACCCTATTGATTCACAGGTGATTCGCCACGACCAGCCCTTCTGTATGATAGAAGGAGAGTATGACGAGGATGTGGTATCTGTGGGCATGAAGCGTGGACAGAAGAAGCACTTCAAGCGTAATAAAAAGGAATATAAGCGACTGTCGGAGCACATCGGACTGATACCACTCGTGGTGGTGTCGCCTGCTGACTCACTGCTCATAGAAGGGGGCAGCGAGGAGCGCCGCAAGCTGATGGATATGGTGATAGCGCAGTACGACCGCTCGTATATCGATGCGCTGAGCCGCTATAACAATGCCTTGCAGCAGCGTAACATCCTGCTGAAGATGGAAGACCCGGCACCAGACCCACTGGTGTTGCAACTGTGGGAAGAACAGATGGCGGAGGCTGGCGAACTGTTGTATGAGAAGCGCCGTGCTTTCGTGGACGAACTGGTGCCACTATTCCAAGAATACTACCAACACATCTCTGGCGGACAGGAACGGGTAGGGTTGACCTATGTGTCTCACTGTCAGCGTGGTCCGCTGTTGGAGGTGATTCAGCGCGATCGCCACAAGGACTTGGCCGTGGGCTACTCGTTGCATGGTGTACATCGTGACGATTTGGAGTTTACGCTCGACGGTCACCTGATGAAGCGCGAGGGTTCGCAGGGTCAGAATAAGACGTACGTCATAGCGCTGAAGTTGGCGCAGTTTGACTTCCTGAAACGGACAGGTGCGAAGACGACGCCCCTGCTGTTGCTCGACGACATCTTCGACAAGCTGGACGCTCAGCGTGTGGAGCAGATTGTGCGACTGGTGTCTAGCGACAACTTCGGACAGATATTCATCACCGATACCAATCGCGACCATCTGGACCAGATATTGAGCAATACGGCATTGGATTACAAGATATTCCACGTAACAAATGGAGAAATTGAACTTTGAACTTTGAACATTGAATTAATTATATAATAGTAAGAAAGATGAAGAAAATTGTAACAACAATGACTGCCCTCGTGCTGCTGATAACAGCAGGGGTCGTAGTAACATCGTGTGGTGCTGGTACACTGCTGCAGACAATGGCAAGTGGTGGTACGATAGCTAACGCTTTTAGCAGCGTTATCGGTCTTGACAAGGTGACCAAGCAGGGAATGGTTGGCACATGGCACTACGACAGCCCAGGATGCGCCTTCACCAGCGAGAACCTGTTGGCTAAGGCTGGTGGTGAGGTTGCCGCCACGAAGATTGAGCAGGAGCTGACTCCTTATTTCCAGAAGGCTGGTCTGTCGGCTCAGAATACTTATGCTACCTTCAACGAGGACGGCACGTTTTCTGCTGCTATCGCTGGCAAGCAGTTTAGCGGTACATGGACACTTGACGAGGCTACTGCCAAAGTGACCATGAAGACCCTGCTGCTCTCTATCAACTGTTATGCCAAGCGTGAATACGGCGGCATCTCGCTGCTCTTCGAGTCTAAGAAGTTGCTCAACGTGCTGCAGGTGCTGGCATCTATGAGTGGTAACGACACTGCGCAGAAGATTGGTGAACTCTCGAAGAACTACGACGGCGTACGTCTGGGCTTCGACATGAAGAAATAATAGGAACGATGTTTAAGCGCGACGTACAATCGGTGAAGGACCTCATCTTGCGCAATCTGCGTGAGCAAGGTCTGGAAATGCCTCTGCTGCAGAAGCGACTGGTAGAGGCATGGCCCCAGATTGCTGGCCAGATGGTACAGCGCTATACAGTCAAGTCCTGCGCTACGCTCCGAACTATCTATGTGTCGCCAGGATCTGATCAGCAAATTGAACACGTATGTCGGTAGTCAGGTGATTACCGACATACGTTTCTGTTAGCCGCTTTTGTGGCCAATTCAAGGCAAAAAACGCCTTTATTGTCGGATTTACACCTCTATATTTCATCCACTTTTTTGTACTTGAGATAAAAAACAAACGATTACTAGTCAGTGACTTACGTTTTTGCGTATCTATATTTGTCCACTTTCTCGACCCATCGTCACAAAGTACAACATTTTTTTTAATAATTTTGCAGTAGAAAACCAATTACGGGTAAATTCTAACCAAAATACTAACATTATTATTTTAAAGACAAAGTATGAAACAAAGCAGGTTTGTGATGATGTTGTTGACACTCTTCGTGTCTATGGCATCCTACGCCCAGAGCATCTCTGGTACTGTGACAGACGA
>OMXL01000026.1 GCA_900314985.1 uncultured Prevotellaceae bacterium | reverse complement strand
GTGGGATGTCGTCAACGAGTGTCTCGACGACGACCAGACGACGGTACGTAGCAATCCTAACAGCTACGACCTGCGTCAGCAGAGCGTCTGGCAGCGTGCCATTGGTGATGACTATATCGATTCGGCTTTTGTTTATGCCCACCGCGCTGATCCTGATGCTATCCTCTACCTCAACGACTATGGTGTAGAGCTGCAGGGTAAGGCGAAGTCAATGGCCTTCTATAACCTGGCCGTCAGTCTGAAAGAGAAAGGTATCCCCATCCATGGCGTGGGTCTGCAGTGTCACTTCTCTATCGGTGAGGTCGATGGCGTGAAGCTGAATCGTACCATTAAGCGCTTTGCTGAGGCTGGCCTGATGTGTATCATTACTGAGTTGGATATGGGCATTTCCTCCCGTTACTTTATGACTCTGGAATGGGCAAGAAGCCCGCTTGGTATGGTGTGCGCTCAGCCCTGCGCCACCGTGCGCTATCTACTGGCGTAAGTGAAAAGTGGAAAGAGGAAAGTGGAAAGCGGGCTACCGCTCCCATATACGACCTACAGGGCCGCAAAGTGACTTCTCTGTTGAAACCTGGATTTTATATTTTGGGTGGAAAGAAGATGGTGGTAAAATAAAAGCATTCCATAGAACGTTATATAAGAAACTATTAACAAAAGAAATAATCATGAAGAAGATTCTTTTATCAGTATGTATGCTGTGCATGGCTGTAGTAGCCATGGCACAGGGAGACGCATTGAAGTCGAAAATCGATGACCGAGGTGCCTGGTCTGCAGGCTCATACAGTCTTTGTTCCACAGGACCTGTCGAAGTTCGGCAAGAAGAACCTGCTGCCCGTTCTTGTGTGGGGTAATGGCGCTTGCACCAACTCACCTTGGGAGCACTTTAAGTTCCTGAACGAGATTGCCAGCTATGGATTTATCGTGGTTGCTACAGGCTATATCCCCATGGAGGAAGAGGCTTATCGTGGTCCGATGTCTACCACACAGCAACAGATAGAGAGCATTGATTGGGTGTTCGCACAGAATAGCGACAAGAATTCACCTTATTATAATAAGATAGACACCAAGCATATCTGCCTGTCGGGTATGTCGTGTGGTGGCTTGCAGACGCTGTTCAACTGTGCTGACCCTCGCGTGACAGCACTGATGATTTGCAACAGCGGTCTGTTCAACCGTCAGAATGCCAATCAGGCTGTCGGTGGTATGCCGATGCCTCCCAAGGAGAAGCTGAAGGAGATTCATACCCCCATCATGTATCTGTTGGGTGGTAAGACCGATATCGCTTACGAGAATGGTATGGACGACTTCCATCGTATCGACCACGTACCTGCTTGTGCTGTTAACTTCCCCGTAGGTCATGGTGGTACCTATCGTCAGCCTCACGGTGGTGAGTTCAGCGTAGTGGCACTGGCCTGGTTGCAGTGGCAGTTGAAGGGCGACCAAAAGGCTGCTAAGATGTTCCGTGGCAAGGACTGCGAAATTCTGAACCGTAAGGATTGGACCATTGAGAAGAACGACTTATTCGAAAAATAAATGAGAGGATTCATTATGACGTGCATGACCGCACTATTGGCAGGATGTCAGACGGCCCCCGATATGAATATCGAACAGGAGGTTGACGCGCTGTATCAGAAGATGCCGCAAGAGGAGCGTATCGCCCAGTTGAAGAGTATGTATATGGAAGAACTCTTCGATGAGCAGGGCCAGTTGGATACTGTGAAGTGTCGTGAGCTGATTCCCTATGGTATCGGCCACTTCTCGCAGTATGCCTTCCAGAAACCGCGCGACCCGAATGTGGTACGCGATATGGTGGCTGCTGTGCAGGACTGGCTGATGCACCATACGCCCAACGGTATTCCGGCACTGTTCCATGAGGAGGTGCTGTCGGGTATCAACACGCAGGGTGCTACCATCTATCCACAGCAGATTGGTCAGGCATGTTCATTTGATCCTGAACTGGCAGAACTGAAAACACGTCAGACCAGTACGCAGATGCGTAAGATGGGTGGCATCCTGTCGCTGTCGCCGATGGTCGACGTGGTGCGTAACCCTTCGTTCAACCGCTTGGAGGAATCGTATGGTGAGGATGCCTATCTGTCGGCTGTGATGGGTACTGCCTTTGTCAATGGCTTGCAACAGGGTGACCTGCGCAAGGGTGTTGGCGCTTGTTCGAAGCACTACCTTGGCTACGGCGGTGGTGGCGATGCTGACGAGAAGGAGCTGATGGAAGAGATTCTGTTGCCCCACGAGACGATGATTCGTGTGGCTGGTAGTAAGGCTGTCATGCCTGGCTATCACGCCATGGCTAATACCCCCGTTACTTGTGTGGCTGACAGCTTCATCTTGAAGGATATCCTACGTGACTATCTGGGCTTTGATGGTATGGTAGTCAGCGACTATACGGCTATTGACCAGTTAGCCCCCTCCAACCTCCCCCAAAAGGGTGAGGCTACTGTTGCTCCAGAGGTGATGAAGGCGGCGATGGCTATCAATGGTGGTAATGATGTGGACTTCCCCTTCGGTGCTAACTACAAGTACTTGCAGGAGGCTGTTGACTCTGGACTCGTCAAGCCTGAGACGTTGGAGCGTGCTGTCAAGAACGTGCTGCGTTATAAGTTCCGTGCTGGCCTGTTCGACAAGAAACCTTATCTGTATAGTACAGAGAAGATCGTACTCGATACCCCTGAAGAACGAAAGACTGCCTACGACATCGCGGTAGAGAGTGTTGTGCTTTTGCAGAATGACAGCAATCTCCTTCCTCTTTCCTCTTTCCACTCTCCTCTAAAGATGCTCGTCACTGGTCCTAACGCCAACTCGATGTGGGCCATGTGTGGAGACTACTCATTCCCTGCTATGACATTCTTCTGGAAGAAGATGGAGGAAGATCTTGACCATCCGCATGTCATTACACTGTTGGAAGGTTTGCAGAACCACAAGCCCGACAGTGTTGATATTCTCTATTCACGCGGTTGCGACTGGACGGAGGAGATAGAGACGAAGTTCTCACATGTCGGTGACAAGCGCTCTTGGGAGTATCCGCTGTTGCACCGCAAGGTGAACTCTGGTGAGACTGCCAACAAGGAAGAGGCATTGGCAATGGCCGATTCTGCTGATGTCATCATCGCTGCTATGGGTGAGAACGTGATGCTCTGTGGCGAGAACCGCGACCGTCAGGGACTGCGTCTGCCAGGTAAGCAGCAGGAATATGTCGAGGCTTTGCTGGCTACAGGTAAGCCTGTCGTACTGGTATTGTTTGGTGGTCGCGCGCAGGTCATCGGCGACCTTGCCGAGCGCTGTGCAGCCGTTATTCAGGCGTGGTATCCTGGCGAAGAGGGTGGTCATGCTGTGGCTGACATCCTTTATGGTAAGGTGTCGCCATCGGCTAAGCTGTCTGTCAGCTATCCTAAAGAAGAACTCTACGAGCCTGTTTGCTATAATTATGCAAATAGTAAATCGTCAAAAAGTAAATTGGCTTGGCCTTTCGGTTATGGTTTGAGCTACACGACCTTTGAGTATAAGCACCTGCTGATGGATCAGTCTGCCCGCGTCAGTGCAGACTATGTCAAGTTGTCGTTTGAGGTGAAGAATACGGGTAAGATGGCTGCTACGGAGATTGCACAGGTGTATCTGTCACCTGCTATGAACTCACCTCTCACTCCTCACCTCTCACCTCTCAAGTTACAGGGCTTTGCCCGTGTTGCTTTGGAACCTGGACAGACCAAGCGGGTAGAGATGAAACTCTATACCGACCAGTTTGGTTATTATACCAACGATGGTCAGCGCCAATGGAACATCCAGCCTGGAACATATACCATCAAGGTGGGTGCCTCTTCAGCCGATATCCGTTTGGAACAGGACATCACACTGAAGGGCGAGAAGGTGACTAAGGCACTCCGTGACCACTACTTCTCAGAGGTAGAGGTGACAGACTAATATCCCACAGAATATACTAACTTATTTATCAACACATACACTAATCTTCAATAACAACACACAACTATGAAGAAGACTATTATGACCTTGCTGGCGCTACTGACAATGGGTGTAGCGTCAGCTCAGAAGAGTGAGTTACCTCTTGTTTATGATGTAGAGCATACGGGTAGCCGTTTTGCAGCTCCCAAGATGCCTACTATCGACAAGTTACCTGTTGTCCGTGAGCTGCCTGACGCCTTAGAGAAAGTACGCTCATTTAAGGATTGGTCGAAACGTCGTAGTGCTATTGGAAATATGATTCAGCATTATGGCATCGGAACCAAACCAACTGTGGAGACCGGTCAAGTGAAGGCTCGTATGGATGGCGATACACTGATTGTCGATGTGACCGTTGGTCAGGAGACGCTGACTTTGAAGTCTGTCATTCGTTATCCTAAGGTAGGAGAGGCTCCTTATGCTTTGATGATTGGCACGGATATGATTGCCATCCCTCGCCAGCTCTTTGAAGACAGACCGATTGCTACTACGACCTTTACTTCGGCACAGGTCAATGACTACAAGCAGTTTGGCAAGCATCACGACCGAGGCGAGCACCACTTTGACCGTCTGTATCCTGCACTGAAGGACAATGGTGCCTACAGTGAGTGGGCATGGGGTATGAGCCGTCTCATTGACGGTCTGCAGCAGCTGGGTCCCGAGGTGACGAAGATTGATGTCAAGCGCATTGGCGTGACGGGGTGCTCGTATGCCGGTAAGATGGCACTCTACTGTGGCGCTTTCGATGAGCGCATCGCACTGACCATTGCTCAGGAACCTGGTGGTGGCGGTGCAGCCGCTTGGCGTAAGTCACATGAGTCCACGCTGGCAGGCAAGAACTTGGAAGACCTTGACAAGACAGACTATCACTGGTTTTTGGAAAGCCAGAAAGAGAATTTCCATGGTGATAGCGTCTATCGTTTGCCATACGACCAGCACGAACTTTGTGCGATGGTTTGTCCACGAGCCTTGCTGTTGTTAGGTAATCCCGATTACGAGTGGCTGGCTGATGGTTCGATGCTTCCTTCTGCTCAGGCTGCCTTGAAAGTATGGGAACGTTTTGGTATCAGTGATCGTATGGGATGGAGTATTGTTGGCAAGCACGGACACTGTCAGTTGCCACAGACCCAATGGCCCGAGGTACAAGCCTTTATTGATCGCTTCCTCTTGGGGCGTCCTGCTGATACAAAGAACGTAAGAAGAGTCGAGGATCTTTAAAAAATCTTAATTTTGAAAAAATAGTTGAGGGAGATGCAAGATATTTCCCTCAACTTGTCGTATAACAAATGAAAGCGAATCACTGATGAGTGCTCTGACGGAGAAAGACATCGTGAATGCAGTCCGCCAAGGACAACGTGAAGGGCAGACAGAGATGGTCAGTCGCTATGCACAGCGCATTTATGCGTTGATAGTGAGAGAGGTGACAGACCCGATGGATGCTCAGGAACTGACGCAGGATGCTTTTATGCGTGCTTTCAGTCATATCGACAGCTATGATCCGCAGAAGGCTTCGCTTTCCACCTGGCTCTGTCGCATCGCCTACCGACTGGTGCTGGACTTCTTGAAACGCAGTGGTCCGTTGATAGTTTCCATGGAGAATGCGGAGGTCAGCCAGAAGGATATCAGTGACGAGGAGTTGGAGGCAGAACTGTCGACAGGTCGCGAAGAACGTATCGCACAGTTGATGAAGCTGGTAGATGAGTTGCCCACTGAGGAACGTATGCTGCTGACGCTCTACTACCTCGAAGGTCGTCCGCTGAAGGAGATTGCCTACATCTCGGGTGTGGAGGCTGGGGTACTGGCTAATCGCCTGTACAGAACGAGAAAGAAACTATATAAACGCTTGTGTTCGATGGTATCCCCATCGGAATGACAAAAGAAGATGGACAAACAATATAAAGACACGGACTTGCGCGAGGCGCTACGTCGGAAATATGCCGACACGCCACAGCTGCCTGCTGACTTCATGAACAACATGGAGCGGAAGATGAATCCTACGCGGATTCGTCCCGTTCGTCGTTGGTGGTGGATTGCTGCCGCAGCAAGTGTCTTATTAATAATAGGTATAGGTGTGACGATGATGCCTACAGAGGAGTCTGTTCCTGCTGCCCCCCAGATGGTGGCGAAAGCAGAATCCCCAAAGCCCTCTGCTGTTGTTGCTAACCAAGAAGAACCTATCGAAGAACAGAGTCATAGAGAAAGGCCGCATGATTCCAACAAGAATCAAAAACCTGTCCCCATGATTCCTCGTTCCGTGATTTCTGCGGAACCAGAGGAAGACCCCAATCTGCACTACGCAGCAATAGAAATGACGAAGGATACTGTTCCTTACCAGGACCCGGCTCGTGTGGATCAGTTCATTGCGAAGTTGGCGGGCTATTATCATGTCAAGCAGGGTGAGTTGTTATGCTCAGTACCTATCGATAGCAATATGGTAAGTGCCGTCTATGTGTTTCCAGACAAAAAGGAAATTGACGTATTCAGTCGTCTGTTACAGGTGGCCTGCTGTTATAGCGACGATACACCTGGCTACTTCCTGAACTTCTCGCACCATCAGTTCTTCTTCGAACTGAAGGATATACGCAAGCAGTTGCATTATCGTTGGATTGCCGAGCGTGTCAACGGCAGGATACTGCTCTACACTACCAATGCTCCGATTGGTGCAAAGACCTCCTCAGTCTGCTACCAAGATTATCGTGATCAGTTAATGCGAACCAGAATATATACCAAAACTAAAGAATTATGAAACGTATCGTAACCCTTGGCTTGATGGCTGTTGCCTGTCTGACAATGCAGGCGCAAGAACAGGAAGTGAATGTGCTGGCTTCCAGTACAGGCGTTTTCGTTGCTCGTCCAGAGATTAGTGTGAATAAGAAAACCAAAAAGACCTCTGCTGTTTGGCATTCTACGAACAATGACTGGATTAAGGACAGCTGCGAAGCCAAGAATGTGATAGTTGTAAAAGACTACCAGCAAATGTTCCCTGAGACTGCTGGCATGCAACTTGATGCCCAGCCTTATTTGCCTATGAGTTGGCAACTGACAGCTGAAGGTGGAGAGACTGTGATGCACTGCTACTTCCGCATGCCTGCCGACGAGGTAACCCATCTTTGGCTGACATCTGAGGAAACCTGTCTGGTTGATGCTGAGACTGGTGTACAGTACCGTATTCGTCGCACGGAGCCCGATACCTTCCGCAAGCATTTTAGTGTGAAGGCAAAGAAGGGCGATGTGATTGACTTAAAAATATTCTTCCCGCCACTGCCAGAAAGCACGAAGGAGGTGGTTGTCTTTGGTATTCCCAACTGGTATTTGACGGGCAATAAGATAAGTATTAGACAACCGCACGATGGTAGCTTGGATGGAACTGCCTATGGATACGACGCCAAACCGCAGTTCCACAAGCCTCGCCTGTTGAAGGAACATATGTACGAGAACAAGCCATACGATAGACAGGACTGGAACACCTGGAAAGTCTTGACGGATGCCCACCTCATCAAACCGTTGCAGGATGGTACAATGGCAATGTGGCTCACGCCAGAGGCCACCTATCTGGCTGTTGCCTATGAGCAGAACTGGACACGCGAGTATTGGGGATTCTCCTGGGGAGATGAAAGAGGTGACGTGTTGCTTGACGATGCGGGCCGTCAGTATAAGCTCCGCGAAGTACAGGGCATCCCGCAAAACGAGATGTTTTTTATGGAGGGAAACGCTGGCGACTATCTTGCCTATATGATGGTTTTCGACCCATTACCCTTAGACATAACGACCTTTACCTATATAGAACCAGCGGGTGAGCCCCTTGTCGCTTGGGGTGCTAACTGGGAGGGTAGCGTCAAACATAATATCAGTGTCGAGGAACTGCGCAAAAACCAGAAGTTGTTCGAGTACCATCCGCGAGAGGTCGTGAAATAAAATAGTCCATTAAAGGTATTAATCAGGATATGAAAAAACTATTTTTATCAACTATTTTACTTACTATCGTCCTGCTGTCGGGCTATGCACAGACCCAACAGCAGGACTCTACCAGTGTTAAGAAAGAGAAGAAAGAAAAGAAAGTCTATCTGTGGGGCTTTCTCTCTGATTCGTTCACAAGGTCGCACATTCCAGATGTCAAAGTTGTTGTACTCAGGCCTGACTCTTCACTCGTTGATTCTGCCCACGTAGAACAGGGTGGCTATAGGGGCTTCAATGATACGGAATATTATCTGGAGGTGCCTGCCAAGCCTGCCAAGTACATTATCAAGTGCACCCATCCCGACTATGAGACCACCTATAAGAACTTTGAAATCAAGTATGTGGCACGCAACCGTGACTTTGAGGTACCTTCCATTCGTATGAAACGTATCCAGCGCAGCAACTACGACAAGGATGGTGGTAACCTGCAGGAGGTGGTGGTAAAGGCCACCAAGGTAAAGATGGTATATAAGGGCGACACCATCGTCTTTAACGCCGATGCCTTTAATATCCCTGAAGGTTCTATGCTTGACGGACTCATCAAGCAACTGCCTGGTGTAGAACTGAAAGAGGACGGCGAGATATTTGTCAACGGTAAAAAGATAGAGAATCTGACGCTGAATGGTGCCGATTTCTTCAAAGGCAAGAACAAGATGATGCTCGAAAACCTGCCGTACTATACTGTGAAGAATGTGCAGGTGTTCAACAAGCGTACTCCGAAGAGTGAGTTTTTGGGACGTGACGTCGAGGAGAAGGAATTCACGATGGACGTGCAGCTGAAAAAAGAATATAAAGTCGGTGGTACGGTGAATCTGGAGGCAGGCTATGGTACCGATGACCGTTATAAGCTCCGTGGCTTCGGACTGCGCTATACGGATATGAGCCGTGTCGTTCTTTTTGGAGGCATGAACAACCTGAACGAATATATCGACTATGACCGTGAGGGTAACGAACAAGACCGTACACAGGCCGCTGGTGACCGTAACGTCAAGACGATTGGCGGTAGCTGGTCGCTGCATGCCCCAGAGGAACGCGTCACCAATGACCTGGGATTCAAGATGAATTGGGAGGATGTGCACTCAGAGAGTGAGAGTAATAGCGAGAACTTTCTTGCTGGTGCCAGCACCTTCGGCCAATCACGCTCACAGAGTGAGAACCGTCCTTTCCAACTGAATCTCAATAATACGTTCTATATCCGCAAACCTATTTATCTGTATTCATGGTTTGACTTGAACTATAACCGTAACAAGAACTGGGGAGACAGTTGGTCGCTGACAGCAAATGACCAACTGATGAAGGACAGCGTGAACCATACGTGGAGCCTCTATTCTACGAAGCAGAATAATCTGCGATGGAGTTGGGATAACAATTGTGACATCAAACTGCCGTGGGGTGACGAGCTGGAGTTAGGTCTCGATATGGGCGGTCAGCGCCAGTGGGACAGTAATGGCTTCTCGCAGAACCGCTATACCTTGTGCAAGATGGAAACTGTCGACCAGCGTAACCAGTATAATGACAGCCCATACAACAGCTTTAACATCGGTGGTAATCTCTCCTATAGAATGCGATTGACGGAGAACTTCTCTATTGCCCCTAGAACGTATGCCAGCTATAGCTCCAATAATGACGAAAGCTATATCTACCGTCTGGACTGGTTAGGACCGCAATGGGCTGTGGGCGGACCGCATGCTATCGGCGAGTTACCAGAGACTGATGGCTGGCGTCAGACGGCACTTGATGCTCCTAATTCGTCGGAGCAGGGTAGTCGTGAGAACCAATACAGCATGGGCCTGATGATGAACTATAGCAAGTCGCTGAAGGACGATGGCTATATGTATTATTATGTGGTGCTATCGAAGGAGTTCCGCAGAAAACACATGTACTATGACAGTGATGTGCTCCACACCACGATGGATCGTAACTACAATTATCCGAAACTGAACTTCAATTTCCACTATAGTTTCGACAAGAATCATAAGTCCGTCTATGCGTATGGGTCAAACTCAGTCTCATTGCCTAATATTGGCCAGCTGGTGGATATCACACAGACCAACAACCCTCTCAATATCCGCAAGGGTAATCCCGACCTAAAGCCCATGACCTATTGGTGGTTCAATGCCGGCTATCGTGCTCGCGTTGATAGTATTGACCAGCACTTAACCATCACCATGAATGGTAATATCCAGTACAATGCGATGGCGGCTGCCTACACTTATGATGCTACGACTGGTGTGCGTACCACATGGACGGAGAATATCAATGGTAACTGGAATATGGGTGGTAATATCGACTATGGACGTGCCCTTGGCAAGAAGAAGTTCTGGCACATCGGTGCCAACCTCTCTGGCTCTGTTGGTCAAAGCACTGACATGGCGTCGATTGTGGGTAAAACGGAGGCAGAGCATAACCGCGTCACCAACACCAGTCTGACTTTTGCACCCAATCTGCGCTATCAAAAAGAAAAACTGACCTTTGCGCTCAAGGCTGACGGCACCTGGCGACACATCCATCGCAGCATTGAGGTCGAGGGATTGGCAGTTGATATGTATGACTTCAACTACGGCTTCAATGCTAACTATAAGCTGCCTTGGAACTTCACGATTGATACTGATTTGCAGATGCACTCGCGTCGAGGTTATGCCGACAGCGAGATGAACTACAATCGTCTTTATTGGGATGCTACACTGACCAAGTCGTGGAAGCAGGGACGTTGGATTGCTAAAGTGAAAGGCTACGACATATTGGCACAGGCCTCGCACTGGCAGTATTGGGTAAACTCTACCGGACGTACAGAGATGTGGACGAACAATATGCGGCGTTATGTGCTCTTCTCGCTGGCCTACCGCTTTAGTTTGACGCCGAAAAAGCAATAGAATGATACATGAGAAAAAGTCCGTGAGACAAAGCACTGTCTGAGTCTTGCGGATTTTTTGTAACTTTGCGCCCAGAAAACAACTAACCCTATGAGACAGCTATTCATACAATTATTTTTGATGGTGAGCATGGGAGCCTTCGCTGCTCCGATGAGCTCGCCAAACGGTAAGATTACGGTGACCATTGACGGCCACTCCTTGAAGGTCTGTTATAAAAAACAGCAGGTACTCGATATCGCTGAGGCTGCAATCGATCCTACATCTGCTGTGACGCTGACACAACGCATCAAGGCTGATTACGTTATGCTTGCCGGCAAACGCTTACATTGCACAAATGAGGCTAATGAATATCGCAATGGCTCGCTGTTGTTGCGTGTGTATAATGACGGTATTGCCTTCCGTAGTGCATCATCTTCCTCTACGGTATATCGCATCCCTGAAGGTATGACGCGATGGATGCAACAGTGGACAGAGGCCTATGAGGGCTTCTTCCCTATGAGCACTACCTATAAGGTGAAGCCGGAACCGTCATTTAGTGGCGTATTCAAATCGGCAGAGGGATGGAACAACCGTTGGGGCTACCCAGCTTTGTTGGAGCCACGCCCCAACGTGTTCGTATTACTCTCTGAAGCCAATATTGAGCACGGACAGAGTGCCTCATGTTTATACAATGATGGTGAATTGTTCCGTGTCGTGGCAGACCCTTGTACCTCTGACCATACACCATGGCGTGTAGCTATCATTGGTTCTTTGGCAGATGTCGTGGAGTCAACATTGATTACCGATGTTTCTGATCCTACTAAGTATGACGATGTGAGTTGGATACATCCAGGCGTGGTTTCCTGGATTTATTGGGCCTATAACCATGGCTCTAACGACTATAATATCATCAAGAAATATGTTGATATGGCCGTTACCCTTCATCTCCCTTATGTGTTGATAGATGCAGAGTGGGATGAGATGCGTGATGGCAAAACCATTGAGGATGCCATTGATTATGCAAAAAAGAATAACGTTAAACCTCTGATATGGTATAACTCTTCAGTGGGTTGGATTGATGGTGCTCCAGGTCCCAAGTTCCGTCTGAACAAACCGGAAGACCGGGAGAAAGAGTTTGCTTGGTGTGAGAAGTTGGGCGTAGCAGGTGTGAAGATAGACTTCTTCTCTGGTGACAATCAGAAGAATATGGACTACTGTATTGACCTACTGGAAAGTGCCGCACGCCACCATCTGTTGGTTAACTTCCATGGTGCAACTATTCCGCGTGGTTGGCAGCGCACCTATCCTAACCTGCTCTCTACGGAAGGCGTTTATGGTGCAGAGTGGTATAATAATGTACCGACGTTTACCAACAGAGCTGCACGTCATAATGCCACACTGCCTTTCACTCGTAACGTAATCGGTCCGATGGACTACACCCCTTGTACGTTTAGTGACTCGCAGCATCCACACATCACAAGTCATGGTCATGAATTGGCTCTGACTGTCCTCTTCGAGAGTGGTCTGCAACATTTAGCAGACAGACCAGAGAGCTATCTTGCCCAGCCCCAAGAAGTACAGCAGTTCCTGTCATCACTGCCTGCTGCTTGGGATGAGACACGCTTTGTGGCAGGATATCCTGGTGAGTATGTCATCATGGCGCGTCGCAGTGGTAATAAATGGTATCTTGCTGGTATCAATGGCACCGACGAGGTTAAAGAAGTACCATTGCCTTTCCAGGGGAAAAATGCAACATTATTTACCGATGCTGCAGGAAAAGACCAGACTTGGCGTATAGAAAAACAGAAAAAAACGCCAAAAAGTGTTGTTTTTCAGCCTCGTGGAGGATTTTGTTACATTTGGGAAATTAGATGAAACATAAAAGAAACACAGTTATCGAAAAAGTATGTATCTTTGCACTCGGTAACTACAACCGCTTTTTTAGATGAAAAGATTTGTTTTAGTAGTAATATTATCATTAGTAGTTTGTTTTGTAACCGTAGAGGCTGCTGGAAAGCGTTCCAGCAGCTCTAACGGCACATTTGTAGAGAATCCGATGTTGTGGGCCGATGTTCCCGATCCCGATATCATACGCGTAGGCGATACCTATTATTTGGTGAGTACTACCATGCACCTGATGCCTGGTGCACCCATCATGCGCTCTCGTGACCTGAAGAACTGGGAGACAATAGGTTACGTATACGATCGTCTTACCGATTCTCCAAAGTACGACTTGCAGGAAGGTACAGTCTATGGTCGCGGCCAGTGGGCTACTTCACTGAAATATCATAATGGTCGTTTTTACGTGCTCTTTGCTCCCAATGAGCAAGGTGCTATGGGTGATACCTATATCTATAGCGCAGAAGACCCTGCTGGTGAGTGGACATTGGTTTCACGTATGCGCCACTTTCATGATTGCTCGCTATTCTTTGATGATGACAACCGTGTGTATGTAATTTATGGAACGGGTGAGATGATGGAGTTAAAACCTGATCTTTCCGACGTTATTGAGGGGTCACACATGCAGTTGTTCAAGCGCGAGGCTGACGAGACTGGTCTGCTGGAGGGTTCTCGCGTCATTAAGCATAATGGTCGCTACTATCTATTGATGATTTCTCACGTTTATGCACCTGGACGCCATCGTCGTGAGGTGTGCTACCGTGCTGATAATATCCATGGACCTTACGAGAAAAATGTCATTCTGGAGTCTGACTTTGGTGGCTTCTCTTATCTCGCTCAAGGTACCATCGTAGACTCACCAGATGGTGACTGGTATGGTGTTATGTTCCAGGACCGTGGTGGCGTAGGCCGTGTGCTGACACTGTCACCCTGTCGTTGGATTGACGGCTGGCCTATGTTGGGTGATGAGGATGGTAAAGTACCTGACCATGTGCGTCCATTGATCAGTGGCGAGCCAGAGAAACATATCGTTTGCAGCGATGACTTCTCCGCAGAGAAGTTGGGACTGCACTGGCAGTGGAATCACAATCCTGTAAACAGTGCATGGTCACTCACTGAGCGTCCTGGATTCCTCCGCCTTAAGACGAGTCGTGTTGTCCCTAATCTTTACCTCGCTCCTAACACGCTGACACAGCGTATGAAGGGTCCGAAGTGCAGTGCTGTTGTAACAATCGACTTGTCGCACATGAAATCTGGTGACCGTGCGGGTTTTGCTGCTTTCAATGATGAGACAGGTGCTCTGATGATTAAAAAAGATGGAAAGAAATTGACACTCTGCGCCTCAGAACTTTCTGTTAAGTTGTCGCAGCGCGACAAAGTGGTAGAGAATGCTACTGAGAAAGTTGTTGAGAGTCTGCCGCTGACAACTACGAAGATATGGTTGCGCATTGACGGTAACTTCGTGCCGCGTACAGATATTGCCACTTTCTATTATAGTCTCGATGGTGAGAATTGGCAGAAGATAGGCAATGATTATCGCCTGCGCTTCGACTGGCAACGTTTCTTCATGGGCTCAAAATATGCCTTGTTCAACTTTGCCACTCAGAAGGTTGGAGGCTATGTAGATGTCGACTCCTTTACAATAGAATAAACTAACACTATTATCAATTTTGACAACTCCACTTTGCAAATAAAACTATTCTGCAGAGTGGAGTGTTTTTTTTGCATCATTATGAAATGTATCAACTAAAATGCGTGTCGTTTTTACGTTTTTCTTCCTGACTTTTTCGTACCTTTGCAGTCGCAAAAATAATAACATAATTTACCATGTTCAATAATTACAAAGGATTCCATCTCGTGGCGACGTATCAGGCTATGCGTCACCAACGTAAATACCATCCAACAGATGGTACCAAACGTGCTATCAAGATAGCTCTGGTAGCTCTTGTTACTCTCTTTCTTTGGAATATACCGACAGAGTGGTTCGGTATTGATAATCTTACCGTAGTCCAGCAGCGTGTCATTGCTATCTTTGCTTTTGCTACGCTGATGTGGATATTTGAAGTGGTCAGTTCATGGGCTACGTCTATAGCCATCATTGTGTTGATGCTCCTGTTCTGTACGGATAGTGGTATAGCGCCAATGGTCAATGAAGAGGAAGTGGGTAAACTACTTAGCTATAAAGGTGTAATGGCTTGTTTCGCTGACCCTGTTATCATGCTGTTTATCGGCGGTTTTGTACTGGCTATCGCTGCCACGAAGACTGGTCTTGATGCACAGTTGGCCAAGGTGTTGCTTCGCCCCTTCGGTACGAAGAGTGAGATGGTGCTGTTAGGTTTCCTGCTTGTAACGGGTCTGTTCTCCATGTTCGTTTCCAACACGGCTACTGCTGCTATGATGCTGACGTTCCTGACACCAGTATTCCGTCAGTTGCCTCCAGAGGGCAAGGGCCGTATCGCACTGGCTATGTCTATTCCTGTTGCTGCCAACCTCGGTGGTATGGGTACGCCAATTGGTACGCCTCCTAATAATATCGCACTGAAATATCTGAACGACCCTGAGGGTTTGAACCTCGGACTGGGCTTTGGTCAGTGGATGATGTTCATGTTCCCCTTGGTAATTGTCTTGCTGTTCATCAGCTGGCGCCTGCTGCTTAAGTTCTTCCCATTCAGCCAGAAGACTGTAGAGCTGAACATTGACGGTGGCATGCAGAAGGGTTTCCAGTCTTGGGTAGTTATCATCACCTTCATCCTTACCGTAGTACTGTGGCTCTCTGACCGTTTCACTGGTATTAATGCCAACACTGTTGCTATGGTACCGTTCTGTATCTTCGCCTTGACTGGTGTTATCAACAAGCGCGACCTGGAGCAAATCAACTGGAGTGTGATTTGGATGGTTGCTGGTGGCTTCGCATTGGGTTATGGCCTGAATGCCTCTGGTCTGGCTGCCAATGCTGTTGAGAGTATTCCTTTCGGCGAGTTCTCTCCACTGCTCATCTTGTTGCTTGGCGGTGCCATCTGCTACGTACTTAGCAACTTCATTTCGAACTCAGCAACTGCTGCGCTGCTCATGCCTATTCTGGCTGTTGTATGCGGTGCAATGGGAGATAAGCTGGCACCCATCGGTGGTACTGGTACTGTTCTTATCGGTGTGGCTATCGCTGCCTCAAGTGCTATGATCCTGCCTATTTCTACTCCGCCAAATGCTCTGGCCTTTGCTACAGGTTATGTGAAGCAGAACGATATGGCTAAGATTGGTATTATCATGGGTATTATCTCTATGGTACTGGGCTTCGCTTTGGTTTATTTGATGGGTACACTGAAACTGATCTAATTATCACATCTTAATATATATATGAGACCACCAAAAAATATTGGTGGTCTCATACTTTTTTTGTACTTTTGCCGTTAGTAATGATGATGAAGAAAGGATTATTGGCTTTGGGCTTTTTGCTGTTAGCTGTTGGCATGCATGCTCAGGAGTCGCAGGAAGTGTATAGTTTTCTGCGTCTGCCCGTTAGTGCCCACGTTGCTGCGTTGGGTGGCGATAATGTGTCGCTGACCAATGATGATGCTACTATCATCTTCCATAATCCTTCCCTTATTGTGGGGGTAGCAGACAAAACGCTGAACGTTAACTTTATGACCTATATGGAGGGTAGCACCACTGCTTCAGCATCGTTCGTTCGAGCCTACAAAGAACGAGGTTCGTGGGGAGTGAGTGCGCAGTATATGTCGTATGGGGAAATAAAGGAAACAACTGCTGCTAATCAGCAGGTGGGCACCATCTCGCCTAAAGATATTGCACTGGCAGGCTCTTTTGCCTATATGCTCTCCAACCGCATTAGTGGTGGCATTACGGCACGCTTTATCTCATCGACTATCGGTAGCTATTCGTCAGTAGCTGTGGCTGTTGATTTGGGATTGAACTATCAAGATGTAGAGCGTGGTTGGTCGGTATCTGCTGTCGCTCGTAATTTGGGTGGTCAGATCAAAGCGTATGACGAGGAGTTTGAGCGTATTCCCTTCGACATGCTGGTTGGAGTCAGTCGTCAATTGCCCAATTCTCCTTTAACACTCCATGCTACCATGGCTCGTCTGAATAACTGGGATCAGGCATTCATCAAGCATCTTGCTGTCGGTGCTGATATCCGTCTTGGCTCTTCCATCTTTGTCTCAGCCGGTTATAATTTCCGTCGCAGTAGTGAGATGAAGATTTATGAGGACGAGGAAGCCTCTGCCAGCCATGGCGCAGGTCTGTCGTTAGGTGGTGGTATCGAATTGGAGCGTTTCAAGTTGAATATCGGCTATGCGAAATACCACGTCTCTACCTCTTCTCTCTTGGTCAACCTTTCCTATACCCTTCCATAGTTCTATTTCCCTGTAATGGCATCGCGACATTGTTCCATGAGCCATTTCGGTGTGCTCGTGGCACCACAAATGCCAACGGTCTCAATGCCTTCAAGCCAGGAATGCTCTATCTCGTCAGGACCCTCGATGAGGTGGGTGTTGGCATTGACGCTACGACACTCGTTATAAAGCACCTTGCCATTCGAGCTCTTACGTCCACAGACAAAGAGGATAAGGTCGTGGCGTGCAGCAAACTGTGAGATGTTGGGCATGCGGTTGGCAACGGAACGACAGATGGTGTCGAACGAGCGGAAGGTGGCATCAGGCGAGATATGCGACTGGATATAGTCGATAATTCTGTGGAACTCGTCGAGCGACTTAGTAGTCTGCGAATAGAGGTAGATGTCGCGCGAGAAGTCGAGCTGCTTGACATCGTCGAAGTGTTCGATGACAATGGCGTTACCTGCCGTCTGACCTACTAATCCAAGTACCTCGGCATGTCCTTCTTTTCCAAAGATAACAATCTGTCCTGCGCCCGTATCGTACTGCTTCTTGATGCGCTGTTGTAGTTTTAGCACCACAGGACAGGTGGCGTCAATGATTTCGATATTGTTCTTTCGTGCCAATTCGTAGGTGGCAGGAGGCTCTCCATGAGCACGCAGCAGCACTTTGACGTCGTGTAACTGCTTCATCTGTTCGTGGTCTATGGTGACGAGTCCCATCTCGCGCAGACGGTCACACTCCATACCATTATGGACGATATCACCTAAGCAATAGAGCGTGCCACCCTTGGCCAGCTCTTCCTCGGCTTTCTGGATGGCGGTGGTCACTCCGAAGCAGAAACCACTGCCGTTATCGATTTCTATTTTGAGCATTGTCTCTCTTTTCTTATAGATGCAATAGAAGCTATAGTTGCTATAGGTTGTTATAATAGCTGTCGAGGAGCTGTTGGGCGGCAACGAACGAGGTCTGCTGACCTGCCAGCACGGTGCGCTCGGCATCTTGCAGCTGTTGACGGATAGCGGGGTTGTTGTAGAACTTCAGGCGTAGCTGTTCGTTAATGGTTTCGTACATCCAGTATTTCGACTGCTCGTTGCGACGGTAGTTGAAGTAGCCGTTGCCCTTGACGAAGTCGATATATTCGTAGATCATATCCCATACCTCTTTGATACCTGTGCCGTAGAAACCACTATAGCACAGTACCTTGGGCATCCAACCACTCTCCGATTTTGGGAAAAAGTGGAGGGCATTGCGGAAGTTGGTGGCTGCCATGTGACAGCGGTCCACATTGTCGCCATCACATTTGTTGATGACGATGCCATCGGAGATCTCCATGATGCCACGCTTGATGCCTTGCAACTCGTCGCCAGTACCAGCTACCTGTAGCAACAGGAAGAAGTCGACCATAGAGTGGCAAGCCGTCTCAGACTGTCCGACACCTACCGTCTCGACGAAAATCTTGTCGAAGCCAGCAGCCTCGCAGAGGATGATGGTTTCACGCGTCTTGCGAGCTACGCCACCCAAAGAGCCTGCTGTTGGACTAGGGCGGATGAACGAGTCTGGATGCACGCTGAGTTTCTCCATGCGTGTCTTGTCACCCAGGATGCTACCCTTGGTACGCTCGCTGCTGGGGTCGATGGCCAAGACGGCCAGTCGTCCACCATGCTCTTTGAGTACATGAATGCCAAAGGCATCGATGCTTGTCGACTTGCCAGCGCCAGGTACACCACTGATACCTATTCGGATGCTGTTGCCACTATAGGGTAGACACTTATTGATAACCTCCTGGGCTTTTGCCTGGTGGTCGGGGTTGACGCTCTCTACCAATGTGACAGCTTGCGAGAGGATGGTGATATCGCCCTTGACGATACCTTCTACCATCTCTGCTACAGACAACTCACGACGACGGAAGCGGTTGCGCTTCAGGTAGGGATTGATGATGGACGGCTGTTCTACACCGCTGTTCACCTGCAGTCCTGCATATTCGGCACTATTCTCTGGATGTTCCATAGATTGAATTGAGAGTTGAGAATTGAGAATTCTTATTTCGCATTGATGGTGATGGTGACCTTCGAGTGGTCGGGGTCATTAGTAATCATGAGAATACGCGGACGGGTGCGTACCTTTTTTAGTTCTTCACGTATTGCTGTAATCTTCAGCGTCGTTTTCTCACCAGGCTGTAGCTTGCTCTTGCCCAGCGATACCTTTAGACCACCCGTAAAGAGCTGTAGCGACGAGATGTCTAATTCGGTGCGCCCCTTGTTGGTAATCTCAATGATGTCCTTCTTCTTGCTCTTACCATTGAAAAGAATGTCTACCGTAGTCTTCGACAGTTGCATCTTGGGAGCATACTGTTTCTGGGCAGCCGTCATACCCATGAAGGAAGGCAGCAAGACGGCAGAGACACCGATTTCGTGGTCGGCACTGACAGTGTCACCAGGGTTCTCAGCCAGATAGACGGCACTCTGTGTCAGTCCATAGTCGTGCAACAGGTTGGAGTTCAGTGTAACAGTCAGTAAACCGGCACGTCCTGGTCCTAATCGTTCAGGAGTCATCGTCGCCGATAGGTAGGGGGGCAGGTGCATGAGGTTAGGTTGTGCCACCTTGGTGCTACCATTATAGATCTGTATCACCTGTACCTGTTGGTCACCTCGGTTGATGTCATCGAACTCCAAGTCGCTATGGTCGAGCAACATATCTCCCATGGTGATGGGATAGTTTTTGCTGAGGTCCTGATATTCTCTAAGCACGATACCCTTCATGCGGAGATAGAACGGCTTGCTGGTGGCGTTGGACACCACAGCAGCCTGCTTGTCGAAATGGCCCAACTGGCGAGCATCGTAGGTCATGCGAATCTGGAACTTATCGCCCAAATAGCCTTTAGGATACTCTATCTTGGTACAGTTACAGTCTGGGCGTACCTCCTTGATTTTTACTTTCTTGCTGCCCTTGACGCGGAATTCAAAGACGGCAGTGATAGGCTGCTGGTAGCCCGTACGTCCCACGTCAATAGTGGTCTTCTCGATAATCAGTTTCTGGGCATTGGCAGTCATCGCTGCCAACAGCAGTATGGGTAATATGATATTTCGCATAATTCTCAATTTTCAATTTTCAATTCTCAATTCGACAGAGGGTGCAGTGGCACGGAACTCTGGCGCATAGGCGCAGCCAACGGTGCAGGTTCCCGTCTCATAGTTGCCAGCACGGTCGATGTAATACTCGGTCTCTATAACGTGCTTGCCCTTGGCCAGTCCACGATAGAAATAGTGGGTGGCATTATCTTTAGGCGAACAGTAGGCACCATTGCGATAGCCTGACAGCTGGTTGACAGGTTCCATGCAGGCAGCACGACGGTCAACAACCTGTATGAAGTCGAGGTCGCGGCTGGTCTCGATGGTGATGCGGACCTTGATGCGCTGACCAACCTTCAAAGTGGTAAGAGGTGAGGGGTGAGAGGTGAGTATCTCGCGTGTCACCTTGATGCCACTCTGTGAGGCCTCAATGTCGCTGGTCTTCTGCAGGAACTGTGCATAGACAGCGCCCCACGAAGTACCCTCGCTGGTCTTGGTGGCTGTGAAGGTGTGCTCACCATGGTAGGACTGGGCGCTCTTTACATAGCCGAGACCTGCGGAAGAGGCGCTGGTATCGATGGGGGAACCGTCAATGGCGAGAGCCGTGGCTGGCTGGCTGGTGGTCAGCACCTGGCTATTACCGATGAGGAAGGCATAGATGGCGTTGACGCTGTTGATAGGCGTGTTCCATGTCTGGGTGCGCTTCTCCTGCAACAGCCAGCGACGCATCTCGTCGATGGTTTGCTGGTCCTGAGGTGTTACCAGTTGGATAGCCTCGATGGCAGCCACCTCGGTAGGTATCTTGTAGTCGTACCATGAATAGCTGGCGCGACGAGTGTCATAGTAGCGTCCCATCTCCTCCGTATAGACGGTATATTCCTTGAGGCTCTTCACATACTCCTTGGCCTTGGTCTTCTCACCATGCTTAGCTAATACAACGGCAGTCATCGCCTTCTCATAGATGGTCTGGCGCTTGATGTCCTTCTTCAGCAGGTTGATGAGGTATTCGTTGGCAGACTTAACGTCCGTCTTCAACGTTCTGCCGTCGATGGCACAGAGGTAGAGCCAGCGCAGGGCGGTGAAGTTGGGGAACGACTGGCGATGACCCTTCTTCTCCTCCTTCTTCATCTTAGCCACCAGCTCCGTCATGTCCTTGCCGATGTAGGTGAAGGCTTTGTTGTATAGAGGTGAGAGGTGAGAGGTGAGAGGTGAGGAGGTCATAGCCAGCAGGCGGGCAAGCATCTCCTCGATGGCTACGGTGATATAGGTGCTACCCTCCATACCTGGATACCACGAGAAGGAACCATCGCTGTTCTGTAGTGCCTTCAACTTCTCAACAGCAGTCTCGAGGCGGTTGTTGATGCCGTTCTCGTCAAAGAAGTCTGCAAGGCGCTGGCGTTGTTCACTCTCGCGGTCGGCAGCAGCCACCCATGGGGTCTCGGCAAGGACGAGGTCTTTGAGGTCTTCATTCTTGGAGAGGTGAGAGGTGAGAGGTGAGAGGTGAGAGGATAGTTCTTCCTGCTTCCACTGCTCGAAGACGCGCTTGGTTTGTGGATTCTGGTCGAGAATGTGCTTAGCCAGCAGGTTGCTATAGTAGCTGGCAGCCTGATCGATGGCGCTATGCTCATAGGGCTGTCCGAGGGTGGGCAGCGATTGTACCATCAGCCATGCAGGATTGTTGGTATATTCAATGGTCAGTTTCTGTTGGTCGGTACCCTGTGGGAACAGCTTGGTGAGGTCGACAGTCTTCACACCAGCCTCATGCTGTGTGATGGGCACTGTCTTGGTAACATATTCCTTATTAGAAAGGATGGGCAGATAGTGTTGCTCACCATCACTGAAGCCCTCGCCCTGAGCAGTCACCTTACAGATGAGGATGGAAACGTTGAACGTTGAACATTGAACATTGAACGTTGCTGCGCTAGACTTGTTGGCATCGATAGTGAAGGACTGCTGCTGTTCATAGACCGCCTTGTCTGTAGCGGGGTCAATGAGTTGTAACTTAACATTACCGCTGACGCTATGGTCGGTGGTGTTGAACAGGCGGGCAGAAATCTGGGCCTTGTCACCCTCACGGATGAAGCGTGGCATATTGGGCTGTATCATCACGTCTTTCTGGGCAATGGCCTCGCCATCAATGTAGCCATAGAGCATATCAGCAGTATTGGCAATACCCATAAAACGCCATGTGGTCAGACTTTCAGGGAGTGTGAACGACAGGGTAACGCTACCGTCGCTATCGGTCTTCATATTAGGATAGCAGAAAGCTGTCTCGTTGAGGTTCTCACGAACCTGGACGGGAGAGTCGGTGGACGAACCGTCGGCGGCAAGGGCGGCCTCTGACTCAGTGGCTGTCGTCTCTTTGGCTTTCAACACTTCGCCAGCAGATTCGTCGTTCCCCTTTACGTCGAAGGCACCGACAGCGTAATCTGCCTGAGCGTTCGACTCCAGTGCCATAGGCATGGGTGCTGCTGCATTGGCCTTATACATATGAGTCCCGCGAATTCTAATGGGCGCATAGTAAACAGGGAAGATGCTTTCGTCGAAGTGGCTGAATAGCAGCTGGTCGACATCGATCATCTTCGTTTGTAATGAACCCGTTTCCATTACGGTTGGTACCTGTGGCAGCAACCAGTAGGTTGATGGCGTGGAAAGGTATGACGAGGGAGCAAACGACCACTGATGAGAGGTGAGGGCATCAAGACTCTTGTCGTAGAGCACTGCCAACAGGCTGGCATCGGCAGGTACCCCATCCCCCGCCTTCCCCGAAGGAGAAGGAGCTATAATCTTCAGCTGCCACTGTTCCTGTTGACCAGGTGTCAGTCGGTCGCGGAAGGTGGTCCACTGCATCTTCAACGTCTTGTCGGGCATAGGACGACGGATGAATTGCTTGTGGCTATAGCTCTCACCATTCTTAATCCATGCGTAGGTCAGCAGCAGTCCACTGCCATACTCTTCACGATAGGTAAACTGGCGATTGATGAGTTCGCCATTCTTCTTGACGGCACCACTCTCCAACAATTTCTTGCCAACAAAGAGGCTATAGACAATATACAGGTTGGGGTCTGATGCACCCACCTGTACGGTGACAGGTGAACCATCGGCAGGGAACTGCTCGTGAGAGACATAGAACCAGTCGTGCGTCTCAGTGGCAGGACGCTTGTCGTCAAGGCTGAATACCACGAAGTCCTGACTTAGGGTGTCTTCTTGACAAACAGCCAGTATGGTATGCTTGCCAGATTTTAGGGTGGGCAGGGCTGTCGGGGCATTGGCTGATGTCTGCAGCCACTTGCCGTTGTCAATGCGGTATTTCATCTTTCCGGTAATCTCCTTACCTGCAGCATTGCGACGGGTAAAGGTGATGGGCTTCATTTGGTCGTTGCGTACCTTTTCGGGCAGATCGCAGGTCAGGACGCTTGGCTTGTTGCCCAATGGTAACGACAGCGTGCCGTGGTGTGTCTCGCCAGCCTGATCAGTGACGTCAGCCTCTACTACGAAATGGTAGAACATGGTATGGCGCCCCAGGTCATCGGGCATGGTCAGTGGCATGTTGACACCAAACGAACCGTCGTCGCCTGTGGTGGCATCGCCCTCGCTGATAACCACTTCGTTCAGACCATTACCGATATAGCCTCCCTGCCAGTAGCGGCTGTAGCTCATCCACCAGAAGGCTACACGACGCTTAACGGTATAGTGTACTTTGCCATTTTGAATAGGTACTCCCGCATAACTCATGGCCTTAGCGGTGGCATGCACGGTGTCGCCAGCCTGATAAGACTCTTTGTACTCATCGAATTCTACCTGGAAGGCTGGACGTTTGTATTCCTCGACACGGAAGTTGACACTTCCATTCTTGGCGCGAATGCTGAAGCGACCGTTCAGTTTGCCCGTAGGCAACGTGAACTGTACGCTGCATTTTCCATAGCGGTCGGTGGTGGCCTGTTGCTCGGCAATCACCTTGTAGTTGGCATCGCGCAACTCGAACTTCAACGACTTATCTGCCATAGCGGTATTGTCGATGGCAGACTGCTCTTTCCACACGATGGCTGTGACATAGACAGTCTGACCAGGACGGTAGATAGCACGATCCGTAAACAGACTGGTATGCTCGCCATTGTACTGGCGCTCGTAATAGCTGTAGTTGCCATAGCCGTTCTGTTCAGGACAGTAGTTGTCGTCAGCGGTGTAGGCAAAGACTGATGATGGTCTTTGTTCGCCAGAATAGCTAACCTCACCCTGGCTGTTGCAGGTAAGCACACGGGTGGTCATAGGTTTGTTCCATTCCTTGCGGAATCCAAGACGTACAGTTGCATTCTTGATGGGCTGTCCTGTGGTGGCATTGACCACAACGATGCGACGACTGTTGTCTGGCTGGGCTTGTTGCAGAATGCGTACTCCTGAAACAAAGTACAGTGAGCGCACCACCTCTGTCTGTGGCTGGGTGGAAAACTCTAATAGATAGACACCTGCTGGCAGTCCCTGCAACTGCAGTGAGTCTTCAAAAATATCGTAGGAGGCATGTGTTGCGAAAGTCTGGGTCTGTGCCAGTTCCGTCAACTCCTTCATACCTACTTTGATGGTTTTGAAGTCATTCTTATTATTAGGATCGAGATTGGTGTCACCAGTCAATGAGGTTCGATAGACGCGCATCGTCAATTGGTTGATGTTGCGAAGATCTGTCAGCCGTACCTTCTGTGACTTGCTCACCTCTTGAATGCGACGCCCTATATTGACGGTGAACTTTGGAGTAGTCAGCGTGGTTAAGTCGTTGCGCAGGACATCGGCACGAGGCCATGTTCCCCAACGCTGCAAGGCATGCTGTAACCATTCATAGCGCTCCGCATTGGTGTATTTGTCGGCAGCCATTAGGTTATAGCGAC
This sequence comes from uncultured Prevotellaceae bacterium, assembly GCA_900314985.1. Taxonomy (GTDB): domain Bacteria; phylum Bacteroidota; class Bacteroidia; order Bacteroidales; family Bacteroidaceae; genus Prevotella. Next base: position 36,709 of record OMXL01000026.1, on the reverse strand, counting down.
AGATAGCCAACTCGCAAGCCTCTGGATAGTCGCCAAAGGTGGCGAGCAACGAGTCGTATCCTTCTATGGTATGCTCTATCTTGCTAGCGGCGATACAGGCGGCAGGGCAGTTGCCTACCTTCATGTAATAGTCGTATAGCCACTGCCACTCGTTCAGTTCCTGCGCAATAACGCTCAGCAGGTCGTGATTAAACACTTTGCTATCCTTGCCACGTTCTATCAGTGGTTCGTAGCCGTCAGCCTTGACCTTTGCTAACAGGTCTGGCTTGGCCATTGCCAATTGGCAATAATGCTTGGCTTTGTCGAAGGTGTCATTGTCGAGCGATGGATTATCGGAATAGACCTTGTATAATACGGTGGCATACACCATCTGCAATACAGGGTCTTTCGCTGCCTCATACTGCTGCTCAATACGCACTACAGCAGGTGCCAGCGAGTCGGGCGAGATGTCTGTCAGTACACTGGCGGTTTGTAGAGAGGCCTTGAGCAACTGTCCATAGACACACTCCTTCTGTGCTTTTGCCTCAATCTTCTTCAGGTGGGTCAATGCCTGACGAGGAAGATCCTTGTTGCGGGCATCCTCTACCTGTTTCCATAATGCTTGATATGTTTGTGCAAACGTGTTCAAAGGCATCAGCAGCCATGCTGCTAAAACGACTAACAATGTTTTCTTCATAGTTTTGCCGATTAAAATAATGGACAAAGATACGAAAAACCCGTTAAACAGCCAAGCCATTTAACGAGTTTTACCAATAATATGGTTCTTTTTTATTTAGTGCTCGTGGTCACAGCAGTGCTCATGGCACTGACAGTCAGGACTTTCGAACTCCAGTGTCGAGTGGCCGATGCCCTTCTCCTGTAGCGTGTGTTTCAGCGCTGCTTTCACTGTTTCCATGTGTTCCAGACTGTCGATGGCCACATGTGCTGTCAAGGCGTTGTCGGTGGTACTGATAGCCCAGATGTGCAGGTGGTGAACGTCTGCCACATGGTCTGTCTCCATCATGTGCTGACGGATTTCGTCAGGTTCTATGCCTTCTGGCGTACCGTCGACTATGAGTCGCAGACTGGCTGTCAGCAGGTCCCATGTAGACAGGAGGATGATGAAGGCGATGATGAGGCTGACGATGGGGTCAACGATGTTCCAGCCTGTCCAGGCAATGATGACACCCGAGATGACAACACCTACTGATACCAGCGTGTCGGCTACCATGTGGAGGAAGGCGCCACGCACGTTGATGTCGCTCTTCTGACCGCGCATCAGCAGTACTACTGTCAGTCCGTTGATAAGGATGCCGATACCCGCTGTCCACGATACGGCGATACCGTTGACTTCTACGGGTTCACTGAACTTCAGGATACTCTCATAGACGATGCCGACAATGGCTGCCAATAGCAATAGAGCGTTGACCAGCGAAATCAGTACCGTTGACTTCTTCAGTCCGTAGGTGTAGTGGCTCTTCGCCTGAACCTTAGCCAGATGGAAGGCGATGAGTACCAGTACCAGACTGAATACGTCGCTGAGGTTGTGGCCTGCGTCTGACAATAGCGATAGTGAGTTCTGCGTCAGTCCCACTAAGGCCTCTATACCAACGAAGAGTAGGTTCAGTACAATACAGAATACGAAGATGCCGTTCATAGAGTTGGGCACAACGTGTTGATGATGGTGGTGATGACCGTGATGGTCGTGACCGTGTTCATGGTCGTGGTGGTGATGTTCGTGTGACATATCTTTTCTTTTTTTGTTGCTAATTTCATTTGCAAAGGTAGGTAATACTTTCTGCAACCTGGTTGCAACAGCTTCCAAATGTCGTTTTTCTGCAACCGTGTTGCAAGATTTTCGCATTTTTCTGCATAATGATTACATAATAATTACTATCTTTGCACCAAATTTTAAAAATACTTCGATGATTAATCGCGAACTTCTGGAGCCTCAGTCCATCGTAGTCATTGGCGGCTCCAACAATGTACATAAACCTGGTGGCGCCGTGGTGCGCAACATTCTTCAAGGTGGTTATAGCGGCACGCTGCGCATCGTTAATCCCAAAGAGGACGAGGTGCAGGGCATCAAAGCCTTCCATGATGCTGCTGAGTTGCCACCCACAGAACTGGCTATCCTGGTGGTGGCTGCGAAGTTCTGTCCACAATATGTGGAGATGTTGGCTAAGGAGAAGCACACTCGAGCCTTTATCATCGTGTCGGCAGGTTTTGGTGAAGAGACACACGAGGGTGCTCTGCTCGAACAGCAGATTCTCGATACCTGCGAGCAGTATGGCTGTTCACTGATAGGCCCTAACTGTATTGGTCTGCTGACGCGCTGGCACCACTCCGTATTTACCAAACCCATTCCTCATCTTGACCCCAAGGGTGTCGACTTCATCTCTGGCTCAGGAGCTACGGCAGTATTCATCCTTGAGAGTGCTGTGACGAAAGGTCTGCCGTTTAATAGCGTGTGGTCGATAGGTAATGGTAAGCGCATTGGCATTGAGACCGTGCTGGAGTATATGGACGAGCACTTTGATCCAGAGAAAGACTCGCTGGTGAAGTTGCTTTATATCGAGAATATCAGCGACCCAGATAAGCTGCTGTATCATGCTACCTCATTGATTAGAAAGGGTTGTCGCATTGCAGCCATCAAGGCGGGCTCGTCGCAGGCAGGCAGTCGTGCTGCCAGCAGTCATACAGGAGCTATCGCCAGCAGTGACTCAGCAGTAGAGGCGTTGTTCCGCAAAGCTGGCATCGTACGTTGTTTCTCTCGTGAGGAACTGACCACCGTAGGATGTATCTTTACGTTGCCTCGCTTTACAGGCAAGAATTTCGCTATCGTCACCCATGCTGGTGGCCCTGGCGTGATGCTGACGGATGCTTTGTCGAAGGGTGGCATGCAGGTCCCACCACTCAGCGGACCTGCTGCCGACGAGTTGAAAGCACAACTGTTCCCTGGTAGCAGCGTGGCTAATCCTATTGATATTCTGGCTACGGGTACTGCTGAGCAGTTGGGCATTGCCATCGACTACTGCGAGAAGAAGTTCAAGGATATCGATGCCATCATGGTTATCTTTGGTACGCCCGGATTGGTGCAGCTTTACGAGACGTACGACGTGCTGCATAAGAAGATACAGACATGCAAGAAACCTATCTTCCCTGTGCTGCCCAGCGTGAATACGGCAGGCCCGGAGGTGCAGGAATTCTTGCATCGTGGTCATGTAAACTTCAGCGATGAGGTGACGCTGGCTACTGCGCTGACACAGATTATGAAGACGCCAGCACCTGCAGAGCAGAACGTAATTATACAAGGTGTCGATGTGCCTCGCATTCGTCGCATCATCGATGGCATAAGCGGTAATGGCTATATTGAGCCCCGTTTGGTCCATGAGCTCCTGGAGAGTGCGGGTATTCCAATCGTTCCTGAGTTTGTGAGCGACAAGAAAGAAGAGATTATCGCCTTTGCCGAGAAGTGTGGCTATCCTGTTGTTGCTAAAGTCGTTGGACCTGTGCATAAGAGCGATGTCGGCGGTGTGGCGCTGAATATCCGTTCTAAGGAGGTGCTGAGTGCTGAGTTCGACCGCATGATGCAGATAAAGGATGCTACAGCCGTGATGGTGCAGAAGATGATAAAGGGCACGGAGCTGTTTATCGGCGCTAAGTACGAGCCACGCTTCGGCCATGTGGTACTCTGTGGACTGGGTGGTATCTTCGTTGAGGTATTGAAGGATGTGTCGAGTGGTCTCGCTCCGCTGACTTACGAGGAAGCCGACTCCATGATTCACTCGTTGCGTGGCTACAAGATACTGCAAGGTACACGAGGTCAGAAGGGCATCAACGAGCGTAAGTATGCGGAGATAATTGTCCGCCTCTCTACCTTGCTACGCTTTGCTACGGAGATTAAGGAGATGGACATCAACCCGCTGCTTGCTGACCAAGATAATGTGGTGGCTGTAGATGCCCGTATTCTGATAGAGAAGTAATATAATAATCTGATATCGCAATCCGACAGAATGGCAGCAGAATATGCCATTTTGTCGGATTTTTTCGTTTCGGCACGTAGTTTGTTCGCCTGTTGGTAAAAGAACAAATAAAAATAGGAGGACAAAACTATGACATTAGACAAGTTTACCATTAAGGCGCAGGAGGCGGTACAGGAGGCCGTCAATACTGCGCAGCGCGGTGGTCAGCAGACCATCGAACCGATACACTTGTTGGCTGGCATCATGAACAAAGCGAAGGATGTTGTCAACTACCTGTTGCAGAAGTTGGGTGTTAATGCTCAGCAGATTGACGTGTTGGTACAGTCAGAGTTGCAGCATCTGCCCAAAGTGACGGGTGGGGAACCGTATCTGTCGAGTGCAACCAATCAGGTATTGCTGAAGGCTCAGGACTTTGCTCAGAAGATGGGCGACGAGTTTGTGAGCGTGGAACCATTGTTGCTGGCTTTGCTGACCGATGGTCAGACGGCAGGTCGCATTCTCAAGGATGCAGGCATCACGGAGAAGGAACTGCGTGCCGCCATCCAGGCGTTGCGTCAGGGTCAGAAGGTGCAGTCGCAGTCGGCTGACGACAACTATCAGTCGCTGGAGAAGTATGCGAAGAACCTCGTAGATATGGCTCGTCAGGGCAAGCTTGACCCTGTGATTGGCCGTGATGACGAGATTCGTCGTCTGTTGCAGATTCTGAGTCGCCGTACCAAGAACAACCCTATATTAATAGGTGAGCCTGGTACGGGTAAGACGGCCATCGTTGAGGGCCTTGCTGGTCGTATTGTTCGTGGCGATGTGCCTGAGAATTTGAAGGATAAGCAACTATATTCTCTCGATATGGGTGCACTGGTGGCTGGTGCGAAGTATAAGGGTGAGTTTGAGGAGCGTCTGAAGAGTGTGATTAATGAGGTGACGAAGGCTGAAGGTCGCATCATCCTGTTTATCGACGAGATTCACACACTGGTAGGTGCTGGCGGTGGTGAGGGTGCGATGGATGCTGCCAACATCCTGAAGCCTGCTTTGGCTCGTGGTGAACTGCGTGCCATTGGTGCTACCACGTTGAACGAATACCAGAAGTATTTTGAGAAGGATAAGGCCTTGGAGCGTCGTTTCCAGACGGTGATGGTGGACGAGCCTGACGAACTGTCGGCTATCTCTATTCTGCGTGGTCTGAAGGAGCGCTACGAGAACCATCACAAGGTACGTATTCAGGATGATGCCTGTATTGCTGCTGTCCAGCTGTCAGAGCGTTATATCTCTGAGCGCTTCCTGCCAGATAAGGCTATCGACTTGATGGATGAGGCTGCTGCCAAGTTGCGTATGGAGCGTGACAGTGTCCCTGAGGAGCTGGACGAGATAAGCCGCCGCCTGGCTCAGCTGGAAATCGAGCGCGAAGCCATTAAGCGTGAGGGCGATGAGCCAAAGATTGCGCTGCTGGATAAAGAAATTGCCGACCTCAAGGAGCAGGAAACGCAGTTCCGTGCTAAGTGGGAGGGCGAACGCCAGCTTGTCAACAAGATACAGCAGGATAAGCAGGAGATAGAGACCCTGAAGTATGAGGCTGAGCGTGCGGAACGTGAGGGCGACTATGGTAAGGTGGCTGAGATTCGCTATTCTAAGCTGAAGACATTAGAGGATGATATCAAGAGCATCCAAGCCCAACTGACTTCAGCCCAAGATGGGAATTCGCTGGTACGTGAGGAGGTGACCGCTGATGATATCGCCGAGGTCGTAAGCCGCTGGACGGGCATCCCCGTTAGTCGTATGCTGCAGAGTGAGCGCGAAAAACTGCTGAATCTGGAAGCTGAGCTGCATCGTCGCGTCATTGGTCAGGAGGAGGCTATCACCGCTGTCTCTGATGCTGTGCGCCGTAGTCGCGCTGGTCTGCAAGACCCCAAGCGTCCTATCGCCTCGTTTATCTTCTTAGGTACTACGGGTGTTGGTAAGACGGAGTTGGCTAAGGCATTGGCAGAGTATCTGTTCAATGACGAGCAGATGATGACACGAATCGATATGTCTGAGTATCAGGAGAAGCATACCGTCTCTCGACTGGTGGGTGCCCCTCCGGGATATGTGGGCTATGACGAGGGTGGTCAGTTGACGGAGGCCGTACGTCGCAAGCCGTATCAGGTGTTGCTGTTCGATGAGATAGAGAAGGCGCATCCTGATGTCTTCAATATCCTGTTGCAGGTGTTGGACGATGGTCGACTGACGGACAACAAGGGCCGTACTGCCAACTTCAAGAACACCATCATCATTATGACCAGCAATGCTACGCGTGAGCAGTTACACCAGCTGATGCGTCCAGAGTTCCTGAACCGTATCGACGAGATTATCACCTTCCAACAGCTGACCAAGGAGCAGATTGCCGATGTGGTACGCCTGCAGATGAAGAAGGTAACGGATATCTTGGAGCCACAGGGCATCCACCTCGAAACCACCGATGCGGCTATCAGCTATCTGGCTGACGAGGGCTATGATCCTGACTTCGGAGCCCGTCCTGTAAAGCGTGCCATCCAGAACTTGGTACTCAACGAGTTGTCGCGTAAGATTCTTGCTGACCAGGTGGACCGCTCAAAGCCTATCATCATCGATGAGTTTGGCGACGGACTGGTGTTCCGTAATTAAATAAGGAGCGAGAGAAATCTTTGGTATTTCTCTCGCTTTTTTTGTTTTACCTAAAAATCAGAGGAAGCAATCAGTTCAGCCAACCTGTTAAGTTGCAGGCACTGTTCACGAGAAATAGTGCGTCGGTTCATGTGATATTCCCAAGGACTTACCTGGAGCAGAGTCCCGTTAGAACAGGCATCGAACGACTCACCCGCAGGCTTGTATAAAGGAGGAAAGCCATTCTCTCGAAGCACGATAAGGCGGTAGCCACGATTCATCGCCTCACGCATCACCACCTTCTCTCTGGTAGCAATCGCAGCACTAATCAAGACGCCTCCCTTCTCGCCAAGGGCAAGCCACTTCTGCTTTCTCTTCTCGTATTCCTCGTCGCTCCATGCACTATGAACAACAACTGCCGCCTTCTTTGGATAACTAAGGAGAGCCTGATTGCCAACCATCTGACAAGACCACTCCCCGATGTTTCTCTGACGAACTATAGTGAAGTACTCCGGATGCTGGCGCTTTACTGCCAATCTGCGAGGGTTGTCGTCAAGGTAGTTGAACCAACGCTCCAGTTCGTCAGCGCCTTCAAGAATGTGGTCGTTGTAGTTCCGTGAAAATAGAAAACCGTGCGTCCTGTCGTCGCCGTTGTGGTTTTCTTTGCTGCTGCCGTTGTTCTCTTTGCTGTCTTCGTCGCCGTGGCTTTCTTTGCTGCAACATTGTTGCGGCACAGACCTACCCGCTAGCCCCTCTTGCGCCGCCAGCCATCTGCGGTAGGCCTTGTTGCAGCCCGCCTTAAATCCCTTGATAACCATTCCCAAGTGCTGTTCCATCTGCCGTTCTACGAACAGGATGCCGTGCAGATGGTCGGGCATTATCGTGATGGCCAGCACTTTCACCTCAGGGTAGTAACTGCTGATAGAAGTCCAGCAGTTTCTGACCTCTTCGCCTAATGGCGACAGCTCGATTCTTGGTGCCTCTGGACTGCCCTCCGCCGCTTCTGCGTCTCCCACAAGACGGCCCAACAGAGGGCGACGCCCCTCAACGGTCATTGTAATGAGATATATCCGTCGCGATTCGTAATCGTGACCCACCCGTCGCCGTAGCATCGAAGGCTTCTTCTCGCCAGCGAACGGCTTATGTTTCTCAAAGGCTTCCCAATCCATAGTAATAGCCCTGCAAAGCTACTAACTTATTTCGACATTGCCAAACGTTTTCCTATCTTTTCTGATCTAAAGGGAATTGTATCCTAAAGGATGAATGCCAAGAATTAACGTCGCTACTTTCACTATTGGCATCACAAAATCTGTGAAGTGCTCAAAATAATGCTGCAAAAATTTGGAATATAAAGTAATTCTTGCTATATTTGCAACAGTGTTTCGCAAGAAATACAAGACATCGTGGTTAAGATTTAGCGTTCGCTATCTCGTTCAGCCCCTGAGAATGTAGGAAGTTCTAAAGGTGTAAGCATCGGAAGATGCCAATAATTCGTTGAAGAGATTATGTGAATGCTCACGTCATAGGCGTGGGCTTTCCGTATCTTTGAATTATGGGCCTTCCTACAGCCTTCAGGGAAAGATATAGAAGTTCACGCTTTTTTCGTTCCCTATAATGATGTAACAATTAACTAAAACTATAGCATTATGACAGAAGAAGAAAAAAAGGAATTTGAGGAATTCTTACAATGGAAGGCAGAAAGAGATAGAAATCAGAAACCCGAAGAGCAATCCGTTGAGATTAATGATAACACGGATACTATGGATAATAATGGCAATGCCCCTGTAAGTTCTACCGTTTGCGACAAAAACACAGAACCTCAAACTGACAATAGTGGGCTTACGGCTCTTATAGTGATTGTTACCATCATCGCAATCTTTCTTCTTTTCATAGTTTTAATAGGAACAACTGGCAAAAATAAGCAATCTGAACAAAAAGAATTTTATGACAGCACTGCTGTCGTTGTTGCCGATAAACCTTCTGCAAAACCTGTTTTTGATGCTAAAAAAGATAGCATCGCACGAGCAGAAAGAATTAGCAAAGTAAAGAAAACAATTAAAATTACAAGTGCATATTTAGGCCGACCTAATAGTGCCTCTGGGGTTGACGCTTATTTCTACTATAAAAACCTGTCTGATAAAACAATTAAATATCTTATTTGGGAAGGTTATCCGATTAATGCTGTTGGCGATAGGGTAGATTGTGAGATACGTGGATACAGGAACTATAGAGGAAGGGATACTGGGCCTGTTAAGCCAGGAAGAAGTAGCGGAGGATGTTGGGGATGTGCCTGGTATAACTCTACTGCTAAGAAGCTCATCCTGACAGGTGTCGAAATCGAATATATGGATGGTAGTACATTTACTATCAAAGAAAGCGAAATAGAATATGTTCGTTAATCGCAATATTTTTATGTTCAACTAATCATTGTATAATATGAAACTTAAAACTGCAACCTTATGGGGAATGATAGGTGCAATAATAAGCATCTTCATAACCTTATTTTATTTACTAATTAATGCAGATGTCATTGAATGGCACCCTGCAATTAGCATTGCCACAAACATTTTATCTATAGTTTCTAGCGCGACATTAGCATTATTCTTCTACATTTTGTACAAAAACCAAAAATAGAGATTGTTATGGAAGAGAATATAAATGAAGTGTTAGGTGTGGCGGGAAAGTCCACCTCAGAAGTTTTCCCCAAAGCTGCTTCCCAAGATGACAATAGTGCAGAAAACACGCTAAAAGTTATAGCCACTATAGTATTGGTGTGTGGTATTATTGCTGCTGTTATATGTCTGTTTACTGTAGCTTTTATTCAGGACCTGGAGTTTCATTATACATCTAAAAAGATATTTAATCCTGCAGGTTTTGCAACTACCATAATGGTTTTGTTGTCTTCACTGATAAGCTGGGGATTTTTGAAAGTTTTGGCAAATATCTCACTTACTCTAAAGGAGATTAATCATAAAACGAAGTAAGCTTGTGACGAGTGTGAAGTAAACAGTGTCAGACTACAACAAATGTAGCATGACACAGTTTACTTTGCGCTCTTCTTGGCATTAATTGCTCATATATTATTATACTTCTTTTATAACTCAGAGGGATGACCCCTGTGTCAGGAAAATGTTGTATGTAAAATAATGTGCATTGGAATGATGGTTCTCGTGTGCACTCAGTATTCTACAGTGTTAGAAAATCGCGGCAAAACCTCCCCAGGTACCCTAATCGTTGGGAATACCTTTAAATAAAGGTACTTTAGAGGGGTACCTCTTTTTTCAAGAGGTACCCAACAGGTACCCAAGACCTCCCCCTTTTCTCTTTCATTCCTAAGTGCCTGAAGTGTCTGAAGGGGTACCTCTGTACTACCTCTTTGGTACCTCTTGTGGAAAGAGGTACCCTTCCAGAACCCCAGTCTGCACAGAAGGTTTAGAAGATTATGGTACCTCTGCGGAGTCTTTTTCTTTTTTAAAAACATTTATAGCCTACATGCCTACATAAAATATTTGTAATGTATTGTGGATTAGTATTATATGTTTATTTATGGCCTACATAATACCTACATAAAGCCTACATGAACCTACATGATTTTGATGAAAATGAGGGTGGGAGATAGGCTAATACGGTTATAAGACAGCTGTACACGGAGCCGTATTAGGCTAATACGGAACTGTATTAGGCTAATACAGATCTGTTTTAGCTGTATAATTCAATGGGTTTAATGTAGGCAATATGTAGGCTTTATGTAGGCTTAATGTATGCTTGTATTTTTGTAATATATTGGGGTTCAATAAAATAAGGCAAATTTATGTAGGTATGTAGGCAGTGTAAGCACTTTTTAAATCGAAAATGCGAAAAAATGGAGTGGAAAGTACTCACGATTGAAAAAACTCAAATAAATTTGGTTATTTGCTCGCTTATTCGTACCTTTGCAGACGCATTGGAAAAGGAGAGGTGCTCGAGTGGTTGAAGAGGCACGCCTGGAAAGCGTGTAACCGGCAAAACCGGTTCGCAGGTTCGAATCCTGTTCTCTCCGCGGATTCAAAGCTCCGAGGTAAAACCTTGGAGCTTTGTTGTTCTCTCCGCAGGATTCAAAGCTCCGAGGTAAAACCTTGGAGCTTTGTTGTTCTCTCCGCGAAAGTTACATATAAAGGGAACCATAGTCGGTTCCCTTTATTTTATGCGCTAAGACAGACGCTCTCGATGCGCAGCTTGACCATACCGGCAGGCACGCGGACCACAACAGTGTCGCCTGCTTTCTTGTTAAGCAGCGCTTGGGCGATGGGCGACTTGATGGAAATCTTGCCTTCGCGGAGGTTGGCCTCATGGGGACTGACGATGGTATAGGTCATGCGACTGCCATTGGCCTCGTTGGTGATCTCGACCTTGCTGAGCAGACCTACGCTATCGGTAGAGAGGTGGGAGGTGTCGAGCACACGGGCATTCTCCAGTACACGTTGCATGAAGCGGATGCGACCTAACAGACGACCCTGCTCGCGCTTGGCGGCATGGTACTCGAAGTTCTCGCTGAGGTCACCCTTGTCGCGAGCCTCTGCAATGGCATCCCTGACCTGTGGCAGTTCAACACTCTCTAACTGACGTAGTTCGGCAACGAGCTTGTCGTAGCCCTCTTGAGACATATATTCCATGATTGCAAAATTTTTGCAAAGGTACTAAAAATAATTGATAATTGATAATTGATAATTGATATTTGAAAAATAATTTGTACCTTTGCAGGGCTATTTAATTATAATGTGTTATGAGAAAAAACATCATGCTGCTGCTGATAGCAGTATGTCTATGGGTGGAAACGCCTATTGTAAACGGACAAACTACGCCGCAAAAAGATACGACGGAGACGGTAGCGCCAACAGACTCGCTGGCTGTTGACTCAGCGATGGCGCTGATTGATGCCGACCTGAGCAGTGCCGACGAGGACCTTCAGGGCGGTGGTCTGCACAAGCAGTTGAAAAGGAAATTCATGGAGGGCTCGGCAGGCTTTATGGCGCTGGTGGCCCTGGCGTTGGTTTTGGGCTTGGCGTTCTGCATAGAGCGTATTGTCTATCTGACGCTGTCTGAGGTAAATACCAAGAAGTTGCTGAGAGATGTCGATGCCCGTCTGGAACAGAACGACGTAGAGGGTGCTAAGGATTTGTGTCGTAATACGCGTGGTCCTGTGGCCTCTATCTGCTACCAGGCGCTGATGCATATCCGTGAGCGCGTGGAGGATATCGACCGCCAGCTGACGAACTACGGTCAGGTGCAGATTTCGAATCTGGAGAAGGGATGCTCGTGGATACGTCTGTTCATTGCTATAGCACCATCCTTAGGATTCTTAGGAACCGTGATAGGTATGGTGATGGCTTTCGACCAGATTGAGGTGGCAGGAAATATCGGCCCGACGATTGTTGCCAAGGGTATGAAGGTGGCACTGATTACCACCATCTTCGGTATCATCGTGGCTATCATCCTGCAGTTCTTCTATAGCTATATTCTCTCGAAGATTAACCGTCTGACTACTCAGATGGAGGAGGGTGCCATCGTACTGATGGACAGCATTACTAACTATAAAGCTCGTAACAATGGCTGAAGCAGGTAGTTTCTTTTTGGCAGAGGTGATGCTGTGGCTGATGTATATTGCTATGGGCGTTGCCGTGGTGGTGACAATCGTCTCTACCGTTCGTTCGTTTTGGTTGAGTAACAAGAAATAAGCTATGCGGTTCCGACGCAGACAAGGGGAGGTTCCCGAACTGAATACCACGTCGACAGCAGACATCTCGTTCATGCTGTTGGTATTCTTCTTGGTGACCTCGTCGATGGATACCGACCATGGGCTGGGGCGAAAGCTGGCACCCATGGACGAGCAGCGTCAGGAGCAACGTGATGTCAACCGCTCTAACGTGTTGCAGATAGCCATCGATGACAATGATGTGCTGTCGTGTGACGGCAAGACCGTGACGCTCGACGAGCTGCGTCAGGACGTAGAGAGTTTTCTGGCCTCCAGACAGACAGACCAATATGTGATTGCGGTGGAGACAGGGCGTCATACCAGCTATAATGCCTATTTCGAGATGCAGAACAGTATTGTGGCTGCCTATAAAAGACTGAATATCCAGCCCATGAAAATCATGGAAGGAGTAAAGAACGCTGACGCTAATGAATAGTGAACAGTGAATAGTGAATAACGAATAGAGAATAGTGGGTAGATTTAAGCGAAGACAGAGTAATAGTGTGCCAGGACTGAACCTGGCATCGATGCCAGACCTGATTTTTACAGTGCTGTTCTTCTTCATGCTCGTCACTCACATGCGCGATGTCGATCCCAAGGTACACTACGACGTGCCTCAAGGTACTGAGTTGACCAAGGAGGTTGGCAAGACCGGACTGGTGTATATATTCATCGGTAAACCTGTTGATGCACAGGGCCGCATCGTCTCTGATGAGACACGTATCCAGATGGGCGACCGCTATGTGACTGTTGCTGAGATTGGCAATGAGATTGCCAAGGAGCGCAACGAAATGTCGGAAGACGACCGCCAGCACCTGACGGTAACCATCCGTGCCGACAGAGACACGGAGATGGGCATCATCAATGATGTGAAGCAGGAATTGCGCAAGGCAGGCGCGCTGAACATCAACTACTCGGCAGAGAAAAGAATTAAAAAAGAAAGCGTGAAACAAAAAATATAAAGAAGATTATGGCAACTCAGAAACTTGACAAGTTGGATCAACGTATCCTACACATGATTAGTGAAGATGCACGTGTTCCCTTCTTAGAGGTGGCTCGTGTGTGTAACGTGAGTGGCGCTGCCATTCATCAGCGTATTCAGAAACTGACAACTATGGGCATCCTGCGTGGCTCGCAGTTTATCATCGACCCAGAGAAAATTGGCTTCGAGACCTGTGCCTACATTGGCTTGAATCTGAAGAACCCAGAAGATTTTGACCATGTATTGGAGGAACTGAAGAAGATACCAGAGGTGACAGAATGCCACTATACAACAGGTAACTTCGATATGTTCATCAAGATTTATGCGCGTAACAACCATCACTTGCTGACGATTATCCATGACCAGCTGCAACCCTTAGGACTGTCAAGCTCGCAGACGCTGATTTCGTTCCATTCAGCCTTTGAGCGTCAGTTACCTATAAGTGATTCAGAGGAGTTGGCTGAGGAATAAGGTATGAAAATGAATGAACGGGCTCTTAACGAGTCCGTTCATAATCTGTAAAGGCGTATTCAAAGGCATGGCGTTCATCCTTTGGATGCGCTTCTTTGTTGACAACCTGCCAGTCGCTATAGTCTGGAAAGAAGGCGTCAGCCTGAGCAGGCGTGTCGTCAACCTCTGTCAGGCACAGACGGTCGGCCATGCTGATGGCTTGCTCATAGACGCGTGCTCCACCTATTATATATATGTCCTCATCAGGGCGACAGCTCTTGAGGGCAGCGTCGAGGGTGGGATAGACATCGCAACCAGGCAACTCGCTGATAGTTGATGACAATACCACATTGCGACGATTGGGTAGGGCACCCTTTGGAAGACTGAGATAGGTGTTGCGCCCCATGATAATAGTGTGACCAGTGGTCAGCGCCTTGAAGCGCTTCAGGTCGTTGGGCAACCAGTATATCAGTTTGTTCTCAAAACCGATGGCACGGTTCTTGGCTACTGCTGCAATGATATTGATCCTCATCGTGTAGCCTCCTTGAAACGTTCGAGCAACCACTCCTTCTGTTCTGGGATGGTCATGTGTGAGTTGTCGAGCAGGATGGCATCTTCTGCCTGGCGCAAAGGTGATACCTCGCGGTGAGAGTCTATATAGTCGCGCTCCTGTACATTCTTCAGAATATCCTCGTAGTCGGCCTCCATGCCTTTACCTTTTAGTTCGTCGAAGCGACGCTGAGCACGAACTTCTGCACTGGCGGTGACAAAGATTTTTAGCTCGGCATCAGGGAAGACAACGGTACCAATATCGCGACCATCCATCACAACACCCTTATCCTTACCCATCTGTTGCTGCTGGGCAACCATCGCCTCGCGGACAAAGCCCAGTGTGGCAATAGGACTCACATGGTTGCTGACCTCCATGGTGCGGATGTCATTCTCTACCAGCTCACCATTGAGATAGGTGTCAGGACGGCCTGTCTCAGCATTAAACTGGAACGATATCTGGATGTTGGGCATCTCTTCACGCAGCGCTGCCTCGTTGATGCCGTCGGCAGTAAACAGTCCGTGACGCAGGGCATAAAGGGTAACACAACGGTACATAGCACCAGTGTCAACATATACGTAGCCCACTGTGCGGGCCAGGTCTTTGGCCATCGTGCTCTTGCCGCACGACGAATGGCCGTCAATAGCTATTGTAATCTTTTTCATTATAATGCCTAATTTTCAATTCTCAATTCTCAATTATTCACACGCTGACTTCTGCCTTGATGTGAGGCCATGGATTGTAACCCTCCAGTTCAAAGTCTTCGAACTGGAAGTCGAAGATGCTCTTTACATCAGGATTAATCTTCATGGTAGGCAGTGGACGTGGCTCGCGGGTCAACTGTAGCTTTGCCTGTTCCAGGTGGTTCAGGTAGAGGTGTGTATCGCCTGTGGTGTGGATGAAGTCGCCAGGAACCATATCGCAGACCTGTGCCATCATCTGCAACAGCAGGGCATACGAGGCGATGTTGAAAGGTACGCCAAGGAAGGTGTCGGCACTACGCTGATACAATTGCAACGACAGGCGACGACGACCATCGGGCAGGGGAGCCGTATAGAACTGGAAGATGGTGTGACAAGGAGGCAGTGCCATCTTGTTGACCTCTGCCACATTCCATGCCGATACAATCATGCGGCGTGAGTCAGGATTGTTCTTCAACTGGTCTACGACGTATTGTATCTGGTCGATGGTGCCCCCAGCATAGTCAGGCCATGAGCGCCACTGGTGACCATAGACAGGCCCCAGCTCACCATTCTCATCAGCCCACTCATTCCAAATCCGAACACCGTGCTCCTGCAGATATTTCACGTTGGTGTCGCCCTGCAAGAACCATAACAGTTCGTAGATAATGCTCTTCAAGTGCAGCTTCTTGGTGGTCAGCAGGGGAAAACCGTCTGCAAGATTGTAGCGGCTCTGCGTACCAAAGATGCTGATGGTACCTGTTCCTGTGCGGTCACCCTTCTGGGTGCCCTCAGTCAGTATTCTGTTCAGTATGTCTAAGTATTGCTTCATATTCGTTGGGTATATGTGTTGTTCTGATTCTCCATTCTTTGGGGTATAGGTTGTTGGCACGAGTGCCGATATTCTTCGCTTGTCCTAAGGGGTGGCCCATAAAGCTCACCTCTACAATGCCTCGCGGCGTATCCTCAGGAAGCACGAGAGCTTCGCCACGCAGGTAGGCAATAGCCGATTTGTAATCCAAGTCGACTTTGATGTCTGATGTATGATGGCTGAGGGCTGATGTCTGATGTTTGATGTCTGATGTCAGAATATTCAGCGCCTCTTGTCTCCCCCTCCTTTTGGAGGGGGTAGGGGGGAGGTTCTTCCTCAGCACGCACATAAAGAGTCCTTCGCCGCGCGAGATACCAGGGATGAAACGGTAGACAGGCTCGTGGAAGCCTTCCAACAAGGACCCTGTGATGTTCCATTCGGGCTGGATGTTGATGGGGACCACCTCCATGTCATCGTATTGCTCCAAGAAGTAACGGATGTTCTCCTCGTTCTCCTTAGTATTAAAGGTACACGTACTATATATCAGTAGTCCGCCAGCGTTCAGACAGGCCCAGGCGTCGTCGACAATGTCGCGCTGCAACTGCCAGCACTTCTCTACATTCTGAGGACTCCACTCACGGATGGTGGCCTCGTCTTTGCGGAACATTCCCTCACCAGAACAAGGTACATCGCAGAGAATGAGGTCGAACATCAGTTTGCTCTTACGGTAGTCCTTGGGGTAGTTGTTGGTGACAAGGTGGTTTTCGTAGCCCCACTTCGTCACATTCTCCAACAAGATGTTGGCACGGTTGCGGATGGGTTCATTGCTGTAGAGTACACAGTCCTTGGGCAGTGCCGAACGCAGCAATGTCGACTTGCCACCAGGGGCTGCGCAGAGGTCGAGAACCTCTCCTAACCTCCCCAAAGGGGAGGAATGGGGCTCCCCTCCTTGGGAGGGGATGGGGGAGGTTTGTCTCAACACTTCGTCAAGAAACATCGAGGAAGCCTCTTGCACATAGTAGCAGCCAGCGTGGAATAAGGGGTCCATGGTAAAATTGGGACGCTTCTTCAGATAGTAAGCATGGCGACACCAGGGCACTCGTTCTCCATCAAGCACTTGGAATTCCCTCCCTTTGGAGAGGTTGGGGGAAGCTTTCATTGGATTCAGACGAATGCTCACAGGAGGTTCCTCTTCAAACGACTGTAGGTAGCGTTCGAAGCGTTCCTCGCCCATCAGCAGGCGTGTTTTTTCCGTGAAAACAGCAGGTAGTTGGACCATTATTTTGCAAAATTACATAATTATAGTAACAAAACAAAACAAATGGAATGAAAAGTTTGTTTCTTCAATGATAAAGCCCCAAGTTCACGACGAACTTGGAGCTTTTAGATGGTGCATTTAGTGGCTTTAATCATTTAAAGTCACCTGGGCCGTATAGTCCGAAGTTTGGATCTTTCTCAGGTTGCCAAGTACGTACTTTGATGATAGGCTGCTTGGGATCGTTGACGTCTACTTCCAAGAACAGGTAACCCTTGTCACCATAGGACGATGAATAGTAGTCTTGTGATATCTGTATGCCGTAGGTCTCACCTCCCTTACCCAGTTTTACAACGTCGTTGTTGGCGAAACGGATATTGATGAACTCGTTGGCGCTGAAGCAGCGGCTGAGGTTCTTCAGATACTGGTCTTTCGAATAACGGTTGTACTTGATGATTTTATTGTCTTGATAACGCTGTCCGTCTGTTAATGATGATTGAGCTCTCTTGGCTACGTTAGCTACGATGATTACAGCATCGTCGTCAAAGATGGTGTTGATATAATCTAATCGCTTCAAGGCGTAGGCAGTCTTGTAGTTCTCTAAGAAGGCCATCAATACCTTACGTGCCGACTCGCTCCATACCCCTTTGTTAAGAATGTCATCTTCAGCGGTCTTGCCCAATCCGAAGGCGACGTTGTCGATCTTGCCAGTAGCGTTGAATGTGAATACCAAATCCTCAACAAACGACTTGCGGATGCCGCTCTTAAAACTAAATGCCACCTTAGCACCACGGGCGGTCACTTCACCGCCATCGTTACTGTAGAAAGTAATCTGGGGTGAGCCGATAATGCGGGCGGTACCATATTGGAATACCAAACGTTGGAAGATGTCCAGTCCTTCTGCGGTAAAATACTGCTCTACACCAGTAATGGACTTGTTTCGTATGGCGTTTAGTGCGCTATTGACAGCTCGGTCGTAGTCTTTAGCTTGCATGGCTGCCGTACTTGTAGGAGCTTTCAGAATGGATGCGTCAGTCTGGGTGAAACTCTCTTGTGTGGTGAACGCTTCACCAGTTACGGTAGCAGCGTCAACAGTAGTATAAGCTTTTCGCATGGCCCTGCCGCTAAGTACTCGCAGTACGGCTTCTACTTCCTTGTCAATATGGGCCTCACTTAAATATTCGTATTCAAATTTTAGCTGGTATTTCGTACTTTGGTTGCCACGCGCCAACTCCAATACACCAGCGCCGTCCTTCGCACTGTTGATAGCACTCCAGTCACGGCCGTCGAAGTAGGTGTAGTCTACGCTGCTGACCCGTTTGCCTCTATAGGCGATACTTAAGTCTACATCATCACCCTTGCGCTGAACCACAGAAACCTTCAAGTCGTCAAACACATGATTCATCTGTTCTGGTATCCATGTCATCAGTAGATGACTATTTCCGTCATCATCTTTGAAAATGGCCTCGTTGGGGTACTGCAGCGAGCGTACCAGTGCCAGCGCCCAGTAATAGTTGCGCAGTGCATCATCAGCTTTGCCAGCTTCCTCAGCACGTAGGGCGCTTCGTACCATGTCTATGGCTTTCTTTTGGCGGCTTTCAAAGAGTCGGCGTATTTCTGTTTTGAGGATATATCGTCCCACTTGTGCGTCAGGTTCATTTTTCAACACCAAACGTTCGGCGTTGGTCAGTGTGGCTTGTGAATAGGTCTGAACCCTGTTGCGCACATACGACTGTTGATCGGTCTTGTTGCCATTTGTTGTTTCACTTTCTTCCTGTTGGAAGTCGCTTTGTACGTGGGTGGCTATCTTGCTGATAAGGTCTGCAAGTGCGTTGTTGTCAGCTTCTGTTACAGTGCTTCCATAACCCATTCCCCAAAGGTACTGGCCACTATGTTGGATGGTTTCCCACGACTGAGCTTTTATTGTCGTTGGAAACATGACAATCCATAATATGAATAAGATGATTATTTGTTTCATGCTGCAAATGTAATAAATTTCGGAAAAACAGATGCATATTTCAGAAAGTTTTTGTACTTTTGCAATTGTATTATTACAAACGTGAGACAATGAAGCGACTTTCCTTTATACTTGTCCTATTGCTATGCATCACTGTCATGCAGGCACAGAGTTTGTCCGTTCAGAGTTTTCGCTTGGATGAGGCTGATCTGACAGCCAATACGGCAGGAACGATGGTAATGGACCAGAACGGGCAGAAATGTGCTCTCATCAAAGTTGAGACTACTTTGACCGGCTTTTCTTTTGATGCAGGATCTTTAGGTGTAGTAAAGACGGAACAGAAGGTCGGTGAGACATGGGTATATGTTCCAGAAGGTGTCAAGCGACTCAGCATCTTTCATGATGGATACATGCCTCTTCGTGACTATGATTTGGGAATGACGCTGCGACGTGCAAGGACCTATGTGCTGACACTTACTGCTGACGTGCTGAAAAGTGCTGAAGAAGCTGCACCTACTTCGCAATTTGTTATCTTCCAGTTGAGTCCTGCCAATGTAACCCTTGAGCTAAACGGAGAAAGAATCGCTGTTCAGAACGGAAGTGTTACTAAAATGTTGCCTTTTGGCTCATATGACTATCGTGTACAGGCTACCGACTATCTTCCTGAGGTAGGAAAGGTGATTGTAAACGATCCTAAACAGCCACATGTTGTCAGTGTGAAACTGAAGAAGGAAGGTGAAGAAAACATAATCACTGTTGGCCGCGTCACTTTTAATATGATACCCGTGAAAGGCGGTACCTTCCAGATGGGAGCTACAGAGGAACAGAAAGGTGAAGCCCGTTCAGATGAGAAACCAGTCCACAGTGTTACGCTGGACGACTATCTGATTGGTGAAACAGAAGTCACCCAAGCGCTGTGGCAGGAAGTAATGGGTAATAATCCGTCGCGTTATAAGGGTAACGATCTGCCAGTTGTTAATGTGTCGTGGGATGATTGCCAAGCATTTATCAAGAAACTTAATGAGAAGACCGGAAAGACGTTCCGCTTGCCCACAGAGGCAGAATGGGAGTTTGCTGCCCGTGGTGGCACGAAGAGTAAGGGCTATGTGTATAGTGGAAGCAACGATGCAAGGGATGTGGCTCGCTATAGTGCTGACTCTAACAGAGAACACCATGACGGTCCCTATCCCATCAAGTCGAAAGCCCCCAATGAACTCGGCCTTTACGACATGTCTGGTAATGTCAACGAATGGTGCTCAGACTGGTTTGGCGAGTATAGCAAAGAGGCACAAACCAATCCACAAGGCCCTGCCAGTGGTAAAGAGCATGTCTATCGTGGTGGCAGCTGGTGGTATTATGGTAAGTCGTGCCGAGTATCACGCAGAAACTCTGATGTAAAAGACATCCGTGGCGTGGTAGGAGTCCGTCTCGCTATGTCAAAATAGTGAGTTTCTCATTTTTTTTTCACTCCCTTTGCAACTTCTTTGAGTTGCATTACGTCTAACGGTTAAAAACAATAACATAGTAAGGTATGAAAAAAATAGTTTTTGCCATTATGGCACTTGCAGTATTCGCCTCTTGTAAGGGGTTGAAGGTGACTTACTCATCCGATAAACCACTGGCAGAAGAGCGTCGTGCGTTGAAGAACTTTGAGCGTATTACGCTGCTGGGTTCTCTGGATGTGCATTATATGCAAGCCGACTCCTTCTCCGTCGTTGTGAAAGGACCTGTCAAAGCCATCAAGAATGTGGAGACAGAGGTGGAGCACAACACGCTGAAGGTGAATATGAAGAATGGAACGTCCTTTATCCATTGGGGTAGCGAAGACATGGACGACGTTACTGTGTATGTCACCTCTCCAGACTTCTTAGGTATCAACTTGCAGGGCTCTGGCGATTTTAGTTGTGAGCGTAAGCTCGATACCGACAACTTGGACATCTCGCTGCGTGGTTCTGGCGACATTACCTTTGAAGACGTTATCTGCGACCGCGTGAAGGTATCGCTGGTAGGCTCTGGTGATGTGGATGTTAACAATGTAGAGACACGACAGGCTGAGCTTGATCTGGTAGGCTCTGGCGATATCAAGATGTTCTTTACGAATAGTGGCAAGGTGGAGTCTCGACTGGTAGGCTCTGGCGATATCACATTGAAGGGCTCTGTAAAAGAGATGAAGAACAATGTGCGTGGCTCTGGCGATATTGATACTGATGAGTTACTTATCAAATAATACACAGATGTGCAATTAAAAACAACTACGAATATGAAACAGATTATTATTACATTAACACTGTTGCTGGCGCTGGGCATGACGACCGAGGCTGTTGCCCAGAAACATCGCCATACACCACAGACTGTCCAGCTGACTGAACTGGTGGATTCGACAGGTAAGGATGCTGTAGAGGCTTTCTCTGATACGACATCGACGTCTCAGACTTCTGCAGCTGACGACAACTGGCCACTCGATGACGAGGATGATACCCAGGTTGTCAAGAGTGCCGATCGCCTCTTTGACTTTGTGGATTCTCAGATGTCGGGCATGCTTTTCGTACTGGCCGTACTGCTTATCATCTTCGTGCTGTCGCCCGTATTCATCATCATTGCAGTGTTCTACTTCATCAACAAGAACCGCAAGGATAAGATGCGTCTGGCACAGATGGCCATGCAGCAGGGACAACCCATTCCCGACCAGTTGCTCAAAGACCAGCCAGGCAGTGCCGATGAAGAGTACAATAAGGGCATTCGTCAGTGCTTCGTTGGAGTCGGTCTGATGATCTTCCTTGGCTATGCTGCCGGTACGGTAGGCTTTGGTGTGGGTGCTTTGGTATTCTGCATCGGATTAGGTAAGGTGTTTGTCTCTAAGACAACACGCAAAGAAAATAAAAATGATATAACCCAATTATAGGAGATTGACAACTATGACAAAGAAACTATATCGTAGCAACGACCGCGTATTAGGCGGTGTTTGCGCAGGAATTGCTGAATATCTGGATTTCGATCCTGTAGCTGTACGCCTGGCTTATGCCTTCCTTACGCTCTGCACCTGCTTCTCAGGAGTACTGTTCTACATTGTCGCATGGATTGTGATGCCACCGAAGAATTTATTACAGCAGATGTAAAGATAATAATTAGGTAAGAAGATAATAGGGTAGAAGAGTGGCATTGCTCAGTAGCGACATAGTACTCGTAACGCAGGTGGCGGTATCCGGCAACAAGCGAGCTTTTGATGAGCTTGTACGTCGATATCAGTCACCTGTACGTCGGTTCTTCCTGAGCCAGACGATGGGCGATGAGCAA
The DNA here is from genome assembly GCA_900314985.1 of uncultured Prevotellaceae bacterium. Classification (GTDB taxonomy): domain Bacteria; phylum Bacteroidota; class Bacteroidia; order Bacteroidales; family Bacteroidaceae; genus Prevotella. The sequence continues at coordinate 14,418 of OMXL01000026.1, read as the reverse complement.
CTCAGTGACGACCTCGCACAAGATACCTTTATCAAAGCCTATACCAATATCGCGTCGTTTAGGGGACTGGCTTCTTTCAAGACGTGGATTATGCGCATTGCCTATAACGTGTTCTACGACTATAAGAGAAAGACCCTCCCTCAATCCCTCCCTGAAGGGCGGGAAATGGATAGCGTAGAAGCAAACTACTCCTCTCCCTGTAGGGAGGGGACGGGGGTGGGTCTTAAGATGGACCTCTATGCTGCCTTGGCACTCTTAAAACCTGACGAACGCACGTGTATCACCCTGCAACTCATTGATGGTTATGATATTGCAGGTATTGCAAAGATTACACAGATGAAGGAGGGTACCGTTAAGTCGCACCTCTCCCGTGGAAAAGATAAGTTAGCAAACTATTTAAGACAGAATGGATATGACCGAAGATAATGACCTTTTGTTGAAGCAGTTCTTCCAGGAAGCCGCCCAGCAGCAGATTCCTGACAATGGCTTTACGGAGCGCGTAATGCAGCGTCTGCCCCAGCGTTCACCATTGGCAGCTCATCGCACGTTGCTTACACGTCTGTGGAACCTGTGTTGTGTGGTGGTATTTGCTATCCTGTTTGTACTGATTGACGGTTGGGATTTGCTGGCCGTTCAGTTTGAAGTGATGCTGCGTACGATGGCTGTGCAAACCATTAGCGTTAATCTGCTGATGGTAGCAACCGTTCTCTTTGGCTTACTCTTTGTGGGGGTCGGAGAGGCTATTTCTTCGGAAATAGTCCGTAAGTAGTACGTAGCACAATAAATTCTGTGCGACGGTTCAGTTGGTTACACATCTCCTGCTGTTCCTCGTTCAGTGTCTTGATATACTCTTCGGTCAAAACATCACCCTCCTTGAGGAACGGATATTTCTCAGTCAGCTTACGACGGACGGTCTTGGGTTTCTCCTTGCCGTAGCCGACGGGCTTCAAGCGGTCGCTGGCTACCCCATGAGCCGTGAGGTATTCTACCACACTCTCTGCACGTCGTTGTGACAATCCTTTATTATACTCCGCAGAACCTTTATAGTCACAGTGGGCCGACAACTCGATGGTCACGTTGGGATTTTCTTCCAACAGCGCTATCAGTTTGTCGAGCGCTGCTGTCGACTCTGGACGCAGGGTGGCCTTGTCAAAATCGTAGAAGATGTTCTCAATAAGTACAGGTGCCGTGATGCTGGCCAACGGGAACTGCAACACATACTCTTCTGATTCTGTGACAGGCTCGACACGTAGATGCTCCTGATGGTTCAGGAAACCTTTGCAGGTCCCTAAGAAGACGTAATCGACGCCTGGCTTGATTTGCTGGGTGAACGAACCATCGCCCTTGACGCTGAGCTTCATGTTGGTACCGTCGTTGCCCACCATGTACACCTGTGCCTGTGGCAGTTCATAGCCGTCCTGTTCATACACCCAGCCTTTGACCGTCTGCACAATCTCTGGGTTGTAGAACGAGTAGATATGATCCCAACCCTTGCCATCTCCGCGATTGCTAGAGAAGAATCCTTGATTGAGCAGTCCCTCAAAGGTCATGCCGAAGTCATCACCTTGCGAATTCAGCGGATAGCCAGGATGTTGAACTTTGAACTTTGAACTTTGATCTTTGAACTGTTCACTTTCCACTTTCAACTTTTCACTTTCCACATAGTATATGTCCAGTCCTCCCATACCCTCATGACCATTGCTGGAGAAGTAGAGGTCGCCGTTGGGACGGAATGTGGGAAAGAGTTCGTCGCCAGGAGTGTTGATGGGTGCCCCCAGGTTTTCTACACCTCCCAGACCACTGGTGGTAAGAGCTACACGCCAGATGTCGTAGCCGCCTTGTCCACCAGGCATGTTGCTGGCAAAGTAGAGCCACTGGCCGTCTGGACTGACAGCGGGGTGTGCGTATGCAGACAGAGTGTCACGGGTGATGACCAGTTCTGTAGCCTTGCCCCATGCTGCATCTGAGCGGTTGCTAGTCATGATAGTTGCATAACGCGGATAGGAAGCATCAGTACGGCACTGCGTCAGATACATGGTGCGTCCGTCGGGCGAGAAACAGCATGCTCCTTCGTCGTAGTCGCTATTTAATTCGGAGTCAATCTCCTCTGGTCGCTGCCATTTGCCTTTATCGTCTTTCTGAGAGACAAAGATATCAGCATTCTTCGTACCAGTAATGCCACTGAACTCATCGCCCTTGGCCTGGTTGCGGGTAGAGGTGAAGAACAACTGGTTGTTCTCTTCGCCAGCCAGCATAGGGGAGTATTCAGCACGTCGTGAGTCGAACAGATGCTCGCGTTTTACGGTATATGCCGAGCCTTGCTTTTTCCATTCTGGTGCCTGCTGGGCGGAGCGAAGACCTGTCTTCGCCAATTCAGAATGGAAAATTGAGAATGGAGAATTATCTTGAAGCAGGGAGTCGAGCACCATCTGGTAATACTTGGCGGCTTCTTTGTAGCTACCATTCTTCATCAGTTGCTGAGCCAGATGCAGGTTGGTCAGCGAGTCTGTCTGCTTATAACGGATGGCATTGTTGTAGGCGGCGATAGCCTTCTGTGTATAGTTGATGCGGCGGTAACACTCCGCCATCTTCAGCGCTACCTGTCCACGTTGGTTACGCTCTTTGGCAGGTGTCTGTGAATAGGCCTTCTTATACTGTGTGGCAGCATCATAATATTCGCCGAGCGCATAGAAACGGTCGCCCTTCTTCATAGCCTGTTCAGCACCACACCCCGTCAGGAGCATGGTCACTACAGTGACACCTATGATGAAAAAGAGTCTGCGCATACCTTCATATAACGCAGACTCTCCTTGTTTTATTGTATTAAGTATAAGAATCCAATCATCGACGTTGAATTTCCGTCTCTTCACGCTTAGCCTTATAGAAGCGGTCTACAAAGTCAATCTGCTGGCGGTTGGGTACCATGATGAGCGAGGCACCGTTGCTGAATTGCATGGTGGTGGGCTTGTCCTTATCGAAGGTAGGCCAGTAGGGCAGACCCTTACCGTTGGGGTTGCCTGTCTTGGCGAAGTTCACCCAGTACTGCTGCAAGATTTCTGACACTGCAGCCTCATGGGGATACTTGTCAGGCTGAGAGAGGAATTCGTTGTTCAGATACATGATGTCGTCAGCATGAGCCACGCCCTTACGACGTGGGTCTTGTGAGAAACTGCGTTTAGAGGGCTGAGCCAGATAGGCAGCATAGGCAGCACTCTTGCCCGTCTTGGCTTGTAGGCTTACCCACGCAAAGGAAGGCCATGCAAAACCCATATCGCGGAAAGCATCACCAAAGCCGTGCCATGCCTCGTCGTCGGTATTGCCTGGATAAATCTTCAAAGCTTCATCGGCCCAGTCGCCAAAGATGCTGCTAACCGTTTTCTTATAGTCTTCTGCCTTGATGTTGCCTGGTGCGAAGAGGGCTCCCTCGTCGCTGTTGGTCATCACAATGACAGGTACGTCGTTATATTCCCCACGCTCATAGAGACGGTACTGGTCGTCGCAGATGACATAACCGTCCACACAGGGCCAGAAGCCTGCAAAGCCTACATCACCGTCACATAGTTCCATAGCCGTCATCTTACGCATCTGCTTGATGTTCTTTTTCTTCAGGTGTTTCTGGAAAACCACTCCCTGCTGCTCGGCACCTTTCTGTGAAGCATTCATACCCAGTGTGCGTGGCTGGTCTCTCCAAGGAGCAAACGAACCACCGCTATGGCTGATGGCAGCACGGAAAAGTCCCTTGGCCAATGGTGAGGCACAGAGCATGCTACAGCTGATGGCACCTGCCGACTCACCAAAGATGGTGACTTTCGATGGGTCGCCGCCAAAATTCTGAATGTTACGCTGTACCCATTGCAGGGCATATATCTGGTCTAACAGACCGTAGTTGCCAGAATGTCCGTCAGGCGATTCCTTACTGAGTTCTGGGTGTGCCATGAATCCTAAGGCTCCAGCGCGATACTCCACGCTGACAATGACGACACCACGACGGGCAAGGCTGGTCCATAAGTCGCCGCCATACCACTCTGTACGGAAACTGCCACCATGAATCCAAACCATTACGGGCAGACGGTCGCTGACCGACTTGGCTGGTGTGGCAATACCCAGATACAGACAGTCCTCACTCATCATGTCTGCTGTACGTCCAGGATGTGTGGGCTGTGGAGGCATGGGACCAAAGGTGTCACACTTTCTTACACCCTCCCAAGCCAGTGCGGGTTGTGGGGCACGCCAACGCAGGTCACCCACAGGTGGCGCAGCATAAGGGATGGCACGATAGACGGCCAGTTTGCCGTCAACGATTCCTTCCACATCGCCCGTTTCTACGTGTGTTCTCAATAATGGCTGACTCTGCACGCCAGTGACAATGGCCAGTAGTCCTAAGACGAGTATGCAATAATACTTTCTCATAAGGATTTTCAGGTTTATTGTTAGTTATTCTTTCTTGCTCTTTTTCTTTTTAGCCTCTTCTTCCGGCATGACGGTGACACGACGGTTGGTGGGGTCGCTGATCACATCATGAACGATGGTGGTAACCTGTGCTTTGAGCTCACTGATGAACTGCTGGGCGTCATATTTCTGCGACTCGATGTCGCGCAGTTTCTTCTCCCAGATACCTGTCAGCTCACAGCTCTTCAGCAGGTCTTCCCGAATGAGGTCGATGAGTTCGATACCAGTAGGTGTAGCCACCAGACGCTTACGCTCTTTGCGGATATACTTACGCTTAAAGAGCGTTTCGATGATAGCGGCACGCGTAGAAGGACGACCGATACCATTCTCCTTCATGGCACGGCGCAGCTCCTCGTCCTCAACGAGCTTACCAGCCGTTTCCATCGCACGCAACAGCGTAGCCTCTGTATAATAAGGTGGTGGTGTGGTCATCTTCTCTGTCAGCGTAGGTTGGTGAGGACCACTCTCGCCCTTCTGGAAAGCAGGTAGTGTGCGCTCTTGAGCCTCCCCCGACCCCTCCAAAGAGAGGGGTGATTCTGTTTCATCCTCTGTTTTGGGGTCCTTGGCATAGACAGCACGCCAACCTGGATCAAGGATGGTGCGACCAGTCACCTTAAACTCGATATCGTCAACAGTACCGAGCACCGTGGTCTGGGCATATTTGCAGTCAGGATAGAAGACGGCGATAAAGCGACGTGCCACGAGGTCAAAGACCTTACGCTGCATGTCGGTGAGAGCCGTGGGTATCATGCCTGTAGGGATAATGGCATGGTGGTCGGTGACCTTCGACGAGTCGAAGACCTTCTTCGACTTTGGCAGGGCCTTTCCTCCTAATGGGCGTACCAGTTCTGCGTAGGGCGCTGTGCCAGCATGCTTCACCTGGAAGAGTCCGTTCATGGTCTGTGGACACTTGGCATAGACGTCATCGGGCAGGAAGGTGGTGTCAACACGTGGATAGGTCGTCAGTTTCTGCTCGTAGAGTTGCTGGATAATGTTCAGTGTAGTCTCTGCCGAGAAGCCAAACTTCTTGTTACAGTCCACCTGCAAGGATGTCAAGTCGTAGAGTGAGGGCGGTGTCTCCTTACCGTTCTTCTTCTCTACCTGTGTGATGGTAAATGGCTTGCCTTCAATGGTCTTAAAGGCCTCTTCACCCTCTTCCTTGGAGGTAAACTTACCCTTGGTAGCGGTAAAAGTGGTGTCGCGATAAACAGTAGCCAATACCCAGTAAGGTTCTGGCTTGAAGTTGTCAATCTCCTTCTGGCGATTGACGATAAGTGCCAGGGTAGGGGTCTGCACACGACCGATGCTGAGCACCTGGCGGTTCTGACCGTATTTAATAGTGTACAGGCGGGTACAGTTGATGCCTAACAGCCAGTCGCCCACAGCACGAGAGAGACCAGCCATATAGAGTGACTGATAGTTCGACTGGTCTTTCAGCGTGGCAAAACCCTCGCGGATGGCCTCGTCAGTCATGGACGAAATCCATAGACGTTGCACAGGACATGTAGCTCCTGCCTTCTGCATCACCCAGCGCTGGATGAGTTCACCCTCCTGACCGGCGTCACCGCAGTTGATGATGCCGTCAGCAGCCTGCATCAGTCGTTCGATGACGGCAAACTGCTTCTTGATACCCTCATCATCTTTCAGACGGATGCCAAAGCGTGGGGGTATCATGGGTAGGGCTGTCAGACTCCATGCTTTCCACATGGGCGTGTAGTCTTCAGGCATCTTCAGCTCACACAGGTGACCGAAAGTCCACGTCACCTGATAGCCGTTGCCTTCCATATATCCGTCGCGGCTGGCCGTCGCTCCGATGATGCGCGCAATATCCTTGGCTACGCTGGGTTTCTCTGCTATACAAACTATCATAATGAGTGCAAAGGTACAAAAAAAAGTTGATAGTTGATAGTTGAAAGTTGAAAATTAATTTGTAATTTTGCAGTCGATGATTGATAGAGCGACCGTAGACAAGATAATGGATGCCGTGAACATCGTAGATGTCGTAGGTGAGTTTGTTAACCTCCGCAAGTCGGGTGTTAACTACAAGGGTTTGTGCCCGTTTCATGACGATAAGACACCGTCGTTCATGGTCTCTCCAGCCCGCCAAATCTGTAAATGTTTCTCGTGTGGTGAGGGCGGAAATGCTATCAACTTCCTGATGAAGCACGAGCAGATTACCTATCCCGAGGCACTGCGCTGGTTGGCCAAGAAATACAATATAGAGATTCAGGAGCGCGAGCTCAGCGACGACGAGAAGCGTGAACAGAGTGAGCGTGAGTCGATGTTTGTGGTCAACGAATGGGCTTGTGACTACTTCCACGACATTCTGAAAAACAATGTCGACGGTATGGCTATCGGTAAACAGTATTTCCGTAGTCGTGGTGTCCGCGATGACATTATCGAGAAGTTTAAGTTAGGCTTTGCCCTTACCAAGCGTGATGCACTGGTCAACGAGGCCAAGCGTAAGGGCTATAAGGAAGAATTTCTGGTCAAGACGGGCCTATGTATCGAGAACGAGCATGGCGTCTATGACCGCTTTGCAGGTCGTGCCATCTTCCCGTGGCTGAATGTCAGTGGTAAGGTAGTGGCCTTTGGTGGTCGTAAGCTTGATGCTGCCACGAAGGGAGTACAGCAGAAATATGTCAACTCGCCCGACTCCGAGATTTATCATAAGGAACGCGAGCTCTATGGTATCTACCAAGCTAAGAAAGCCATTGTCAAGGAAGACTGCGTGTACATGGTGGAGGGTTATACCGACGTCATCGCCATGCACCAGTGTGGCTTGGAGAATGTCGTGGCCAACAGTGGTACTGCACTGAGCATCTACCAGATACGCCTGTTACACCGCTTCACCCCCAATATCGTGCTGCTCTACGATGGTGATGAGGCTGGTATTCATGCAGCCATGCGTGGTACCGACATGCTGTTGCAGGAGGGCATGAACGTCAAGGTACTGCTGTTGCCCGATGGTGACGACCCCGACTCGTTCAGTCGCAAGCATACCGCTCAGCAGTTTAAGGAGTATATCGAACAGCACCAGACAGACTTCATCGAGTTTAAGACTGACCTGTTGCTGAAGAACGTGAAAGACCCCGTCAAGCGTGCGGAGGCTATCAACAATATCGTTCGCTCAGTGAGCGTGATTCCTGACCCCATCGTACGTGCAACCTATATCACCGAGTGCTCGCGCCGCTTGGATGTCAATGAGCGCACACTGATTTCGCAGACCAACAAATATATTGCTGGCGACAAGGAAGAACAGCGCAGGATAGAGGAACGCGAAAATCGAGCCAATAGCCAACAGCCAATAGCCAATAGCCAGCAAATCGATAACTTTGGACTGCATACCCAGCAGGAACAGGTGTCTGAGGTGGAGCGCCTTATCATACAGAGTGTAATCCGCCATGGTGAGGAGATTATCTTCGAGGGTCTGGAGACTGACGATGGTGGTACGGTGAACCTGAACGTGGCTCAGTATGTGGACTATGACCTGTCGAGCGACGGACTGTCGTTCAGCAGTCCATTGTATAATACCATTCTGCAGGAGGCCGTAGAGCACTCCGTAGAACCAGACTTCAAGGCCTTCAACTACTTTATGCAGCATCCGGATCCTGCCATCAGTCAGTTGGCTGCGGCCCTCGGCATTGACAGCCATCAGCTAAGCAAGAGCTTTGAGATGAAGACGAGTGAGGCTTCGCTGCGTCAGCGTGTACAACACCTGATACTGGACTTCCGTCTGGATATCGTCAGTCAGCAACTGAAGCGTATTCAACAGCAGATGAAGGAAGCTGGTGCCGATATGGAGAAGTTGCGCCCGTTGATGGACGAATACAAGGAGATGCTCGAACTGCGCAATGCCCTGGCGCGTCAGCGTGGCTCGGACGTGATGGTATAGTGGAAAGTTGAAAGTTCAAAGTTCAAAGCTCAAAGTTCAAAGTTCAAAGCTCAAAGTTCAAAGCTCAAAGTTCAAAGATAAAAGGTGGGAGGATTACTATATATAATAGGTGTATCGCTGGCATGGATTCTGATAGCAGCAACTATCATTCATGTCATCATGGACAACCGGCAGCCTGCCAAGACAATGGCGTGGGCACTGGTGATCTTCTTTGTGCCTGTTGTCGGTATCGTCTTCTATCTTTTCTTTGGCATCAATCATCGTAGGGAACGTATGGTCAGCCAGCGTTCGATGGATCAGTTGACGAAGCGTTCGATGCTGAATTTTGTGGAACAGGAAGACTTCCGCGTGCCGGAACGTCAGCGCCAGTTGGTTGACCTGTTTATCAACCAGAGCATGGCACTGCCCTTCAAGAACAATAAGATTGACATTATTACCGATGGCTATGCCTTCTTCCCTGAACTGCTGAAAGATATTGCTGAGGCCCACCATCATATCCATCTTGACCTGTATATCATCGATGATGACGCCTTAGGTCGGTTGGTTGCTGATGCACTGATCGCCAAGGCCCGTCAGGGCGTGGAGGTTCGTCTGATATACGATGATGTGGGTTGTTGGAAGGTGAGCCATCGCTTCTTTGAGCGGTTGCGCGATGCTGGTGTGGAGGTTGCTCCCTTCCTGCCGGTACACTTCCCGTCGTTTACTTCTAAGGCCAACTACCGCGACCACCGCAAGATTATCGTTATCGACGGTCGTGTAGGCTATGTGGGAGGCATGAATGTCGCCCTGCGCTATGTGAAGGGTACTGGTACGCAGCCGTGGCGCGATACGATGTGGCGTCTGACGGGTGGCGCCGTCTATGCCTTGCAGCGCGCCTTCCTTGTCGACTGGTACTTTGTTGATCGTACGCTCATCAGCGACCGCCAATACTATCCGCCTATTGACAGCGACAAACAACTTGTCGTCAACAACTGCGTGGTACAGGTGGTGACCAGTGGTCCTACGGAGCATTATCCTGAGATTATGCAGGGTTATGTGCGCACCATCTTGGCGGCTCGTCGCTATGTCTATATCGAGACACCCTATTTCCTGCCCAACGAACCCGTACTCTTTGCTTTGAAGACGGCAGCGGTGGGTGGCGTCGATGTGCGCATCATCTGTCCTCTGCATTCCGACGCTCTCTTCACTGACTGGGCATCACGCTCTTATCTGCGTGAGTTGCACGAGGCAGGTGCTAAGATTTATCTTTACGAGGCAGGATTCATGCATGCCAAGACACTGGTCACAGACGACACGCTGTCCACCTGTGGCTCTACCAACCTCGATATTCGTTCCTTTGAGAACAACTTCGAGGTCAATGCCTTCGTCTATGATGAGGGCATGGCGCTAAGAATGAAAAAGGTGTTCTTGGACGACCAGAAACAGAGCGTGGAATTGGGCGACTTGCCCGACCGTATAGCTCCCCGCTTTGGGGCGCGCCTGTTGGAGTCGCTTACTCGCCTGATGTCGCCGTTGCTCTAAAAAGCGAGAAGTTCACGCTGCCATAGCTACGGTGTTCCACAAAGTTGGGATGCCCAGAGAAGTCATAGTCTTTGCCGTGTTCAAAGACAAAGATACCATCCTCTTTCAGCAGTTGCTTCTCGATAATCAGGTCGGGAATCTGGGGTAACTCCTTCAAGGCATAGGGCGGGTCGGCAAAGATCAGGTCGTACTGTTGCTTGCAACTCTTGACAAAGCGGAAGACATCGCCGCGGATGGGGATGATGCCTTCACCACCCAACTTTTTCACACACTCCTGGATGAAGCGGTGATGGTCGCGGTCCATCTCTACGCTGACCACCTGGCTGCAGCCACGCGACAACAGCTCCAGCGAGATGCTGCCCGTACCAGAGAAAAGGTCGAGGGCGGTGGCACCTTCGAAGTCTATATACTGCACCAGCACGTTGAAGATGTTCTCCTTGGCAAAGTCCGTCGTAGGACGTGCCTTGAACGTGCGTGGGATATCGAAATGACGACCCTTATATTTTCCTGTGATTATTCTCATAACTTTCCACTTTCAATGTTCAACGTTCAATGTTCAATGTTCAACGTTCAATGTTCAATGTTCAACGTTCAACGTTCAACGTTCATCGTCCCTTCACGAATAAGGTGATGAGGTCGTACGGCATGCCCTTGATTTGGGTGACTGGTGCACGATTAAACTCTCCTGTGGGATTGATATAGAAGACGTGTTTCACAAAACGCTGAGCCTCTGCCATCAGCTGCTCGCGCTCATTGATGTCGCCCACCAGATACATCTCGTCGTGCTCTGCCTCCAGCGACAGTTGTTTCCAACCTGCCAGCAGGTAGTAGAGTGCATCGTTAGGATTGTTGACAGCAAAGGAATTACAGAACTTGAAACGTTTTTGCTGGAAGCTGAATACCTCCAGTCTGCGGTCGTGGAAGTAACCATACAACTTCTGGTGTTGACCCGTATAGCTGCGCTGGTGCAGATGGCGCCAGACGGGAGCCACTGCGGCACTATAGCTCACATCACCAAAATGGTTGGCAATGACGCTACGCAGGTCTTTCTGTATGGCAAACAGTGCCACGGCATTCAGGTCGGGCAGCACGGTATGCATCACCTGCAACTGTTCATCACCGGTGAAGGCATGATGGTAGAGTGCTTCGCTCTCCTCCTCAATGAAGAGGTTGGCAGGCACCATCAGTGTGGGGGCGTCGACCATCACCAGTACGCGCTCAAAGTCGTCGCTCAGCAGGGGCATTGTGCGTAGTGCCTCACGCAGGTTGGCAGCCATCGAGATGCTGCTGTTCAGCGGATATTCTTCGAAGAGTACCTCGCTACCGTCTGTTGTAGCAAACGATAAGCGTCCTCTGCTGAGGCGTATAATCAGTCGTTTCTGTCTGTTGTCCGTCATGTCAGTATGCTCAGCACACACAGCACAGCCAGTGCCAGTGCCACGAGTGCCAGTAGGATGTTGGTTTTGTGAATACTTGTCATTTCATTTGCAAAGGTAGTGCAAACTGAGCGAAAAAACAAATTTATATCGTTTTTTTGTTCAAGATAGGTTTATCCCATGACCACGTCGAGTACCATCATCAGGACGAAGCTTTCTTTAATGTATCAATGATGGAATCCAGCTCCTCTGCCAGATGCTGATAGTCTTCGAGCTTCAGCGGACAGGCTGATAGCTGCTGGTCCATGCCTGAGGGAATCGTGGCAAATGCCTTCTCCTCCAGTGCCTTTCCTTCCTCTGTCAGACTCACTATCTGCTGGCGCTTGTCCTGCTCGCCCTTCTTGCGACTGACCAGTCCAAGTTTCTCCATACGCTGGAGTAGGGGAGTAATCGTGTTTGTTTCTAGCAGCAGACGGCGGGCAATGTCGTTGACAGGCTGGTTGTCATTCTCCCACAGTACCATCAGTACGAGGTATTGTGGATAGGTGATGCCCAGCGCTGTCAACATCGGCGTATAGGCCTGTGTCACCAGTCGTGCTGCCGTATAGAGTCGGAAGCAAATCTGATTGTCGAGTTGTAATTCTGCGTGCATAATATTGAACTTTTGTCCTCTATTAAGCCAGCATGGCCTCTACGTCCTTCTCAAAGTCCTTGGGCTCTGTGGTGGGCGCATAGCGCTTGATGGTCTCACCGTCCTTTGAGATGAGGAACTTGGTGAAGTTCCAAAGGATGTCGCTGTCTTTCTCTACACTCTTGCTGAGTTTCTTCAAGAGGGCGTGCGTAGCTTTAGCCTTCAGACCCTTATACTCCTCGGTGGGAGCCTGTGCCTTCAGATATTCGAAGATGGGTTCGGCAGCTGGACCATTGACATCACCCTTTTTCATAATCTGGAAGGTTACGCCGTAGTTCAGTTGGCAGAACTCCTCAATCTGACCGTCAGAACCGGGGTCTTGCTCCTTGAACTGGTTGCAGGGGAAGCCGATAATGACCAGTCCCTTGTCCTTGTATTTCTGGTTCAGTTCCTCCAGTCCTGCAAACTGAGGAGTGAAACCACACTTGCTGGCTGTGTTGACAATCAGCAGTACCTTACCCTCGAACTGAGCGAAATCCAGTTCCTTACCTCTGCTCGTCTGAGCCTTGAAATCATAAATCTTTGCCATACCTTATAATATTATCATTAGTGTTTGTTTGTACCGTTTATATCGTTTGCGATGTTTCTGGGTGCAAAGATAAATAGTTTATTTTATATCGCAAGCGATTTATCTAAAACTTTAAGCTTGTTTAACAATAAGTCGTGCGCGATATATATACTAATTGGATACTATCAAAAATCCTCTATATCGTTATGATACAGAGGATTCTTTTATGTTTTTCGAGGGAATTGGTCTTACTAAAATATTGTCTGTTCTTTTCAGTAAGTAAGTAGGAACTCTTAGAAATATTATGCGAAGGTACTCATAATTCCGTGTTTTTTCGTAAATTTGCACCCAGATTTAACAAACAGATAGACTATGAACTTTTTGGAACTTACAAAAGCAAGGTATAGTTGTAGGGATTATCAGCCTACGAGTGTTGAAAAGGAGAAACTCGACTACATCATGGAGTGTGTGCGCTTTGCACCTTCAGCAGTCAACAAGCAGCCCTGGCGGTTTCATATTGTTACCAGCGAAGAGGATAAGGCCAAACTGACGCAGTGCTATCGTCGCGACTGGCTCAAGTCGGCTCCGATGTATATCATTGCCTCTGTGCTGCATGACGAAGAATGGGTCCGCTTCGATGGCAAGCGCCATGGTGATATTGACATCGCCATTGCCGTGGAACACCTTTGTCTGGCTGCTACGGAGCAGGGACTGGCAACCTGTTGGGTTTGCAACTTCGACGCCAACCTCTGCATGGAGCAGTTTGGCATGCCTGAGAATGAAGAGCCTGCCGTGATTATTCCTTTAGGCTATGCCGCCGACGAGATGAAGGCCAAGAACCGCAAGGCCATTGACGACATCGTGAAGTAAGATAAAAAGCTATTTCACTGCTTCCACCTGATAGCCGGCATTGCGTAGCAGGCTGAGGACACCCTTGGGACCTGGCAGGTGACCGGCACCAACGGCAAAGAGGGTAGGCTTCTGGCTCATGATGGCAGGCATCTTGGTTGCCCAGTCGGCATTACGGTTGTCTATCAGTTGTGCCTCCTCTTCGGGTGTGCTGTCGCAACTGTTGTGCAGCTTGGTATCCATCGCCTCCTTGAGAGCGATGATATCCTTAGAGTAGTAGGCGCGACGCACCTTTTCGCCCATCTCGTCCATGAAGTCGGCATTGTCAATCAGACACATCAGCCCCTCCTTCTGACGCTCCAGGGTCATGCCCTTGAACAAGACACGAATCTGGAACTCGATGGTTTCCAGTCCACCCACGCCCTTTCCTTGGGCAAGCGCCTCTTTCTGGAAATAGTCGTCCAGTAGGTTGTTGGGGTTTACGTTACCTTCCTTCTTCATGAAGCCAAGCATGGTCAGCGTGGTATTCAGTCCCTGAGGACTCATTTTGCCCATCTGTTGCTTGAGCAGAGGATTGGTCAGATCTATGCCCATCAGCTTTTTCATATAGTCGTTCAGTCGTGTCATCTCTTCGGCCGACAGCACCTTGTCAATCGTCATACCGTCGGGCAACATCATAGCCTGCTGGAGCATCGCCGTACTGTCGGCACTGATCATCTGACTGGTTACCAGTTCGCCATAGGTCTGCTGACAGTCGGCCATGGCCTTACGCATGCCGGGAATAGAGTCTGCAAACGAGCTCGGTGCCAGATGGTAGGTCCCCACGATATACGATGGTGCCGCAAGTCCCTTGCCACTGATTTTGTAGAGTAACTGTGCCGACATGTTCACTGCCGCCATGCTCAGAAATAGTGCTGTGATAATGGTCTTCTTCATTGCGTTGATCGTTAGTTTTGTTATACTTATAGTTACTATTCTGCAAAGATAGTGCAAATCGAGTGAAATGCAAAATAAATTGATATTTATTTTCATTTCCGATTTCTAAGATAAAAACAAGAGTAAGGCACTTAATAAATGTTAAGTGGTCTCATTTTCTTTATTTTGAGGGCTAAGACAACAGATTATGTTG